>CAZPGB010000032.1:0-70186 GCA_964585945.1 uncultured bacterium | reverse complement strand
GATCTCCCATCCGCTACTCCCTGCCGGTTTTGACCGGCGCTACCCGGGGCAAAAAACTCTATATCTGAACAAATAAAAAGAATTATGTTTGTAGCAACTCTATTGCGTGCGGTATTTGCCCCAGCCGTCCCCGACCGCGCGCTCACCCTGGCCTTCCCTAGCCCTCGCCAGCTCCCTCGAACAGCCGCATCTGCGGCGGCTTGGGCAGCGCGCCCATCAGCTCGGCGATGCGCTCGATCCAACGTGGCCGCTCCTCGAACGGCAGCCGATGGACGGGCACGCCCAGTCGCTCGACCAGTCCTTCCACCTCGCGGTCGATCGCTTCCTGAAAGGCGCGGCTCGTGTCGCGCGTGCCGTCGAACACCGGGGGCGAAACGATCGGCACCTTGAAGAGGTGGGTGTAGGTGCGCATCCACGCCTTCACGAGGGGATCGAGCACCGGGTCGGGGCCAAGTCGATGCACCAGGTAGGCGTAGTTGTCCAGCACGCTGCGGTCGCAGATGACGACATCCTCGCGGTTGGCTAGATGGATCTCATCGGCGATCTGCTCGTGGAGGATCCAGGCCTGGGCGTCGCGGGTCGTCTCGCGGTTGATCGGCAGCGGGCAGCGGCGGGCGACCTCGCGCACCATGTCGACCCGCACCTCACGCTTCTTCAGATAGGCGGCCAGCTCGTAGCAAAGCGTGGTCTTGCCCACCCCATGCGTCCCGACGAATGCGATTTTGAGGACCGCCACAATGCCTGCTCCGGATGCGCGTGTGTGCAACGTCTAGGGTGACCAGCGGTTCGATCGCCGCCGCACCACAAGGTAGACCAGGAAGGGCGCACCCACAATGGCGGTGATCGCGCCCAGGGGCAGCTCGGCCGGCGCCATGACCGTCCGCGCCAGAACATCGGCCCACAGCAGCAGCAGTCCCCCGAGCAAGCCGGCCACCAGAATCAGGCGCCGGTGCAGCGCGCCAACCAAGAACCGCGCCATGTGGGGCACCAGGAGCCCAACGAAGCCCACGACCCCACAGACCGCAACCGCCGCCGCGGTCATGAGCGATGCCGCCCCCAGAAGCAGGGCCCGGCTGCGCTCGACGTGGACGCCCAGCGACGCGCCAGCCGTATCGCCCCAGATCAACAGATCCATGTCACGCGCCAGGAACCAGGCCACGCCCAGGCCGACGATCGCGTAGGGCACGAGCAGCTCCACGTGCGCCCACCGCGCCGCGCCGAGACTGCCCAGCAGCCAGAAGAGCACTTGCTGGATGGCGCTACGACTCATGACCAGCAACACCGACACCAGGGCCGAGATCGCCGCCGACAGGGCGATCCCCGACAGCAGCAGCCCTTCGGTGTGCAGCTTTCCGCGCCGCCGATTGAGCCCGTAGATCAGCACGACGGTGCCCAGAGCGAACAGGAAGGCGCTCAGGGGGACGGTCGAGAAGATGCCGACTGCGAAGCTCCAGCCCAAGAGCATCGCCAGCACCGCTCCCAGCGCGGCGCCGGCGCTCACGCCCACCAGATACGGCCCGGCCATCACGTTGCGGAAGAAGGCCTGCATGATGACGCCCGACACGGCCAGCAGCACGCCCACCATGACCGCCAAGACGGTGCGCGGAAGGCGGATCGACAAGACGATGCCCGCTTCCGGAGATTCGGTGCTGCCCCGCAGCGCTTCGAGGACCACGTGGATCCCCGTCCCGAGCCCGACCGCCGTGCTGCCCATTCCGAGCGAGGCCAACATGGAGAGCAGCAGCGCCAGGACGAGCAGCGGCACCCAGATCCAGGCCGATCGCCGGGTCCGTTGGCCCGAGCGACCCTCGGGGCCTCCTGCCGATCGCGGTTCGTTGGGATCCACCCGTCTCATCGTTCGGCCGCGCCCTCCTCTTGCACCCAGCGCTCCGGGTGGAGAAAGCGCGTCAGCTCCTCGATCACGCCGTAGACGCGCGGACCGGGACGCTGCAGGCGATCTTCGTGGACGAGCAGGATGCGTGGGTGGCGTCCCAGCGGGGTCTGCTGCCAGGCCTCATGCGTGCGCAGGATCTCGAGGGCACGCGCACGGACCGTCGCCTCGTCGCCTCCCGAGTACGGCCCGTAGGCGCCCAGCCACACCTCGGGGCGCCGGGCCACGATCATCTCCAGCGAGAGCGCGCTCCAGGCCGATGGGGCCACCGCACCCACGTTCCGCCCTCCGGCCGCCTCGATCATGCCCTGCACGTAGGAGCCGGGCCCGGCGGTCCAGTGCGAGCCGTCCAGCTCGCCCATGTAGACCATGGGACGCTCCTCGGCTCGCAAGCCCTTCACATGCGATCGGACCAGCGCGACCCGCCCGCGCAGGCTGTCGACCAGCGCCGCGGCGCCGTCGGTGCGGCCGGTGACCTCGCCGATCTCGTAGATCAGACCGAAGATCCGATCCAGATCACCGCGGGTCTCCACGGCATAGACGGAGATGCCCAGCCCGATCAGCGACTCCATGAACTCGAGCGGATTCCCGCGGGTGGCCACGACGAGATCGGGTTGCAGTGCCGCGACGGCCTCCAGGCTCGGATCGGCGACCCCGCCCACGTCGGGCAGCGCTTCGACGATGGGCGGATAGGTGCAGTAGCGCGTCACCCCCACGACGACAGTCGTGTCGCATCCAATGGCAAAGAGGATCTCGGTCAGATTCGGCGAGAGCGAGACGATCCGCTCGGGCGGCGTCCGCCACTGAATCCGGTGGCCCAGTACGTCTTCGAAGACCCGCGGCTTGATCGGCGGCTGCTGCGGCCGCGACGGCGGCGACGGTGGCGACGACGGCGACGAAAACGACGGCGGCGGCTGCGGCCGCGACGACGGCGGCGGTGGCGACGACGGCGACGAAAACGACGGCGGCTGCTGCGGCCGCGACGGCGGCGACAACGACGTTTGGGCTCCGGCGACCGATGCACCCGCCACCGAGAGCCCGAGCAGCGCAAGGTGGGCTATCACAAGGAGGACTATCGCAAGGAGAAGCATCGCCGGGAGGAGCAGCATGACCACGCGCCGCCGGCACGATGCACTGCGCCTCGCCCGTGCACGGCGCGTCTCCCGTGCCCGCCGCCCGCCGCGCGCCTCGAAAGCGACCACGCGCCGCCATCCGGCCCATCCTAGAACACCCACTGGCACTGGGGCCGTCCCTCCTCGTCAGGCTGCACGACCATCCGCGCCCCGAAGACGCGCCCGATCATCTCCTCGGTGATGATCTCTCGCGGCGATCCACTGGCCACGATCCCCCCCTGGTGCAACACGAGAACCCGATCACAGGTGGCGGCCACCAAGTTGAGATGATGGTCGGCGACCAGGACCGCCAGGCCGCGCCGGTGGGCCAGCTCGCGCAGCCGCCCATAGGTGTCCTGCTGGTAGTGCAGGTCCAGGCTGGCGACCGGCTCATCGAGCAGGAGGATGCGCGTCTGCTGCGCCAAGGCGCGCGCCAGATGCACCCGCTGGCGCTCGCCCCCGCTCAGCGTCTGCAGGGGCCGGCTTCGCAGGCCCTCCAAGTCCATCTCCGCGAGGGCCCGCTGGACCGCGGCGTTATCCGACTCGGAGAACGCGCCGATAGGGCCGATATGCGGATAGCGACCCAGTGCGACCGTCTCCTCCACGGTCAGGTTGACGTCCACCTCGGCGAACTGGGCCACCAGCGCCAAGCGGCGCGCAATGTCTCTCCGAGATCGCTGCCCCAGGGGGATACCTTCCAGGGTAACTTCCCCTGCCGAAAGGGGATGGAGGCCACACGCGCAGTGCAGGAGCGTCGTCTTACCGCTCCCGTTGGGCCCGACCAGCGCCGTCAGGCTGCCGCCGGGAAGATCGAGTGAAACGCCCCGAAACACCTCGTACCGTTCGTATCCGGCCGCGATATCCCGCGCGGATAACACAATCTCCCCGGCCCCGTCGGATCGGTGCAACCCCTCACGGCCCGAGCCCGCGGACCCCCCCCCGGCGCCATCCTCGCGATCGGCCGCGCGCATCGGCCCCCCGTCAATCGGTGTCGTCGGTGAAGTTGACGCGCGGCACGGCCTGGGCCTCGGGTGGCGCCTCGAACAGCTCGGCGCGCTCGAAGCCGAAGAAGCCGGCCACCAGGTTGCCGGGGAAGACCCGAATGGCCTTGTTGTAGGCCGCCACCTGCTCGTTGTAGCGACGCCGCTCCTGCGCGATCCGGTTCTCGGTGCCGGCCAGTTCATCCTGGAGGGCCATGAAGTTCTGATTGGACTTGAGCTCCGGATAGCGCTCCTGCACGAGCAGCAGACGGCCGAGCGCGGCGGAGAGCTGGTTGCTGGCCTCCATCTTCTCCGGGATCGTGTTCGCCCCGCCGACCTTGGCGCGCGCCTCGGTCACCTGCACGAACACCTCGCGCTCCTGACTCGCGAAGCCCTTGACCGTTTCCACCAGGTTCGGAATCAGATCGTTGCGGCGCTGAAGCGCATTCTCCACCTGGGCCCACTGAGCGCGGACGTCTTCCTCGAGCATCACCATCCGGTTGCGCGTTCCAATGATGGTCGACAACACGCCGATGGCGATGACCACGATCAGCGCCAAGATCACGAAACCGATCAGGGTCGACTTCCTCATGCTTGTGCCTCCTTGATGCCTCCAGCATCGGCCCACTCCACCAGGCGCTCCAGCTCGCGCAGGTAGCGCATGAGAAGCTGCTCCAGCGCATCCTGCGCGGGCGGCTTCTTCTCCAGCTTGAGACGATAGAGATCGTGAAACAGTCCCGTGTCCAGATCGAACGCGTCGCGCGCGGCATCCTGCAGCTCGATCCCTGTGAGGGCATGCGAGCGGCGCGCCAGGTAGAGCAACCCCTGCAGGATCGCGCTCATCGCCGGCAGCGTGGCGCGCACCAGATCGGCCATGCGGTCCCGCTTCCCCTCGCAGTCGATCACCCCGGCGCGCAGGTGGAGCAGCTTTCCGCGCAGCTCGCGCTCGCACTGCAAGCGCACGGCCTCGCGCTCGATCTCCAACCTGGCCAGAGGATCATCGCCAAACAGCACCCGGTACCCTGCCTGCATGGTCAGGAACTCCAGCGGATAGGAGTCGAGCGCCGTTTGGATCATCTCGGGCCGCATCAGGACCGGCAGCGAGATGCGCTCCTTGCGCCAGCGCTTCACGCGCGACTGCAGCCCGAGCAGCTTGCGCGGATCGATGTCGCGCACGAGGACCAGGAAATCGATCCCCGAGCGTCCCGGCACGTAATCCTGGCGGGCCGCACTGCCGTAGAGCACGACCGACACCAGATCCGAACCCCAGCAATCCTTCATCTCGCCTACGAACTCGGAGCAGATCTCCTCGGGACTCTTCGCCACCGTGTTCACACTCCTCTCTCAATTCATCCGTCTGTCTGCCGGGAGGGTCGCCGGTCCGTGAGCGCTAGTACGATCTCCCGGCGCCCCCACCGCCGCTCATGCCTCCGCCGAATCCTCCGAACCCGCCGCCGAAACCGCCGCCGCCGATGCCGCCGCCCCGGCGTCCACCACCCATGCCCATCAGCATCATGAAGAAAAGCAGGCGCGGGTGCCGGATCAGGAGGTACAGGAAGACCGGCGCCAGGAGCAGCGCTCCCCAGGGGAACCCCCCGTCGCCGGATCTGGGCGCGCGAGTGCGTCCGCCGGAGCCCGAGCGAGTTCGATAGGCGTCGGATCCGGGGCGCGCGTCCGGATCGGTCGCGATGACCTCGCCGAATGCACGCAAGCCCGCCCGGTAGGCTTCGAAGAACCGGTCGTCGCGTAGGGCCGGCACCATGTACTGGTCGAGGATGCGGCCCACGCGCGCATCGTTGAGGATGGGCTCGAGACCGTAGCCCACCTCGACCTCGATGCGCCGCTCCTCGAGGGCGTGCAGGATCAGCAGACCGCGGTCCTCCCCCTTGCGCCCGACGCCCCAGGTCTCGTACAGGCGCGTCTTGACATCCGCGGGCACTTCCCCTTGCATCCCGGGCACGAGGGCCACGGCGATCTGCGCGCCCGTCTGTCGGTCGATGGCGCGACAGATCTGCTCGAGCTCGCTCCGCTGCGCGCGGGTGAAGGCATCCGCGAAGTCGTTCACATACCCGGTGGGGGGCGGGATCCGCAGATCCCCCAGCACGAATGTCTCGGCCTGGATCTGCGCCCGAACCGGGGCGCCGGCGGGAAGCAGGACCGCGACGCCCAGCACTGACAGCAGCGCTGTCATGAGCGCTCTCCCATGCGCGGCCCGGCGCAGCCCGCGGGGCGGGGGCCCGCCCGTGCCGGTTGTGTCAGGACCTTTCCATCCCAGCGACATCGCGCGCTCCTTTGGGCAAGTGGGCGGTGGTCGAGCAAGCATATCGACTCGCCCCCTGAGAGTCCACGCGCGGAATCCCCTCCATGTTCCCGTCCAGCCTGCGCGAGGAGCATGCGCCAAGGGGCTTCGGATCGACTCGGGTGTCGACGCGCCGGTCGCCTCACCCCGAATGTCCTGTGGGTTGCCCCGCCTGTATGCTAGTCTCATGGATCTGATAACGAACGAGCCGGCTTGCGGATGGCGCTCCGGCAACCCGGGTGCTCCGGCCTGGCCCGGATGGCGCTCCGGCAACCCGGGTGCTCCGGCCTGGCCCGGGTGGCGCTTCGGCAACCCGGGTGCTCCGGCCTGGCCCGGATGGCGCTCCGGCTTCGCCCGGAGCAGGTTCGCTCATGCCGCCAGGGCGCACATGAGGACAACTGGATCATGCATCTCGTTCCGTCGATTCTCGCACGGAAAGTCGCCGGCCGGTCCCGCACGGGAGCCTGGCCCCTGATGGCGCTCCTCGTGCTGGCTTCTTGCGCATCGGAGCCCACGCCGGCCGACCTCGAGACGATCGACCTGATCGCCGTCTATCAAACGGCGGCGAGATCACCCGAGACCCGCACCTTCGCCCTGCAGGGCAGCGAGCGGGCGCTGCGCTTCCCATCCGGATGGGCCGATCCGGTCTTCCATGACCGCAGGCAGTGGATGCCCGCCATTGCCCAGGAGGCCGTGCTCGCCTTCACCGTCGTGAATGTGTCGCCCAAGCGTCTGGCGTTCGATCTCTCCCTGCGCGGTCCGCAGAAAGCCCCTGAGTCACAGGAGGTTTCGGCCTACATCGGCGAGCATCTCCTGACGACGTGGACGCTGGACGCAGAGACCCAGCCGCTCGTCGTCGTCGCCCTGGAGCTGCCGCCGGCGTTGCTCACCCCGGGTGAGAACCGAGTACGGTTCGCATTCCGAGCGGTCCGCCCCAACCCGGACTTCCCAACCCCGGTCGTCAGCAACACCGTCTTCCCGCGCGTCGCCGCCTACTTCGGGAGCATCCGGCTCGTGGAGGCCGAGAATCCCGACGACCCCGGCGTGCAGGGACCCGTCTGTGCTCACTCCCTCCCGGAAGGCCTTCTGCGACAACGTGGCCCGAGCCTCATGGAGTACACGTTCAAGCTGGTGCGCGGCGCGAATCTCGAGATCGCCGGATCCACGGCCGGAGAGCAGAACCCGGTGATGCTCGAGTTCCGCACCGAAAGCGCTCCTGCTTGGAAAGAGATCACAACCGTTCGCGGCGAGTTCCGCGACCGCTTCACCCTTCCGGTCGACAAGGACGAGATCGGACAGCTCCGTTTGACCGTGACCGGCGGAGAATGCGCCTGGAGCACGCTCCGCTTGAACGGTCTCGAACGCCAACCGCAGTACACATACACCGATCGTCCCCAACCCGAATTCAAACATCTGGTGTTCGTCGTCCTCGACGCACTGCGCAGCGACATGCTTGCATCCGGCGGCGATCGCCAGGATCTGACCCCCAACCTCAATCGGCTGGCCGACCAGGCGCTGGTGTTCGACAACGTAACGGCGGCGGCTTCCTACACGCCGACGAGCGTCTATTCATACTTCACCGGTGAGAACCCCTATTCGAACAAGCTGCGTCCCGAGCATCCGCTCAGCGGCGGTCCCTCACCCGTCATTCGGGAGGCGGGCTTCGACCTGGCAGCGGCTTTCGATTCCGCCGGTTATCGCACCATCAACATCGCCGGGAACGACTACCTCAAGGCGAGCTTCGGGCTCACCATCTCTTTCGGCGAAGAGCATTTCATCTGGCCCAACGTGGCCGAAGGCGACACCTCGCCAAGAACATCCACCATGGATCAGCAGCCGGTCATGACGGCTATCGCGGAGATGGCCCAGGGCACTGGACCGGTCGCGCTCTACGTGCACTATCTCCCTCCCCATGTGCCCTACAACCCGCCCGCGGAATACAGGGGCTTCCTGACCGGCGACAGCTCCTCGCGGCTGGGGCAGTTTCCCTCCCGCCTGACCTGGCTATACCAGTACGGGTTCGCCGATGCCGGTCATCCCGAGGTGCAGGAGGTCTTCGGCCAGTACAAAGAAAACGCACGCTACGCGGATGCGCTCTTCGGAGAGGTCTACGATGCGTTGACGAGACACGGCTTGTTGGATGATACGCTGATCATCGTCACCGGTGACCACGGCGAGGCGTTTCTCGAACACGGGAAGTTCAAGCACGTATCGACCGTCTTCGACGAGATGATCCGCGTGCCCCTGATGTTCATCCATCCTTCGCTCCCGCGTGGCGTGGTCTCGCGGCACGTGGGGCTCGTCGACCTGACGCCGACCCTCGTGGAACTGTTCGATCTGCCGTGCGCCGGCAACCGGTTCGAGGGTCGCAGTCTGTGGCCCCTCGTGACGGGCGAAGACGTCGCGTGGGAGGACCGCTGGTATTTCACCGTGGCGGCGGATGACCAGGGGCCCCACTTCGGTTATCGCACCGACGAGCGCAAGTACATCTTCAGTGCCTCGCAAAGCCACCTCTACGACCTGTCCGCCGATCCCGGCGAGCGAAATTCGATCCATGACACGGACCCCCTGCTGACTTCCTGGCTGCGTCAACGGGGGCTGATTCGCATCCTGGAGAAGAACCCCGTACAGATGAGCCCCGACGTGATGGGGCCGGACGGCATGGGGCCCGACGGCATGAGCCCGGATGGCATGACTCCGGATGGCATGGGGCCCGACGGCATGAGCCCGGACGGAATCGCCGTGGACAAGGATCAGCTTCGCAATCTGAAGGACCTGGGGTACATCAAGTAGCCGCCGCGATCCGGACCGCGTTCCCGGTCTCCAGGTTCCCGATCTCCAGGTTCCCGATCTCCAGGTCTCACGGCCCACGGCCGCGGCCCCACCTCAGTCAACGCCAGCGCCCCGGGACGAGATCGTCCCCAGCTCCTTCCTGAGCGTCTCCATCGCCGGACGCGACTGCTCCCAAACCTCTTCGATCTTCTCGAAATCGAGCGTGGGGATGTCGATCAATCTGGGCCGGATGTAGATCGTCGGCCGATGCGCGCGCAGTCTCTCCTCCGTCGCCCGCTCCACCAGGATGTCGAACATGCCCAGAATGGCCTCGATCACGTTCGGCGGATCGGTCTCGCCCGGCTCCCGGGTGGGCGCGACGTCGACCGCGATCGTGACGTCACAATCGTCCGGCAGCAGATCATGGGGCAGATTGTTGACGACCCCGCCGTCGACGAGGACCTTTCCGTCGTGCTCCACCGGAACGAAGATGCCGGGCAGCGTCATGCTGGCGCGGATCGCGGTCAACAGGTCGCCGCTGCCAAAGACCACCGGTTCGCCGCGGTAGAAGTCGGTGGCCACGACCTTCATGGGAATCTGCAGCTCCTCGAACGCGCTCACGCGGATCTCTTCGAGCAGGTAGTGCAGGAAGTGGTCGGCGCTGAGAAGCCCCTTCCGTCCCCAGGCCGGGCGCAAGGTGCTGAGCCACCGGACGAGATCGGCCTTCTTGCGAAGCTTCTCCCTGAGACTGTCGCCCCGGCTGACGATGTGCTGCGCGACCATCTCGCGAATCGCCTGCCCCGATCGGCCCGAGGCATACAGCGCCCCGATGATGGCCCCCATGCTCGTGCCCGCGAGATGGGTCGGCCTGATGCCACAGGCATCCATCGTCTCCAGAGCCAGCACGTGCGCCAGACCGCGCACGCCGCCACCGCCCAGTGCCAGGCCCACCCGCATGGTCGCCATCTCCCTGTCCGCGATCCAGCGTGCCCCGCCGCCGAATGGATCCGCGCGACCCGTCTTGCCAGAATCAATGCGTAACCATCGCAATCATAATGGGATCGGCGTCGCCTGCCCATGCTGGATTCATGTCCCTGGCTCGCTCTTGACAATACTATAGAAGATCTATATATTGGTAGTCGATACATAGAGAAACCACAGCAAGGCCGGACCTATAGAAGAAGTGCCCGGCCGTGACGACCCGAAAGCAGGGAGATTGCCATGAACAGGTTCCACCGTCTCGAGGCCGTCCTTCTGATGATGTCGATGGGTATGGGCGCGGCCAACGGACAAGACGCGCGTCAAACCTACCTGCCGGTTGCCGAGCTTCCCGCGCATGCCACCGCCGCCGCGCCGAATCTCGACCTGAATCCCGTGCTCGCCCAGGCGGCCGAGCAAGAGCTGCCCCTTTCAGAGCGGGACATCCTTGCGGCCGTCAACCGCTGGCACCGGGAGCTTTTCGCCCACAACGAGACGGCCAGTTGCGCCTACATGCTCGCCATGCTCCTCGATCCGGTCACCACCGACCTTCGCACGCAGTTCCACGAGCTCATCGCCGGATGTGCCTCTCCCGAGGAAAAGATCGCTCGGATCCGTGAATGGACCATGGAGCACATGTCACACACGCAGTTCGATCCCAAGTTCGAGAAGTACCCCGGCAACGATCCCTGGGGCCTTGCCGAGGGCGGGGGCCCTACGTACCGCAAGCTCCTGCCCTCAGAGATGCACGCGATGGCCTTCCACACGGGGCATATCTCGGGCAAGTGCATGACGCTCGCGCATCTGCTCGGCGCCGTCTTCATCCAGATGGGCGTGGCGCCCGAGGACGTTCTCTACCTGCATCTGCAGACGGGCGACATGCGCCACGGCGTCGCGATGCTGCGCTACGACGATCGCCTGTTCGCCATCAACAACCAGGTCGTCATGCCCGTGCCCTTCCGTGAAGGCACCAACCCTCAGCCTCTGGACCTCGTGGCGATCTACAACCACGATGCCAGGGCGCCCTGCCATCTGCGCGTCCCGGTGGGATCGATGGACTCGACGCTGCTCGTCACCTCCGAGCGGCTCGTCGACGGGTTCCTGGACGACCAGGAAGTGCCGCGCGATCTGCTGCACAGACCCCGGGTCGTCGACTGCGACCTGAGGGATCCCGTCGCGCTCGCCGAACAGATCTTCACGAACCCGGGGTCTTCACCCGCCACCTCCCTCGCGCGGTACGCCTACCAGAGCTTGCATGTGAAGCACCCCGGCTACTACCTGACCGCCTCGCTGCGCACCTCGGCGCCACGGGAGCTGGCCGCGCAATTGAGCCGCGTTCCCGAGCTCTTCACGTGGATTCGGGAACACGTGGCCGACGGCTCGATCTTCCCGGATGGCCCCACACGCCTGATGACGGCCGACCAGGTGCTCGTCTTTCAGCAAGGCAGCCCCAAGGACAAGGCGGTCCTGGCCTATACGCTGCTCACGCACAAGGGCCACGAGCCGACGATGATAATCACAACCGGCAACGCCTATGTGCGCGTCAATGACGAGCTGTACAGCCTGCAGACCTGTGAACCCGTCCCCGACATCGATGAAGACGCGCGGATCGTCTTGAAGGAACAAAAACGTTCCCCGGGTCTTGCCGCGGCGCGCAGACATATCCTGGAGCTGGCAAATGCCGGTCAGGGCGACGCCGCCGTCGCCGCGCTCGAAGCGGCAACGGAGAACTACCCGGACGCCTGGCAGATCCACGAGGACTGGAGCCGATTTCACAGCGCCACGGGCCGCACCGATCTCGCCCGCGCCGACCTCCTTCGGGCGCAAGCACTCGATCCGCAGAGCGCGGAGCGGTTGAACAGCCTCGCCTGGATGGCCTTGAAAGCCGGCGACCCTCAAGCGGCGATGGCCCACTGCTTGGAAGGTTTGGCTCTCGAGCCCGAAAACGGATATCTCAAGTCGAACCTCGTGCAGGGCTACATCTGGTCGGGGCAGATCGAGCGTGCCAGATCATACATCGACGCCCAGGACAGGGTGGCACTCGGCGGCAAGCCCTTCCGCCAGGTCGTGGTGGACGACATCAAAGTGCTGGGTGGACGGCAGGCATTGCCGGCAGGAGCGGCGGAGCTGCTGGCGGCGTTGGGGGATTGAACGCGGAGATGGCGCCGCGATCCAACTGGAGCTTGAGTCCCGTGGGCCGCAGATCTAGCATGACCGGGTGGAAGAATCCGAGTTCAGCTCACGGCTCCTGACGCGCGCCCGTGCGCGGCATGACGTCGCGCGCCTGCTGGGGGCCGGCGGTCTGGCGCTGCTGGCGCAGTTCGCCGTGGACATGCCGCACGGATACTTTGGTCCCACCGACACGGTCACGACCTTCGGCTGGCTTTTTGCCGGATGGACCTGTGCACTCCTGATCTCCAGCGCCGTCGTGTATGAGCACGGCTGGCGCTGGGCCTCCCTGCTGGGTCGCGGCATTCTGGGTTTCAACATCGGCGTCTTCGTCCCGGCCCTGCCGGGCAATCCGGTGATTGCCGGCGGTGTGGTGCTGTGGAATCTCGTCTTGCTGACGCAGTCGTTCGTGCCCGCACCGCCCGGCGCCTTGCTCCGGCACCGGCGCAAGCGGTTCGGTAAAGCCGATCCCCAGGAGATCTGGTTGGCGGTCAACGGCCGGGCGGCCATTCATCTGACGATGGTGGCGCTGCTGTTGACACTGCTGGTCATGGGCTTCCGCATCGGACATCGCACGCCCGCCCAGCTCATCTGCGGCGTTTTCGATCTGCTCGCCCTGGCCTTCAGCGCACCGTACTTGCTGGGACTGCTGCGCCGTCGCCGCCGCCGCATTCTGGTCGCGGCGGCGGTTCTGATCGCAACCCTCGTCAGCCTTCCGCGGCCCAGCGTTGCGCTCACGGTCTTCGCCGGGTTTCTGGTGGTCCTCTTGGTGAGCCTGGCCGGCACCCGCCAGACCACGCGCGACCTGATCCATCACTTCGTCAACCATCCGGCCGCGCTGGTCGCCACCTCGTTCATCGTGCTCATCCTGGCGGGGACGATCTTCCTGAGCGTGCCGGCGGCCTCCGGGACTTCGCAGCCCATCGGAACCCTTGACGCCCTCTTCACGGCCACCAGCGCTTCGTGCGTCACCGGGTTGATCGTGCTGGATACGCCCCACGACTTCTCGTTCACCGGCCAGCTCATCATCTTGCTGCTCATCCAGGTCGGGGGCCTGAGCATCATGGTGTTATCGATGTTTGCAGCGCTCATGCTGGGACGCGATCTCGGCTGGCAAGGCGAGCGTCTGATGTCGGAGCTCTTCGACCTGGAGCGGATGGGCGATGCCGTACGCATGACCGCCTTCGTGGTCATCGCCACCCTGACCTGCGAGCTGGTGGGCGCTGTGTTCCTGGGGTGGGGTTACCTGCAACACGGCCTTTCGCCTCTGCAGGCGGTGTGGCGCGCAGTCTTCCACTCGATCTCGGCCTTCTGCAACGCCGGCTTCGCCCTGCAAACCGATTCGGTCATGATGTTCCGGCAGGATCCATGGATGCTGACGGCTTTCGCCGTCTTGATCATCCTCGGCGGATTGGGATTCGTGGTGCTCGCGTGGCTCTGGTCACGATTGCGGGGTCAGCGGCAAGTGGGCTTCGGTCTGCAGGCACGATTGGTGTTGATCATGTCCGGCGCATTGCTGTTGTTCGGGACGGCCTTCATTGCCGCCCTCGAGTGGAATCGCTCGCTGGCTGATGTCACGTGGGGACACAAGCTGGTGAACGCCTTCTTCCAGAGCGCTACGCTGCGCACTGCGGGGTTCAATTCGGTGGATCTTTCCGTGCTCCACCCCGCCGTGGTCCTCTTGATGATGATGCTCATGTTCGTGGGAGCTTCTCCGGGAAGCACCGGCGGCGGGATCAAGACTACGACGGCAGCAGTCCTCTTGGGGGCCATTCCGGCCCTGGCACGCCGCAAGCCCGAGATCATCTTTCACGGGCGTCGCGTCGCCCTCGACACCATCTACCGCAGCGCCGCCATCGCGGTTGTGGGTGGAGGGATCGTTCTCGGAGGCTCGTGGTTGCTGCTCGTCTCTCAGGGTCAGGATCCGGGTGCACTCATCTTCGAGGCCTTCAGCGCGTTCGGCACCGTGGGACTCTCGCTAGGGGCTACCGGTCAGCTTGACGGTGCGGGCAAGATCGTCATCATCCTGTTGATGTTCGCTGGACGTGTCGGCCCCCTGACCCTGGCCATCCTGCTGGGTAGTCGCCGGGAAGGTCTGATTGGATATCCTGAAGCCAGGATCATGGTCGGTTGAGGTGTATCGGAAATGAGCAATCAATTCCTGGTCATTGGGCTGGGCACCTTCGGGAGCAATGTGGCGTTGAGCTTGGCCAGCAACGGTCAGTCGGTGTTGGCCGTGGACCGCGACGAGGAACGCGTTCGGCAGGTCGCCCAGACGATCGAGGCCGTCGTGTGCGCCGACGCAACCGACGAGACGGCGATGCGCGAGCTCCAGCTCGAGCGCGTGAGCTGTGCCGTGGTGGCCATCGGGGGCGACGCCCTGGAAAACTCGATCCTGTCGACGGCCCTGCTCCGGCAGATCGGTGTGCCGCGCATCGTGGCGCGCGGTCTGGGCGAGCTGCACGAACGGGTGCTGCGCGCGGTAGGGGCCGACGAGGTGCTGCAGGTGGAGGCCGAGATGGGTCAGCGTCTGGCCCGTCGACTGGCTGAGCCGAACGTCCTGGAACGTATGGCGTTGGGTGAAGACGCGGAGCTGGCCGAACTGGAGGTGCCTGAGTCCTTCGCCGGCAAGTCTCTGGTCACGCTCGATATCCGGCGCAAGTATGGGGTGACGGTGGTGGCTTTTCGGCGCGGTGGGACCTTCCGGGCGCTTCTGCATGGCAACGATGTGCTCCAGAGCGGCGATCAGATGGTTGTGATTGGAGAACGGGACGGCATCAATCGCCTGGCGTCCCTGGCCTAACGGATGAGACTGCGAACACGCATAACGGTTGGCTATGGTTATCTGGTGGCGCTTCTGGTCATCAGCGTCGCCACGGCCGCATTGTCTTTCCAGCAGTTGGGTCGAAGTATCGGGCGCGTGATGGAGGAGAACTTCCGCAGCGTGGCCGCATCGATGCAGATGCTGCAGGCGATCGAGCGGCAGGACAGCGCGGTGCTCGGACTCCTACTGGGCGACGACGCCTCACAGGACCACCTGCTGAACTCCGAGACGCTATTCCTGGAAGCCCTCGACCGCGCCGCCAACAATATCACGATCGATGCCGAGCGCAGCGCCATCGACAGCATCCGGGTCGGTTTCGAGCGTTATCGCATGTCGCGCGACAGGCTTCTGGAGGAACACCACGAACATCCTTTGCAGGACTACAAGCAGGACACATTCCTGCTGTTCGAGGCGGTGAAGGAACGTGTTGTCGATCTGCTCGATCTCAATCACCGAGCTATGATCGACGCCGACCGTGCGGCCCAGCGCAGCGCCGCTCATCGGGCGGTGCTGCTGGGTTTCATGGTCACCCTGGCCGTTGTTTCCCTGGGATTCCTGAGCCGGGGGCTGAACCGGGACCTCTTATCGCGCCTCGCGTACTTGCAGGCATTCGCCGTGGCGATCACACAGGGAGAGCGCAAGCAGCGGGCGCCCATCGTGCAACAGGACGAGCTCGGCGCGCTCGCGCACGCGCTCAACAGCGTTCTGGACCGGCAAGAGGAGCTCGAGGGTCGGGCGCGTGCGAGGCGAGTCACGCACCGACAACTGCTCTTGGGCTTGCTGCACGCCTACCCGCAGGGTGCGTTGGTCGTCACTCTGTCCGGAGATCTGGTGGCCGGGACACTCGACGAGAAAGAGGCGACCCGGGTGATGGAGGCCGTGCGCGCGCTGGACGCGTCGACCGTCGAGAGACGTCAGGCTGCGCCCCTCTTCCCGGACGATCCGGAGTCGGGATTCACCGCAGAGCCACTGTGGGTCGATGACGTGCGGCCGGTGGGTTGGCTGGTCCGCCGAGCGCCAGCCGATCCAGGCGCATGATCTCGGCGCGGTCCGCGGCACGCCCTGACCCCGCCGGGCCCGATCGTTCGCGGATCACCCCCGCACCTCATCGCCCGGCGCAGCGGGACGATTCCTCCCGATCTGCTCGCGCAAAAGCGCATATCCCGGCGACTCGAGGATCTCCGGCCCGGTGAGCTGGGCGATGAAGACCCAGATCTCGTCCCGGACCGGTTGCTGCTCCAGCCGGCGGCGCAGTCCCGAGAAGCCGATCTGTCCCTGCAGTCCCGAGTGAACCAGCCAGGCCAGGAACGGGCTGCGACTCCACAGACACTGGATCACATCGCCGCCGTCGGACGCCAAGAGGGCCAGCAGCATCTGGGCACCGTCGGTGACGAGGGTGAGGAGCTGTGCCGGCCAGCGATCGAGAACCCGTTCGTGCTGCGCGTGCAGGACGGCCGTCACGCCGGGCAGTTTCACCGGCTCATAGACCAGGGCCAGCACGGCGACCCCGCGCCGAGCGGCCTGCTGGAGGTCCTCGGCGATCGCGTCCCAGAGCTCGGGGAAAGCCTCGACCAACACCGACCGCTCGGCTTCCCGCAACATCCGGCGGCAACGGCCGAGCACCTGTTCGCGGTCGTGGATCTGATAGGCGCGCACGTCGGGCCGCGGGCCGGGCAGCCGGGAGAGCTCGTCCTGTGCGAGCGTGCGGCTGCGATTGAACCGTTGCTGCAGGCGGTCGAGGAATTCGGAGACCGGGACGGGTCGATAGACGCGCGCCTCGCCTTCATCGACCTCGACCGCCCCCTTCTCGACGAGCGCATCCAGGACACGGTAGACGTTGGCGGGCGCCTTGCGCAGCGCCTGCGCGGCACGGTAGCCGGTGCAGGGAGAGTCCTCGAGGAGGTATATGTAAACCTCGCTCTCGAAGGAGGTTAGCCCAAGATCCTCCAAGGCGGCCAGAATCCTCTTCATCGCCATCCTTCTTTCCCTCGTTGTTATTAGCTTAAGATAATCATATACTCGAAATCGGCGGGTGGGCAACCAGGGAGATGCCTCACGTTGGATCAACTGGCCGACAAGCTCGAGCAGATCGCACACGAGATGGGCGCGCGATTCTTCGGCGTGGCCGACCTCGAGTCCGCACCCCACGCGTTGCCCGAGGTGACGCGCACCGAGCTGTCCGCGTACCCGCGGGCTGTCTCCGTGGGCCTCCCGCTCCTGGAATCGATCGTCGACCAGCTCTCGCACCACCGGCTGCCGTTCGTGGCGCTGACCTACCGGCACCACTACGAGACCGTCAACGCCCGCCTCGACCAGATCGCCTTGCGGCTGGCAGGGCATCTCCAACGCGAGAGCCATCGCGCCTGGCCGGTGCCGGCCTCACAGACCTTGGACGAGGAGATCAACGTCGGGGCGATGCCTCACAAGCTGGCCGCGCATCTCGCGGGCTTGGGATGGATCGGCAAGAGCTGCCTGCTGGTTACGCCGGAGTGCGGTCCGCGTGTGCGGTGGGTCACGGTGCTCACCGAAGCGCCCTTGGCGCCGACCGGCGGACCGCAAGAGCCGCAGTGCGGCGAATGTCGTCTGTGCGTCGATCGCTGTCCGGCGGGCGCGTTCACCGGCAGGAGCTTCCGGCCCGACGAGCCGCGCGAGGTGCGCTACGACGCGCGCGCGTGCCGCCGATACCACCGCAAGATCGCCGCGGAACACGCCGGGCGCACGATCAAGCCGTTGTGCGGGGTCTGTGTGAGTGTGTGTCCCTTCGGTCGGCCAAGGACTGCACGACAACCTCGGCCGGAACACTGAAACGACTCGGTGCACGCATGAACACGATGATGGCAGACAGAGCGAGCCCCGTGATCCGCACGTAAACTCCCGACACCGTTCCTCCTCGTCGCAGACGCCCGCCCTTGTACGTGGTGGTTGACGCATCCATGCAGTACTTGACTGCTGTTAGTGCAGTGTTAGGATCCACACCAGAACGGGGGCGCGCGCCGCCCCCTATGCGCCAGTGCCCTGCGTCCCAAGCAACCGCCGAAGGGAGGACCCCATGTGTCGAGTTGTCTCTCTCACCCTTTGTCTCCTTGTGGCAACCTGTGGATTCACGCCCGTCGCCCGCGGGCAGATCGATTGCTCGAACGATCCGCTGGTCGAAAGCGGCGACCAGTGGAATGTCGATGGCTCTGAGCACAGTATCGGATGCCCCGAGGACTGGAACCACGTCTTCGGTGAGGATGTCGCGATTGCGTTCATCGGAGACGGCGTTCAGTTCGATCGCCAGGAGTTCGCCGGCAAGTATGCCGGCGGATACAACTTCCAGGACCCCGAGGCTCCGCCGCTTCCCGACCCGGGTCGCGACCATGAGACCGCGGCGGCATCGATCGCGCTCGCGCTCACGCACAACGAACGGCTCATGGCGGGCGTGGCCGGCGGGTGGGCGGCTCATCCTCGCGGCTGCCAGCTCTACGCCGTGAGACTGGTCAACTGCTTCCAGTACACCGATGTCGCCGACGGCATCGACAACGCAGCCGACGCGGGGTGTAAGGTCATCAGCCTCAGCCTGGGCTACACCGAGCCCTACGAGGAGCTGCGCCTCAGCGTGCTGCGCGCCTACGCCATGGGGGCCAACGTGGTTGCGGGCAAGAACTACAACTGGGTCACATGTACGCCTCAGTATCCGGCCGACTTCCTGGATCGCAACCGGGTGACGGCGGTCGGTGCCTACGGCACCGACGGATACCGTTGCCGCTCGGGGGCAGGAGGCAACTGCGGATCGCACGGCTCGGGCTGCGGCCACGGAATCGATCTGGTCGCGCCGGGCTACGCCCTCACCGCGCTCGACAACACCCAGGATGGTTATACGCTCGGACAGGAAGGCACCTCGTTCGCCGTCCCCCATGTCTCCGCCGCGTTGGGACTGATCCGAAGCTGGCTGGGAGAGTGGTCGCGCCCGGAGGACGCCGAGTGGATCATGAAGTACTCGGCCTCCGACCCGCCCGATTCCTCCGACGGCTCGAATTGGACCTGGGACCCCTACTACGGCCACGGCAGGCTACGGGTGGACGACGCCTTCGCGCAGCTCTCTTCGCTCACCCTCACGCAAGCCACGGCCAAGACCACCGGCTACTCGCCCTACTTCGCGCCCACGTCGGTCGAGTTCAAGAACGACCTGGGCGGACCGCTCGACGGCGTCTACATGGTGTACCCGTACATCGTGTGGAGCGATGTGACCTATGACCAGACCTACCAGGAAACCCCCTATGTGTGGGGTGTCGGCGACGGCAGCACGGGCTGGGACACGACCAAGCCCCAGTACCAATTGGGCTACTGCGAGGTCGCCCAGGGCTCGCAGACCTCGACGGGGTGCCGGCTGCAGGCCCACGTCCTGCACGTCTATATCCCCGAAACACGGAGCTGGGAGTTCTATCCGTGCCCGCCCAAGCAGGTCGTGTTCAGCTACCGCGTCTGGGGCACCCCTTCGATCACCCCCACATCTCCGTATTCGGATGACACACCGCCGCTGCGCCGCGATCTGAGCGTCGCCTCGGGGCCCAATCCTCGCGGGGACTTCGGTTGGTTTGATTACAGCGTTCCATCAAACGGGAAGGTCACCTTGAGCATCTGCGATGTCTCGGGCCGCGTGGTGCGCAGGCTTGTCGACGCGAGCCGCAGCCCTGGAAGCTACCGGGTGGAGTGGGACGGCAAGGATGACGCCGGCGATCGTGTTCCAGGCGGTATCTACTTCTACAGGCTCGAACAGGGTGAGGGCCGCGTCAGCCGCAAGATGGTGATCGTCGACTAGGACTGGGTGGTGGGCACGCGATCGCCCGGGTGTCGATCGCCCGGGCGATGGCCTGTCCTGCGCCGGAGACGAGGGACCGGAGCTATTCCTTCGACTTCATCATCTTCGCCACACCCGCGAGACCACCGCCCACGACCACCAAAGACACGCCTGCGCACCCGCCCAGAATGTGCTGGATCTCCTGGTAGGCGCCCGTTCCTTTCAAGGTATAGGAAGACATGATCATGGCAAAGCCCCACAGGCAGGCGTTGACGATGATGATCGCCCCTATGACCACGGACGGCTTGTTCATGCGGCTTCTCCCTTTTCTCGAGCCTCCACCCACGGGCACTCCCACAGGGCGCCAGCATATCCGTCTTCGGAGACGATGCAACCAACACCCTCGCCGTTCCCGGGAAGTGAGCCGGCCGCCAGCATCGGTCCCCCGGAAGAACCGCCGACAGTCCCACGGACCCGGGACGATCCCCTCCGGTCTGGCGGACGCCCCGCGGCCGGCCGCGGACGAGAAAGCCACGCCGCGCCCGCGCTCCCCGCCCGCTCCATACCGGCTTGACCCCCGGTCCCCCCGGGGGTAATCCTCGGCCGTCCCGGATCGAGCCGGAGGGTGAAAGGGCAGATCGGCAGGAAGCACAAGGCGAAGAAAGCGGCGCCGGACTCGCGTGGATTCCTGGTCCACGCGAACCATGAGAGGCGCCATGGCAGGTGGCGTGATGCCCGCGGATAGATCCCCATCCATCGCGATGGTCGCCTACACGCACTATGAGTCGGACCCGCGCTGCCGCCGCGAGGCCTCCGTGGCCGCCGAAGCCGGCTGGGACGTCCACTTCTACGCCCTATCGCAGGATGGACGCCGCCGCACCGTGAGCTGCGATGGCATTCACCTGCACCAACTCCCCCTGCAGCGCTATCGCGGCAACAGCGCTTCCGTCTACATGATGAGCTACCTCCGCTTCCTGGTGCTCGCCAAGGCTGCTCTGCTCGCCGGGCAGCTCCGGTGGCGCTTTCGCATCGTGCACATCAACACCATGCCCGACTTCATGGTGCTCGCGGGACTCTGGCCGCGGATCCTGGGCGCCAAGATCATCCTCGATATTCACGATGTCATGCCCGAGCTCTACATGACCAAGTTCGATTTGCCGGCCTCACATTGGAAGCCCTCGCTGGTGCGAACCATCGAAGTGGCATCGGCTCGCCTGGCGCACGTCGTCTTGACGGCCGAGCACCCGAAGGCGAAGCTGTTGGCCGAGCATGGCATTCCCGCCGAGAAGATCGCCGTGCTCCTGAACCTGCCCGACGAGTCGGTCTTCCGGCCCGAGATCATGCGCCGGGAGCCGCTCCCGCTCCCTGACGATCCCGGCGCGGATTTCCACCTCGTCTATCACGGCACGGTCGCGCACCGCCACGGTCTCGACCGGGCGATCGGCGCCGTTGACAAGCTGACCGGCGACTGGCCGGGGATCCGCCTCTCCATCCTGGGCGAGGGGGATCATCTGGCGGCCCTGCTGGAGCAGGTGAAGCGGCTGGGACTTGGGGAGCGGGTCTACTTCTCGCAGGCCTACCGCCCCATCGAAGAGATCGTTCCCGTGCTGCAGACCGCGCACCTGGCGGTGATTCCCACGCGCGAGGTGATCAGCACCGACTACATGCTGCCGACGAAGCTGCTCGAGTACCTCGCCCTGGGCATTCCCGTGATCTGCACGCCCACGCGCACCGTGCGCCACTATTTCGGCGACCGTCATCCGCTCTACTTGGAAGACTCCTCTCCCGAGGGCGTGGCGGCGAAGATCGCCTGGGTGCGCGAGAACTACGCCGATGCGGCCGCGCTGACGCTGCAGGCGCGGGAGACCTTCTTCCGGCAGTACGCCTGGTCGACGCACAAGCAGACGTACGTCGCGTTGCTGGAGCGGCTGGCGGGGGGCGGGTCGGAGTCATCGTCCTGACCGCCAGCGTATTCCGCGAGACGGCACAGCCAGGGAAATGCCCCCTCGCCTCTTCAGTCGAGATCTGCGAGAGCGTGAGGTACAGCGACGTTCATGGTTCCTATTCGGGACGCCGCGCGCTTGTCGCCGCGTGCTGGGCAACTGCTTGGCGGTAGACTCCCAGGAGCTGGTCCAGGACCGCATCCCAACCAAAGGGACGACTCCGGGCCCTCAATTCGGCCTCGGACTCTGTCGTGGCCAGTGCGTCTCGAATGCCCTGGGCAAGACTTTCGGGACGATTGTCGGGAACGAGGACCCCGCCGCCGCTGGCTAGAAGCTGGGAGACATCTCCAACCGGGGGAGCAACGACCGGCCGTCCGCATGCCCAGGCTTCCAGAATCGCGGTCGGTAGACCCTCGTATTCCGACGCCAGACCCACCACGTGAGCCGCCTGAAGCAGTAAGACCATTTCGCGACGGTCGAGAGGTCCAAGGAAACGGACACGTTCCCCGGCCAACCTCCGGCACGTGTCCACATTGCTACCGGAACCGGCAATCCACAGGTGGCAATCTGGGAGCTGGGATACGGCCTGGATCAGATTCGGAAGGCCCTTCTCCCGCTCGATGCGTCCCGCCCACGCAACGGCAGATGCGCTCGGCGGAAGACCCAAGGTGCTCCGGGCCACATTGCGATCACCCGGCACAAACGCATCGAGATCAACAGCGACAGGAACGTGATGGGCCTTTGGCCTCCACTCAGGGTTCCTTTCAAGGACGCTGGCCATATCGGAACGCGACACGAAGATCAGCGCTGCGGCCTTGTTGCCACCGGATCGCTCGATCCTTCGATACACCCATCCCGCCAAAGCGCCCCACCGCAATCGCCAAGAGCGCATGTGGCGTCCATGAAACGTGATCACGATCGGCCAGCGTTCGGCCGGAAACCCCAACGCCTGATCGGGCCGCTGCACATGAATGATTGCATCGCCGGGAAAGCTCCACGTATTGCGGCGTCGCCACAAGGCATAGGTGAGGTCTCTACCCTGAACCTGAGAGTCCTTCATCACGGGGATGAACTCATCGAGCTCTCGACGGGTGGATGTGGGGTCGCTCCCGCGTCCGAGAAGGGTTACCTTCAATCCCCGGTCACGGAGACGGGGCTCCAATGCTTGGACAAAGGCGGCAATCCCTCCAATGCCTTGGCGGGTGCGATCGAGTGTCGAGGGGATCACGACCATGCCCGGGGGGCTCGGTGAACACGGATCCTGCTCCCGATTGGGTGTCACCATCATCCCCCTGCTCTGCAGACGAGCCCTCGGTTGAGCTTGACGCTCCGCGAGCCAACGATTGGCTGACTGATTGCTTCGGCCTACAGACTGCACAGAAGTCTCTTCCTAGACCCTGCCATGAATATCCCGAGTCGGAGTCGGCATTCAAGCGCAAACGGCACGTGATTTCAGCGCAGCTTCGTTCTCAAACGGGGCTTGTAGGACCGGCGCAGGCCGGGAGGTCGGGAGGACGTGTGGCTGGGCGACGAGGCCCCCTGCCAACATCCGCAACCCTTACGCAATCGGGATACATCGCGTATCCTGGTTGCCGAAACCTGGAAATGCGGCACGGGGATTCTGAATGAACGGGGCAGACCGATTCGATCGACGCCGGAGCAGCGGCTTGCCGAGCCACGCGGATTGCCTGTGGACCGCGCGCACGCTCGTGCTCGCGTGCCTGCTGTTCGGTCTCTCCGTAGCCGGGGCATCGGTCGTCATCAACGAGTACCTATCCGCGAACGTCCACAATCTGACCGACGGCGACGGTGACACCCCGGACTGGCTGGAACTCTACAATCGGGGCGCTCAGACCGTCGACCTGGACGGCTACGGCCTCTCCGACCGCGAGGATACGCCCGGCGAGTGGGTATTTCCGGAGCTGCTCCTTCGCCCGGGAGGGCACCTCCTGATCTTCGCCTCGGGCAAGGACCGCAAGGTTGCCGCTCCGCACTGGGAGTCGGTGATCGACCGCGGGGATCGATGGCGCTACCGGGTCAACACCTCCGCCCCGCCGTCCGAGTGGCGCGAGCTCGCGTTCGACGACTCCGGCTGGGACGAGGGCCCGAGTGGCCTGGGCTATGGCGACAACGATGACGCCACCATGGTGCCTCCCTGCATCTCATTGAGCGCGCGCCGCCGCTTCACGCTGGACGATCCCGAGCTCGTGAAGCTCGTCTGCCTGCACATCGACTTCGATGACGGCTTCGTGGCCTGGCTCAACGGCGTCGAGATCACCCGCAGGCTGGTGGGCACACCGGGCGTGCCGCCGCCCTGGAACATGGAAGCATCGACCTACCACGAGGCCGAGCTCTTTCGCGACCTGGTCCCCGAAACGATCCTCTTCCCTCCCGAAGAGCTGCCGCTGCAGGCCGGCGAGAACGTGCTGGCGATCCAGGTCCACAACTACGGACCCGAAGACACCGACCTGACGCTGATTCCCATCCTGTCTCTGGGCATGGAGGAGCCCCCGGGAGATTCCCGCGGAGTGTCCGAAGTCGTGCGCTTCTGGGTGCCGCACCTGCACGCGAGCTTCAAGATCGACGCGGACGGCGAGACACTGGTGCTGCACGACGCGGCGGGCACGCTCCTGGACCGTGTCGAGACAGGCGCGATGACGGCCGACCGCTCCCGCGGCCGCAGCCTCGACGGCGGACCCGACTGGCACTACTTCGCCCAACCGACGCCGGAGACCCCCAACGGCGCCGGCACGCCGCAGGCCTGGCTGGCCGAGCCCTCGGTCTCGCCTCCAGGCGGTTTCCATGACGGCCCGCTGGCCGTATCGATTGCGGATCCATCACCCGACACGCGCGTGACCTACACCCTCGACGCCGGCGAGCCGCTGGCTTCATCGCCCGAGTACGCCGGGCCCATCGAGATCGAGGAGACCACGGTGCTGCGGGCCCGCGCGTTTCGATCGGGCTACCAGCCCAGCCCGATCGCCTCCCATACCTACATCTTGGAGGATCAGCCCCACCTGCCGGTCGTCTGCCTCGTCACCGACCCACCCAATCTGTGGGATGATGAGCAAGGAATCTACGTCCGGGGCCCCCATGCCTGGCCCGTCCATCCCTATTACAACGCCAACTTCTGGATGGATTGGGAACGGCCTGTCCATGTGGAGCTCCACGACCCGTTGGGCCAGGGGTTTCGCCAGGATTTGGGCCTCAAGATCCACGGAGGCATCACGCGCACGTTCCCCCAGAAGTCGCTGCGGTTGATCGCGCGCGGAGGGTACGGCGCCGATGCCATTGCGTATCCCGTTTTCCCCGATCTAGAGGTGACGAACTTCGAGCGGTTGGTGCTGCGCAACGCGGGCAACGATTGGTGCCGCTCCATGCTGCGCGACGGTCTGGCGCACCGTCTGGTACAGTCCCTGGGACTCGAAACCCAAGCCTATCGGCCGGCGCGCGTGTACCTCAACGGCACGTACTGGGGCTTGTACAACATCCGCGAGAAGATCGATCGCTTCTACCTGGAAGACCACCTGGGGATCGACCCGGAGGAGATCGACATGCTCGAGGGGCGCCAGGAGGTGATGGAGGGCGACGCCGAGCACTACGAGGCCCTCCTTGCGTTTCTGCGCAGCCACGATCTTTCGAACGACGACACCTTCGCGCAAGTGGCGGAGATGATGGATGTCGAGAACTTCGCCGCCTACTACATCACGCGCATCTTCTACGCCAACACCGATTGGCCGGGTCACAACCTGCGGTACTGGCGCCCGCGCACCGGGGCCGGCCGATGGCGCTGGATTCTCTTCGACACCGAGATGGGCTTGGGGATGAACCCGAATCGCTATATGCACAACACGCTTGCCCACGCGCTCGAGCCGGACAGCCCCGAGTGGCGCAACGCGCCCTGGTCGACGTTCCTGGCGCGCAAGCTCTTGGAGAACGCTGCCTTTCGGCGCGACTTCATCAACCGCTATGCGGACTGCCTGAACGGCGTGTTCCATCCGGAACAGACGGTGGCTGTGGTGGAAGAGCTCGCGGGCGGCATCGAGGAGGAGATCCCGCGGCACATGGACCGCTGGGGCTACGACGTCGGCATCTGGGCACGCGAGGTCGCCGCCGTCGAAGAGTTCCTGCGCCGGCGGCCGGCTCACGCGCGGGCGCATCTGATGGGACAGTTCGGGCTGGAGGACACGCTGCGGCTATCACTGGACATCTCGCCGCCGGGGGCCGGGTCGATTTGCCTCACGGCCCTACGGGTCGACGACGCCTGGAGCGGGATCTACTTCCGTGGCGTGCCCATCGAGCTGACCGTCGAGCCCGAGAACGGCTATCGGTTCCGTGGATGGTCGGACAGCACGCTGACGTCCGATCTTACCGTCGAGATCGCGCCCACGGAGGACTATGCGCTGACAGCCCTGTTCGCCGGTGACAGCGGGGGGCTCTGCCAGTGGGTGCCGCCGGTCCCCAATCCGATCCGCGCCGAGACCACGCTCACATTCTACCTGCGCGAGGGCGGGCATGCCCGCGTCCTGCTCTGTGACGTCGCCGGACGTCGCATCGCGACCTTGGCCGATCGCGCTTTCGCACCCGGGGAGCACCCGCTCGCGTGGAGCGGCGTGGACCGCGCGGGACGCAGGCTTCCGGCCGGCGTCTACTTCCTCTACCTCGAGGCGGGCGGTGACCATGCCGTCGAGCGGTTGGTCGTGATCCCGGGGCTCTGACCCAGGCAAGGACCGGGTCACCCACTGCCGCCGACGACCACACCGGGCTTTGCAGAGCGCCCGATGGGGGTGTGCCGATAGCGGATCGGCCGCCCAAACCGTACCTTGCGGGTCGGGCGGCGGTGGCCTTAGACTGCCACGTCGTGTCGACTATCCGATCCATGCGATCAACGGGCCGCGAGGCTCAGCCAGGGAGAGAGGCCATGATTCCTCACCGGATCCAGCGGGCGTGGATCCTCGGGCTGGGATTGCTCCTGCTGTCTGCGCTGCCGGCCGTCGGGCAGCTTCAGATCGACCCGGAGGCGCGATCACCGGTGACCGAGGAAGAACCCCGCCCCTACACGATGGAGGAAGCCCGGGAGGTTCTGATCCTCAACGGCGTTCCCGAGGAGGTGGTCGACGAGTTCCTCTCCCGCCTGCCGGAGGACCGGCTCTTCCAGGAGCGCGACCTGAAGCTCCTGACCGAGCTGCTGCGTCCCGAAGGGGCCATCGAGCCCACCAGGCCCACGACCCCGCCCACGGGCGCCCGGCGACCGCCGGAGGCGAAACGCCCGCCCGCAGAGCCCCGTCCGCTCGAGGAACTGCCCCTGTTTCCGGAGGAAGAGCTTCCCGAGGACTACCGGCCGACACTGCTCAAGCCCTTCGGATACGAAATCTTCCGTCACCTCCGGGAGTTCGAGGAGATCCCCACCGACATCGCGGTGGGCCCGGACTACGTGTTGGGGGTCGGCGATCAGATCCTCATCACCACGTGGGGCAGCATCGAACAGCGGTACGCTCGGGTGATCGATCGGGAGGGGCGGCTGGTGCTGCCCGACATCGGCGCCGTCACCCTGGCGGGCAAGACCCTCGCCGCCGCGCGGATCGAGCTCACCGAGCTGTTCCAGCAGGTCTACAAGGACCTCCTGATCACCGTCTCCGTGGGCGAGGTGCGCACCATTCAGATCTACGTCTCGGGGGACGTGCGCAAGCCCGGCAACTACACACTGGGTGCGCTCTCCACCGTCTTCACCGCGCTCTACCGCGCCGAGGGCCCCACGCTCAAGGGCTCGCTGCGCCGAATCACTCTGTCGCGTCGCGGAGCGCCGCTGCAGGAGCTCGACCTGTACGACTTCTTGATCCACGGCGACCGCAACATGGACCCCATGCTTCAGAGCGGCGACGTCATCCACGTGCACCCGCTTGGCAGCACGGTGCGCGTGGATGGGGAAGTGCGACGGCCGGGGATCTACGAGATCCTTCCGGGAGAGACGCTGCGTGAAGTCATTCCGATAACAGGCGGTTTGACCTCGATGGCCCACGTAGAGGCGATCGCCGTGGACCGCCACAGCGAACTCACTGGCGACCAACTGTACAAGATCGCCTGGACCAACCCCAGCGAGAACATCACCCTCTTGGGTGGTGATGAGGTGCATGTCTTCTCGATTCATCAGGTGCGTCCCAAGGAATTCGTCGAGGTTCACGGCTACGTTCAGCGCCCCGGTATGTATCGGCTCGTGCCCGGAATGCGCGCTGGCGACCTACTGTTCCGCGCTGGAGGTACAACTGAAGGGGCGTACGTTGAACAGTGCGAGCTCGTCCGGCAGCAGGAGCCGGGGCCCGGACCCGAGCGCGCCGAGGTCGAGCTGATCACGTTGCCGTTGAGCCGGCTGCTGTCCGATCCCGACGACCCCAGCAATGCGCTGCTGAGGCGAGGGGACAAGCTCTTCGTGCGCGGGGCCCCCGGCTGGGAGAAGCCGGGCGTGATCACGCTCGTCGGGGAAGTGATGTTCCCCGGCAAGTATGGCCTTCGCTCCGCCACCGAACGGGTGGCCGATGTCATCCGCCGCGCCGGCGGTCTAACCGACGAGGCCTACCCGCTGGGCGCGCGGCTCATCCGCGAGAAGGAGGGCCGGCTGATCGTGAACTTCAGCCGCATCCTGGAGGATTCAACGTCCAAGGAGAACGTCGAGCTGGCCGATGGGGATTCGATCTATGTGCCCCGACGCCCCGAGACGGTCAAAGTGACCGGTGCGGTCGCTGTGCCGGGCATGCTGATCCACGAGCCCGGCAAGACGGCGAGCTACTACATCGAGAAGACCGGCGGCCTGACGGAGAAGGCGGACGGGGACCGCATCCGCATCGTGCGCGTCACGGGGGAGCTGACGCCCGCCAGTCGCTGGCTGTGGCGCGATCCGCGGGTCGAGCCCGGGGACCAGATCGTCGTCGCCGTCGCGGAAGACAAGGAGCCCATCGACTGGGGCAAGACGATCAAGGATGCAACCACGATCGCGGCGACGTTGGCCACGACGATCTATGTGATCGCCCAGCTGAAATAGATCCCCCTGCGCGCCAAGTCAAGGCTTAACGCAACGCGTCGCGGCGCTGACGGGACAGCACACGTCATGCTGAGCAGTCTCGTCAACGCATTCGCACCATCCTCCGGCAGACTCGCTCCTGGTCGGACCTTGGCATGAAAGTGAGGCTGCCGGATTGCCGAGCAACAAGCTGACGGGACCAGCCGACTTCTTCCGCAAGCCCGGTCTGCTGCTGGAACAGCCATGACCAAGACGATCGCCAAGGACTCGCAAGACGCATTCGAAATCAAAGTTACTGCGTTCTGTAGCCAAGACATTCCGAAATGCCGGAGCGGCCAAGCTCAGCTGGTGCTGCGTCTGCTACGGAGAACTACCCCACGGCCGAAGCCTTCAACCTGAGCATCCGACTCGCAAGCGATAGAACGCTCATGCAGGGCATGAATGTTGCAGTCACCGACTAATCCTGACCGCTTGGGAGGGAAGCAGGGGTGTGCAGCGATTCCCTGGAACCAAAAGCGAGCGGCGCGTTACATCCACGCTCGAGTGAGGTTTCCCAATCCGGTTGTGTGGCTTTGGATCCGGAGGTGAAACAGACTCAGTGATGCAATGTCGCATCGTTCATTGAGGAGGCCTTGTAATGTACTCGAGAAACCGTGTGATCTCAAGCCTGTCGCAGATCGCTCTCGTTTTCGTCGTGTTCGCCGTCATGATCAGCGCATCGAACGCCTGGGCCGAGACCATCGTCCTGCGCAGCGGAAACGCTCCCGTGGGAAACACCGATCCGTTCATCACCATGCTCGTTGGTAGCGGCGCCACGCCGCTCGCGGCGCAGCCCTTCACGCCCACCGAGTTCGATATGGCATGCTCGGGGCCAAGCGCGGTTGTCTGCCAGCCGCATCCGGCCTGGGCCTCGCAGCTGCCGTGCGACCCGGAGGCCAAGTGGATCGGCATCGACGCCGTGGCCACGCCGTCCTCGGCGCTCTACTGCTACAACTTCGATGTCGAGACCTGCTGCATCGAGCGGGCGACGCTCAGCTTCTGCTGGGTCACCGACGACGTCCTGGGCGACCTGGCCGGTTCGGGGCCGAACCCCGATGGCGTTTATCTGAACGGTACGGCCCTCAGCCCGAGCATCTTCGGCGGCAACTACGCCACGGAGACGGTCATGTCGGGGCTGGATGTCACCGACCTTCTGCACTGCGGCACGAACAGCCTGCAGGTCTACAACCGTGACCTCGGGTTCGCCGTCAGTGGCGTGATGTTCAGCACCACGATCGACATCATCGAGTGTGCGACGCCCACCGAGTCGTCAACGTGGGGGGCAGTCAAGTCGCTCTTCCGTTAGACACTGGACGCCAGGGGGCCGTGCCGCGCGCGCTCGCGGGGCACGGCCCTCGCCTTCATGCGCTCATACATTACGTATCTAGGCCAGGTTCGACATGTCGTGATCAGGCTGAGCCGGCAGGGACTTACGGATTTCGTGGACCGCGAGGAGCGTGTCAACCGGCCACATCGGCGGCAGGCACATCGGGATCCGCGCACTTCATGATGTGGCGCATTGGCATCATGGGGGCATGGTGTCCGCGAGGTCAGGCAAGACCTGGTTCCCTCATCGGCACCCCTTGAAGAACTGGCGTGCTCCGCAGTGTGAGAGCAGGGTTCCGGTGACTGCATTCGCAGCTCCACCCTGTGCGTCAACGGAGGACGCATATGGACCTGCAGATCAGGCTCAAGCGCCCATGCGTCAAGCTGCACGATTGCAGTGGTCGGGCCGAGCGGTAAGCGACTGCACTCCCAGGTGCTCGAGACAAACGCCGGAGTTCTGGTGGGTTGTCTCAAGACGATTCCCGAGCCGCAGCACCTGTGTCTGGAAGAGGGCACCCATGCCGGCCGGCTCTACGAAGTGCTGGCACCCCATCTCCAGCAGATCGTGGTGACAGGTGTTCGGGGCCGGGCGAGCCGTGGGCCGAACGACGATCAGCGGGACGCCTTTGGTCTGGCCGAGAGCCTGCGGACCGGGGTGATCCAGACACGGGTCTACAAGGAACTCGGGGAGTTTGCGCTCCTGCGGGAGCTGCCGAAGCGGTCAATGAAGGAGCTATTCCAACCGCGCGCTGAAGCGGATCTTCGAGGGTGCAGCCACCACGGTGATCCAACGCGCGCGGGAGGAGGAACCATTGTACCGTCACGACCAGCGATTGCTGGATGGGGGTACGAAGCCGAACCTGGCCAGACTGACGATCGCGCGACAGCATCCATCGAGTTTCTGGTCCCGGACGATTTACCGGGAGTTCCCGAGGATAGGCTGTGCCCCCCGGAGAGCCGTACAAAGCGATGGGCGCAAGAATCCCCAAAGGAAGGATGGTTCCAACATGAACGTGGAGCACTGCACGGCTGTGATGTCGACCGGGGAGCCAGGGATGAACGGATCACAAGTCATGACGGATCCGCGCGTGGCGGAAGCAACCTCTCGATCCAGGTCGCGCGTGTACGCTTATGCAGGGTGAACCCACCAGAGTGCTCGGCGGAGGCGGACGCCGGATGCAAGACCAAGGACATCCAGTGGCAGGGAAAGAGCTGCCTTGACATTCTCCTCCATAGACGGAAACTTTAACTGCGAAATGCCCCCGCAGCCCCCGATCAGATGATCCCGGTCATACGGTTCACGGGCCTCGTCGTGCGCCGCACCGGCCCCCTCGCACGGATTCCGAGCGATCCACGCTACCCAAGTGTGCGGCGCCCCCCGACCGTTGTCAGCGGACAGACCTCCCGCCCTGCCCATCGGGAGACCCATGGACGGGCGGGCCCCATCGGCTCGCCAGCGTCAATGAGCGTCTCCATGACCGTACGCCTTGATCCGAGCATCCTGATCGTGGAGACCGAGGCCTCTCTCGGCCTGTCACGCCACTGTCGACTACCCCCCAAACCACGCCCGCGGATCCGCGGCGAAGAACTCCTCCAGCGGAACCCCTCGGCTGCCGATGATGAGGCTCCGTGATTCGGGGTGCTCCTTCCGAAACGCCGCCAGCTCGGGTGCGCGGCGGGGGCGGCTGCTCTTGACCTCAAGGGCCCAGACTCGCTCCCCCGCTCGCACGACGAAGTCCAGCTCGTCTTTGCGGTGCCGCCAGTAGAACACCTCGTAGGCCAGGCCCTGGAGGTGATTGAGCAGATGCGCACCGACGGCATTCTCGACCCAGCGCCCCCACAGGTCCGCGTCGCGCCGTGCCTCCTCGAGCGTGCGAAGGCTGGGCGCGCTGATCAGGGCGTTGTTCCACAGCACCAGCTTTGGACTGGCCCCCCGGCGGCGGGCGCCCCCGGCAGAGAACTGTTCAAGCCCGGAGATCAGGAAGGCCGTTTCCAGAAGCCGCAGGTAGTGAGCGAGGGTGGTCGTGTTGCCTGCATCCTGAAGCTGCCCCAGCATCTTGTTGTACGACAGGATCTGTGCCGGAAAGCGAGTCGCGAGGCCGAAGAGATTGCGCAGCAGCGCCGGCTTGGCAATCCGCTCGGCCTGGAGCACGTCCCTGGAGATCACGGTCTCAGTCAGGGAGTCCAAGATGTAGGCGCGCCGCGTGTCGGGATCGTTCACGAACGGGGCGGCACCTGGATAGCCGCCGAAGTACAGCCATTGCTCCAAGTCCCACCCGAAGGCCGCGCGGCACTCAGCAAAAGACCTGTGGGGGCATCGATTCAGGAAAAAACGCCCGGGCAGGCTCTCCGTGGCGCCACGCGTCAGGAGCATCGCGGAGGAACCCACCAGGACGACACGAATGCGCCGCCGCTTGGCGCGGTCCTCATCCCAGTGGGCCTTGACCACCTCGTTCCAGCCGGTGACCTTCTGGACCTCATCGAGGATCAACAGCACGTTGCCTGAGGCGCTCGCCCGGCGGGCGATCTGCCACTGGGTCTCGATCCACTCCGGTCCGGGGGGGACTGACATCGGCCGCGGCGTAGTGGGTGGGTCCCGACCAGCGCGTCTCTACGGTGCGGGCCGCCGTGGTCTTCCCGACCTGCCGCGGTCCGGCGATGATCTGGATGAGCTGGTGTCCGCGAAGTCGTTTCTCCAGCTCACCCACGAGCGCCCTGTCGATCGGCACCGTTCACGGGGGCAGGCCAATCGCGCCTCCCACCGGGAGTCAACAGAATACTCAGTGATTGAGAAGCATGGAGCGATGAACCGCAACCTCGGTTATTGAAGACAGATACGCACACGTCGCACCAGGGCGCGGCTCCTTCTGGAGCGATGTGGTGGGCAGAAGGTGGCTGGACCGAAGCCACCCTCAAGCTCAACCCTCGGCGTGTGGGAACACCATGGTCTGCACGTCGAGCACGACGAAGGCGTCCGACCAGCCCGGCTCCAGCACCACCTTGGCCGCCCCCGGGTGGCGCTCGTAGGTGTGCGCGGGCCGCGGGGAAGCGTGAACCGCGGCCCCTGATCCGGCCGGGGATGCCTCCTGGGGTGAGCTGCTGCGCTGCGCCATACCCGAGGTGCATAGCCAGACCGGGGCCGTTCATGGCGAAAGGGGCCGACCGGCTTGATCCCCTGCTTCTTGACGGCCACTATCCGGATCGGCATAGTTTCAACAGGCATGCACGATCGAGTTCCGCACGAGCCGGCTGGCAGCCACATCGAACCCCACCCGCATCTATCTCTTTGGATCCCGCGCAACGGGGGATGCAAGGCCGGATAGCGACTACGATCTGCTCGTGCTCGTCGATCATCCGACCGAACCCCGATATCGACTCTCGCAAAAGGGCTTTCGCGCATTGCGCGGCATTCCTGCCGCAGTGGACGTCGTTGTGTGGGACGACGCTTCCTTCCACGAGCGGCTGCATCTCAAAGGGTCTTTTCCGGCCACGGTGGTTCGTGAAGGGAGACTGCGGCATGCCGCATTACCCCGCGAGAGTGGCCGAGTGTCGGGCATGGCTCGACCGCGTGAAGGCTGATCTCTAAGCCGCAGCGATCCTCCTCGCCGCCGAGCGCCCGCAGCCCCGCAGCGTCCTCTTCCATTACCAGCAGGCGGTTGAGAAATCATGGAAGGCGTTCCTCGTATGGCATGACGTGCCGTTTCGCGAGCCGCACAATCTCCGTGAACTGGGGCAGGCCGGTGAAACGTTGGATGCATCCCTGGGCAACTGGTTCTACAGGCGGCAGACCTGACCCAGTTTGCCTGGGTCTTCCGCTATCCGAGTGAGCCGGAGACGCCACAGCTCCATGAGGGCACGCAAGCCCTCGAAATGGCTCGCGCTGTGTATGAAGCAGTGCTTGATCGACTTCCGGAAGCTGTAAGGGAGTGAGCCGGCCGATTGCCGCCGGATCTGCAACCCGAGTCATTGCCCCCGCGACCTCACCACCAATGAGAGGTCCTGAGAATTCAGCGGCATCCCCCATGACATGGACGCCCAATCAATGCGAGCTCACCGGAGGATTGCAGTGAAGATCTTCGGTAGCGGCGTCCACGCGGTCTCCGACGACGGACCGTACATTCGGAGGGCCGACCCCGGGGGCCAGGGCCGCGTCGTCGAAATCGCGCACCTCAGCGGCTTGCGCCGTCACTACGCGCACGTCGCAGCCAGAGGCAATGCCTGATTGAACGCCTCGCGTCCGGCGCACCGGTATACCCGCGTCGCGCGCGGAGCGGTCTCACCACTCGCGGCACCCTTGCCACGTCGGGATTCCGATCGCAGCCGACTCCCCCAGATCCGATTCCGCGGCGGCAGCAAGACATCGGACGGTAGCTCGGGACCACGGATGAGGTCTTCGGGACGCACAGGATGGGCTCTGCAGACTTGTGTATCAGTCGGGTTGTACATCCGAAGAAACAAGCAGAACCGGTTTTCAATGCCTTTCGATCACGCACTCGCTCCAAAGTCTGCCGGATGAGGGCCAGGTGCATGCATCAGCTCGCCCTCAGCAATGTGTTGTCGTTGCGCCTGAACCATCTCCCGGACAATCTGCTGTGCGGAAGCTCATTGTGTGTTGGGACCCGTCGATGCTGCCCTCTCGACAGGCCGCAAGCGCTGCGGCAGGGCAAGGCGTAATCGCCTGAATCGCAGGCAGGTCGTGCGCTCAGCTCTGGGCTGCAGCCGGCCCATTCTTGCGTGCGGCGATGATCAGCTCGGAGTGTCCCAGGCGGCCTAGCGTCAGCCAGTGGGTCATCCGGCTGATCCAGTAGTTCAGCCGGTGCGCCCACCTATCGGAGCGAACGGTAAACAGGCGAACTTCAAGCAGTTCGCAGCCCAGTGTCTGGAGCTGTTTCCGCAGGGCGCCGGACCGATTGGATAGGCGGTGATAGGTGCGGAACGGGCGCTGGTCGGGCCGCATGCGGTAAACGTGGCGATAAACGAACTCGTGAAACCGCAGCGGCGTGAGCTTGGTGATCATGCCTTTGACCGATAGCACATTGGGGAGCTTGAGAATTAGCAGGCCGCCCGCCGTCGCGGCCCGGACCATGTTGGCAACAGCATCCCGGGGCCGGTCCAGATGCTCGAGTACGTCGATGGAGATCACCAGGTCGAACTCCTCGGCAAAGTCGGCAAAGGTCTGGATGTCCCCGAGCAGCTTGTGATCCAGATATTGATTGCGCGCCAACTGCTCCGCCGAAATGTCGAGCCCGAACCACTCAACCTTGCCGCCGAGCGGGATGGGCCGGACATAGCCGCAGCCGCAGTTAAGCACCTTGAGCGGTCGGTCCGGCGAGCCGACCAGATACTTATCCACGACGCTCTGAACATATTCAGATGTGGTCAAGAATGCGCGCCCCCGGTTCGGCCGCGTCCTGCGCCCTAACTGGAATGCATGTCCATTCGGCTGCACGATGTACAGTTTCTTTCCCCCTGCGTCAACGGCAATCTGCGTGTCGGTGGAACCCTGAACGCGCGCATTCTTGGCGGGAAACGCTCTTCGCCGCCGGCTCTCGCCGGTGCTCTTGGGTCTGAGGGAGTTGTGCCCTTGGCTCGGGTTTGATCTCCGTATCTTCTTCTGGCGTTTTCTGCTCGGTCTATTAGAAAGGTCCTGCCGCCGGAAAGGCGATGGACCGGAGACCGTCATTTCCCAAGCCTTCATGGGCCATCGCTGTCACCGACTGCGCACGATGTCACTGCCTGGTGGCCATCTGCCGATCGTGCAATCACGGGAACATTGACTGCGGCGAGGACTGCGCTCGGGAGCAGCGTTACGCAGCGACGCCGGAGAGCCAGCCGGCCGTACCAACGGAACTTCCGCGGCGAATTTGACCATGCCGCCCGCCAGCTACGCTGCCGCGAGCGCCAGGCCAGAAAGGTGACGCATCGCTTACCCCCTCCGCCGAGCAAGCAACCGAAGGTACGACTGGCTCGAGCGAGGCCGGCGGAATGGGCTGCTGACCATCGAGAGAGGGAGGGAGGCGACGGCCGGCAGGGGTATTTTGCCGGAGCGGTGACATTTGCTTGCTTGGCCTATCTGGCGTGGGGGGACGATCGCGGCGCAAATGCACGTGCATCACTCGACGGTGCGCGCCGAGCGAAGCGGGATCAGCAGAGGCGGAGCAGGGGCTCATGCGGCGGCCCGGAGAAGAGCGCGTGTCGCGACCAGGAATCCGCGCCTCTGCTCCACCGCCAACATCGCGAACCGCACGCAGATCAGAACATGGCGTGACGGGGAGCAGTACGCCAAGCCAATGCCCGCCTTACCGGTGGCCGTGGCCGAACACGGCGAGACCCATGCAACCTTCAGGACGACAGTGGCTTCCCCTGTTTCTATACTTGCCCGTCGGGTGCCGACCGAGGAGGACTGTCGGGTGCTGCTACGTCTGTCGCGACGCGCGTCTCCGCCCAGGGACTTTTCCGGCCAAGAAGCCACGAGCACGAGCGAGCGGATGCGCGGGCTCGGTCCGATCGCCTGGTACCAGCGTCGTCGCTGGCGGCGCGCCGGCCGGAATTGGCGCCCAAGCTGCGGGTCATCCCGAACATGTTCGATCCCGACCCCGGCCGGTTCCGGCACGCCTTGCCCGAAGTGGCCGGCAAGAGCTAGGAGGGGGCGTGGGAGGCTTTTCTGGGCGGCTCCGGTGAGCGCCACCCCGTCCACGGTCTGCTGCTGCCAGAGCGGGCGGCTGAACTGATGCGCAACGCCCATGCTGGCATCGTCATCAATCGCGCCTGGGATGTTGTGCATATCCCCGGAAACCGTTACGAATACCTGGGGTGCCGGGCTGCCCGCGGTCAATGAGCTGGCGGACTGGTGGCGAGCACATCCCGGGGGACCCGCCCCGTCTGTGGCCGACCATCCTCTGAGCAGTCAGCAGGTGGGCGCGGGTCTGGCAAGGCTGTTCTGGGAGTTGCGGCGATGATGCCGGCACATAACCTCCGCGGCTGGTCCTTGACCACCGCCATCGCGACGTTCGCCTGTGCGGCGATCGGCGCCGGTATGGCTCTGGCGCTGGACCAGCCGGTCTTCTTCTTCTCTGCGGCAGCTCTGCTGGCACTGCTGGTCGTCGGCCGGCGTCTGCTGACCGATCCGGTGCCCGTGCTGGCGCTCTTCTTCCTGATGATCGTGAATCTGGACTTCGTCAAACTGGGTCCCGCCAGACTCACCCTCGATGTTCTCGTTTCCGCCCTCTTGCTCTGGGCGCTCGTGGTCCGCTGCGCCATGGAGGGGCGGCCGCTGTTGCGGGATCCGATCGCCGTCGCCTATCTCCTGTTCCTCGTGTTGTCGCTGGTGTCGACCGTCTTGAGCGTCTCACCGCTCACGAGCTTCAAGCGCTGGGTCCGCGACCTGGAGTACCTGATCGTTTTCGTCTTCATCAGCTCTCTGGCCATGGCGCCCCGCGAGCGGCGCCTGCTGCTGGGAGCGATTCTCCTTTCCTCCCTGTTTCCCATCCTGGCCGGATTCTACGGTTTGATCGCCGATGTGCCGGCGATGCTGGGTTCGCGCGCGCCGGTGAGCACGGAGGAATCCGTCGACCGCATCGCGGCCACCATGTCTCACCCGGTCACGTTCTCACTCTATCTGGCGGTCGTGGCGACCTTGACGCTCAGTCTGCTGCTGGCCGGCAGGCCCTTCCGCAGGCGCAATCTGGCTCCACTGCTTGGGTTGCAGGTCCTGGCCCTGTTCTTCACCTTCGCACGCGGCGGCTGGCTGGCGTTCGCCGTCGCGGCTGCAGTGCTGCTCTGGCTGCGGGGACATCGCAAGCTGCTGCTCATCGGCGGCCCACTCCTTTTTGCTCTCTTGATGCTTCTGGTGCCGGCGTTCAGAGGGCGGTTCACCACTTTGGGTGAATCCACCTACGGCACCAACAGCATGCTCTGGCGCTTCGGATTGTGGGCCCATTCTTTGCAGGTGTTCGTTCAGCGTCCGATCTTCGGTTCGGGACCGGGGACGTTCATCGAGCATGTGAAGTACCTGCAGGGCTATGCCGCCCACCAGCTCTGGGTCAACCAGCTGGTCGAGATCGGGATCGTTGGACTGCTTGGGCATCTGGTCCTGTTGATCACTGTGGTGCGGCGTCTGACCAACCGGCTGCGAACTCCGCGATTCAACCGCGATCCCGTCGTGGCCACCGCCGTGGCGGTATTCTGGGGCCTGCTGGCGGCTTCATTATCCAGCAACCCGTATGGACTGCCGCCGGTCATCGTCTATTTCTGGGCCATTGTCGGCCTGGCGTTGACGCGCAGGGAGCCGACAGCGTGAAGAATCAGGAATCGAATCAGCGCCGGAGGCCAGGTCGATGACAAGGATCCCTCACTGAAACGGCAATAGTCTTCTCCAATCCAGGAATGAGCCTGAAGGGATCTTCTCTTCCAACTGGGGAAAGAAGCCCTGAGGAGATGTTGTGCTCCCGTTCGGCCACGGCCCGCAAGAGACGCTTCCGGGCCTGGCTGAGTCGTCTGGCAGCCTCATTGCCGGTGATCGAGTGGGCGATGTCATCCAGGGATTCGAACATGACGCCAGGTGTCAGATGGGTCTGGGTGATCCGTCGCCGATCGCGAAGGTAGCCGGCGGATCGCCTCAGGTTGTAGAGGTGTGAAACGGAGAACCGGTATGCTCATCGCATGGGATCGCATCTGACGCCCTGAATACATCGCCACCCTAAGGCGCATGACCGGCGAACAGAAGCTGCGCACGGCATTTCGGCTCTACTGGGTGGCCAGGAAGCTCAGGGCGGCTACGCTACGCGATCAACACCCTGACTGGACGCCAGAACAGGTCGAGCAGAAGGTCAAGGAGATCTTCCTCCATGCCCGAATCGCAGCCTTTCCCCTGGATGACCTCTACCGCCCACCCAGTGAGATCCTCCGGCTGGAGCAGCAACGTGCCGAAAGAGGCCACTTCAACCTGATCCACCACGAGACCGGCTTCAGGGCCGATGTGTGCCTCGCTCGGCAGGACGAGTTACACCGATGGGGGCCCGGCCACGCTCGGGAAGTGTCCCTGTCGCACGAGACCGCGGATCTCGGCATCGATGCTTGGACGGTCACCGCCCTTGGCCGGGGTCGCGGTGAACGGTCTTCTCAACGCGTCAGCAAGATCCTGCGGCAGACCCGTTCCTGCGCGAACTCCAGCCTGATGAAGTAGAGCCCCGCAGCGGCGCGTGCTCCCACCACCCGCGACAGGTCCAGGTCGAGCACCTGCCGTCCTGCCGGCAGCGCTCGCCAATCCACAGAGCCCAGGCGCCGGCCGGCGGGGTCGTGCAGCGAAAGCTCGACGTCGCTTGAGCGCGGCAAACTGAGGCCTATCTGTACCGCGCCGCTTGTGACGATCGGCCTGATGTCCAACAGGAGGGCGTGGCTCAGCCGCAACTCGCAGGTCACCGGACCGAACCGCTCCCGACGGCCGTCTCCGGCCAGCAGCTCGATCTCGTATTCGTAGCACTCTCCGGGTTCGACAGTCGAGTCCACGAATTCGAAGTCGGGTCCCCCCGTGAGGGGCGCGGCGGTCAGGCACTCCCAGGACTCACCGATTGCCCGCCGGTAGACGAACACCTCGAAGAGCTCGGGATCGAATCCGCCGTGCCAGGAGAGGGAAACGCCTTCCTCCATGGGGAACGCCTGGAGGTCCGTCACCGTGGCGATGGGTACGGGCACGCACTGCAGAGGCACGATTTGGATGGCTTGCGGCAGGTTGGCCATGTACGCATGCGTGCTCGAGACGGCCACGCCCACGATATCGCCGTCCGTTGTCACTCCGCCCAGGATCTCGGGATCCTCCGGGGTCGTGACGTCGATCACGAAGAGTCCGCCACCGCCGATCGCGACGTATGCGACGGGGCCGGAGATCGCCACTTCCTGCGCGAAGCCGGGGGTCTCCAGACTGGACACGGTCTGGGGATTCTGGGGGTCGGTGATATCGAGGACGTGCAGGCCCGAGTTCCCGCCCGCCACGTAGGCATGAGATCCCGAGATCTTCACATGCCAGGCCCCACCCGGCAGATCCGCGCTCCCCACGATCTGGGGGTCTGTGGGATCCGTGACATCGATCGCTTGGAGACCGTGATCGCGGTCCGCGACATAGGCGTGGGTCGCGGATAGGGCGATGCCCCAGGCTCGTCCGGGCGTTTGCGCGGCGCCCACGTTCTGCGGGCTCTCAGGATCGGTGATGTCGATCACCTGAAGACCGGCGCCGGAGGCCGCAACATAGGCATGCGTGCTCGAAAGCGCCACTCCCCGTGCGAAATCCTGTGTGGACCCGCTGCCCAGAATAAGGGGGGCTTCAGGACTGGTGATGTCGATGACCTTGAGAAGAAAGGGTTCGGGCTCAGCTTCGAAATACCCTGCAACATAAGCGTGGGTGCTCGAGACGGCCAAGCCCCCAATCCCATCTTCGGAGCTACTACTGAGTAGCGTGCTGCTCACGATCTCTGGATTGCTGGGGTCAAGGACATCGACCGCGAAGAAGTACGTATCTGCGCCACGGACCGTGGCATAAACGTGAGGCTCCCCTACCGCTACTTCAATGCTGGAGATGTCACCGCCAAGAATGTCCCCAAGAATCTCAGGGGGCGCGTGGTGGCTGGCATCGATGACCTGGAGACCCTGGTCGTTGTCGGCGACATAGACGTGCGATCCCGAGATGGTCACGGCCCACGGCGTAGGCTGATCGCTGCCCGGGGTATACACACTGCCGACTCGAACAGGGTCTTGCGGGTTCGCAACGTCGATGACCGTAAGGCTGCGCTTGTACGTATCGAGTCCCGAACCCCAGGTTCGGACGTAAGCGTGCGTGCCCGCAACGGCCAGTCCCCAGGTGGTGTTGCCGGTGCCCAGGTTGCCGACAACCTCGGGCTGGGTGGGATCCACGATGTCGATCACCTGGAAGCCGTAACCGGGACCGCTCCCATTGCTCGTTGCGTAGGCATAGTCCCCGGACACCGCGACGTCGTTGGCGCCACCCGGCGGAACAACGCTGCCCACGATCTGGGGATTCTGGGGATCCGCGATGTCGACCACCTGGAGACCCGAACCCCCGTCCGCGACATAGACGTGGTCGCCGGAGACCGCCAACCGCTGGGCGTTGCCCGGCGTGTCCGCACTTCCCGCGATCTGAGGATTCTCGGGGTCCGTGATGTCGATGACCTGGAGGCCGGAGTCATCATCCGCGACAAAGGCGTAGGCGCCGGAGACGGCGATGCCCCGGGCCAGCCCGGGTGTGTCCACATGACCCACGATCTCGGGGTTCTGGGGATCTCCGATGTCGATCACCTGGAGACCGGAATCTCCGTCGGCGACATAAGCGTAGTCGGCCTCCACGACCACCGCCCAGGCGCTGCCCGTGGTGCTTACACCGCCGACGGTCTGCGGGCTCTCGAGGTCGGTGAGATCGATCACCAGGAGTCCACCGCTGCCGTCGGCGACATAGGCGCGGATGCCCGATATCGCCACACCGAGGGCCTCCCCCGGCGTGGCCACCTGACACACGCGGTGCAGGTAGTCCTCGTAATGGATGCACTCCGCTTCCGCGGGACACGCACCGGCTACGGCTGCCGCCAGAAGGCAGACCACAGAACCCATGCATGTCCTCCAACTTCTTCTTCCGTGGAGACTTCCGGGATTGAGGCGGCAGGTTGACCGCGCCTTGCGTATCATGGGGGCCTCCTTCAATTCGTCAGAGCATCGCGCCCCGACTCGCTCCTGGGTGCAGTCGCCAACGCCAGTTATCTTGTTCACTGTCCACAGTATAGCAATCAGGCCGAACCACATCACGTCATCGAGACGCGGCTCTCCCCAGGACGCTCATGGCCGAGCCCCCAGTGCCCCTGCCGCCCGATCCAATCCGCTTCGAACCTCCGAGCAAGCGACTCGTTGTCGCATCACCCAGTCCTTGTGGTCCGGGACCTCCCCGTTGACGGTCAGATCACTCAGCCCCTTGGACATCGATGTGAGAAGCTCCCGGACGTGATCCACCTCGGGCGCCTTCGATCGTAACGCCGCGATAGCCCGATCAAGCTCATCAGCAACGCGCTCGTAATCCACGGACGTCGCGGTGACACCCACTTGCTCAAGGTCCCGGCGATAGTTGTACGCTCTCTGAAGATGATCACGAACCCCAAAGAGATGGTCCAATGCAACCCCAGAGGCCGTTGCGATGCGCAGAACGACCGTATCATCTTCAGGCAGGGGCAGCTTTGCAGACCAGTGCGCCCCGATACGCCTGGCAGCAATCTCGACATGCGTTTGCGCGTCCCACATCCACCACACGGTGGGCATGGGTTCCACATTCAAACCCAGCGCCAGCGCATCGAATCTCACCTGGCAGGAATCGGGCGTACCCTCATTGCGCAACGTGAAGTGCAGATTGCGGTCGCCGATCCTCCCGAATCTCTCCACCAGGATCGCGGGGCTATCGGTCGAAGCATGACTGATCGGTTCCCACCCCGCCGCGGCCAACCGTTGGGTCAAGGGGTGCCACCGCTCGTAGAGAGCGGGGTCCATGTCGCTGAGGTAGTAGAACGTGCCATAGAACATGGCCTGTTTCATCTCACGCTCAATCCGTTCTGGCGGCCAGTCCCTCTTCACCTCCTGCCATGACATGACGACGGTCTTCTGGTGCGCCAAGGTGCGCTGCAGGGCCAGCTTGGCGTTGGTCGTCCATGCGCCGAGCATTTCATTGCCCACCACGTCGAGGAGCTGGATATGAAAGATGTCGCTCGGATCGTCGATGGTGCTGTAGTTCGAAGCGACAAGCTTGCCCCCGCGATGCATGTCGTCGGCGATGGCCTGCGCGCACTCATAGGCCGAGAAGTCCAGTGGCATCACCGGCTTCTTCGACACGTGGTCGAATGCCAGCGGATGATCCGCCCACTGGAAATGTTCTCGGCGAAAGTTGTCGGTGGCGAAACCGATGGGACCATCGAACCGCATGCCGTCGAGCCCATACGGCGCGACCTTCGCCATTTCGCGGTCACGGGTGAGCGTGTAGCGATTTACGCGCCCGCCGATACCCGTGATGTCGGGATCGGGGTTGCAGAGGTAATGGTAGCCGCCCCACCGGGGAACGTAGTTCCAGTGCAACCTGCGCCTGCCTTCCCGATCGTGCAGGGCGCAGTTCAGGATGCAGCGTGCCACTTCCCGTTGCGGGTGATCACTGAAAGCGACGTCCTCCACATGAGCCCAGGCCTCTTCCTGGGTCACTTGATGCTCGGCTTCTTGAACTCCGATCCCGAGCGCCGACCCCCACCATCCGATGAACTCCGAGTACTGAAGCAGCTTCACGAGCTCACGGTGATTGCAGGCGACTAGATGGCGATGGCTCCATTTGAAGTCAGCCAAGGCCGGGATGAGTTGATTGCGCGACACCTCCCGGTCGCAGACCACCATGGGCCCAATGCCACCTTCCGGATCGGTTCGTTTTGTGAAGAAGTCGCGATGATGCTGGTAGTAGCGGTCGGCAGCCGAGCGGAAGCCCCAGCGGGGATCGATGCGGTAGATGAAGAACCGAAACGAGGCTTGCCTGGGAAACTTCGACGTCGCTTGCGTCAGACCGAACTCGTAGTTGACGAGGAAGCCGAGGTCCGCTGCATAGCACAGGCGAACAGCACGCGGCATGTCCATCGGTACGGCCAAGGCGAGCCCGGACTGTGAGTCGGCCATGGCTGCGAACGGGTAGAGGGCGATGGTGCGTCTCTGGGTCGGATCGTCCCGACCCATCAACCGCGCCGATCCGTAGCGCAGCTCCTCCTCGACGACCTGCACGTTCTGAAGATCATCGAACCAGGTCCAGCCGGCCCCGTTCACGGGGAGGCGAAACGAGAGGCTCACCGCCCGATCTCTTCCGGACGTGTCTTGGATGTCACCGTCGACGATGATGTAATCCCTATTCATTGCGTAGGTTGCATGGATTCGGAGGGCAAGGTCCTCAAGGTCGCAGATCTGCTCCAAGCCGGTGGGTGTGCGATGCACGGTTCCCGCGACCAAGCGTTGGGGGGAAAGGTAATCATCATCCAGACACACCACCGACACGTCGTCGATCCAAGCGTTTCCTGCCTGCCGCCAGAGGTTGGTCCGCACGCGGATCGTCCGACAGAAGAAGGACGTGGTGAGAGATCTGGTTAGCTCGAACCAGTCAGACTGGCGTCGAGAGTGGCTTGCGGTCATCTGCGGGTAATCTGGATGCGGTTGACCCCCCTCGTCCAGTTGCTGGATGTACAAGGAGGGCGCGCCACCTTCGGTGCGCAGCCACATGGAAATACGATACGGCGTGTTGGGTGCGACCGGCACATCGACGGACAGGTTCCCCGATGTGTCTTCCCTCGAGGAGGGGATCGAGACCTTCATCGAGCGCTTTCCAGATCGGGCCGTACCGCGGTCCACGCTCCAGCCCCGACCGACCGCCCAACCCACCGGCATGTCGTCTTCGATCTCTTCGAAGCTGGGATTCGCGATTTGCTCGAGGTCCTGCGCCGGGATGTCGGCCACGTCGGCGACGAAGAACCCTCCAGCAGGTCCGTGCTGCGGCAGGTCCCGGTTGTCGACACGACAACTCGCCACCCTTCCTGTGCTATCGATGGATAATGCCAGGCCATCGTCTGTGGCTACTTCCAGGTCCTCGACTGCAACGGACAGGAGGAGGGCCGCGATCGGATGGAAGGCGCTGTGCATGTCTAGACTCTTCTCCCAAACACGTGGGGTCCTCACGGCGCTTTGCGACGCGAGCCACCTGGGAACAGACACCGGACCAAGGCGGCGGGCAGTGTTGCGGCCACCCGCGTAGCGAAGCGCTGCGGGGCTGGGCTCTCCGGCGGCAGACGCCGTATCAAGTCCTTGGCGGCAGGCCGCATGCCCTCGCGCAGCAACCAGCGCGCCGACCGCAAGGCCACCTGCGCGGCCTCCGCCCTCAGCTCGCCGCCCTCGGGTCGCGTGACCCCGGAGGCCGCGGTGAGAAGACTCGCGGCCAGCCGCGCGTGAGCTTTCACGTTGCGTGCCTCACGATCCGCCTGGCTGTTGGCCGGATCGTGGTGGATCGTGACCAGCGGCTCTTCGACGACGCCAGCCTCCCCACGCGCGCACAGCATTCGGAAGACCAGGTCGGCGATCTCCCAGCGCGGCAAACTCTCATCGAATCTGCCCACCTCGCGGAAGAGATCGGTCGAGCAAGCAATCGCGCCCGAGGCGATTCCGGGCGCCAGGGCGGCCGCGGCGTGCCGCGTCGCACGGGGTGCCTCGGGGGCATCCCACGGCAGATCACGATCGCCCAAGCGAATGATCACCGTCTGTTCTCGGCTGATCCGCCGATAGGAGGCCAACGCGTAGGCGATCGCCGGGCGGGCCGTTCGCAGGCGCGCCACCGCCTCCAGATAGTGCGGATCCCAGGTGTCGTCGGCATCCAGGAAGGCCACCCACTCGTAGCGGGCGGCGGCCACGCCGCGATTGCGCGCGGCTGAGGGTCCCCGATTCGGCTGCTCAATCACCTGGATGCGATTGCCCCAGGTTCCCAGGCGCTTGCGACTTGCGTCGGTCGAGCCGTCGTCGACGCAGATCACCTCCACATCGACACCTCGCTGACCCAGGGCACTCTCGACCGCCCGGGCCAGAACGGCCTCCTTGTTGAAGACCGGGATGATGACGCTGAAGCGCGCTTCGGTCCGCATGGCCGCGATGATGGCGCCGATCGCGAAGGGGGTCAATCGGCCTGCGTGGCTGCTGAAGGAGGGCCCCGGAGCCCAAGCTAAGGGATGACAGAGGATTTCCCGGTTTCTATACTTCGCCGCTGGATCGATCGCCCCCGCGAGGCGCACGGGGGACCCATTCGGCAGGGAGGGCCGGCATGACCGAGATCCCGGTGCGGGCGGAGGAACAGCGCGGCGTGGAGCTGACCCCGATGGGACTGCTGCGCGTCATCTACCGTTGGCGCGGATTGGTGCTGGCGTTGGCCATCGGGCTGCCCCTGGTGACCGCGGTCGTGATGCTGCTGACCCCGAACCGCTACACGGCCTCGGGAACGATCCTGCTGGAGGCCGGCGAGGCCCCTCAGGGTATGGAGATGCTGGGCCAGCTCGGCGCCCTCGCCGGACTTCCTACCAGCGCCCCGACGGCCGAGTCCTATCTCACCGTGCTGCGTAGCCGCCGCGTGCGCGAGGCGGTCGCAGAGTCCCTGTCCCTGGGTGATCACTACGGCATTGAGGCGGCGAACGACGCGCACCGGATGGAGAAGACCCTGGCGGCGCTCGATCACGCCTATGAAACCGAAGCCCAGGGCGGGACGGCTATTCGCGTGAAGGCCACCGACGAGGATCCGCAAGTTGCGGCCGACATCGTCAATGCCTTCCTCGATCAGCTCATCCTGGCCAACCAGACGCTCTCCCTCACGCGCGCCCGCCGCACGAGACAGCTCGTGGAAGAGGCGCTGGTCGACACCGAATCCGAGCTGCAGTCAGCCCGCGAGCGCATGAGCGAGTTCCAGCGCCGCTATGGCGTCTTTGCGCTCGACGAGCAGACCAGCGCAACGGTCGAGTTGATCACCGAGCTGCAGCAACAGCTCATCGAAGCCCAGACACGGCGGGATGCTCTGGGTGCAACGCTCCAGCAGAGCTCGAGCAACTACCGGCAGTTGAACTATGTCATCGACGCGCTGCAGGAACGGATCTCCAGCCTGGTGGGCCGACTGGGGGCGCAGGCCGACAGCGGCGCGGTCGTGGTGCAATGGCCGGCCGAGACCGAGGGCGAGGGGTTCATCCTACCCCTGAGCAAGGTGCCGGAGCTGAGCGGCGAGTATGCCCATGTCCTCATGGATCTGAAGGTCCTGGAGACGAAGTACCGCGTGCTGGCCACCAAGCTCGAGCAGACCAAGATCGAGGAAAGCCAGTCGATGCCCTCGTTCGAGATCCTCGATCGCGCCGCCCGCCCCTACCGCAAGAGCGGGCCCAACCGAACCTTCTTCACGCTCTCGGCCTTCCTCGGCGGTCTGTTGGCCGGCATCTTGCTCGCGGTGCTGTTGGAGGACCTGCAGCGGCATCTGTCGCCTGGCGTGCGCGCCGAGCTCATCTCCATGTTGCCCGCGCCCGTGCGCACACGGTTCTTCTCTCCGCGGTAGACCTGCTTACCGCCACTGGATGCCGGGCAGTTCGCTTTCGTAGGAGCGCGCTCGTTTGGTCAGCCCCTTCTTCCCGAGACCCTTGACGGCCAGAAGCGTTGCCCGGGACAGATGGCCTGGCCAGGCAGGTCGGTACCCTGCATAGGTGGGCACGCGCGAGAATCGTGCGTCGACACATCGCCAGAGCTCGGCCACCCCGCGATACGAAAGCGCCTGGCTGGGATCGAGGCCCAAGAAGGCCTGAAACACCGCCGGCACCGCGAAGGGCTGAATGCTTGGGAAGTACTGGCCCGCAAGCGTTCCCCCACCATTGAGCGCCCAGCGGGCGCCGCGGCCATGAAGGATCTCGAAGAGAAGCATCTTGCGAGGTGCATCGACAGACCACGGGGCCGATTTACGTTCGTAGGTGTCGATGATCCGATCCACCACTTGCGAGGGGACGCCACGGTAGCGACGGCGCAAGAGTCGATGCGGATGGAACCGGTGCATGGTCAGCACGGGGAAGAGCTTCGCAAAACTCCCATAGAGCCCTCCGGACGTCAACACGAGCGCTCGCTGCAGCGCATCCCCGATGTACCCGTCGAAGAAGAAGCCCCCCGGGCCCCACCTGCGGTGAATGGACGCGAATACACCCAGCAGCTCGACAAACGGCCGTGCGCAGATTCCGTCGAACCAATCCCGCGCGATGCCCGCTCGCCGGCACAGATGCTCGACATCATGAAGCGAGAACTCGACGTAGTCATGGAAGCACTCGCGGAAACGTCGGGCGATGGGTCGATCGCCCGTGTCGGGAGGCCCGAAGGTGAAGCCGAAGTCGAAAGTCCCTTGGGAAAGCAGCAGGCGCGAGTCCAGACCGCCACTCACGCCGAGGATACGAGGACGCAGCGGCGAGAAAAACCCCAATGCTGCACGCAGACGCTCCAACGTGGCCGCTGGGCCCCACTCGCCGTGTGTGTAGGACGCATAACTCTGGCGGCCTCGGTCCCGGATAATGCAGCCCGGCTCGAGACGCCGGACATTCGTGTAAGCGGTGAGATTTCCAACCAGGTAGTCCTGCGTTTCCAGCGTCTGCATCAGCAACGGGTCGGGCTCCTCCGGACCCCTCACATACGTTGGGGCCGGGGCCAGTGCAGAGAACGGGTCGCTGCCGTGGTAATAGTGGGGATGCAAGCCGAACGGGTCCGTGACAAGGTAGCGCTCACGAGGCGTACATACCAGAAGAAGATACGCGCCCGCATCGATGCCGGCGAGCACACGTGCTTGAGACTCGTCGTCCCCTGCCGCCAAGAGATCCCCCGCAAGCTGTTTGAGGTCGCCCAAGCGTCCGCGATAGATCAACCAACCCGAGGCGGTTACGGTTGCGCCCGCTCGTTCGTCCTTATGCACAGGCGCTTCCGGCCACGCCTGCGGATGGTGGCTGATGGCGATCTCATCCGTCCCGTGCGTCGCCGTGGATAGCGTCAGAGGCAGGCCGAGCTCCCCACTCTCCCGGCGCAACCGGTCGAACACGTTCGGGATGTTGAGGTACAGGCCCTTCATGAGATCCGATCCCGCGGTGCCAGGGCCAAACCGACAATGGCCCGGAAGTAGACGATCACGGACGGCAATCCATAGGGACTCCGGGCGAACGAGTAGACCATCAATCTCCAGAGAATCGCCACCGCGGCGTCCAGATGGGTATCACGGCCAATCCCGGAGTCGCACAGCCGGTGCATCAGACGATGCCCGAGGGTGACCAGCATCGCCAAGTACCCGAGCAAGCCAACACCACCCACCTCGACCTGTTGATTCACCCAAAGCCGGTGCGCGACGATTGCAGATGCCACCCAGTCGCCGCGACCGTGTGTGAAGAAAAGCGCGAGGATTTGCGACCCGAAGAGTGGCGCCGGATTCCGTCGGCGAAACGGCTGACCGGCGAACAGAAAGCTCAAGGTCAACGCCGCGATCGTGGCGGTCAGAGACCAGCCATGCAGGCCCCGAGCCCGCATCATGACTTCAACTCCCAGAACAAGTCCGCCAACCGAGCGGCCACGCTATGGCTGCTCAAGGGGTGATCGGCCGACGGGGGCACCGGCCCATCGGGATGATCCTGCCACCAGGCGGCCAACTCGCGAATGGCGTGGGCGATGCCCTCCTCGTCGCCCGAATCCAACTGCCAGCAAGGCACCACCCCTTTGCAGAGTCGGGGAATGTCGGGCTGGCGGCTGAGATTGAACACGGGCAGCCCCGCACCTATGTATTCATAGAGCTTTCCAGGGATGTGCACAACATCCCAGGAGGGGTTGTTGACGATGCCGGCATGCGCAGTGCGCATCAACTCATTCACTCGAGGCGGTGCCAGAAGACCGTGCACACGCCGGTTGTCTCCCGCACCACCCAAGACCTGTTCCCAAGAGCCCTCATAGCTCTTGCCGGCCACCTCGAGCACGGCGCGCTTGAATCCGGGAAGGTCTGCACCAATGGCGTCGACGGCGCGTCCCACGGGCGCCAGACTCCGCCCCCCGTAAATGTTTCCCGTGAAGATGATCCGCAGGTCTCCACCCACACGCGAGGCCGTCGCGGGGACGGGCTCGAACATGTTCGGCACCACACGGATCTTCGAAGCCAGATCAGGGTGCCGCGTTTTCAAGTGGTTGGCGTGAGCTACTGTGAGTACGACAATCCGATCCGCTCGGCGCAAGCATTGAGCTTCGAGTCTCTGCTGGATCCGACGGGTGATGCAGTTTCGCGACTGAGGAAGATACTGGTTGTCAGCCCAGAGGTCGCGCATCTCCATCACCCACGGAATGTCGAGGCTCTCGGCCAAGCCCAAGGCCGCCACGTGCGCCGAGTAGGGCGTCGACGTCGAGTAGACCACGTCACAACCCGTGCCCAAGAGCCAAAGAGCACCGCGGCGCCAAGCGGGGATCCAGAAGCGCCGCTCATCGGGAATCATGAGAGTTCGCAGGACCGACTTCCACTTCCCTCCGGGCGCGAAGGCGGTCTGACGGCTCCCAGTTGACACAGCCATGCCCCGCGAGACACGCCGCTGATACCATGCGACCGGATCGAATCCGCGCACCCGCGCCACGGACACGCTTGCGTGACCCACGGTTTCCTCACGAACCCCAAGCGCTTCCCCTGCCTGCGACCCTCCCGTCACGACCAAAGGAACGACTCCATTTGCGGGTAGATGCCGCGTCAGACGCTCTGCTCGTTGAGCGGCGATCGTGGTGCTGGGCGGGAAATTGTGCTGCAACATCAACACGCGCACCTGTGCTGACGCGCCCTGCGGGTCTTGCGCGGTTGGTGCAGGCAGCGCCGGGTCCCGACGCAGCAGGCGCAGCACCACCCGGCGATCCTCCTCGGTCAGCACCCACCGCCAGGCCAAGAGCCAGTAAACCAGCGTGATCAGCGCCATGACCGCCGCGATGGACGGCAACGTGTGAGGCTGGAGGGTTGCGCGCGCCAGAAACGCGAGCGCAACCAACGGGATGGCCGCCAACATCGGCGGCAGCATCACCCGCCGCAGGTATACGGTCAGCGGCTGCCCCGTGACCCGGCACACGTACCAGGGCGAGAACAGCCCCGTGCGCAGGAAGTAGGTGATGGCCGTGCCCAGCGCAATCCCGACCAGACCCAATCCCAGCCCGGCGGCCAAGTAGATGCTCAAGCCGATATTGACCACGGCACTGACCAGTGTCAGCAACCCATTGACGCGCACGCGGCCCAGACCCACGAACGCACTGAAAGAGGGCGTCTGGGAGAGCGTGAACACCAGCGGCACCAGTAGAATCACCATGACCGGCGCCACAGCGCCGTACTGGGGACCGGCCCAGGCCGAGAGAAACGGACGCGCGAAGATGGCCAACAAGAGACACGCCGGAATCGCTACCAGCAGGCAATAGCGTGTCGCCCGGCGGATGAGTTGACGCACCTCGGCCATCTGCCGACCTGCCTGCAGGCTTGCTGTGACCGGGATCAGCAGCGACGTGAACGACCCCACTACGATTCGCAGCATCGGGTCCCATCGTGCAGCCAGGTTGTAGTGCGCAATCTGGCTGGAATCGACGAACCAACCGATCAGCAGATAGTCGGTGTTGTAGTAGAGGAGAAATCCGAGGTTGCCGAGGAAGATCCACACGCTGACGCCCAGCAGTCCGCGCATGGCTTCGCCCGGTACGCCACTCGGGCGCAATCGAAGCGCCGGCAGAACAGATCGTACGTTCAACGCCAACCAGAGATTCTGTGCGATCTCGACGCCCGCCGCTAGAGCAGCCCAAACAACGAGCCCCACGTGCCCCGTCGTGAAGGCCAGATAGATGGCGGTCACGCGCACGATGGCGCCAATCCCGTGCACTAGGCTCAGAATGTGAAATCGTTGCGCGGCTTGGTAAACGGTCTGGAAACTCAGCAGCGGCATACTGAATGCCACTTGCGCGCCGAGGATGATCAACACCCAGCGAGCCGCCGGCATATGCTCCGGAGGGATGGCCAGCCAACCCATGCCGAAGCGGCTGAAGAACAGCGCGATCAGAAGGGTGGCCATTCCAATCAGACTCAGGAGGATGAAGGCGGCGGAGAATTGGCGATTGAGGTCCTGTTCGTCGCTGCGTGCCAGACTTGCGCTCAGTGCTCGACTCAGCGAGGCCGGAATGCCCAGCGTTGCCAGACGGAAGTATCCAACCACCGCCTGCGCCAGCACGAAGATCGAGTAGCGTGCATCCCCCAGCGCAGCCAAGAGGAAGGGCGTGATCAGGAAGTTGCAGAGAAAGATCGTGAGATTGGCGCCGAGGTTCGCGCCGGTCCCGACAGCGAGCCGTTTTCCGTAGCCTTCGTTCATCGGTTCTCGCCTACTGCCGACCAGAGCCGAGCGTAGCTTTCGTCGAGACGGGCCCGCAATCGCTGCACCGCTTCGCGGACCCGAGTTGCGGCGGCGTCAGGATTGGCCAGGATATCATCGATCGCGCGTCGAAACGCGGCCTCGTCCGGCAGCCGAAACCGCTCGAGCTCGCCGTGTCCGGCGTCGAACGTCCAGTCCCTCAGGTCCGCCTCCTCTCCGAACGCACGGACCTTGATGCGGTAGGCCAGCAAGAGAGCCGGCACACTGGCCGCGATGGCCAGAACCCCGCCGTGTAGCTTCTCGGCCACGACAAGCCGGCACCCCTGCAGGCGCTCCAGGTATTCCTCCGGCGAGGTCAGCGGACGAGATTCCACTCGTGTGCGTTGCGTGGGCAGCACCGAACCAAGGGTCTCCAGCCAGCGCGCGTCGCGGGGTGAGAAGCCGACGATGTCTACCTCGAGTCCCGTGCCCGCAAGGTAGCTGGCGGCCGCGATCCAGAACTCGCGGCGTTGCTGTTCCTCCGCTGGAACGCTGCCCAAATAGGCGCAGGGAACCAGGAGGGCACGGGATCTCCCGCGACCCGCTGACGGCGCCTCCAAGTCGAGCGCCGGATCGGCGCCCAGATGGACTCGCTCCGGCGGCAGCCCGCAATCGATCAGGAGCTCGCGCGTGCGCCGGTCGCGTGCGGAGACAAAGGAGGCCCGGCCGAGCACCCGGCGAATCCCCTCGCGCGATGCGTTGCGACGCAGGCTCTCGCCGCCCACATTGAAGGCGGCGGTGGGCAGCCCCTGCCGCTGGGCATATGCCAACGGCGCCAAGTAGTTGGCGATGTCATCCCGGTGGAGGTCCACCAGCACGCCGCCTCCCCCCAGGATCGCGGCATTGCAGCCCTGGAGCGTGCGGTGGAGGCGCCACGCATGGCTCAATCGGTCGAGTCGCCAGGGCCTTAGCGGCGCAATCCGGGGACGCTGAATCGCTTCCAGGCCGTGCCGGCGGGTGGTGTCCTCAGGATCACGGCTGATGGGGATCAGCAACACGCCCCCACGGGCGGCCGCACGGCGGGTCAGTGCCGCGAGAATCGCCTCGTCGCCCAGGTTGTGATGGCCGAAGCACCCGTTCACCAGAATCCGCACTGCCGAGCCCATCCCTTGGGATTCCTTGGGGATCCGTCCTCGAAACGTCCCATTATGGGGTGGGATCTCCTGGGGGGTCAATCTCACCTACCCCCGGTCGGGCGCCAGTTCGCGCTTCCGCGATTGCCTCCGTTTCCTCTACCTGGCGTGCGCAGTCGGGTCATCCGCTTCCATCCGTGGCAAGACGATGCGGGCGATCTTTGCGATGTTGCGGGCATCATCGATGGCCCGATGATGTGCCCCTGTCAGGGGAATGCCCAATCGCTGCAGCGCCGCCTTCATCCCGCAGGGCTTCGCGCTTTCCTGCTCAGCAAACAGCTTCTTCAGATTCAGATGTCGTTCGAAGGCGGTAGGCATCGGCAGCCCGTGTCGCTGGCAGTCCACCTGGAACTGACCCAAATCATAGGCACCCCATAAGCACAAGATGTAGGGCTGCGGACCGATCCACTCCAGAAACCTCGGAAACACATTCGCGAAGGTCTCCGCTCCGAACACGTCTGCCTGGCGAATGCCCGTCAGCTCGACGCAGAATGGGCTCAAGATGGGTTCCCGAACCGGCCGCACGAATGCGTTGAATTCCGCCACAGGTTCACCCGCGGCCGAGGACATGAGGACGGCGCCGATCTCGATGATCTCCATGCGGCTGGGAATCGTCCCCTTCTGCCAGCAGGTGGCTTCAAGATCAACGATTACGTAGTGCATTGTAGCTTTATGTCTCGACGGGGTGGATGATCGCAGCTTAGAGATCATGCCTTCTGTCGCGGGCCGACACCTTCACCGGCTTTCCGCAGTTGCTTCAAGAGCACGAGCTCGGCCGGGATCTGCCCCGGAAAGAGGATTGATCCACAGTCCACATAGCCCAGCTTCCGATAGAAGAACTGCGCATCCTCGTCCGCTTGCGTGCTCGTGAGAAGGAATCGGTGCCCTTCCGTCATCATCTGTCGTTCCCAATACTCCATCAGCTCCTTGGCCACACCTTGGCGCCGATAGGACTCCAGAACATAGATGAGCGTCAGAAACGGATCGAGGTCGCACAGGAACTCGTGGCGCGCGAGACCCACCCGCTCGTCGTCCTTTGTCGCGATGTAGATCTGTCCACGTGCGATCTTCTCCTCGAGGACGGCTCGCCTCAACAGCGGGTCATACCGGTCGAGGAACGCCAAGTCGTTTGGATCTGCCAGGCGAACGATGGTCTGCCTCCTTTCGGAATGACATCCGCAGCCCGTTCCCATGCTCCCTGCGAGGTGAGGCGCGGCCCCGCCCGGCCCGCCGGCCCCGCTGGCCCACCGGCCCCGCCGGGCCGCTGGCCATCAGACGCCGCGCATGCCACATTCTATTCGCATGTCAGGCCTCTGACTTGCTCGCGGGTGAGATTGCCGAACATCTCAATCTCATTGCGCTCGAATCGCTCTACGGTCTGGTACGTGGGACAGTATCCCGTCGGTTGGAGGCCGAAGAATGCGAAGGTGCGCGCAACCGCAGCGGACCGGCGCCGGAGGTAGCTCAGGAGTATCGGCTGCCGCGAGTCATGCCGCGACAGCACACGCAGCGCTTCAAAGAGCTGAGACAGCGACGCACCGAAGAAGGGGGGATCACAAAGGATGAGATCAAACTCCCTGCCGAGCCATGTTGGCCTGCGGATGTCGTAGGGCTGGAACCCCGGCAGATCATCGAACCGCTCATCGATATCCAGGATTGTGACCGAAACGCCGGCTTCGGCCAGCCTGCGTCCGAGAAGCGGCGCGCACAGGCAACAAGGCTGCCTCCATGCTGCGACGAATTCCGTCAAATGAGCGAGGGTGGGCTCATCGAAGAAGTACTGCTCGTATTCGTGAAGCTCATCCACTCGAGCGACTCCATCCATCAAGTCACACTCGTCCGACCAAGGCCATGCTCTACGCTTTGGTCAACGGCTTCCGGCATCGCTGGCGAGCACTCCCCTCGCCGAGGAGTCCTTGGCCGCCCCACACGACTCGGATCTTCAGGGCCGCAGGGCTGCCGAGTCAACGCTCGTCACCGACCCCAAGGAAGAGCGTGGAAACAGTCCCCCGCAGCCCGATGGCCAACGGGCTCTCCGGCAGCACGAGATGTTGATAGTAGGCTTCGATACCGAGTCGGCATCCCGTCGACTCGATCTCGAACTCAGGCCCGCAGGCCAGCTCCAGCGAGATCCACGGCCGACTCGAATGCGAGGATTGTCGATAGCGGACGGAATCGGTGGTGAATCCTCCCCCGCCGCCAAAGGGCGAACAATACAGGGTGGCTCCCGCCAGCCAGTGAAGATGGCTCCCCTTGGAAGAGGTAAGATCGCTTCGAAAGCCGGCACAAAGAGCCAACGGGGCAAGAGACACCTCGGTCGACGTCCACGGACTGCCTCCGCTGGGAATCCACACAGTGCTCACCCCGAGAATCGTTCGGTGGACACCCTTACGGGAGAGGGTGAGCTGCACGCCCATCTCTTGAACGAGCGGCATGGGAGCATCCCGATAGACTGGAATGCCACCCCCGACATGAAATCGGATCCCGGAGCTCGGACTGGATCCTTCCGGTCCGAGATCTGCAAGAGGATTCGACCAGCCTGCGAGCAGGCCTCCAAAGACGAACGCGGTCATCATCCGGGCGCGGTTGTGCTTGCTGACATGAAGCGTGTGCACCGGCGTAGTCTCCCGGTTCACGTCCTGGCATGTGCCTTTCGGCAGTACTTACCCTTGCATTCATGTCGCGGTTCCTGCCGGCCACATCCGGGAGACTGCTATGTCACCTGCCGCCGCCTGAGCACTTACCCGGCGATCCGATAACAGATCACCTCCATGACCGCTCCCCCGTCCTCGGTTTCATAACTGCTGGCTCCCGCCCCATACTGGGCCAGAATCGCCTCCACGTGTCCGGTCACCACCAAGGCACGGTCAGATCCCACGAAGAAGAGGCCATCGTAGACGCCGTCGGCGTCACAGCGGATGGACACCTGGTTGATGAAGTGGCCGTCGGCATCGAAGACGTCGAAGGTCATCATCACCCCGGGAGGTTGATCGTGAACGCCGCGGCTGGGGAGAATCCAAAGGGTGCCGTCCTCGCGCAGCCGGACGCCATGCTGCAGGCTGAGGATGTCGTACTCGTTCTCCTCGATGTCGATGGCATATTCAATGTCGGCTCCGCGCATGACGATGTCGAAGGCATCGTAGAGTCGCTGACGCTCTTCGTCGGTGCGCCGGTAGTGTTCGTACTCTCTCTCGATGACCGTTTCCAATTCGCCCGCGGGGGAATAGACCTCAATGGCGTAGCGATCGCGGTCGGGGGCGGTGTAGACCCGCCCATCAGGGCCTACGCAGTTGGAAAAGAAGAAGCCGGGCAGCTCCTTGCGCTCGGAGAGGACGAAGTTCGTGTAGTCGCGGCAGTGGGTCCGCTCGGCCAAGCGCACCAGCTCGTCGCCTTCCAGCGAGAAGATGCCCAGAAAGGTGATCCGATTCTGTTTCGTCTCCTCGGCACGGTGGGCGTGCGTGCCTGAAAGAAGCAAGGTCGGGCCGCCGGCGAAGCAACCGTCCAGAACGATAAAGCCCTCCTGGGCCGGCTTGTGTACAATGACGTTGGGCGCCGGGTTGTTGTCCCGATCCACGCGAATCATGGCGCCCGGAAACTCGCGAATGACACCCACCGTGCCGTCGCCCAACATCGCGAGGTTGCGTGGGCGCAACACCTCCCCCGGTCCTTCTCCCCGGCGGAAGAGCGTTTTCAAATGTCGGCCGTCGGCCGAGTAGACCTGCACCTCGCAGAGCTGGCTGTCGAGGAGGTAGATGTTGCCGGCCTCGTCGTGGCAGACCTGGGTGATCAGACCGAAGAAGACGTCGTCGCCTTCTCCTCCGACGCGCCACAATTCCTCCAAGCGCACCGTCTCGTGGCCCTGACTGGGTTGGGCGCCGTTGCGGATGTGGGGAACGCCGTCGACGAGTTGGACCTCTCCCGCTTCGGCCTTGGCGGCCATCAGCAGCAACAGGACTGCGAAGAGGGTCCAAACGTGCGTGGCGTCAAGACGCGCGAGGCAGGGGGACCTGCCGTGCGTGACCGGGAGCTCGGGTCTCAAGCCGCGGAACGGGATGTACACAACATCTCCTTTCGGGGGGCTTTTCCAGTCTACTAGACGCGGACAGAGGGCCTAGTGTTTGCTCGGTGACGATCCACCGGCCCCTGGGCACGAGCAGCCCGGAGGTATGGCCAGGGCACGAAGAGGCGGGCTGTGGCGCTCTAAGCCCCTTGCGCAAAACGAGATACTGAACTTGCGCTCGAATGGGCCCAAGATGCTTCGAATCGGTTCGAGAACCTCTGATTTGGCCCAATTCGAATGAGTGTGATCACGCATGCGCCTGTGTTGATCGACACCAAAAGAACGACACAGAGATCCATGGGAATCGGATCACCCATAGCATGTTGCTATCAAGAGGAGCACGGCAAGGCGAGCCTCCTAGCTCAGGAAGACCATTGCCAGGAGCCCCGGCGGGCACTTCCCTGGAGGGGTGGTCGAGTCAATCTGAACGCGCTGCTGCCATCGGCTGGACTTGACAAGGGGATCGGGAATCGATAGGCTACGCGTATTACATAGATATTATCGATGGGGGGAACATGGCGGCAGTAACTGTCTCGCCCAAGTATCAAGTCGTTATACCAAAAGAGGTTAGGGAGAAGCTCGGATTGTCTCCAGGACAGAAAATCCAGGTGGTGGTCTACGGCGACCGTATCGTGCTCATTCCTGTCCGTCCGACGAAGCAAATGAGAGGCTTCCTAAAGGGACTCGATACTCGTGTGGATCGGGAAAAGGACCGAGTATGAACGTGATTGACTCGAGCGCGTGGCTTGAGTACTTCGCGAACGGCCCCAATGCCAGCTTCTTTGCGCCAGCCATCGAGAAGACCCGCGACCTGCTCGTACCCTCCTTGACCCTGTACGAAGTCTTCAAGCGTATTCTCCAGCAGAGAGACGAGGGCTCCGCCCTGCAGGCTGTGGCGGTCATGCAGCAGGGGCGCGTCGTCGATCTTGACAGCAATCTGGCCATCATGGCCGCCCGGATAAGTACAGAGCGAAAGCTCCCCATGGCCGACAGCATCATCCTGGCAACCGCCTGGGCCGATGGGGCGGAGGTCTGGACGCAAGACGCAGACTTCAGGGGACTGCCTGGGGTGCGCTATCGCAGACGGAAGGCGAAGTGAAGAAGGCTAATCGGGTAGGTGGGAGTGTCTACTTCCCCCCCACACCACCGGGCATGCGGGTCCGCACCGAGCGGCTCACAATGATGGAGCACACGGCGGCACTCGCGCGTAGCCATGGGCCTCCATCCACAATCGCGGACCGAAAGCAGCCCCTGTCTCTTCAGTCGCGCATTCGTCAGTCCGCGACACCCGGCTCTTCTGCTCGTGACCACGAGCCTGAGCTTCGTGGTCAGGTACCCCGTCATACTGGCCTTTTCGCGTTCGGCCGCTCACCGCGGCCCCCTGGTCTGGGGATGCTCTTGCGCCTCACCGGCGACGGCTGATAGCTGCCGTCCAGCAAGGCTGTGCGGATGGCGGACCAGTGCGTCCGCATGAAGGCTGGGAACTCCTCGATGGTCATCCCATCGACGCCGGGTGCGCCGCGGTTGATAGGGCAACTCATCCCGTTTCTCCAAACCACAAGGAAACAACACGGAGCCTGCTCCTCGTAGACGTTGCTGTCCCGTCCTCGAATCCAGACTCGCACCACCAACAGGTGCCCGTGAGGTGTGTTCTCTCGCTGAAGGAGGTCTTCGGTGTCCAACGCCGTTCTCGACTGCCTCAGCAATCACCGCAGCGTGCGCAGCTTCACGGACGCACCGATTGAAGAAGAACGTCTCCAGCAGATCCTCCGAGGGAGCGGGCTTCGATCTGGGGCCCCCTGGCTCGAGTGATCGAATGGAGAAGGGCCCGACCGGCAAGAGGGAGTGTTGAGGACGGCTTGCTCCTCCAGGGCCGGATTCGAATCACTCGAATCGATCTCAACCTGGTGCACCGGCGGCACGACGGCTTCCCGGTTCCCTCACAACCCTTGACGGCTGAATCTGTCGCTCCGAGGGCGGGCCTTGCGTCCCGGCGGCCTCATCACACTACGGGTGCCCGTACTGGACGGATCCTGGGATTTCGCCGTCAGACCTCGCCTTCACCTGTCGTAATGGGCCTGAATCGGCCGCGCGAGGCAACCATCCAGCGCCTTGCGGTGTCTCATCTATCCCATGCCTCCCCGTGGCTCCGTCATGCGGCCGGATAGGCCCGCGTGCCAGAACATGAACGCTCCGAGTGGGCCTATTGGCAATGATGCGGGAGGGGAGACATGATTATCCGAGGTGCTTGCCGTTGATGCCATCGAGGTCTTCCGGTTCAACAGCGAATCATTCCCCGAGTCCTGGAACGTCTACGACAGCATGGCGGAGGCCTACCTCAAGGCGGGCGACACCGAGAACGCGGTTGCACACTACGAGAAGTCGCTGGCACTCAATCCAAACAACGGCCACGCCGCCGAGGTGCTCCAAACGCTCAAGGGGCGTCGACCCTAGCCCCCGAGGAATAGAAGCGTGCCGTGCGGTGTGAGGAAGTCCGGAGGCCTAGGCCGGCACTCCCGAGATCCCCGCCATGCGGGCGGTGATCTCCCACAGGCGACGGCGCGTCTCGGGCTCGTAGGCCTGCTGCCCCGCGCGCGCGGGCGCCTGCTCGTCAAAGTACTCTCCGGTCGTGTCCGTCAGGTCGTCGGCGAGGGCGAGCCTCTCGATCATCGCGGCGCCCTGATCCGGACTGCCCTGCGGGGCGCCGTAGTGCTCCCGAACCATACGGGTGTTGAGCAGGGTACCCGGATGCAGGGCGTTGACGCGGATGCCGTCGCCGCGCCAGCGTTCGGCCATCTCGAAGGACAGCATCACCAGGGCCAGCTTGCTGGCGCCATAGGAACGGGGGCCTTCGGCGCCGGCCTCTTCGGGCAAAGCCTCGATGTCGATCGGGGTCTGCGCGGCACTGGCCACGTTGACCACCCGCGCGCCACCGGCTGCCGCGGCCAGCAGAGACTCTAGCTCGTGCGCGAGTAGAAACGGCGCCACCACGTTCACCCTCCAGGTGTGCTCCTGGCCGCCTGGCAGACCGGCATTGTTGATCAGCACATCCAGACGATCGTAGGTTTCGCGGATGTGCGCGGCCATATCCCGGATCGCCTCGCTTGAGGCCAGATCGGCGGAGACCGTCTCCAGATGGGGATTGCCCGTTTCGGAGGCCACCTCGTCGCGAACGCGCGCGGCCTTTTCGGGCGTGCGGGCGTGCAGGATCAGGCGCACACCGCGATCGGCCAGGCGGCTTGCGGCGGCCCGGCCGATGCCGCTGTTGCAGCCCGTGAGCAGAATGATTGTGTCCGCGCTGGAGCTCATGTCCACCTCCCATGGTCGAGTTCACGTCCGGCGCCCTCGCGGCGGATGGCTCTGGGGCGCCGATCCGCCCGGGGCTGAAGGTCGGCGGTGGTGTTACCCGGTTGTTGCGGAACGCTTCCCACCACCGTATGTTGGCCCTTGAGGCGCAGCAGTGATGATGCCCCATAGGGGACCGCCGTCGCACTGCAGCCCATTACGAAGCTCGGATCGGGGTTCTCCCCACCCTGCGATACTCATCATGCTGTGCGGGAGCCCAACCCACGAGGTGGCCCTCATGTTGCATCGCGAACCCAAGATCGCTCCAGAGTACATGTTCCCCGTCGACACCTGGCGCATCATCGAGAAGCGCCTTGCGCCCCGCTACCTCGAGCAATGCGAGACGCTCTTCGCGCTGTCGAACGGCTATTTGGGCATCCGCGGCGCTTTCGAGGAGAACCGCCCCGTATTCCAGCGCGGTACCTTCATCAACGGCTTCCACGAGACCTGGCCGATCCGCTACGGAGAAACCGCCTACGGATTCGCGGAAACGGGCCAGACGATGCTCAACGTGGCCGACGCCAAGACCGTCCGCCTCTTCGTGGACGACGAGCCCTTCACGCTCGAACACGCCCATCTGCTGGAATACCAGCGCATCCTGGACATGCGCGTGGGCGTGCTGAAGCGCGCCCTGCTCTGGGAGACCCCGGCCGGAAAACGCGTGAGCATACGCTCCACCCGTCTCGTATCCTTCGTGCATCGTCACCTGGCCGCCGTGGAGTACGAGGTGACCGTCGAGGACGACGAGGCGCCCGTGACCGTCATCTCCGAGGTGGAGGTTCCCAGCCACACGAACGAACAGGACGGCGATCCACGACGCGCCCGCGGATTCGACGAGCGTGTCCTCATCCCCTTGCTCCAGCGGAACGACGGCGCACGTCTTCTGCTTGCTCACCGCACGCGCAGTAGCGGGATGACGATCGCCTGCGGCGCCGAGCATTTGGTCGAGTGCGAGGCGGACATCGCCACCGAGCCCCATTGCGAGGACGACCGCACGCACATCGCCTATTCTTTCCGGGCACAGCCGGGACAGACCTTCCGCCTGATCAAGTACATCACCTACCACACATCGCACACGGCTTCGGGCGAGGAGTTGGCCGAGCGTGCGGAGCGAACTCTCGATCGCGTGCGGCAGGACGGGTGGCAGGACCTCCGGACCGGTCAAGAACGCTACGTGGCTGACTTCTGGCGGCGCAGCGACGTAGAGATACGTGGGGATCAGCGCGTGCAGCAATCCGTCCGCTGGAACCTCTTCCAGCTCCTGCAGGCATCCGCACGGGTGGAGGGCGCCGGCATCGGCGCCCGCGGCCTCACCGGCACCACGTACGATGGACACTACTTCTGGGACACCGAGATCTATGTGCTGCCCTTCCTGGTTTACACCGCGCCGCGCATCGCACGCGAGTTGTTGCGGTTTCGACATGGCATGCTGGACGCCGCACGCAGGCGTGCCCGCGACGTGGGTGAGCGAGGCGCCCTCTTTCCCTGGCGCACGATCAACGGCGAGGAGGCCTCCGCCTACTATGCCGCCGGTACGGCCCAGTATCACATCAACGCTGACATCGTCTACGCATTGCGCAAGTACGTTCAGGTGACCCACGACACGCACTTCCTCGCCTCGCACGGCGCGGAGATCCTGGTCGAGACAGCCCGGCTGTGGATGGGCCTGGGCTTCTTCTCCGAGCAACGCGGCGGACGCTTCTGCATCAACGGTGTGACAGGACCCGACGAGTACAACACGGTGGTCAACAACAACCTGTTTACGAATCTGATGGCGCAGGACAACCTACGGTACGCGGCGGCGGTGCTGCGTGCCCTGAAAGACGACCAGCCTGAGCGCTACGCGGCCTTGGTCGACCGCACCGGGTTCGTGGAAGAAGAGGCGACGTCCTGGGAACAGGCCGCCGAGGCCATGGAGGTGCCCTACAACGAGACGCGCGGCATTCATCTGCAAGACGACAGCTTCCTGGAGAAGCAGCGCTGGGACCTCGAGAGCACGCCCTCCGAGAACTATCCGCTCCTGCTTCACTACCATCCGCTCGTGATCTACCGTCATCGCGTGATCAAGCAAGCCGACGTGGTCATGGCCCTCTTTCTGCAAGGCAGCCACTTCACCTTGGCGGAGAAGCGACGCAACTTCGACTACTACGACCCGCTGACCACAGGCGACTCCTCGCTCTCGGTGTGCATCCAGAGCATCGTGGCCTCCGAGATCGGATACTACGAGGAGGCCTTCGAGTACTTCCGGTACGCGGTGCTCATGGATCTGGCCGACATCGGCGGCAACGTGCGCGACGGGGTGCACGTGGCCGCCATCGGCGGCACCTGGATGACGCTGACCTATGGCTTCGCCGGCATGCGCGACCACGACGGCCTGCTTTCCTTCGATCCGCGCCTACCCGTGCAGTGGGAAGGACTGAAGTTCCCGTTGACCATCAAGGGGCGCGAGCTGACGGTCGATATCGAACGCGATCGTGTCACCTATGAGCTGCATTCCGGGGCTGCCCTGTCCATTCGCCATCAAGGTCGCGAGGTGATCTTGGAGACCGGTCAGCCCATGACGCTGGACATCGAACGACCTGTTCCACGCCCGCGGATCAGCCTGGAGACCACCCTCACGCGTGAGCGTCTGGATGCCGTCCTCTTCGACATGGACGGCGTCCTCACCGCCACCGCGCAGGTGCACGCGCGCGCGTGGAAGCTGATGTTCGACGCCTATCTGAAGGACCGGGCCGAACGACGGGGTGAGCCGTTTCGCCCGTTCGAGATCGGCACCGACTACTTGCTGCATGTCGACGGCAAGCCGCGCCAGGCCGGGGTGCATGACTTCCTGGCGTCGCGCGGCATTTCCCTGCCGGCCGGTCACCCTGATGACTCCCCTGACGCGGAGACCGAATGGGGACTGGGCAACCGCAAGAACGCCATGGTTCACGAAGTGATCGAACGCGAGGGCGTGCGGGCCTATGATGGCTCGGTGCGTCTGCTGCGGCGACTGCGTCGCGAAGGCTTCCGCACCGCCGTCGTGACCTCGAGCACCAATGCCGAGCTCACCCTCGAGGCGGCGGGCATCGCCGGGGAATTCGACGCGCAGGTGGACGGCAACGTGGCCGAGGAGCTCGCGTTGGAGGGCAAGCCCGCCCCGGACACGTACCTGGAGGCGGCCCGCCGGCTGGACGTCGAGCCTCAACGCGCGGCGGTGATCGAGGACGCCCTGGTCGGCGTTCAAGCCGGCAAGCGAGGCGGATTCGGGCTCGTGCTGGGTGTCGCCCGCGCCGTCAGCGCCGATGAGCTGGAACGCAACGGCGCCGATGTGGTGGTGGGCGATCTGGGTGAGCTGTTGCCCGGGGAGGATGAGGGGTAGCGGCCGGGGCCCCATCGATCGACCCTTCGGAGCACAACTGTCTGTAGAGACCTCGGCTGATCGAGCCCCGGTCGCAACTTCATTACCTCCTGGGCTGTCCGCGCTCACCATCTGCTGCAGGAATGGAACCCGGTGCGGCGCCGACAGTGTAGTGGACGTCGTTCACCCTCGCTCATCAGAGTTCATCAGAGCAGGGGCAGAGCCGCGACCGGAACGAGATTCAATCACGTTCGACCTCGCGGATCATCATCATGAAGCACAGGAGGTTTCCACCCATGTCGCCTCTGGCTCGCAGTTCCATCCTCGCGGCATGTCTGACGTTGCCGGGAGTGCTGGTCTGGGCGGATCCGCCCCAGGACTACTCATGGCGCTACTACCGTCCAGGTAACACGGGGGTCATGGGTGACTACAGCGACGCCCTCTGGATCGCTCCCGACGATCGACCCTTCATCGGAGGCTACGATCCCGTCTTTGAAGAAGGCGGCTTCTCGGTGTTCATCGCGGAAGAGAACCGCTGGGTGAACTACTCCAATGTCGACTATCCGGTCATTGGCAGCTCGGAGAACACCGGCGCGGCGCGCATCAGCGACATCGTCGCCGATGCGCAGGGGGGGCTCTGGATGGGCACCTGGCGTGGCGCGCTCTTCTACGATCCCGCCGTGGGACCGAGCTCCTTGGTACGCTACGACAGCTCCAACTCGCCCATTCCAGGCGGGCGCACCATGGATGTGAGCGTCGCGCCCGACGGATCCATCTGGTTTGCCGTGCGGTCTCTCGGGCCCAACAACGGCGGCGTGGCCCGCTACATTCCGAGCGTGGACACCTGGCAGGTGTGGGGTTATGGCTCCAGCCAGAACGGATGGCCGGGTTGGACCGTGACCAGAAGCGCCGCGGTCCAGCCAAAACCGGGCGGTCACTACATCGTCTGGGTCGAGGATGACTTCGGCATCGCCCGCTACGACAGCGACACCGAGCTCTTCACCGAACTGCCCACCGGCGGCAATCCCGGCGACATTCAGAGCATACCGCACGATGACGCCTGCGACGAGATGGGCAACTGCTGGATGCTGCGGTTCGTTCAACCCGGGCAGGGCTATTCGCTCGACTACCGGCAATCCGATGGAACGTGGGTAACCCCGCCCCAACCACCGTTCGCCTTCTACGCGTTCGACGCCTTCAGGGCGTTCGGTGATCGTCAGGTTGTTCTGGTCGGCGGAAACAGTGAAGCCTGGCACTTCGACGGCAGCGCCTGGGTGAACCTTGGGAGTTGGCGGCCGGGTGGGTTCACCTACGCGATCGACATGGACTCGGCGGGCAACGTCTGGGTCTCCGGCAACGGCGGTTGCGCCCGCCGGGATGCAGAAACCGGATTCTGGCAGCGTTACCGAATCACGAACACCGGACAGATCGACAACTTCCTGCGGGACATCAATCTCGCCCCGACCGGAGACGTATGGGTGACCGGAAACGCGGGTCCCGGCATAGGCGGGATCGGCGTCTTCGACGGCCAGCGCTGGCGCAACCACAGCGTCCTTACCTACGGGCTCGGCGAGGATTGGCCGTTCCCGTGCGACAACGCCGATGCCATCGCTTACCGTTCATCGACCGGCAACGTCGCGTTCAACCCTACGAACAACGGCCTACGTGAGTGGGACGGCGCCAGCTACACCACACTGGAAACCGGATCGACCTCCGATGGGCTCGTCGAAGACTCGCAAGGCCGACTCTGGACGATCGGCAACTATTTCAGTCTCCGATTTCATGACGGCGTCGGATTCCAATCCGTCCCGATCGCGGGATGGGGCGCCAATGTCGTTCAGGACCCGGATCGCCCAGGCACGGTCTGGGCCTGCGCCAATCTCGAAGTGGTACGTACCGACGGCGTTTATCGGTACTCACGGCAGAACACCGACCTCCCGGAGCTCAATCCCATGCACGATGTGCTGACCACCGTGGCCGCAGCACCTGATGGGGTCGCCTGGCTCGGAAGCACAGAGGGGCTCTTCCGCCTCGATGCGGAGAGCGGCACTCACGAGTGGTTCCACCCCAGCAACTCGGGTCTGCCGGGCGATCAGGTCTGGCCTTTGGTCGTCTCGCCAGACGGCCTGGTCTGGCTGACCAACTTCGGGAGCAGCGGCGTCGAGGCTTCGCTCGTCTGGTTCGACGGCGATGAATTCGGGACGATCACCCGGGCCGACGGTCTGCCCCACGCACAGATCTATGATGCCGAGGTCCGCGAGGTACCGGGTGGCTACGAGATCTGGCTCGCATGCGCGAGCCGGGGGATTGCTGTACTCACCGTCCATCGAACCGACCCCGCCGCAGTCGCTGAGCACGTCCGCCCAGTGTCGGGACTGCAGCTTGTCGCCCCGAGCCTTATGGGCTCTGCAACCCGATTGTCGTACACCTTGGAGACCAGCGGCCACGTACGCCTCGATGTGCTCGATCTGAATGGCCGTCTCGTGCACACCCTGCTTGACGGAGACATGCCGGCGGGCTCGCACGTGGTGACCTGGGATGCCCACGCCAGTATTGGTCGCGAGGTGGATAGCGGCGTTTACTTCTATCGGCTCGCGGCCCTCGGACGGGTTGAGACTCGGCGAGTTGGCGTGATCCGTTGATTGTCCAGGCGCCAGGACCGCCGGATAAACCGAGAGACGCGCTGGTGCGGCAGCCCACGGCGCCGATTCGTTTCTCCAGCGCGGTGGCCGAGATGGTCTCCCGTTTGGTGTCGCGAATCTCGGAGTCGATCGACCAACGTGTCCTCGGCCGGGCGCAGCACAGGCACTGCGGCCCCAGCTCATAGCTCCGACATGTGAGTCGGCCATGGCCAACGCTAGCGCAGCCGGATCACTTGCGACCGACTGCCGACTGGAGGACCATCCGCGATTCGGTCGTAACTGCTCCCTGCGGTCCGCGTCCTGACGAAGTAGGTGCCGGCGGGCACACGTTTGCCGGCCTGGTCCCGCCCGTCCCAAACCAGCGCGGACACAACCTGGAGATGTCCACCGCCGGCGCCATCATACGACGAGACACCCCGCGGGCTCCTGGATGCGCGTCCGGGGAGAACCCGAATCAACCGCCCGTCGGCGCCGTACAAGACCGCGCGGACATTGGCGAGGTCGGCGCCCATGGGCGCCATGCAGTAGATCGTGGTCTGGTCATGGAAAGGGTTCGGCGCCAGTCTACAGGTGAGGGCGCTTCCGGCGATCGGGTCGTGGCCCGGACCGAGGTCGACACTGCTGGGACCGGGGGGAACGTAGAGATCCGTGTGCCGGTTGTCATGGAACTGCGTTCCCCAGTCAATGTCGGCTTCCAAGTGGGGTGATTCGAGGTCCCAGATGTGAACCGAGTGGTCCCCGGAGCCAATGACCAGCTCCACATCGCCATCCTGATCCACATCGGCCACCGTGGGAGAGGATACGATGGCATCGCCCGTCGGAAGCGGGAAGTCATCCACCAGCGATCCGTCATGGTGCCAGGCGTACAAGGAGTTGTCCTGGGAGCCGACGAGCACTTCGCGATCCCCGTCGCCATCGATGTCGGCCATCGCGAAGGAGGAATTGATGGTGTAGCCGCCCATGTAGATCGGCCATCCGGACACCACCGAGCCGTCCGCGTGCAGGGCTGTCACATAGGACCCGCTGTATGTGGCAACCGCGATCTCGAGTCCGGGAGAGCCATCGAGGGTTCCAATGGCAGGCGTGGCCACCATGCCGTTCGAACCCGGCACCGTCACCGGCCAACCGGCCACGATCGTGCCGTCGTGATGCCAGGCGTTTGCGCGACGATCGGCCCAGGAACAGGCAAAGACCTCCAGATCGGTGTCGCCGTCAATGTCGGCCAGAACCGGCGCGGGGCGAACTCCGCCCGTGCCACCCCCGGTCAGGATGGGCCAGCCCGTTGCGGGCACCCCGTCATGATGCCAGACGTAGACCTTGGCCGACATGTCTCCGACGATCACCTCGAGGTCGCCGTCATCATCGAGATCGGCAACAGCAGGAGCCCGGCACCAGACCAGATCGTCGGTCGGCTGCGGCCAGCCGGGCAAGTCGGCGCCGAATCGGTCCCAGGCGTAGACGTGGGCTGAGATCGATCCCACGATCACATCCAGGTATCCGTCACCGTCAAGGTCTTCAATCGTCACCGCGCAACTGAAGCTGCCGGCTCCTCCTCCGGCGACAACCGGCCAGCCACTGACGGGTGTACCGTCGTGATGCCACGCATAGACTTGGTTGGAGTTGGCTGTGGAGAGAACGATCTCCAGATCGCCGTCATTGTCGAGATCGCCCAGAGCTGCCGGTGTGGTCACCATAACCTGAACACTGATCGGCCAGCCGGGGAATGGCGTACCGTCATCGTTCCAGGCGTAGACATACCCCTGGTTGTCGCACGCGACGATCTCCTGATCGCCGTTCCCGTCGATGTCGCCGACACGCGGGGTAACGAGCACTTCGCCGGCGGTTGACTGCGGCCAGCCAGGCAACTCAGGCGGGGTGTTCATCCGACCCACTGCCTCGACTTGGCGGCTCCGTTTCCGGGCGGACATGGGATCGAAGGCGCCGGCACTTGCGGTCATGTCCCGCAGCGTCTCTCGTGCCGACGAGGCGTCCGTATCCTCCATGCCGCAGACTGCGGCGGTGGGGCTTTCGGTTGAGGACCACGCGAGGTCCGGGAACATACCAGCCAACACGACCGCCATTGCCAGTGCGACCGCCGTCGCCAGCGCGACTGTCCGGGGCTTTATCGTTCGCCGAGCGACGCCGAGGGCCCGGTGGGAGCGACGCGGGTGGTCGGGTGTCACGCGGGGGAAACGAGAGTGGTGATGCATGACCGGGTCCTCCTTCACTCGTCAGTGTTGTGAGGTCGAAGAGAGGCGGATTGGCAGCACTATTCTAGCACCACGGATTGCGAAAGCACACCGCAGATGGGCGACAACGTTTACGGGCCTGAAGACGCAACGTAGGGGTCGGGTTGAGCAAGGGGGCGAACGAGATCAGCAGCATCGCTTGTCCCGCAAAGGAAATTCCCGTCTGGCGCTGGCTTTTCGGGCGAGCGCAATGAGAACATCACCAGAGAGTGGGTCTCGCGCGGCTCCGATCTTTCAGGCCATGACTGTTGGGCTGACCTATCTCACACACAGACTCGGCACGAGCCTACCGGTGAGTTCCCTGGGTTGCTCCCGAATTGAGGTCAGCTCAGCCCATAGAGAGTCCAGTTCGCCCCCGAGCTCTCGCCGAAATAGGTCCGTGTATACCGAATCCCAGTTTACATCTCCGGCGACGTCCCAATCGTTACTCATGTGAAGCTGGTTCCATCGCGGGGCGTCAGCGACCACTGACAGAATCTCTGTCGTCTCAAGCGCGATGAAGCAGTGCATCAGCTCGTCCCGCACGAGAAGACCGTTCGCTGGACCGAAGTAGTCCTTCATGAGCTGTCGGTACTTGCTGAGGGAAGACGGGGATTCCTCAACAACAATGAACTCCACCAGATAGTCAATTCCTGCCGGAGCATCCGGATAGGAAGGTTCCAGGCTCCCGTGGCACGAGAATGGGGTGCATGACATGCACTGCGCGAGCAGGACGTTGAAGGAAGCGCTATCAGATGGATTCAAGCAGTTCGATGACTCCTCGGCAGCCCTGAAGCCCTCGCACGTGAACCGAGGACCAAGTTCAGCAAGCAGCAGGAATCGCCACGGCAACGAGTCCTGGATGACAGACCCCCGTTCGAAGAGTTCGAAGACACTGACCGCGGAGGCCACACCATCTGCTCGCAGTCTGCGCCACTCAGGCAAACAGCATTCGCGAAGATGTGAGAGGAATGCGTCATCCATTCCGGGCCGGACGGAGAAGAGTCGAGCAACGAAGCTGCTGTGAGTGCTCGTCTGGGCATTTGAGGTGGCTCGGTCCGTTTGTCCATCTGCGACACCGGAGAGCGCGATGGTCACAAGAGCCAGTAGGCAGGCACATGCCCACCGACGCGACATCGACACGGCTCGCATCCTCATTCCGGGCTCCCGGCCAAGGTTCTATGCGAGGCGTCCGTCTTCGGGCATCGCGGTAGAGCCGCCAGTTACCCGACGCCCCCCGCACAGATCCCGGCGTGCGGTTTTCCCGCACCGGGCTCCTCAGTCGTTCTCGCTTCCGCATCAAGACGTCTTAGCC
>CAZPGB010000031.1:0-73328 GCA_964585945.1 uncultured bacterium | reverse complement strand
GGAGCAGATCCACCTTCCGGTAGCAGCGCTCATAATGGAGTCGCTCCCGCCCGGCCTCCGGCATCCGTTCCCGCCGAGCTCTTGGCCGGGTCCCGGGGAAGGGACGGCGATCGTGGTTGCCGGGGATCCCTGGGGAGGCAATTTCATGCCCGTGTACTGGTTTGCCGGGTATGCGTATGAGGAAGGGCTGGTGCCGCTGGCGGAGAATCCGGTGACGGGGTCTGCGGGAACGGCGAACTGCGCCAACCCGCCGGAGGCGTGGGCGGTGGATTCGCTGGGGGCCATGGGGCTCTTCCGCGACGGAGTCTTCGCGTGCCCCCAGGGTCAATCTACACCACCTGAGGGGGGTGGGGTGTTCGGTTGGGAGGGGGGACCGGAGTCCCCGATCGGCGGGGATCCTCTGCCCGACGCTTCAGCCATCACCTTCGTGGAACTTGGGACGACCACCACGAGCGCATTCATGGAGGGGCTTCGTTCCCTCAAGGAGGCCCATGGTCTACACGTGCTTGTCGGCTTGGCCCCGGATGGGCTGATCTGTCGAACGTCCGAAGGGCAGCGCCAGGCCTTGAACGCCGACGTCCGTGCGACCCTGGTGACGACCGAGACGATCCCGGGCATCCCACCCGCAACGGCTGAAGACCTTCAGGCGGGAGAACCGGGATTCGCGAAGCGTGCCTGGAACGCCATGCTGATTCCGCCGTCGCCGCCCGACACAACCGTCTCCGAGACGTTTCCTTCCTGCATCGTCGGGAACGAGGATCCGATACCCCAACCCCATGCAACTTGGCAGACGTCGATCTACATGATGGGCGACGTGGGGGTCTCCCTGCTCTTCTTGGAGAGCGAAGATGACCGCGAATGCAACCACTCGCAGCAAATCCACACGGAGAACTGGACCATCGGGGAGCGCAACACTGCCTGTACCAATGTGGCCGATGGCCTAGTTGATCTGGCCAGCTTGGCTCCCGATCACGGTGTCACGTTCCTTGTTGTCGAGACGCCTGTCCTGGACACCACGGTCGAGCCTGTCCAACTCAATTCCTATGATAGCGGTATCTGGAAGGGCGAGGCCATGGAGCAGCTTGGCTACACCACGGGATATGCGGAAGAACCGCTGCGTGAGTTTGTCAATGACAGGCGATCCGAGTACGAAACGGACTGGTGGATAGCCGGGTTCATGATTCGTGATGTGTGCGACGAGGACCACCGCTTCGCCGATGGTCACGTCTCGTACGCATCCCCGTATGGCCCGTCGATGGTTCTCCTGTACCTCAACGGATTCACCTACCCGGCCTCGTACCTGGCCACGTCGCGGCACACGAAACGTGCCATCTCTTTGGAGCCCCCGACGAGTATGTGGAAGGCCAGAACTGCTGGGCACCGCATGGCTATCTTCGCGAAAGGAATGGCAATGCGATCGGGTGCGCGGATCCGCAGGCGCCTTGTCTCATGAATGACTGCCATGACTTCGCCCTGTGTCCCTTCACCTGCGCACACATCGGTTGGCGCGATTCGGACGACCCACCTGACGGGATTCTCGACCCAATTGACCACCCGTCGTCTGATCGCTCGATGGTCATCGGTGCCGAGGAGCCTCTGGCCCTCGGCGACTGGGTGGACATCTATGGGGCGGGCGATGACTGGGTCAAACGCCTCGTTGCCTCGGATTGGAGTATGGATCAAGGCCACGTATTCTGGGATGGAATCCGATATGACGGCCTTGTGACGGAATGCGGCGACTACTCATGGAGGCGCAATGGCGGCACTGCGCACCAGGGCGTCCTGGCCGAGGATACGGCAGCTCCCACGATTGCGGATCTCGTGATCTCGCTCTACACGCAGCCCGCGCTTCTGTACGCGCTGCGCTTCAGGTTCGAGGACGCAGACACCCGCAGCGGGCGAGTCCGCGCCGTGGCCTCACCGTCGTTTCCGGGACCACCCGACATCAAGATCATACCAGACGACTACCTGCTGGACACCCAAGGGGTGGACCCCATCATGAGAGGCCTCCCCGAACTGGTGGAAGGATGGTGGGACATGACCGTACGGGTCTGGGATGTGGGGGATGGCCAGTGGGATTCAGAGGAGGTCCCCTTCTACTATGGCGGTTCAGCAGTGGATGAGACCCAGATTCTCGTCCCTGAGTTGACTCTCTCGCGCGGTCGGCCGACCCCCAGCGCCTCGTGGGTGGAATGGGCACTGCAGCGTGATCAGGACGCCGAAGTCGACCTCAAGGTGGTCGGCGCCGACGGGCGCTGTGTGAGGTCGTGGCCGTCGCGAGCCGTATCCGCCGGGGTGACGAGGATCCTCTGGGATGGTCTTGACAACCGGGGCAGCCCGGTCGCAGCCGGGCGGTACTACCTGGTCGTGTCGGACGGGAACCGCATCCTCAGCACGAGAGCTGCTATACTTGTCAGGTGAGCAGGAGGGGTGTCCGGCCCGCGGCCGGACGCCCAGCTCCGGAGGATATCCGCATGTTGGGTACATCGCTGAAGAGGCCTGAGCGGGCATGCGCGCAGGTGTGCTGGCTGGTAGCCGCACTGCTGTTGGTGAGTGCCAGGGCCTGGGGGACTGTTCGCGAGGTGCCCGGGCAGTATCCAACGATCCAGGCCGCCATCGACGACTGCGCCCCAGGCGATACGGTACTTCTGGACTCAGGGGTGTACCGCGGGGTGGGGAATCGCGACATTGAGCTGCGCGGGCTCGACATCGTGGTGAAGTCCCGCTTCGGGCTGGAGCAGACCATCATCGACTGCGAAGACGCCGGGCGCGGCTTCAACATCTGCCAACAGGAGACGCCGGCGGCTCGGATCGAAGGGATCACGATTTGGCGCGGATATGCCTCGAGCCATGGTGGCGGCGGGATCCGCTGCGCGGCGGCCGCACCCACGATTGCTGACTGCAAGGTCATCGAGTGCGAGACGAGTTCCAGCGGTGGGGGCATCATCCTCGTGGCGTTCGACGGTGTCCTGGAAAGGTGCAGCATCGTGAAGTGCAACGCGGACCGAGGCGGCGGCTTAGAGGTTTCGAGTGGTACCGGAGAGGTCATCGACTGCCTGATTACCGGCAACCTGGCAGTTCGTGGAGGGGGGGTGTATCTCGAGGGCTCCCCGCCCATCCCCCTGGTGGGCTGCACCGTGGCGGCGAACCTGGGGACCTACGGCGGGGGCATACGCGCATACATGCTCGAGCTCGAACGCTGCATCGTGTGGGGCAACTGCGCGTGGCTCGACGGCGACGAAATCTACTGTGGCCGGGGGGAGTTCCGCTGCTGTGCCATTGACAGCTCGGGCGTCGACTGCTCGACAACGGCCACTTACGACCCGGACTGCCTGTTCACGAACCCGCTGTTCTGTCAGCCCTGGCAGTGCGGTTGGACTGCGCATGGGAACTGGTGGCTGGACGCATCGTCGCCGTGCCTGCCGGAGCACAGCCCGTGCGGTGAGCTGATCGGGGCCCTCGGGGAGGGCTGCGGATTCGTGCGCGTACAGCCAACCACATGGGGCGGTGTCAAGGCTCTCTTCCTCTCGACGCCGGCCTCGGGGGCCTCCCCCCTTGGTCCTTGAACCGCTCGAGTTTCTGGAGCGCATGAGACTGCACCCCCGGGGGACGGGTCGGTCGAAGGCGGCCCGAAAGCGCACTAGAAGTGCCCTTTCAGACCGCCTTTTTCTATCCCCGCCTATTCGCGCTGAAAGGGCCGTTCTTGCCAGGTAGAGCCAGCCGAAGCCGCCAGAAACGGCATTTTCGGCAATTCTGTGCTCTCATGTTCCCAACCCCGGGCATCTCCATCCGCGTCGGAAGGCCTGCAAGTGACCGCGCCAGCTCTCGACCCGACCAGCAGTCCTGGTTGGGTTGCTAAGGCTCGGCCTCTACTGGTCCCGGAACATCGCCTTTATCCCACCCCAGGTGACGGCGTTCACCCCCGTGGCGCCACAGCCCACCGGCCACACACCGATCAGGTCGCACTCCGGGTTGGGGGGCGTGAAGGCTGCACAGGGCGAATCGCAATGGAGCCTCAGGTCTCCGCCCGGAGCGTCACAGAAGAGGGGATCCGCATTGATGTTGCCGTTGATCCCGTACTGGTCGGCAATGCAGCCCACCCAGTTGCCCCCAGCGTTGCCATGCAGGTCGCAGCAGGAAAGCGTCACATCCACATTCCCCTCACACCTCACCGCCGGGGCCGCGTGCGTACTGAAGGCCACGATGGTATTGGTGATGACCACGGGACGGTCCCCCGTGAGGTATATGCATCCCTCCCCGCTATGCTGGGCGTAGAAGGTGCAATTCTGGACGGTTGTCTCTGCGTAGTGCGAGAAAAGCCCCGATCCCCCGTAGGACCAGTTCTCAGAGAACGTGCACCTAGTGAGGGTAGCGGATCCACCGCAACAGGCCGCAACACCTCCCCCCTCATACTCGGCATTGTTGCCCCAGAAGGCACAGTCCTCGATGGTCAGTATCGAGTTGTCGCCAAGTACACCGGCCCCGGAGCGAATCGTATGGTTCTCAATGAACTCACACCCTCGGATGGAAACCTCAGAATCCTCGCACCTGATGCCGCCCCGCCAGTCACATTGGCGAAGACAGCAGTTCTCAAGCAGCAATTCGGAGTCCTGACAGTCGATGCCGCCGTCCCCGAGCTGGGCCACAAGAGTAAAGCCCCTGATGATGGCGGCGGACACGCTCCAGCACTCTATGATCCAGCCCGGCGCCGCGATTAGCGCGCAGTCAGCCTGGCCGGTTTCGCTGAGCAGACAGACGCCCGAGGCCATCTCTATGAGGGTCTCCTCGTAGGTGCCGCAAGCCACGAGCACGGTGTCACCCGGAGAAGCGGCGCTGATCCCCGCTTGGATCGTGGGGTACTGAGACGGAACATGAAGCGTCGTGGCCCCTATCGGCCCGGCCACACCCGTCAGGACGAACATGATCACCAGGGGCATCCGCATGACCCACCTCGATTCTCACTTGATTCGGCACGGCGCCAGCCGACGGACTACTCACCCCCCGTGGGGCTCACCCCTCTTACACTTCTAGCATAGCACAACCCGAGCTTCCTGGAACCCACTACTGAACTCCTATCACAGTCATTTGGAGACGGCCGTTTCGGTCAGATAGCACTCCGGCAGAGATCTCCTTCACCACTAGCCTCTTCGACACGATCGGCATCCATGGTTGACACCCTGACCCAAGAGACTATCTTTCACGCGCGACCATGGTCGACGCGACTCCTACACGTGCCCGCCTGTTCAAGGAGGGATGCCATGAACTGGTATCGGCCTGGCCACTGTCTGCCGTGCAGATCCCTTGCCGTAAAACGCTCCTCTTCTCGCCCGTGGTTCAGCCGCAATGGAACCTCGATCTGGTTCCTTCTTATCCCCCTGGCGCTGACCAGCCCTGTAGATGCGCAGCTCTGTGTCAGCCAAGGAGGCCGAGAAGCCTGCGTCAGCCACGTAATCGATGCCTCCACGGGCAAGCACACCTGGCGTCTCTGGACCGACCACTTCCGTCAGGTCACCGAACTGGATACCCTAGGCGGAGACACCTTGGGCTATCGGTTGACCGAGTTCAACCAGTACGCGGGTCTCGACACCATGCAGTGGTGTCCCGACAGCGGGTTCGTCGGCGAGTATGAGCTCCAGTACGCCTGGAGCGCATCTGAGAACGACACGGTTCTTCTGCGGGGTTCCACAGCCGATGATGGCTTCATCTATTCGGCCACCACCACGGACTACACCCACGGACCCACCCCGTGGGTACAGCTCTGCGTGCGCTTCCTGCTCCAACATGCCGATTCTCTGGCCCTGGAGCTTTTCTACCGAGGCTACCTGGATGGGTACCTTGAACGCTGGGCGCGGGTCACCAATCTCAGCGATACCGATACCCTGCTCGTATTCCACCTAGCCTCCTTTCGCCGTCAGTTCCTTCCCCCCGGATGGAAGCCAAATGACACAACGACGCGCTGGCAGCTCGAGTGGGTGCTCACGGGCCAAACGTCTGCCTACAGGTCCAATGTCATCGATTCAACACTTACCTCATTGGCCTTGACCAGTTGGGAAAACAATCCGGTCGGATGGTTTGCTGTTGGGTCGGACCTGGCACAAGGCTCAGGAGATGGCTTGAGCTGGGAGCGAACGGCTGGCTTCATACTCGGGCTCGTGCAGCCCTCGGTGATGTACACCAGGCCGTTCGCATTTCACATTGAGACGCCTGATGCGGCCGTTGATACCCTCGATGTGTGGACCTACAACCAGTATGCCACAAGGGCCACAGACAAGGACCGGAGGGAGCCTGATGCAAGAGACAGCTGCATCCTGCCCCGGGTGGTACCGCCACTCATGTCATTGGAGGATTCCCACGCCTACTTCGGCTTCACCGATGGAACCCTCCACGATGCCAGCGCGCGAACCCACGGCTTCATCCGCAGCCACCATGTACCGCCAGCGGCGGCAGAACCGGACAGCTTTCCCCGCACCGAGTTCTTGACCTTCTGGTGGAACCCCTGGAGCTTCACCTATGATAGCCTTTCCACCCAGGCAGCGGTTGCCCACGAGCTCGGTCTCGAACGCTTCGTGATCGACGCCAACTGGAATCGCTTTTCCTTGTCGGCCAGACCGTCTGGCGAGAGGGGGTTTTACTGCTTCTGCCACGGCAGCGGATATTGGGTCAGTGACTCCTGCCGGTTCGACCCCCAGACGGACGGAACACTGGTCGACTTCATCGACGAACTGCAGAGTGACTCGAGGGAGGTCGGGCTGTGGATCTATCCGGCCAGCGTGGATACGACCCTGCTCTTCTCGGTTCCTGACCGACTGGTGTGCTGGGGGAAGGAACCCCCCGACAACCCCTGCTTCTGTGACTCAATCCCTCTGGCCTGCGAGCCGTGGGACACGACGTGGCATACGGAATTCTACCCCGGTGAGTCTCCTGGATGCCTGGGTGACCGATGGTGGTTGTGTCCCGACCTTGATTCGTCATACACTGCCAAGTGTCCTTTTGTGTACCGGCCCTATAGTCACATCGGCGAGCTGTGCTGTGCCCACGACTCGGCCCGCACCTGGATGCGTGCCCAACTGGAGAGACTGATCGACCCAGATCTCTATGGCGCTGCCTACCTGAAGTTCGATGGTGGAATGCACCCGTGCATGTCGGAGAACCACTCGCACCGCATGGAGCTTTTCCCAGGCGATACGGCGAGAATGCGCGTCCAGGAGCCGGTCGAGGGAGGCTACCAGCTCCTGGGCGAGATTCTGGAGGAATACCCCGGCACCATTCTGGAGATCGGGTGGCCGGTGGGTCACATTGAGGTCGTCGAGGACCCAAACACAGGGTCCCTGCTGCCCTACCAAACGAGATACTCGCGGGAGTCCCACCGCTGGTTCACCTTGCCTCAGTATGCCGGGGGATACTTCTATGCCGAGCCAACCGATACGCTGGGCCTGAGCGATGAGGAGAAGCTGGCGCTGCGCAACCACTACATTCGAACCAACATGCTCGGACCCTTCAAGATTAGCTGTGACCTGACAAAGCTATCGCCCCCGTTCGTGACCCTGCTCCAGGATGGGATCGAATACTACAAGGACAACCGGCGTTTCCTGCGCGGAGAGTGCTACAACGTGCTGCGGCAGGGCGAAATGACAGGCGTCTATGTGATTGCGCAAGACTCGAGCTGGGATGCGGTCGAGTTCCTTGACCCTCAAGAAGGTGACGCCCGGGTGTTCGTGTTTCGGACGCAGCCGGCCATGGCGGACTCCGTCATGACCGTGAAGCTCCTTGGCCTTGAACCCGACACCACGTACGTCGTGGAAGGAGTGGACCTGGGCGCGCCGATCGATACGGTTCTGGGCCAGGGTCTCATGGAGGACGGGCTAGAGGTCCACCTTCCTCATCTGAATAGCTCTGAGATCCTTGAGGTGACGCCGTTGTGGCCGTGAGGAGTCTCCGGCGCGTTTCAGCATGCGCCAGTTGTTGCGCCGCGTCTTCTTCATCGACGCCCTGAAATGTCCGCACCGCATCGCAGACTACGTATGTCCATGGTGATCGGCCCGCCGAGATCGAGGTTATCCACGCGGCTCACCCGCTCTGCGGGCAGAAGCTGGCGGTGGTCAGTGTGCGGCGTGGCGCCGGTACGGTCTTCTGGATCGCTCGGCTGCCCGACGGGTCGGTCGAACGCGTCCTGAATCGGCACTTCTACAGCCGATTCAGGCCGTTCTTCTCTATCCTCGCTTTCTCGCGCTGAAATGCCCTCTTTTGCCCCGTAGAGCGCTGCAGAACCTCTAGGACTGCCCTTTTCAGCAGTTTCATCCTGTCATGGGCGCCACAGCCGCCGTACCCAGTTCCATGACCTCGTCCTTGCTCGCCCTCTACACTAAACTTCCGGGGGTCAGATGTCTCATGGATATTGGCAGGGAGGGTGGTCGCTGCCGGCCGGGCTGAGCGCACGACCGTGACTACGGCCGTGCCAACGAGGATACGGGACCGGTGCGCCGCGCCGGGTCAGTCGAGATGCGGTCCGACATGTTGGCCCCACGTGCTCAGGCGGTGATCGGCCGGCCCGCGCTGCCCTGCTGGAACCCGGCGATGATCTGCCCGGCGATGCTGGCCTGGCTGGGCACCGGCGGCAGGCGGTCGCGACCGAACCAGTGCGCCTCCACGATCTCGACCCCGTCGATGCGAATCTCGCCGCCCGCGTAGTCGGCCAGGAACCCGATCATCAGCGAATCGGGAAAGGGCCACGGCTGGCTGCCGACGTAACGCAGGTTGTCGATCTCGACGCCCACTTCCTCGCGCACCTCCCGATGCAGGCACGCCTCCAACGTCTCGCCCGGCTCGAGGAAGCCGGCCAGCAGGCTGAAGAGCCCGTCCGGGAATCGCGGACTGCGGGCCAGCAGGATCTCCTCGCCCTTGAGCACCGCCACGATCACCGCCGGGGAGAGGCGCGGGAAGGTCGCCAATCCGCAGCGCGCGCACAATCGTCCCGGGGCTTCGGCACGGTCCGCCAGCGGGGCCCCGCAGCGGCCGCACCGGCGGTGGGTGCGACGCCAGTGCAAGATCTGCGAGGCGCGGACGGCCTGGCCCGCCAAGTCGGGGGACAGTTCGTCGAGCAGAGAGCGCAGGCGCCGCAGGACGAGGCCCTCGGGCGGCTGATGCAGGCCGATGAAATCGACCGCCCAGCACGGCACGTCGCCCAGACGACCCAGGTAGGAGCGGTCGGCGGCGCCCTGCTGCAAGCCCTTCAGGTCCGCCGGATGCGGTACGCCCACGCGGCCGCTTCCGTTGGCGCGCACGAGCATCTCACCTTCCACGAAGACGAAGCAGAGGGCGTCGTCGGCCACCGACGTGGGCAGGCAGCATGGCGGCGTTCCCGCCGCCTGCGGTTCCTGGTTCATGGCGTCCTCCTCGAGGGGTTTCGGCCGGCCGCGCATCGCGTGTCGTTATGGCCGCCCGAGCTCACGACGCGTGCGCCGGAGTCGATGGCTGCGCCGCGGCGGCGGCGAGCGTGCCCGTCCACACGGTGACCGCCTGACCCCTCAGCTCGACCCGATCGTCCTCGAGGCGCACCCTCACGACGCCGCCTCGCTTGGACACCTGGTGGCCGGTCATCTCCGCGCGGCCCAGCCTTGCGGCCCAGAACGGCGCCAGCGTACAGTGGGCCGATCCCGTGACCGGGTCCTCGTCGATGCCCAGACCCGGGGCGAAGAAGCGCGACACGAAGTCGCAGTCGGCCGCGGTCCCCGGTGCCGTGACGATGCACCGGTCGATGCCCGCCAGGCGCAGACCCTGCAGGTCCGGTTGCAGCTCGCGCACCGCCGCCTCAGATTTGAGCTCCACCAGGTAGGTGCCGTGCGCGTTGCGGTGGACGCTGAGCGGGCGATGACCGAGCGCCCGGGTCAGGCGCTCCGGCGCGGCGGCGGCCTCAGGCGGTAGCGCCGGAAAGTCGAGACGAATCCACGCGCCATCCCGGCGCGCGGTCAGGCTTCCGGTCCGCGAGTGGAACTCGATCGACCGCGCGGGCGACACCTGCTCCCGCGACCAGAGCGCGTGCGCGCTGGCCAAGGTGGCGTGTCCGCACAGGGGAACCTCGCAGCGTGGGGTGAACCAGCGGATGCCGAAGACGCCCGTGCTCCGGGGCACGACGAACGCGGTCTCCGACAGGTTCATCTCCGCCGCCACGCGCTGCATCCAGGGCTCGGCGGCGGCGCTTTCCAGCAGGCACACCGCGGCCGGGTTGCCTCGGAAGGGGCTCGCGGTGAACGCGTCGATCTGCAGGACGGGAACAGCGTGCATGGATCGCTCTCCTTCACCTGGGTGCGAAGGCCCGCGCGACCCGCCCGCTTGCACATGGGGGCGGCCGGTCCGCGCAGACACGGTGGATTCGCTTCGTCTACGGGATCATTATTGTATTTTCTCATGCAACGAACAATGTATTTATTGTATCAGTTACAATATTCATGACGCGCTTCCGGCGCGGACCTGCTAGCATGCAAGACGAGTCGGCCCCGCTGTGGGTTCCGCGCAAAATCGAGCATTCCCGCGGGGCCTTCGGAACCTGGTGTCGGATTGACCTCGGGATTGTACCTATGACAATGTGGACGCCATCGCTCAAGGCCTCGGGCGAGCCGATCTACGTCGCCCTTGCGCGGGCCCTGGCCGAAGACGTCGCCGCCGGGGTGCTGAGGCCCGGGGATCCGCTGCCGCCCCAACGGGAGCTGGCGCGTGCCATGAGAGTTTCCCTCGGCACGGTGACGCGCGGATACGATCTCGCCCGCCGCCGGGGGTTGATTCAGGGCGAGACCGGTCGGGGCACCTTTGTGCGCGACCCGTCCCGCGGCGGCCACGCCACGGTGCCGGTGCCCCGCAGCGAGAGCGGACTGATCGACCTGAGCCTCAACTACCCGATTCACGCCGAGGACCCCGACCTGGGCCGATCGCTGGAGCAGATCGCCGCGCGCGATGGGGTCCAGGAGCTGCTTCGCTACCAGACGGCGCGTACGCAGCAGCGCTTCTCCGAGGCGGGCGTCGCGTGGCTCGAGCGGTGGGGCGTTGCGACCGACGCCGCCGGCCTGCTCGCGACGGCCGGCGCCCAGCACGCCATCACGATGATCCTGGACTCGGTGGCCAAGCCCGGCGACCTCGTGCTGGCCGACGAGGTCACCTACTCGGGCCTGATGCCGGCCGCGCAGGCGGCCGGCGTGCGCCTGCTGGGCATTCCCGCGGATCACGAGGGCATGCGTCCCGATGCGCTGCGCGATGCGTGCCGCCACCGCAGCGCGCAGATCCTCTACTGCATGCCCACGCTTCACAATCCGACCACGGCGGTGCTCTCGGCCAAGCGGCGGGCCGAACTGGTCGAGATCGCCGCGGGCCATGAGCTGCTCATCGTCGAAGACGACATCCATCGGCCGCTCGTGCCCGACGCGCCGCCGCCGCTGGTCAACCTGGCCCCGGAGCGCACGTTCTTCATCGCCAGCGCGTCGAAGGTCATCACGCCGGGGCTGCGCGTCGCATGGTTGGCCTGTCCGGCCTTCGCGCGGGAGCAGCTCCGCCACCAGATCGCCACCAGCCTCATGGCGGTCGCGCCGCTGAGCCTGGAGCTGATGGCCGCATGGGTGGAGGACGGCACCGCCGAGCGGGTCGTCGGCCGCAAGCGGGCCGTGGCCGAGCAGCGCCAGAAGCTGGCCGCCGAGCTGCTGGCCGGGCGCCGCTTCCGGCGCCATCCCCACGCGTACTACCTGTGGCTGGAGCTGCCCGACCACTGGAAAGCGGGCGAGTTCGCGGTGGAGACCCGGCGCCGGGGCGTGGCGGTGACGCCCGCCGGCGCGTTCGTGACGCCCGGGGCGGAGTCGCCCAACGCGGTGCGGATCTGCCTGGGAGCGGCCGAAAGCAACCGGGAGCTGGAGCAGGGGCTCGGGATCCTGGCCGATCTGCTGCGCTGTGACACGTGCTGTGGGGGGCCGGTGGCCTGATTGCGGTTTCGGCGTCGGCGGAGCGGGAGAGGCGCGCGTAGAGCCCGGCCCGTCTCCGTCCAACCAAGAATGAGGGCGCCGTGTCGCGGCAACGAGTCCGACACGTATCGAGAGTGAGCGCGGGGCGCCGTCGGACGCCGGCGACAGATCCCAGGCTCAGTGACGGGCTCCGCTCACGGTGGAGGTCTATCATGCGTCCGGTCGTCCTGTTCACCCTCGGCTTGCTTCTGGTCCTGGTCGCGGTGCGCTGTGAGTCGGATCATGGCGCCCGCAGCGGTCCCACGCCCGGCACGGGCTTCCTGGCGGTCACGGAGCGCGGCTGCGTGCCCGAGTTCGACGGCGGTCCGCTGCAGCCCCACACCGCCTACCTGGTGGATCACGCCTTCGACGGCGATACGCTCGTGTTGACGATCCACTTCACCGCCAACTGCTGTCCCGATTTCCAGGTAATGCCGGAGTTGGGCCCGCAGACGATCGACCTGCAGGTCGACGATCCGCTCCACGAGTGTGATTGCTACTGCACCTACCAGGAGGACTTCTCGCTTCTCTGGAGCGCACCCGGGGAGCTGTATCTGTCCTTCCGCTGCACGGAGGGGCCGGCCGTCGTCTGCAGCTTCGACACGCTCTTCACGGTGGGATTGTAGTCGTGTCGCGCGGGAAGAGCCCGGGTCATCCGTTCCACGCCGACAGACACGAAAAGCGGAGCGCGCCGATGTCCAAACTGCTCTGGTATCCGGGTCAAGACCAACTCGTGCCCGACATGGTGCGGGCCGAGAACTGCAGCCTCTACGATGCGCGGGGCAACCGCTACGTCGATCTCGAGTCGGGTGTCTGGTGCACATCCGTGGGCCACGGCCACCCACGCGTGCGGCGCGTTCTCGCGGAGCGCGCATCCCGCCTCGCCCACACCGGCTTCAACTACTCGGCCGCCGTGGTCGAGGAGGCGGCCGGAGAGCTGTTGGAGCTGCTGGGGCTTTCGGAAGGGCGGGCGGTGTTTCTCTGCTCGGGCAGCGAGGCGGTCGAGTACGGCGTCCGCATCGCGCAGTCGATCCTCGACCGTCCCCTGATGCTCACGATGCGCGATGCCTACTTCGGCGCCTACGGCTCAGCTTTCCGCCGGGCGGCCGACGAGTGGTTCGGCTTCGAGTGGACGGCCTGCGCCCGATGCGCGCGCGAGGGCGCCTGTAATGAGCGGTGTGAGCACTGGGCGGCGGTCCCCTGGGACCGGATCGGGGGCTTCCTCCTCGAGCCGGGCAGCTCGGGAGGGTTGGTGCGCTTTCCGCCCGAGAAGCTGATCGGCGGCATCGTGGAGCGGATCGGTCGCGCCGGCGGGCTGGTGATCGTCAACGAGGTGACCACGGGCGTGGGGCGCACCGGGCGCTGGTTCGGCCATCAGCACTACGGCCTGGCGCCCGACATCGTCGCCGTGGGCAAGGGCATCGGCAACGGCTACCCGGTGAGCGCGACGGTGGTCGGAGCGAAGGCTATGGCGCGCCTGGGCGGCGAGCCGATCGCCTACGCGCAGTCCCATCAGAACGATCCTCTGGGGGCGGCGGTCGCCTTGGAGGTGATGCGCGTCATTCGTGACGAAGGCCTGATCGAGCGCGGCCGCACGATCGGCGCGCGGCTGCAGGCGGGCGTAACGGCGGTCGCGGCGCGCACGGGTCGCATCCGAGAGGTTCGGACTCGGGGGCTGATGATGGCCATCGAGCTCGAGGACCCGGCGCCGAGCGCCTTCACGGTGTGGGCGCATCGGGAGCTGGTGCGTCGTGGCTTCCTCCTCGGGCGGCGCGTCAACACCAGCGTGCTCCGTCTGGATCCCGCGCTGACGATCGAGGAAGAGGACATCGCGCGCTTCCTGATCGTGCTGGAAGACGTCTTGAATGCTCCCGGAGTCTGACGCGCCTGGGGCCCGTGAGGGGACGACGCTAGAGCAGCCGGCCGCTCTCGGGCTTGCGCTCCTTGTGCCCCGGCACGGTGCCTTCCGGCGCCTTCACGCCCTCGTCCAGGATCCTGCGCACGAGCTGCACATCCTCCCAGACGTTGCGCTTCAGGTTCGGATTCCGCAGCAGGGCCGCCGGGTGGTACGTGGGCACCAGCGGAATGTCCCGGTAGCGGAAGACGCGCCCGCGCAGCTTGCCGATGGGAGCGGTGGTGTCGAGCAGGAGCTGCGTGGCGAAGAGGCCCAGCGTGCAGATCACGCGGGGCTTCAGGATCTCCAGTTGGCGCTCGAGGTACGGCGAGCAGGTCTGGATCTCGATCGGGGCCGGGTTGCGATTGCCGGGAGGGCGGCACTTGAGCACGTTGCAGATGTAGACGTCGTTGCGATCCAGTCCGATCGCGGCGATGATCTTGGTCAGGAGCTGCCCCGCCCGGCCGACGAACGCTTCGCCCTGCGCGTCCTCATCGGCCCCGGGGGCCTCTCCGGCAAAGACCAGCGGCACGCGTCCCGATCCGGAGTCGAAGACCACGTTCGTGCGCGTCTTGTGCAGCGGGCAGCGCACGCAGCCCTTGGCCTCCTGACGGACGACATCCAGCGCGCGTTCCCAGTCGGGATCACGGTCGTCCGCCGCAGGGGGAGGTCCGAAGGTCGGGAAGGACTTCTTGGCACCCGCCGGCGAGCGGCCCGATGACGTCCCCGGGGTCGCCGGGGTCGCCGGGGTCGCCAGCCGGGTCGGCCCGGGCTTGGCAGGCGCCCGCGGCTCGGGACGCTTGGCTGCGCGGGACAGGGCGGCGGCGGAGGCCGGCTCCGGCGGCGGAGCGAGGAAGGCGCGCGCGGCATCGTTCCAGGCTCCCTCGGCCCAGAACGTGATGCCGTGCTCGAGCTCCGCCTCGATCTGGGCGGCGACTTCCTCCAGGATGCGGTTCCTGTCGCCCAGATCACCGTCCATCTGCATTCCTCCCGTTTCCCGGCGAGGTCGTCTGGGGCTGGCGCCCGAAGCCCCGTCCTGTGCCGCTATCCGCGGGCCGCCGCCGGGTGTTTCATCAGGTGCCGCTACGCACGGGCCGCCGCCAGCGCTTCGGCCCGCGTCAAGATCTCCCGCGCCGCCGACCGCTTCGTCATGGTCGGCATCCGCTCGATGCGGCCATCGCGGAACAGCAGCGTGATGCGCGTGGTATCGCCGCCGAAGATCGCCTCGGGCTGCGTCGCATCGTTGAGCACCATCAGGTCGGCGCCCTTGGCCTCCAGCTTGGCGCGCGCCCGGGTCTCGCCGTCCTCACCGATCTCCAGCGCGAAGCCAATCGTCACCGCGCCACGCTCGAGCCGCCCCGGCCCCACGCTGCCCAGGATATCGGGATTGGGCGCGAGGTCCAGGGTCACGCGCTCCTGGCCCGAAGACATCTTGGCGGGGGTCGGTTTGGCCGGCCGGTAGTCGGCCACCGCCGCCGACATGATCAACAGGTCGGCCTCCTTCTCGCGCGCGGTCACCGCCTCCAGCATCTCCCGCGCCGTGGCCACGTCGACGCGCTCGATGCCCGGTCCCGGCGTGCACCGCAGCGGGCCGGCCACCAACGTCACCAGGTGGCCGTTGTCGCGGGCGGCCTCGGCCAAGGCGATGCCCATCTTGCCGCTCGAGCGGTTCGAGAGCACGCGCACCGGATCGATCGGCTCCTCGGTAGGACCTGCGGTGATCAGGACGCGCATGCGGTGGGACCCGTGCAGCAGCAGCTTCACCGCCGCGTCGACCACCGCCGGCGGGTCGGCCATACGGCCCGCGCCCGTCTCGCCGCAGGCCAGGTCGCCCGCGTCCGGACCCACGAAGGCATAGCCCCGCTCCCGGAGAAGGGCCACGTTGGCCTGCACGGCGGGGTTTTCCCACATGCGGACATTCATGGAGGGGGCGAAGAGGACGGGCACATCGCTGGCCATGATCGCCGTGGTCAGCACGTCGTCGGCGATGCCTCCGGCGACCTTGCCCAGCACGTTGGCGGTCGCCGGCGCCACGATCATCAGATCGGTCTCCCGGCTCAACTGGATGTGATCGATCTCCGGCCGGCCCCACAGGCCGGTGACCACCGGGTTCTCCGACAACGTGGCCAGCGCGTGCTCCGACATCAGCCGTGCGCCCGCGGCGGTCATCACCACCTGCACCTTCAGCCCCATCTTGCGCAGCAGGCGTACGATCTCGGCCGCCTTGTAGGCGGCGATCCCGCCGGTGACGCCCAGCGTCACCCGGCGGCCGCTCAAAACGGTCTCGCTCGTCACGCGATTGTCCCCGCGGCTAGTCTTCGGATTCGTCGGAGGGCGGGCTGGGCTTGATCGGCTCCTCGCCGGTCGATTCCCCGCCGAAGAGCTGGTCGCGCGGCACGTCGGCCGCCGGGGCCTTGGGCTCTTCGGAGAGGAAGTCCGATTCGTAGAAGATCCCCTTGACCTTGCCCTCGTCGACGCGCTTCAGGGCCTCCAATGTGACCTTTTGGTCGAGCTTGATTCCTTTGCGACGGACCTCTTCGTTCAGTCGCGCCGCCTCCGCCGCAGCCAGCATGATCCGCTCATACTTGCTGCGGGGAGAGAACATCCCCTCGCCGGCGTCCTGGCCGGGCTCCTTAACGTGCACTTCACCGTTGTCCTGCATCTTGTCGTGGGCCTCCCTTGGCATGAACCACCGCCCGGATGGGCGGGGCATATCGACTGTGTCTATCATGTGGAACGCTTCGTGGCTCTGTTTAGGTCCCTGGCGTTTGTGATGGCTGTGCTTCAGTCCTTGGCGCCGAGCTCGTCCTCGGGGGCCTTGGGTTCCTTGGGCAGCACGAGCCCCCGGGACGTGCGGCTGGTCTCCGCGCGGAGAATGGCCAGCAGGCGGTTGGTGCAGTCCTTCACCTCGTCGTTGACCACCACGTAGTCGTACTCGGCCGCGACGCACATCTCCTTCAGCGCCTGCTGGAGCCGGGCCTCGATCTCCTCCTCACTGTCGGTGCCCCGACCTCGCAACCGCTCCTCCAGCTCCTCGAGCGAAGGTGGGAGCAGGAAGATCAGCACCGCCTCGGGATAGACCTTCTTGATCGTCACCCCTCCCTGGATGTCGACGTTGAGCACCACCCACTTGCCCCGCTTCAGCGCCGCGGCGATGCTCTCCTTGGGAACACCGTACCAGTGCCCGTGGACCTGGGCGCTCTCCGCGAAGTAGGACGCCTCGCGGCGCTTCAGAAACTCCTCCTCGGAGAAGAAGATATAGTCGACCTGGTCCTGCTCACCGCGCCGCGGCGGCCGCGTGGTGGCGGTCAGGGCCCGGACGATGCGGCCGTCCGACGCCAGCAGCTTCTCCACCACCGACGTCTTCCCCGTTCCCGAGGCTCCCGAGATCACGATCGGAAACGGGCGCTCGATCAGCCGCGGGCATTCAGGTGGACACTCGGTCATGGCATGCCATCCTTGCTACTCGATATTGAGCACCTGCTCACGGATCCGTTCCACCTCTTCCTTCATGGCGAGCACGTCCCGCGAAATCTCGGTGTCCTGGCCCTTCGAGCCGATCGTGTTGACCTCCCGGTGCATCTCCTCGAGCAGGAACTTCAGTCTCCTGCCGGCCGGCTGCGAATCGCCCACGAATTCCTCGAACTGGTCGCAGTGCGAGCGCAGCCGCACACACTCCTCGGTGATGTCGGCCCGATCCGCGAACAGCGCCAGCTCCACCTCCAGACGGTTACGATTGTACTCGGCGTCCTCGGAGATCTCGGCCAGCCGGTCCCGCAGCCGGACGCGGACCGCCTCGACCACCTTCGGCACGCAGGCCTGGACGCGATCGACCGCTTCGCGGATGGTCCCAACCCGCTCGAGCAGGTCGCGGGCCAGCGCTTCGCCTTCCCGGCGGCGCATCCCGCCGAAGGCCTCGAGCGCCTTCTCCAGGGTAGGGGCCAGGTCAGCCCAGGCCTCTTCCTCCGACAGCGTTTGATCTTCTCGGACCAGGACCTGAGGTAACGTCAGAAGCGTCCGCACGTCCAGATCCCCGTCCACGCCGTGCTGCTCGCGTAGCTCCCTGGCGAGCTCGAGATAGCGGGCCGCAAGGTCGCGATCGAAGGTGACCGCGACGGCCCCAGCGCCCTCGCCCTCCATCGAGACGCCGACGGTGATCTTGCCCCGGCTGACCTTCTGCTGAACGAACTCGACCACCTTCGGTTCCAGGAGCGAGAGCGGCCGCGGCAGCCGCGGGCTGATCTCCAGGAAGCGGTGGTTGACCGAACGCACCTCCACCGTGAACCGGCCGCGGTCGGTCTTCGCTTCGGCCCGGCCGAAGCCGGTCATCGAGGTCAGCATGGGTCCTCCCGATCCAAGGGCACCCAAGCCTACGCCAGGGCGCGCGAAGGTGTCAATTGGGCCCGCGTCGGGAACCGGGGGCGAGGGAGAAAGCCCTCGAATGGAACGGAAGCGAAAGGCGGGGGTTTCGTCTATTATTCTGTAGGGTCGGGCGCCATAGCAGGCGACGGCTCTCCAGTCGTGCATCGACAGAAACGCTGCCAAGCCCCCCGGCAGGCCGGACCGGGTTAACTGCCTACTATTATGGCAGATAGTGATTCAGGAGGCCATATGGTCCGCTGCAACACGTTGCGCAGGAAGCGCTCGCGGGGCGCGCGATCCAGCTTGCCTTGGGGCTTGGGGATCGGGATGGCGAGCCTCGTTCTGGGCGGATGGGGATGCTCGGACGATGCTGCCAGTCCCCCGGCCGTGGCGGTAGATCCTTCACAAGTCGTATTATCGATGCAAGATAGCTCCGGCGTCTTCGAGGTCCGCAACGCCGGGGAAGGGCAGCTTACCTGGGAGCTTGAGCATGACGCGCCCTGGCTGGACCTCCAGCCGGTGCGGGGCGCGACCGAGGATCGCTCCGAGGTGAGCTTCCAGGTACTGGTCGACAGCCTGCCGCGGGGCCCCCATATGGCCACCGTGTCGGTGACCTCCAACGGGGGGAGTGTGGAGCTCCCGATCTGGATGTGGACGCTGATGGCCACCCAGCCCGACTCGGTGCACCTGGATAGCGATCAGACCGAGTCGCCCATCGTCCTGGCGCCGCTCTCCGACAAGGAGATCGGCTGGCAGGCCGGCGCCAGCGAGGCCTGGATCTCGATCACACCCGAGGCCGGCACCTTGCGGTCCTCGGGGGATACGCTGCGGCTGGCCGTGGACCGATCCGCGCTCACGCCGGGCGCTTACGCGGGCGCCGTGTGGATCGACGCCGGCGCCTACGGACTGGATACGGTCCGGGTGGCGGCGCAGGTGGCGGCCGAGGCGACGGTGTCCGGGCACGTTACCTACCAGGGCACGATGATCCCTGTCCCGGATGTCCGGGTGGCGGCGGTTGGCGTGGCCGACACGACCGGCGCCGACGGCACCTACCTCTTGCGGGGCGTGCCGCTCGGCGAGCAGGAGGTCACGGCCACGCGCGAGGGGTTCACGCCGGCGCAGAAGACGATCGACCTGAGTCCGGCCGGCTTGGTACAGGACTTCGCGCTGACATCGGACGCGTACACGTACACGGTGTCGGGACAGGTCACCAATGCCCGCGGTGTCGGCATCGCCAACGGGTGGGTCACCCTGCTCAACCCGGGTGATTCGAAGAGCACCCTCCGGACCCGCACGCGCACGGGGGGCGGTTACGAGCTGCCCAACGTTCCGCCCGGCGAGCGCAGGCTCCTCTTCGAGGCGCTGCACTACCAGGACCTGATCTCGCCGGTGACGGTCGAGGAGGGCGCGGTGGATCACCCGGTTCAGATCGTGGCCGAGACCGTCGGCCCGCCGGCGCCGCTGGCGGGGCCGCACGCGATCCGCATCGACTGCGGGCGCGTGCGCGTGAGCTGGGATCCGGGCCTACTCGAGAACCTGCAGACGGTGGCCGGCTACCGGGTGGAACGCTCCCTGTCGGCCCAGGGTCCGTTCGAGGATGTGAGCGGATTGATCGCCGACCCGTCGGCCGTCGAGTACGACGACGAGGACCTCATCGCCGATCGGCTGCACTACCGGCTGCGAACCGAGAACATCGACGGCCTGGTGGGGCCGACCGGGGGCGCGAGCGAGGTCAAACTGGAGCCGTGGGTCGAACTGCACCCCGAGGGGCCACAGGGGGAGACGCCCGAGGAACGATGGGGTCACTACGCGGTCTACGATCCGAACGACGGCCAGCCCCGGATGTTGATCGTCGGGGGCACCGGGTGCGAGTCGGGGACCTGCGGCATCGACTTCGGCGACGTCTGGTCGCTCGACCTGACGCAGATCACCTGGGAGCTGCTCGATGAGGGCACCGGTCCCGCGGATCGCAACGAGCACACGGTCGTCCTCGACCAGGTGCGCCGCCGGCTGGTCGTCTACGGAGGCAAGCTCAGCGAAGGAGAGCGCGTTTACGGCGACACGTGGGCGTTCGACCTGACGACACGTACCTGGGACCGCATCCACGCCGGGGGCGCTGGATCGCCGGGATCGCGGTTCGGTCATGTGGCCGTGCTGGATCTCGACGAGGATCGCATGATCGTCTACGGAGGCTATGACAACGCGGTCAAGAACGATGTCTGGGCGTTCGATCTGGCTGCTCACTCCTGGACGCAGCTACGGTCCGGCGCCATCGGCGAGCTCGATCCGCAGCCGCGGGGCCGTTACGACCACACGGCGACGCTCGATCCGGTCGCCCGGCGCATGATCATCCAGGGCGGCTCGGAGATGCTGGGCACGAGCACCGAGGAGTGCTGGGCGTTCCGGCTGGACGACGACACCTGGGAGCGTCTGCCCGACGGTCCGCGGCGCTGCCGCCACCAGATGGACTACGATGCCGATAACCATCGTGCGGTCTTCTTTGGGGGGTGGCGCTATGCGACGACGGGGCAGTCCGGGGCCCGTTTCCACGACACGTGGGTCCTGGATCTGGCGAGCGACCAGTGGCTGGAGCTGAGCGGCGCTGAGGAGGAAGGGCGCCCCGACAAGCGGGATCGACACTCGATGATCTTGGAGCCCGAGCACGGGGCTCTCTACATCTTCGGCGGCCTGCTGGAGCTGGAGGGGCTGGGCGACGACGCCTGGACCTACTGCGCCGGCGAGCGGTAGCGGCCGACGCGACGGGCAGCGCCGGCCGGCCCGATCAGCGCGACAGCACCTCGGCCTTCTGGCCGACCGCCTTGGCCTCCATCGCGCGCCCGTGCCGATTCAGGTAGCGGGCGCGGTTGCGCAGCATGCGGCCATACTCGAACCAGATCTCGTGCTCCCTCTCGTTGCGCACTTGGCTCATCGTGATGCCCGGGCCTTCGAACTCGGGGATCGGGAAGGGCCGGTAGGCGTCGTCGGTGCACACGCGCGTCACGAGTCCCTCGGTGTGGAGCTCGAAGCCCTGCAGGAAGGCCGCCCGGAAGAGGTTGCTGGTCGCGTACGTCGGTCGCAGCTCCACCGCCGCCTCGATCAGCGCGCGCTTCAGCACGGCGAACCGATACCGCGCTTCCTCGACGTCGTAGGGTCGACCCAGCTCGGCCAGGTGGGTGATCTCCACCAGCGATTCCATCTCCTCGCGGCAGGCCTCGGCCAGGTCGGGCGCCTGGCGCTCCAGCTTGCGCAGCAAGACCGTGCTGGTGAGCGAGGGGACGTTGATGACCAGCACGTCGGGCCGGAAGCCCTCGACGTACTGATAGTAGAGGGCCGGACTGCTGACCTCGTCCCACCGCCCGCTGAAGAGGAACGCGTTTTCGTCAAGGTAGCGCAGCGTGTCGCGCGTGTAGTAGGCCACCAGGTTGAAGTCGCTCTGGTCGTTGTTCTCCCAGTGGGTGGTCAGCGGCACCAGGCACGTGAGACACAGCACGACGGCGACGAATACCCCCACCAGCCGCGCCGCCGGGCCAGGGACGGAGGCGACGCTCTGCGCGGATGATTGCCTTCCGGATCGCGTGAGCAGACCGGCCAGCCGAACCACGCCGGAAGCCAGAATCCCCGCGCCGACTGCGGCCCACATCCCCAGGATGGCCAGGGGCGGGATGTAGTAGAGGTGGATGTCGTGGATCGGATAGGCCATGTTGTAAAGGAGATACCCGAGGAGCGGCAGCGCTGTAACCAGCAGGAAGCGGCGTCCGCGCACCAGCAGGGCCAGGAACCCCAGAACCGCCAGGACCACAAAAGACCACCCGGCCTCCTGCGGAAGCTGCTCGCCGAAGAAGCGCTGCAGCTCGCCCAGTTTCATGCCCTCGTGGCCGAGCAGACCTTGGTACTGCCGGGCCGACACGTGGATGTAGAGGCGGGTGAGGGTCGTCGGGAAGTCCCAGCTCAGTCCCGGCGGCCCGGCCCCGCGCACCGGCAGGTAGAGGTAGAGCAGGAGAGGCGCCACGGCAGCCACGATCGAGCGGCCGATCGGCAGCGGGGGACGATCCGAACGCCGCCACCAGGCGATGAGGCTGATCACGACGAAGGCCAGCGCTCCGGTGAGCAGGAGCGCGCCGGTGAGGTGATTGGTGAGCAGGAAGCCCGACAGCAGGGCCACCGCGGGCCAAGCGAGCGTGGCGCGATCGACCTGCAGCAGGGCGCGCGCGATGACAGCCAGCAGGGCGGCCGCCATCATGACCTGCAGGCCGTAGACCTCCACCTCGACCGCCTGTGACCAGGGGGTCCGCGCGAAGGCGAAGAGCAGCGCCCCGGCCAGCGCGGCCAGGTCACGCGTTCCGGCCAGCGCGGCCAGGTCGCGCGTTCCGCCGCCGGCGGGCGACCCGTTTCCGCTTGAAGCCGCACCGGTGGATGACGGCTCTCGCCCGTGTTGCGCCAGCGCATCCAGCAGGATGACGCCGGTCCGGTAGACCAGAAGGGCGGCTACTGCGGTCGTCACCGCGCTGAGCAGCCCGACGCGGAAGGCGACCGAGCCGACCGGGATCCAGCTAAACAGGTGCCCCAGCAGCGTGAAGAGGGGATAGCCGGGTGGATGGGCGATGCCGAGCTTCGCCGCCACGGCGGCCAGCTCTCCGCTATCGACCCAGGTGATCTCGCGGGCCAGGGTCAGGATGTAGATGAGCAGGGGCAGACCAAAGGCGATCACCGATCCAAGCAGCCGAATCCTGGACGACCTCACGGAGTGCTTCCTCCTGACCCGGCGCGAACGCGCGCCGCGGATGTCTCACCACAGCCCGACGCGTAAAAACACCCGATCAGAATAGCAGAGAGGCGGCGGCAGCGCCAATTGCCGCCGCCCTGTCGAATTGGTCCCGCACACGCGAAGACCCGCCCACCGGCCCCGAAGAACCGGCGGCGGGTCTCTCGCACATCTCGTCGACCCGCAGGCGGTCACGCCGTGGCGGCGCGATCGCCGGAGCGCGGTCGCGAGTCTACTGCACGATCATTAGCTTGCGCGAAGCCTCCTGGCCGCTGGCCGAGAGACGCGCGAAGTAGATGCCCGGACGCGCGGCGACGCCGCTGTTGTCCGTGCCGTTCCAGGTCACGTCGTGCTCGCCGGCCTCCAGCGTGCCGTCGACGAGCGTGGCCACCACGCGGCCGGTCACGTCGTGGATCGTCAGGCTGACCGCCGCGTCGGAGGGGATCGCGAAGCGCATGCGCGTCTGATCCGCCCCGCCGGCGCTCAGGAGCTGCAGGCTGAGCTGCGACGCGTGCAACGCCTCCGGATCGCCGGCCGACGACCAGTCCTGACCGAGGCCGCCCATGGCCGCCAGCGAGTAGACCACGTCCAGCTCGGGGGTTTCCACGAAGCCGTCCTGGATCACCTCGTCGGCACTGATCTGGACCGTCCAGTTGCCCGGCTCGGGCGTCTCGACGAAGACGCACTCCACGGTGTTCTTCGTGTCGGGCGCCCCGCCCGGCAGCGTGTAGGGATCCTCGTACATGCCGTTGTTGCCGTAGTAGACCGTTCCGGTCGGGGAGACCACCCGCAGCGTGAGATCGTTGATCCGGTGCTGCGACTGCACGGCCGGGTTGCCCGGGGGATCCGGATAGACCATCGCGATCTTGAGCATCGGCTCGCCGCTGTCGACCGTGATCAGATGCTGACCCACGTCGAAGGGGTTCAAGATGTCGGTCTGATCCACGACATAGAACTTCTGACGCATGTCGTAGGTCATCTGCAGGTCGGGCATGCCCCAGCCCTGCTTGGTGCGCGTGTGGTCGTCGTAGAGTCCGGTGAAGTCGTACTGGCGGGCAGAGGCTGCCAGGATCGCCTTAGGCGTCGTCATGTGCGGGCGGTTCTCGAAGACGCTGGCACCGGGAATCGTCGCGTTACCGAAAGCGCCGTCGGCCCACATCTGGATCAACAGGCCCACGTGGCCGGCCACAATCGGCGTCGCGCCGCTGGTGCCGCCGAAGCTGGTGGTGTAGGACTCGTAGGAGCAGCAGTAGGTCGTATGGATCCAGTCGTAGAAGTGGGTGAAGTCGGGCTTGATCCGACCGTCGGAGGCGGGCCCGGTGCTCGCGCCGCCGCACCAGCAGTCATCGTCGTAGTTCTGGTTGTTGTAGTGGTAGACGCCGCCGACCGAGATCATGTTCTTGGCCCAGGCCTGGGGGCGCGACATCTGGTTGCCGGCGTTGCTCTGCGACTGGCAGTGCACGATGTCGAAGTCGAAGAGCGCCTCATCGGTGTCAGCCGAGATGGTGGAATACTGGGTCGTCCGGTTGCTGCCGACGCTGGCGGTCTGATAGACCACTTCGTAGTCGAGCAGCTCGCCCGTGTGCGTGTAACGTCCCGGGCCGGTCATCGCCGTGTAGTGGTAGTCGGCGATCACGCCCTGGCCGTCGGGCAACAGGCCGCGCGCGTTGTACTGGCCCGCGCCGTCGCCGAAGTTGATCCCCGAAGTGGCCGCACCGTGCGTATCGTAGCCGGTGGTGCCATGCTCGATGAGCGGGCGGGACTGGAAGTCGTGGTGGTCCGGATTGAATCCGGCGTCGAAGACCTCGCCCCGCACCCCGGCGCCCGTGTAGCCGGCGACGGTCTCGATGTAGTTGGCGCCGCCCAGCACGCGCACGTTGACCATGTCCTTCTCGTAGGGTGACCAGCGATCGACGAAGAGCACCTCGTCCCAGCGAATAACCTGGAACAGCTCCTCGGGCGTCAAGGTCGCCTCGATCAGATGCTTGCCGGCGTCCGGATGGTCGACGACCCCGCCGATCTGCTCGATGCGGTCGACCACGTCGAACTTGCGGTCCCGATCCAGGACCTGGATGTTGTAACGCAGCATCGGGTAGACGGACCCGGCCGCGGAGTAGTTCTCGAGCATGAACTCCTCGAGCCGATAGGCGGGATGGTACTTGCCGATCCAGCGCACGTAGGGCTGCTCGGCCATGACGTTGCGCGCCGCGGCGTCCATCTCGACCAGATAGGCGTTCTGTGCGACGTAGTGACGCACGGCGCCGCCGACCATCTCGATGGCCGCGGCGTACTCGGGCAGCGGCTGCGTGAGGAACTGCACGAGGTAGAGATTGACGTCCTGACCCGCGGCCAGGTCTTCCTCAACCGTCGGCTCGCCCTCGAACGGATCGAAGATCGCGTAGCGCAAGCCCAGCTCGTACGAAGCCTGGGCGATGCGCACGAAATCCTGGCCGTCATAGCTAATGGCGTAGTAAGGCGTGGCGGCTCCGCCGGCGTCACGCTCTTCCCAGAGCGCAATCGTCACCGGTGTGTTCGGAACCTCGATCAGCCTGGCGTTGGCGCCGACCTGCTGGTTGGCGAACGCCGTGCCCGCAACCGCGAGCCCGATGAACGCCAACGCAAGAGCCAGGCTGGTGTGCGAGAGTCTGCTCATCCTTCAACCCCCTTGCCTTGAAGATTCTGGAACGTCCCGAAAATGTGCACGGGGCTCTCCTGCACAGAAGTCCATGCGGGGTGAGCACGCGTCATGAGTATACCACGCGTGTGGATAGCCACGCCGACCTAGAACGATGCTGCGCAGCGCGTGATCAGGCGGGCCATCTCGCGCCCCTCTCCACCCACAATCTTGCAGCACGCCCGGTGTTATGTCCAGTAAAATTCTAGACTTCCGGGATGCCACCGTGCGCCCGCGGGTCTTCGCGGCGTGCCCGCGGGGTCCCCGCCGCGTGTCCACCTTCGGCCGCCGCGGGGTCACACGGATCCAACTACTTGGATTCTGTGCCACTAGAACGACCCTCGGCCGCCTTCGACGCCACAACCGTCTGGTCAGCGCGCGATCGATTGGCTAGAATCCCCGCGTTCCGGCGGCCGGGCAGGACGCCCGCGGGCGATCGCCAAGGCCGGCACAATCGCAGCAATACTGCATATGCGGGATGACGTCCGCGACCGGGTGTTCGGGAGGCGGAATGGTGCGAAAAGTCAAGGTCACGAAAAAAGTCGCCGCGAAAGTTCCGTGGTACGAGCGGCCTCCGTTGCTGTTTGGCGCGATCGCCGCGGTCTTGCTGGTGTCGGGCATTCTGATGGCTCACTTGACCAGCCGAACCACGAGCTCGACCCAGTCGGTGTTGGGTGGGGATGCCGGCGGCGACAGCCTGGCTCCGGTCGTCGCCGACACCGCCGCGCGCGAGCATCTTCTCACTGTGAAGGATGACATTCCGGCCGTGGGAACCGGGGAGCTGCTGCCCCCGCTGATGGTCGAGACGCTGCAGGACGCCGCCACGGCGCGCCACTTGACGCGCGACGTACGCGGACTCGAATCTTTCGCAGATGCAGCCGGCGCTACCGGTGTCTTCGGCTTCGTGGCCGCCGACAACCTGCTCGATGCGTTCCAGGAACATGGGGAAGCGGCCGGGTTCTGGGATCGTTTGCCGTTGCATGCGCAGTTCGATCCCGACCGGGACATCGAGGTGCACCGGGATGATCTTGGTGCGATCTACCTCGCCGGCTTCGTCGCGGAGGAAGTCGGGGAGGCACTGGGGACCCTGGGGCCGACGCTGCCGCTCCCGCCAGCGCCCGAGGTCGAGACGCCTCCCGCCTGGCAGTTCTGGAAGAAGCGCTCCCCGCCCGAGACGACTACGCTGTACGAAGGGAAGGTCGTCTCCCTGCACACGGTTCTCAATCCCGAGGCCAAGTGCTTCGTCGTGCTGCCGCTGCAGCGGGCGCGCCCCGAGGCCGTGCGCACGATTCGGGCGGCCATGGAGAAGCCGCGTCAGGTGCTCCAGGTGGCCTTGCACTAGGGCGCGGGAGACGTCCGCAGGCGCGGCTTTCAAAGCTCTCAATGCGTGTCCGGCTCCACGCCGGGGGCTTGCGCGAGGCGCCAGCATGGAAATCAACGCATCGCTTCTCAAGTACTTCCTGCTGCTGGCGGTCGCCTTCGCCTGGGTCTACTACCGTTTGATCAAGAGCCGGCGCAAGCGCAGCAAGACGCACGGCCGGGAGCTGCTGCGCGAGCGGTTCCGCCAGAGGCGTCTGGACCGGATCTCGGAGGCCGAAACCTGGGAGGAGCGACGACGCCTGCGTGACAACGTGCACTCGGGGCGTCGCATCAAGCCGGAGTTCCTGAAACGCGCCGCGGGACTCCGTCCGGAGGAGATCGATCGGGAAGGGCCGCGGTGCGGGCCGGAGCGCCCCGACGAGCCTGACCCCGAACGGGTGGACACGCCCGGTTGATCCACGGCCGCGCGGTGCGACCGCCGGCATTGCGCCTAGCGGCCAGGAGAGGAGCATGAGCATGAGGAAGCGCGTGGCCGCCTTCTGTTCCCACGGCGGATCCAACTTCGCAGCCATCGCCGATGCGGCCGCGCGGGGAGAGGTTCCGATCGATGTCGTCTTGATGGTCCACAACAACGCCAGGGCGGGCGCCAAGGCCAAGGCCGAGGCCCGCGGCATTCCCACCGCCTGGGTGCCGCGCAAGCAGTTTGCCGACGAGCAAAGCTACGCCGACCGCTTGAGCGCCATCCTGGAGAAACACCAGGTCGACATCGTGGCCCTGGCCGGCTTCATGCAGCTCATTCCCCGCGCGATCGTCACGCGGTACGCGGGGCGCATCACCAACATCCATCCGGCCCTCTTGCCGCTCTTCGGCGGCAAGGGCTTCTTCGGCATGCACGTGCACCGGGCCGTCTTCGAGTCGGGCATGAAAGTCTCCGGCGCCACGGTTCACCTGGTCGACGAGCAGTACGATCGGGGACCGATCCTGGCCCAGCGGGCCGTCTCGATCGCCGACTGCGCCACGCCCGAAGAGATCGCCGCGCGGGTGCTGGTCGAGGAGCACAAGCTCTATCCCGAGACGCTGGGATTGCTCGCCGAGGGGCGCTTTGCATTGAGCCGGCGGCGGGCGACCCTCCTGCCGCCGAGCGTCTGAGAGTCTGAGAGAGGACGCGAGGCGGCGGCGCCCCGCGGGGGCCAGCCGGCCGTGCGCGCGGAGGTCGGACCGCATGGTGGTCTTCTTCGACATCGGCAACTGCATCTACGATCCCTATCGCACCTTCCGCCGCACTCTGCAGCGGATGGAGCGTGAGGCGCTCGCCGACCGCATTCTCGATCGTTACGGCGTTTACCCCGATCAGCCGGGAAGACAGGACGACTGGTTGAAGGCCTTTGGCTTCACCGGGGGCGAGATCGAGACCTACTACCAGATCTTCTTCCATGAGCCGGTCTTCCACTGCGGCATCCCGGAGGTGTTCGCGCAGCTTCGCCGGCGGGGCGCGCATTTGGGGTTCATCAGCGACGGACACTTCGATACGCAGGTGGAGAAGCTGCGCGCCTGGGGACTCGCCGATCGGTTCGATCCGGACTTGCGGTTCATCGGATCGACGTCCGCCGATCGTGGCCGGGCGCCGGGCGTCTACGCCGAGGGCATCCAGCTTCCCGGCAGCAAGCACGAGGTCGAGACCTTCCGTTTCATCGGCGAGCTGGTTCGGCGGTTCTACGGCATTGGGGCGCCGGGGTGCACGATGGTGGGAGATCACTACGTGCGCGACGCCCTGCATCCAACCCTGGCGGGGTGGCGCGGCGTCTGGTTCGTGCCCAACGAGCCCGCCCGCCGGACGCGCGACGACGAATCCACTCCGGCCGAGGCCGACATCCCCGAGATCGACGATCTCCGTCGTCTGGTCTCGATCGTCTATCCCGACGAAGCCTGAGCCCGTTGGCGCGGACCGCCATCTGAGCAGCCGGCGAGGGTCGCGCGGCCCGGCAGGGGTCAGCAGCTCAGCGGGTCGTGGGGCATCACGCCGCGGTGCGCGCGGAAGAAGGCAAACGGCGAGACCGCGAGCAGGTTCGACACGCGCGAGGTGTAGATGTCGGCGTGACGCTCGACCATGCGCGCCAAGTACGTCTTGTCGTTTCCGCTGTGCATCAGAAGCCCCCACCGGCGATTGAGCAGCTCGGCCGAGGCCTTGGCCAGCGGCGTGATGCGCTCGTCCAGGCGCTGCAATCGGCCGCGCGCGCGCTCGATCGCCGTCTGTAGATCACCCTGCTTGGATACGTCGGCAACCGCCCGACCCGCATGCACCCGCTGCAAGGCGAGTCGCCGGCACGCCAGCTCCTGCTCGAGCGCCGACTTCTCGTTCATCAGGCTCGTCAGGTCGTGCTGCTGCCCGCGGAATCCCTCCTGGGCCTGAATCTCCTCCTCGATCTCGCGCACCACCAGAGCCGTCCGCCAGCGGTGCAGCTTTTTCGACACATGCACGTCGCCATAGGCGTGATCCCCCACGTAGAGGACCTGGGCGCCGCGCAGGCCGAGCACCTCCTCCACCAGCCCGGCGTGACCCCCGACCAGCACGCTGCCAGGCTGGGGCCTTCCGGCGATGGGGGCCAAGAGCCCGTCGTCGTTGACGACTTCGAAAGCGGGCTGGGTCTGGGTGAAGAAGGCCGGCTTGCGCGCCATGACGATGACGACGTCGAAGAGATCGCGCCAGGTCATGTGTTCGGGCAAGAAGCGATCGAAGGCGTAGGTCATCATCGTGCGGGTGTAGAGCCAGTCGGAGTTGGTGATGAGCAAGATCTTGTTGCCCGCCTGTCGCTGGTCGAGCAGCGCGAGCGGCGTCTCCGGGTCCAGGTCGACGAACCGTTCCGGGTCCGCGAGAATCTCGGCCTTCAGGCGGCCCTCCATGTGGGCCTCGTCGAGCGAGTTCTTCATGCTGCGGTACAGGTCGGCGTAGCCCATCCCCGGAGGCAGGCGTCCGGCGTCCAGAAGATCCACGAGCTGGGCATACATGCAGGCTTCGGAGAGCGAGAAGAGCGTGTTCAGAAACACGAAGCGATCTTCGGCCGGGTCGACGATCGTCTCGGAGTAGACCTGACGCTGGGCATCGAAGTCCATCATGGCCGACCCGTGGGCCGCGCGCTTGACGTAGCCGAACTGGTTGGCCTTGAGAATGTTCCCCAGCTCGCAGTCGATGATCAAGCCGACCTGAAACGCTGCCGGGTCGAAGACCGTGTCGGCGACCGGCCAGCCGCGCTCGGTGAGCTTGCGCTGCAGGTGGGCGAAGGTCGTCCGCTCCCAGGCTTCCACCCGGTAGTGCACCAGGGTGTAGTCCATGTCGTAGCCGATTGCCCGGATCGCCCGCAGATTGAGCGTGCGATTGCAGAAGACCATCCGCTGCGCCGACACCCGCGCCGATCCCGCCGCGACCGTTCGATCTCGATCACATTCGTGCCGCATGGCCCCTCCGGCATCCGATCCTCGGAACGAGCCCGCAAAGCCGTGCGCCTTGCGACCCGTGTGCCGCCAGCCTAGCACGAATCGATCGGCGGCGAAGCGGATCCATGGGGCCGGCGCGGTCGCTCGGGGGCATGGCGGGGCCGCGGACAGGGCGCATCACTTCGAGTAGAACTCGATGACCTGGGACACCTCGCAGATGACCGGCACCTGCTCCCGCTTGGGCGGCGCCGACAGCTTGGCTGCCATGGCCGTCTTGTCACGCTCCAGGTAGGGCGCACCTTCTCCGATGGTGGCCACGGCCCACTCCTCGGCAACGGTCGGGATCCCTCGGCTGTGCGGCTTGACGGCGATCACGTCGCCCACGCGGATGCGGGCCGCGGGGCGATCGACGCGCCGACCGTTGACCAGAATGTGTCGGTGCACCACGAGCTGGCGGGCGGCATAGATGGTGCGCGCCATGCCCGCGCGCAGGACGAGGGCGTCGAGCCGCGTTTCCAACAGCTCGATCAACCGGTCGGCCGTGTTCCCGGTCTTGCGGCCCGCCTCGGCGACGTAATTGCGAAGCTGTCGCTCGCTGACATTGTACTGGTAGCGCAGACGCTGCTTCTCACGAAGCTGCTGCTCGTAGACCGAGGTCTTGCGCTGCCTCCTCTGCCCGTGTTCGCCAGGGGGGTAGGGCTTGCGCTCCATCACCTTCTGGGCGCGGGGCGTGAGGGCCACGCCCAATCGCCGGGAGACTTTAGCCTTGGGTCCGGTGTAGCTCATGCCTCTTGGAGTCCTCTCTACACGCTTCACCTGGATGCCGCGCGGGAAGCCCCCGCCGCCCGGTCCGGAATCACCGGGGCGCGGTCGCATGTCGATCACGCGCGGTGGAATGTCTATCAAAATGATAGACTATAGCGGCTGCCGCCCGGCTGGTCAAGGGCCGTTTCGGAGTCACGGGTTAGGGCGAAGCTCGGTCAATCAGGTCCCGTCCCCAGGCCTCGAGCTCGTCGAGATCGGAAATCCGCTCGCAGCCCGCCACCGGCTCGGCCCCATCGCCGCCCACGAGCAGCGTCGTGCGGCGCGGCAGCCGACGGCGAAGCTCCTCGAGGTGGGCCGTCATCTCGGGGCCACGGCCGTTGGCCGAAATGCTGATGCCCACCGCACGGGCGCCGAGATCCACAACCATGGCGGCGACTTCCTCCACCGGCAGATCGGTGCCCGCGTTGAGCACCCGTAGACCGGCGACCGAGAGCACAAGGGCGGCCATCTGCAAGCCAAGCCCGTGACGCTCGCCCGGGAGCGTGGCCAGCACCACGAGCGGCCCGCCGGCCCGTTCCTCGAACGGCAAGCGCAGGGATCGCAGCAGATCGTTGAGCTGTTCACTTACGAAGTGCTCGTGGCGGATGTCGAAGCGGCCCTCCTCCCAGCCGGACCCGATCTCGCGCAGCAGCGGCTCGACGCGCTGCTTCAGGAAAGGCATGGGTCCCAGCAGGGCCCACTCGGTCAGCAGCAGGTGGTGCAGGCTCTCGCGGTCGTAGGCCCGGATGGCCCGCTCCGGGACCGAGCCGTTGGCATCGTGGGTCACCGCACCGGGTGGGGCGGAGGGCACCTTCCTCCCGCGACCGGGCATCGCCTCGAGCAAGGTGGTGAGTTCCTCGTCCGACGCGGTCACGACCTCCCCGGCCCGATGTCCCAGCGCCAGTGCTTCGGCGATGCGTCGCAAGCGGATCACAGCGTCGACCGAGTAGACCCGGTGCCCCGAGGGCTTGCGCTCGGGCACCGGGAAGCCGTAGCGGCGCTCCCAGGTGCGCAACGTGTCGATCGGGATGCCGGTGGCGCGCGAGAGCGCACCGATGGACAGCTTTCCGGCCGACTCGCGCTCGCCGTGCTTGCCTTCTGCGCTCATCCTGACGCGCCTCCCCGAACGGACCGCACGAACGCCTGCACGAGCGGCCGGGTCGCCACCGCGGCCCCTCCGGCCGCCGCGGCCTCTCTGTCTCCCATGGCCGTTCCGACCGTTCGAATGCTGGGCGGATCCGGCAGCCATGTCAATGTTTTGCAGAGGTTCTTGACGGTACATGGCCAGTCTCCTTTCCCCGGCCCCCCAAGGTGGCGATGCAAACGGGCCGGGCGGAACACGCTTTCGCCCGTCCGCCCGGCCCTGCTCCGCTTCGCTGCGGCCGCGTGCTTGACAACCGCTCGGGACACGGAGTACCGAAATCTATCGCAATCGCCCGCTGGGGCCTCGCTAGCGCGAGAGCACCAGCTTGCGCGTCTCGTTGAACGACTCGCCGCTCAGGCGGTAGAAGTACAGACCGTTGGGCAGCCGCGAGCCATCGAAGTCGACCACGTGGGTCCCCGCGCTCAGCTTGCCGTCGATCAGCTTGGCGATCGTACGACCGGTCACGTCCTGCACGCGAAGCTGCACCACCTCCTCGGCCGGCAGCGCGAACGCGATCCGCGTGGCGGCCGAGAACGGGTTGGGGCTTGCGACCGAGCCGCTGAAGCCGCTCGCCGCACCGGCCAATCCGATGCTGCCGCCACCCAGCGGATCACCCTGGCCTTCCAGCAACGGACCGACGAAGTCGATCTTGCCGTCGAGCGCGAGGTCGATCACCGTGCCGTCGGGCAAGGCCGCCAACAGGGTGAAGGCTTCGCCCTGGCCCGGATTCAGGAAGCCGGAGGCGAAGACGACCGCCGCGCCACCGCCCAATCCGCTCAGGTCAGCGCGGAAGCGCTTGACGACCGTGGTGCGATCGGCATCGGTGACAGCCAGCAGATGAACCATGGCCGGCACGAAGATGTAGTCGGTCATGTCGCCGTAGGCGGCGTCGTCGACCAGCTCCACGAGCTGCGTGGTGATCACATCAACCGTCGGAGCGTCGGTCGCCCCGTGGAGGATGAAGAGGTCCAAATAGTTCGGGTCGGTGACCGTCTCGCGGGCCGCCTCGCGTGCGCCCTCCTTCACGAACAGGGTGAACGCCGTGTCGCGGCCGTCGGGGTTGGGCTCGAAGCTCACCGGGTCGAGCACGCCGTTGGCGATCACGACGTAGGTCTCGGCCGCGAGGAGCTGCACCGGGAAGCTGGCGATGATGTCGCCGGGGCCGCTGCTGTTGGCCGGCGCCACGCCGATCTCGAACGGGCTATTGCCCGGGAGATCGATGTACGGCGTTGCCATGCGGAACGCGAAGTTGTCGAGGGCCAGACCCTGGTCGATGTAGATGTCGACCATCTCGGCGGCCGGATCGGCGGCGTTGTGGATCACCTGCACGCGCGAGGTGGTCAATGCCGGCAGCTCGAGGACGGTGCCGTCGGGCAGCGCCACGAACAATCCGAAGGCCTCGCCCTGACCGGGGTTGAGGAAGCCGGAGGCGAAGACCACGCCCGCGCCGCCGCCCAGACCGGAGAGGTCGGCCGCGAAGCTGGCCACCACCGCGTCGTTATCGCTGCCGGTGGTCAGGTCGAGGATGTAGTCGGCCGCCGGCACGGATAGATAATCGGAGATGTCGCCGTAGGTGAGCGACGCCAACGTACCGACGTCACGCGCGTTGACGCTGACCGTCGGGGCGTCGGTGGCGCCGTGCAGAGCAAAGAAGTCCACCATGTCGGGGGCCATGCCGCTCTCCTGCGCGCCCGCCTTGACGAACAGGGTGAAGGCGGTGTCCCGGCCCTCGGGGTTGGGCTCGAAGGACATCGGATCGAGCACGCCGTTGGCGAAGACCACGTAGGACTCATCCGCCGCCAGCGTCACCGGGAAGCTGGCGATGATGTCGCCGGGGCCGGTGCTGTTGCCGGGGGCCACGCCGATTGAGAACTCGACCTCGGCCGGGAGGTCCAGGTACGGGGTGGCGGCGCGAAACGCGAAATCGTCGATCGCCAGAGCTTGGTCGATATAGATGTCGACCGCGGCGGCGGCCGGATCCGCGGCGTTGTGGATGACCTGGACGCGAGCGAAGGAGTCACGCTCCGGACCCGTCCCGGCGCGCGAACCACCCTCACTGAGCGGATCGAGGTTGTTGTTTCCGGTGACGGCCGCGGCCTGGCCGGCAAACGTGAAAGCGATGGTGGCAAGCACTGCCAAGCCTGCCGACGAGATGCGATTGAACTTCGTGATGCTCTTCATGACTGGAACCTCCGTTTATCCTCGAGGCGCTCGGGGCGCCGATTCTGGTTTCGATCCTTCTAGCGGATCGCCTGCTCCGTGGACCCTGTCGCTGATCTCCGAGGCTGCCTTGCGGTCTCTGCCTCCCAACGACATCGCCACTCTACCCAACGTGATCGGCAATGTCAAGTATTTGAACAGTATTTTTTTATGTTTTCTCCATCTTTTTTTCAAATCAAACCATGGCAATGGTTTAGGCGGTGCAAAAGACCCCAAAGTCCCGATGGAGTTGGTGCAGAGATGCAGGAGGATCGGCGGTCAAGACCTGTTCAGACTGTACCCAGGAGGGGTTTCAGACTGTGCCGAGGAGGGGGAATCGACGGTTGTCGCCCCCCGGAGCACGCGGAGAACTGCTTCGTGGACAAGGGAATACGGTGGTGCCTGACCCGGTGGCCTCGGTGTGGAGGACGCCGGGCCAGGCTCGGGACATGGCGGGCCGGATCTAGAACAGCTCCTTGATCAGGCCCCACGTTCGGGACGCCCGCTGCGTGGACGTGGGCGTGTACTCGACGATGTAGCCGTTCCCGATGCAGGAGCTGCAGTCATCGTTCCAGCGCCCGTCCAACGTCGCGGGCGCAAACTGCAGGCGGCTCTCTTCCTCGAAGCTGTTGGGCTGCCCCGTCTCCCAGGCGGTGACATCCCATACGTCGCCACTGAGCCACTGCCAGCCGGCGTCCGGCTGCCCGGCGCCCGCTTGCTGAAAGCCGCCCAACCAGTAGCCGGCCGATTCGGCGAACCGTGCCCAGATCCAGTCGTTTTCCGCCGCACTGGTCACCGACGCGAGCTGTCCCGCAACACCCTGCCAGCTCCTTTGCTCGGCTGCCTGCCTCGCCTCGGACCAGGTCGAGCCGTCCGGCGTGGCGATCGCCTCATAGAAGTGGGCGTTGCCGCCCTCGATCGGATCCCAGAACACCGGCTCGGCGAGTGCCGGCGCAGCGGCGCAGGCCAGAATGAGGAATAGACCGATGGAGATGGGTGTCCGCATGTCCGCGGAGATCGAGAACGAGGTGTGCATCGTGGGGTCCTCCCCTTGTTGGCGGCGCCGCACTTCCCTGTGCGGCGCGGAGCTGAAGACTCCAATGGAGTTCTTCGGCCTGACGGGCGCGGATCCTTCGTCTGGTCTGGGTTGCATCCACGGATTCCGCTGGACTGTCCCTGGTCACCTCCGGATACTGGCCGGCACACAGCAAGCCTCGCGCGCGGGCCGACCCGCACTTCTTCAGGCCCCGTTGTGGCCGCAATATCGGCGATCAAGGAGGTGAGTGGTGGTTCAGGGCTCGGCGGAAACATTGCTGGTGCTTGCGGGGATCTGCGCCCTCTTCTTCTTTTTGGAGAAGCAGTTCCGTTGGAAGCTCTTCCAGTACTTCCCGCCGCTCATCTTCATCTACGCCACCCCCGTGGTGCTGAGCAACACGGGCGTCATTCCCCAGCAGAGCCCGCTCTACGACGGTCTGAAGGACTACGCGTTGCCGGTCTTCATCACCCTGATGCTGCTGGATATCGATCTGCGCGCCGTCGTGCGCGTCCTCGGGCGCGGACTGCTGGTGATGCTGATGGGCACAGCGGGGGTCGTGCTGGGGGCGCCGATCGCGTACTTCTTCTTCCGCGGCCAGCTCGGCCCCGAGGGCTGGAAAGGGCTTGCGGCCCTCTCGGGCAGTTGGATCGGGGGGACCGGCAATCTGGCCGCCGTGGCCGAAGGGGTCGGCACGCCGCCGGCCGAGCTGGGATTGGCGGTGCTGGCCGACCAACTCGTCTACCTTATCTGGCTGCCGCTGCTGCTCGGGTCGCGCGCGTGGGCCGGACGGTTCCGGCGCTTCACGGGAGCGGCGGCCGATCGGGTCCAGAAGTTGGAAGCCGCGGTGGGGCAGATGGAGTCGAAGAGCAAGGACGTGCAGATGCATCATCTGCTCTACCTGGTCGTCCTGGGGCTGGCCTCGGCCGGCCTGGCCGCCTACCTTGCGCCGATGCTGCCCGTGCTGCCGCCCGTAATCTCCACGTCGACCTGGAAGGTCCTGCTCGTGACCTGCATCGGGATCATCCTCTCGCTCACCCCGGCCCGCCGCATCCCGGGCAGTCACGCCATCGCCATGGCGATCATCTACGTCTTCGTGGCTCGCATGGGGGCGCAGTCCCAGCTCGAGGGCCTGGCGAGGGCGCCCTGGTTCGTGGCGACGGCATACGTGTGGATCGCGATCCACGGTGTGTTCTGCCTGACAGGCGCCAAGCTCTTCAAGGTCGACATCCATACCGCCGCCATTGCGTCGGCCGCCAACATCGGCGGCGCCGCCTCGGCCCCGATCGTGGCGGCGTACCACCGGGAAACACTGATTCCGCTGGCGGTGCTGATGGCCATCGTCGGCTATGCGCTGGGGAACTTCCTGGGCGTGGTCACCTCGTGGCTCTGCTACGCGGTGTACACGCTCTAGGAGGTCGCGGTGTCGGCCCGGGAATCCGCGCAGACTCCGCGCGGCACGGCCCGTCCCGCTGCTCGCCAGCCACGGGTCCGCCGTTTCGGTCTTTCCGTTGATGGACGCGCGGCTCACGCCGTCTTCCTGCGGGACTGTGAGCATCTGGCCCGGCGGCGCGCGGAGCGCCCCGGGCGGTCTGCCGGAGTGGAAGCTGCGCGGGTTCGCGCCATGCGGCTGATTCTGTCGGCGGTCCTGGACGCGCAGGCGCGCGCGCTGCTGCCCGCGATCGCATGCGGAGCGGTGGTGCGGCCGGCCGACCCCGATGGAGCCGCCGAATCAATCCTTCCGCGGCCCGCGGATGGCCGCGACCGCGAGCTGCTTCGCGATGTCGGCGATCTCGTCGCCCGCTACGAGCTGGTGCCCTTCGCGGGCGAGGGCGAGCCGGGCCGCGCGGCTGACACCCTCGATCCCTTCGTCCTGGTTCCGCTCTACCTTCTGGCCACACCGGAACGCCGGGGCAGGGGCGTCTACCATACGCCCCCCGGCGCGGCGGCCTTCGTCTGCAGGGAAGTGCTGAAGGCCCTGCTGTCGGAGACGGCTCTGCCGCGGGGAGCCGCGTCGCGATTGGTCGACCGTGGTCGCGCCGATGGGCTCGGGCCGAACGCCGCGCGCGCCGCGCTGGAACGGTTGGCCGGGCTGCGTGTGGCCGATCCGGCCTGCGGATGCGGCGCCTTTCTGCTGGAGCTCGCCCGCCAGGCGGATCGGCTCGGCCGTCTATTGCGGACGAGCTACGGCGAAGAGCCTGCGGGCGGCGCATCGGGCGTGGGCCTGTACGGCCGGGACATCGATCCGCTGGCCGTCGGGGTGTGCCGCCTGCGGCTGCTCGTCGCGGAGCGATGGGAGCGGGGCGCGGATGCCGAGGCGCTGCGACGGGTCGCCGGAAGGGTTGTTGTCCAGGATGGGCTCCACCTGGCGGCCGAGCCGCCCGAAGCGATTGCGCCGCCGCGACGCTCGGGCGGTCATGTGGATCCGGCGGGTACGGCGCGCCCGAGGGAGGAATCGTTCGACGCGGTTCTCATCAATCCACCCTACCTGAACATGGTCGCCATGAAGGCGCGGCACCCGGAGCAGCGCCGCCGCATCCGCCGGCAGTTCGCGACCGCCCGAGGCGGGTTCGATCTGTTCGTGCCGTTCGTGGAGCGCGGCCTCCAGATGCTGCGCCCGGGGGGCATTCTGGCCGCGTTGACGCCGGACAAGATTCTGGGCGCCGGATACGCACAGGCATTGCGCGCCCACTACTGGAAGCGGGCGGACCTGCTGGGCATCGCCGACCTGCGCGATGCCGTCGTGTTCGACGCCCATGTCTATCCCGTGGTCACCTTCGGACGCCTTCGGCCGCAGGCGGACATTGCGTTGCGATCTGCTCCAGGGTCGCGGGCGGACGCCGTGAAGCGATCTGCACCAGGGCCGCGGGCGGACGCCGTGAAGCGACTCCCCGCAGGGCCGCGGACCGGAGGGGAACCGCGGCCCGTCCAGGCACGGACGGGGAGGGTGCGCATCTGGCACGCTTCGACCGCCCCGGACGGATCCCTGCGCGTGCGCGCGGGGCACGGAGCGCCCCTGCGCGTGGTGCCGAGCGTGGGCCACCAATGGGACGCGCTGCTCGATCCAGCATGCGCCCGGATGGCGCGCCTCATCGCCGGGATGCCCCGCCTGTGCGATCTGGCGGATGTGATCGGGGCGGCGACGGTGGCCGAGGCCTACGCTCTGCGCGCGGCCCTCATCGACAACGGGCACGACCTGGCGCGCTCGGAGCCCGATCGCTACGCGACCTTCCTCGTCAGCGGAAGCCTGCGTCCCCACGGTCACACGTGGGAGGAGAAGCCGGTGCGCTACCTCGGGCGTCTCTACCGCTGTCCCGTGATCGACGTTCGCCACCCGGCGCTCTCGCCTCGGCGCCGACAGCAGGTTCGGGAGGCGAAGCTGATCGTCTCGGGCCTGGCGCGCCGCCCGATCTGTGTGTGGGACCTCGGGGGGATCGCCGCGGGCAAGTCGACCGTCCTGATCCGCCCGCGCGATGCCGAACTAGGCGGCTACCTCGCCGGCGTGCTCAACGCGGCCATCTACGGTCGCATCTATCGATGGCTCTTCGGCAGCCTTCGTCTGGCAGGCGGGTATCTGCGCTTCGGCCCGCCGCAACTGCGCGCCCTGCCCGTGCCCGATGCGCCGACTACCGAGCGCCGGGCGATCGCTCGCCTGGTGAAGCGGCTCACGCAGGCGACCGGACCGGCGGCCGAGGCGCTGACCGCGCGCATCGACGCCCGGGTGGGCGCGTTGCTGGGCGTGACCTCACATTGAACCCGGCCTGGTGGCGGCTCAGAGGTAGGCGTCCAGTCCCACGTCGTCGAACATCCGCTGCATCATCTGCTCGCCGGTGATGATGCGCAGCCGGTGATGATAGCAGCCGCTGCGCAGGCAGCCCTCAACGTAGTTGCCGTGGGGGAGATGAAGCATGAACATCGGCGCGCTGCACTGACTGCAGGAGGTGCCGGTGTCGGTGAGCGAGGCGCCGCACCGCGGACAGGTGAACGTGACCACGGTGCCCGCGGGAATCTCGCCCTCGGTGATGTTGTCGAAGCTGCCGTAGACCGGATCGAGGTGGATGCTGCCTTTCCGGTCGGCGAACTCGTAGCGGAGGTGGATCGAGGGATGATCGTGGATCTTGACCTCCCCGTCCATCAGGTCGCACCCTCCGGGGCACTGGGCTTGCTGCACCACCAGCTTCCCCGCCGGGACTTCGACTTCGATCTTGTCGCGTTCTGTGGACATCTTGCACTCCCCGTTGCTGAGACCGCATCCGCCGTCCGCGGGCCGCCGCCGGCGGCCCCGGGCGCGTGGCGCACATCATAGCCCCGTCGGGCCAGCCGGTCCAGGGCCGCGGACACGTGGCAGTGTGCGGGTCCTGGAGTGCAGCGTCGGCGCCGCATGCTGCGCGTGCCCGTCCCCCTGGCCGGGCGCTACCGCGATCGAATCAGCTTGCGCATGACGGCGGCATCGCCGGCGCGGGCACGCACGAAATAGAGGCCCGGACCGATCCCGCGACGGGCCGCCTCACCGCCCCAGAGGAAGGTGTGCGCCCCGGCATCCAAGTCGCCCGCGTGCAGGCTCTGGATCAGACGGCCCTGCAGATCGATCAGCTCCAGATGCACCGGACCGCGCGCGCCGAGCTGCAGTCGGATCTCCTGGGTCGCCCTGGAAATGCTGGGCGCCAGATCGAGGCGCAACCGCGGGGCCATTGCGGACGGAGGCGATTCGACCCCCGTGCTGGGCCAGAACCGCACGCTGATCGCGTAGGCGTCGGTGTCGCCGTTGTGCGTGGGATCGAACGCCCCACTGGTGGTCGGAAAATCGTCCGACCAGGTGGGGCCGGTGAGGGTGACCAATCGCGGCTCGGTCACCACCAGGCCGCATACGTCTTCCCAGCTCGACCCGCCGAGGTAGGAGCTGGCCCACAGCTCCGCGCCGCTGGGGCTGAGCACGCCCAGGAACAGGTCGGCATGGCCCTGGCTATGTGTGAAGGGCACGTCCCCCACGATGGGGAAGTCGTTCGAATAGGTGTGTCCGGCGAAGTAGATCTCCCCGTGCGGATCCTGGTAGAGGGTCTGGCCGGTATCCGAGCTGGATCCGCCCACGAACGTGGAGAAGAGCAGCTCCGTGCCCGCTGCGCTCAGCTTGGCGATGAAGGCATCGCTGTCGTTGGCGAAGCTGGTGTCGTAGGCGCCCGGGGTCACCGGGAAGTTCTGTGAGGACGTCGTGCCGATCATCGCGATGTTGCCGAGCGGATCGAAGGAGATGCGTGAGACGCGGTCGTAGCCGCTCCCGCCGATAAAGGTCCCCCAGACCATCTGTCCGCTGAGGGGATCCATCTTCACCAGGAAGCCGTCGCGGCCCCCGTTCCACAGCGGATCGAAGGCATCAGCGGTCGACGGAAAGAAGTGCGAATGCGTGTAGCCCGAGACGACGGCGCAGCCCTCGCCGTCGGCCAGCATGTCCCAGGGCTCCTCGTCCAGCGTGCCACCCAGGTAGGTCGAATAGATCAGCTCGCCGGTGGTGAGATCGAAGCAGGAGAAGAACAGGTCCCACCCGCCGTTGTGTTCCGCGTCGAAGGCGTTGGCCGTCACGGGGAAATCATCGCTCTCGGTGTACCCGGTCACGCAGACCAGGTCCGGTCCCACCAGCGCGAGGCTGCGAGCCTTGTCGTTGATCGTGCCGCCCAGGAACGTGCCGTAGAGCAGCTCGGTCCCCGTGGGGTCGAACTTGACGAGATAGGCGTCGTTCGACCAGCCGGTCAGCTCCGGGAACGCGGCGTCGGGTGTGGTCGGGAACTGAGCCGAGCTGGTGACGCCGGTCAGGTAGATGTTGCCTTGGGCGTCGGTGGCCACGTCGCGCACCACGTCACGCTGCATCGACCCCAGATAGCTGCCGTAGAGCAGCTCGCTGCCGTCGGAGCTCAGGCGGGCGAAGAAACCCTCGGAGATGGCGGCGTAGTTGGTGTCATACGCTCCGGGTGTAACGGGAAAGTCGGCCGAGTAGGTCTCGCCGACGACCAGGATTTCCCCGTCGCCGGTGGCGCCGAGCTGCCAGCCCATGTCGGCGGCCCCGCCGCCGAGATAGGTGCTCCACTCGACCTGGAGTGTCTGCGCCCCGGCCGTTGTCTGCAGGAGCGCGATCAGAAGAACGAAGGTGAAAGATGCGAGGAGAAGATCCGGACGGCGACGCGCGTCGCCGGGGCCGGAAGCGGACATGGTGCCCTCCCAGAGCTGATGGACCGTCCCGCCGAGTTCCGCCCGCCCCTCCAGGATACCGCTGGGGGCTCGGATCTCGGATTGCCCGCCATTGCCCGAACCGTCTCGAGCGCAGGCACGATGCGGGCAGGGCGGGCCGCAAACGCTCCCATTATACACGACGCCTCAGAGTTGCCAAGTCCGCCGCCCGATCTTGACTGTCATCCGGTGGGGGCGCATGGTGCAGGGGAGGCACGCGGGAGAGGCGCGGGCGTTGCCGCCCGCGCCCGTACGCTTGGAGGGTCCGATGGCAGCGCACGAACTCGCGGGACGCAGGGCGCCGCGCGAGCTCTTGATCGACGTCCCGCGGCTCATGACCGCCTACTACACGCTGCGGCCCGATCCGGCCCTACCGGGCCAGCGGGTCTCATTCGGCACCTCCGGCCATCGCGGCACGTCGCTGGAGGGCAGCTTCAACGAGCCCCACATCGCGGCGATCTGCCAGGCGATCTGCGAGCTGCGCGCGGCGCGGAGCATCAGCGGTCCGCTCTTCCTCGGCAAGGACACCCACGCCCTCTCCGAGGCGGCTCTCGCGACCGCGGTCGAGGTGCTGGCGGCCAACGAGATCGACATCGTCATCCAGCAGGGCGGCGGATATACGCCCACCCCTGTGATCTCGCACGCGATCTTGACCCACAATCGCGACCGCGGCGGAGGCACCGCCGACGGGATCGTGATCACGCCTTCGCACAATCCACCCGGCGACGGGGGGTTCAAGTACAATCCCCCCAACGGCGGACCGGCGGACTCGGGCACCACCCGCGCGATTCAGGAGCGCGCCAACGAGATCCTCGGCGACGATCTGCGCGGGGTGCGTCGCTGGCCCTACGAGCGGGCCCTGAGGGCGCCCACGACACACGCGCGGGATCTGGTGCGACCCTACGTGGACGACCTGATGCACGTGATCGATATGGATGCCATCCGCTCGGCCCGGCTCGCGATCGGCGTCGACCCGCTGGGCGGATCGGGGATCGCGTACTGGCCGATGATTGCCGAGACGTACGGTCTGGCGATCGAGGTGATCAACCCCGATGTCGATCCCACCTTTGCGTTCATGCACGTCGACCATGACGGCCGCATCCGCATGGACTGCTCGTCGGCCCACGCAATGGCAGGGCTGATCGAGTTGAAGGAGCGCTTCGACATCGCCTTCGGCAACGATCCCGACTACGACCGTCACGGCATCGTGACCCGCTCGGCCGGCCTGATGAATCCCAATCACTACCTCGCGGTGGCGATCGACTACCTGTTCCGCCGGCGCGATGGATGGGATGCGCGCACCGGGGTCGGCAAGACGCTGGTCTCCAGCTCGATGATCGACCGCGTGGCCGGCGCTCTGGATCGGCCGCTGGTGGAGGTGCCGGTGGGGTTCAAGTGGTTTGTCGACGGCCTGCTGCACGGGCGACTGGGCTTCGCCGGGGAAGAGAGCGCGGGTGCGTCCTTCCTGCGCCGCGACGGCGCGGTCTGGACGACGGACAAGGACGGGATGCTGCTGGATCTGCTCGCCGCGGAGATCACCGCGGTGACCGGCAAGGACCCGGGCGAGCACTACCGCGCGCTCGAAGAGCGCTTCGGCCGGGCGGTCTATCAGCGCATCGACGCGCCGGCCGACACGCGGGAGAAAGCCGCCCTGGCGAGTCTGTCGGCGGATGCGGTGCAGGCCGAGGACCTGGCCGGGGAGCCGATCGTCGCCCGGCTCACCCGCGCGCCGGGCAACGGGGAGCCGATCGGGGGGCTCAAGGTGGTGACCGAAAACGGCTGGTTTGCCGCGCGCCCTTCCGGGACCGAGGACGTCTACAAGATCTACGCGGAGAGCTTCCGCGGGCAGGAGCATCTGCAACGCATCCAGGAAGAGGCCCGGGCCATCGTGTCGTCGGCGCTCGGGCGATGAGGTCCGCCGCCACGGGCGGGCGGTGAGGTCCGCCGATCTCGCGTTGACGGCGCTCGAGCGCGGGAGTCTGCTGCCAATGCGCCGGCGGTCCCGCCGGCGAAATCCTCCGCGCCCGACGGCGGAAAGGCTGCTACCATAGACGGGCGGTGACGACCGGAGAGGTCGAGACGTGGCACGCAAGAAGGGCCCCAGCAAGACCTACCTCTGCCAGAACTGCGGCGAGGACTTTCCCAAGTGGTACGGGCGCTGCCCCAACTGCGGGGAGTGGAACAGCCTCGTCGTCTACCGCCCGCCCAAGACCGGTCCCGGCGCAGGCCACCGCGCCGCCGCGGGGGCCGGCGGCGCTCCGGACCGCGGTCTGGGCATTCCCGGCCGTTCACGCCGCGGTCCGCAGGAGCGGGCGCGGGCCACGGGGTGGATCCCGCCCGAGGCCGACGCGCTTGTGTCTGCGGACGTGAAGCTCCTGGCCGAGGTGCACGGCGAGGACGCCCAGCGCCTGACCTCGGGCATCGGCGAGTTCGATCGCGTTCTGGGGGGCGGTCTGGTGCCCGGCTCGGTCGTGCTGGTGGGGGGCGATCCGGGGGTCGGCAAGTCGACCCTGCTGCTTCAGGTCGCCTCCGAGCTGGTGCGCCAGGGGCGGGGTGTGCTCTACGTCTCGGGCGAGGAGTCGGCCGGTCAGATCCGGCTGCGGGCCGAGCGGCTCGGGGCGACCGGCAATCTGCCGGTCCTGGCCGAGGCCGATCTGGAGCGCATTCTGGAGGCGGTCTCCAACGGCGTCTACCGTGCCCTGCCATCCGACCCCGACCGGCCCGAATTGGAGCCCGAGACCGAGGAAGAGCCGGCGCCCGTCGAGGTCCTGGTGATCGATTCGATCCAGGCGACCTACCTGCCCGAGCTGCCCTCGGCCCCGGGGAGCCTGCTGCAGGTGCGCGAGGGCGCCCTGGCGCTGACGCGCAGTGCCAAAGCGCGGCACATGGCGGTCTTGCTGATCGGTCACATGACCAAGGAGGGGCACCTGGCCGGCCCCCGCACGCTCGAACACATTGTCGATGCGGTGCTGACGATGGAGGGCGATCGGTTCCAGGCCCATCGCATCCTGCGCAGCAACAAGAACCGCTTCGGCAGCGTGCACGAGATCGGCGTCTTCGACATGCGCGAGCGCGGACTGCGCGAGGTCGCCAACCCCTCGGAGCTGTTCCTGGGCGAGGACGCCGGGAGGGCCACGGGAAGCGTGGTGGTGGCGAGCATCGAGGGCACACGCTCCTTGCTGATGGAAGTGCAGGCGCTCGTCCATCCCACCCGCTACGGCATTCCCCAGCGCGTCGCGACCGGGTTCGACGGCCGGCGACTGGCGATTCTGCTGCCGGTACTGATCAAGCGGGGCGGGCTGGACGTCACGTCCAGCGATGTTTTCGTGAACGTGACCGGTGGGCTGCGGGTGGAGGAGCCGGGCGTGGATCTGGGGATTCTGCTGGCGGTGGCTTCAAGCCTGCGGGATCGGTCGCTCGGTGACGATCTGGCGGTCTTCGGGGAGATCGGACTGGGAGGGGAGGTGCGCCGCGCCGCCCATCCCGAGCGGCGCATCGCCGAAGCCGCCCGCCTGGGCTGCCGGCGCATTCTGGCGCCCGCCGCCACGCTGCGCGATCTGGAGGCGCGCGGGTGGCAGGCGCCCGACGGCATCCGTCTGCTGGGGGTGAGCGGTCTCGAGGAAGCCCTGCGGGCGGTTCTGGGCGCAACGGCGCGAAGGCGCGCGCCGGGCGGGGGCCTGAGCGACGAGGAAACGTGGACGCCGGAACCGGCGAGGGGCGCCGAGGAGCGGGGGGAACGCGATCATGGGCGGTAGCACCCAAGAGGCTTCGGGACCCTGCTGGGCGATTGTGCTGGCGGGCGGATCGGGCCGGCGGCTGGGGGCCGAGAAGCCCAAGTCGTTCGTGTCGCTGGCCGGCAGGCCGCTGTTGGCCTGGAGCGTGGAGGCCCTAGCGCGCCACCCGGCGATCACCGATCTGATCACGGTGGTGCCGCGCGATTGGACCGTCGAGGCCCAGGAGACGGTGCTGGAGCCGCTGCGGCGGGACGGGGATGCCCCGGCGTGCCGGCTGCACGCGCCGATTGTCGGCGGGCGTCGACGCCAGGACTCGGCGCTGGCCGGACTCGAGGCGGCCGTGAGACTCGGCGCGAGCGAATCGGTGGAGAATGTGCCGGTATTGGTCCACGACGCCGCGCGGCCGATCGTCGCGCCCGGACTGATCGACGCGCTGCTGCTCTCTTTGCAGAAGGCCTGCCGCAACCGAACCGGAGTGGGAGGCGCCATCCCGGTTGTGCCGGTTGGTGACACGCTCAAGACGGTGCGATCGGGCGGCAAGCGGGAGATCATCCGCCTCGAGGGGCGCATCGGTCGCACGGTGCCGCGCGCGGGTCTGTGGCGCGTGCAGACGCCGCAGGTGTTCCACCTCGGTCCCGCGCTGGAAGCGCATCGCGAGGCGCAGGCCGCCGGGTTCCAGGCGACCGACGATGCGATGCTCTTCGAGTGGATGGGCTGGCCGGTGGAGGTGACCCCCGGCTCGCCGCTGGGCCTGAAGGTGACCTATACCGAGGAACTGGCCCTGCTCGAGGGCTGGCTGCAGACCCGCGATCTCCACGCCAGACCTGAGGCGGCGCAACCATGACCCCTCCCTGGCGCGTTGGGCAGGGCTGGGACATCCACCGTCTGGTCCCCGGCCGCGATCTGATCCTAGGTGGCGTGCGCATCGAGCACGATCGCGGACTGGCGGGCCACTCCGACGCCGACGTGGTCACCCATGCGCTGATCGACGCCCTGTTGGGTGCGGCGGCCGACCGGGATATCGGCGCCCATTTCCCCGACGACGATCCGTCCTGGCAAGGGGCCGCGAGCCTCCGCCTCCTGGAGGTGACCGTGGCGCGCCTGCGTGCGGCCGGCTGGACGGTCGGCAACGTGGATCTTACGGTCGTGGCCGAAGCGCCCAAGCTGGCACCCTATCGTGACCGGATCCGCACGGAGTTGGCCCGTGTCCTTGGCCTGGAGGTGGATTGCGTCTCCTTGAAGGCCAAGACGGCCGAAGGGCTCGGCCCCGAGGGACGCCGGGAGGCCATCTCGGCTCAGGCCGCGGTGTTGATCCTGCGCGCATCGGCCTGAGAGAGGGCGGCGCGCGGTGCTGAAGGAGGCCGGTCGCAGCACCGGCGCATCGCAACGCCCCCCAGGACTATCCGAGGTCCGGTTGCTCCTCGAATCGCACCGGCGAACCCCTGCATCGCAACAAAAGTGCGCGCCGCTGGGATCGCCGACCCGGGCGGGCCTTAGCCAGTTTCCATCACCAATCTTCGGGTCACAATCCACCGCTCACAGAATTCTCACTGAAACCCACTGACCGACCGGTCAGTAAAGTGGCATAATGCCTGTTTCCCGTACCATGCCCGGGGTGGGGACGGCCAGGAGGGCGCCGCGGGCCTCAGGCGCCGATAGTCGTCGCGACATCCGGGTGCCGAGACCGGACGTGACATGCGCGACGCCCCGCGGACCTTATCGAGGGAGACGATGGACAAGGGCATCACACGCAGAGACGCGATTCTGCAAGCGGCGCGCGAGCACTTCGCCCGCCGCGGCTATGCCGGCACGTCGATGCGGCGGATCGCGGAGCAGGTCGGCATTACCAAGGCGGCGCTCTACTACCACTTCCGCGACAAGGCGTCCCTCTTCCGCGAGGCCACCGAGGACGCGGTGCGCCGGCGTCGCGAGCGCGTGCTCGCGCGTCTGGTGGGCATCGACGATCCGTGCCAGCGCCTGCGGCGGATGGTGCACGCCTACCTGGAGGAGTTCGTGGCCGAGCGGGCCCTGAGTCGGCGCTTGTACAGCCTGCTGTTTCTGCCCGAGGATGCGCAGCCATGGATCGCGGAGCTGTGCCGCGATTTCGGCCGGCCGATGGGCGAGACGCTCGAGGCGTGCGCCCGAACGGGCTGCTTGGAACAATCACGCGTAGAGGAGGTCAAGGTTCTGCTGATGGGAGGCATCGAATACCTCGGAGCGCTCTGGCTGCTCGATCCGCAATCGCCGGCGCCCACCTGCGCCATGGGCGATCGGCTCCTGGCCCAGCTCGTACCCGGCGTCTTTGAGCGCAAGACGCGATCGCGTCGGCCTTCGGGTGCGAGCACGACGGCGCGAACGGCGGGCCCCCGGGCTTCCACCCCGCGCTCGTCCCGCCGGAGCGGGCGGGCTCGGCGCGCGGTGCTGTCGCTGGCGATTCCCGTTCTGCTCGGCGGCACGGGCCCCGCCCTATGCGCCGCCGGAAGCGAAGGCGGATCCGCGTCCCCCGCGGCCAGCGGGTCGTCGGTCGGCGCTGCGGCGCGCGTCGAGCTGGCTCCCGTCATCACGGCTATCCCGGGCGCAACGCCGCTCAATTTGGAACAGTGCGTGCAACGCGCGCTGGAAGCCAACGCCGCCTTGCGGGCCGAGCGCGAGGGGCGCGGGGAGCTCAAGGGCCAGATGTATCAGGCCCTGGCGACCGGACTGCCCTCGATCGACGCCTCGGGCACCTGGAACCGCGGGCGCGATCCGAGCTTCGCGCTGGACCAGACGTTCGGGGGCGGCTTCGGCGGCGCCGGCGATTCGATCACCTCGGGCAGCGCGGTCGACAGCGTCTTCGCCGCGCTGGGGCAGCTCAGCTTCATCCCCGATCCGGAGAACATCCCGGCGCAAACCTTCTGGCGCACGTCGCTCAACGCGCACTGGGACCTGAACCCGGCGTTGGTTCTCAACGCGGTTCGGGCGGCCGGACTGGGCATCGACCGCCAGGAGATGCTGATTCGGGACCGCGCGCACCGCACCGTCGAGGAGGTGATGAACGCGTACTACGGCGTCATCCGCGCCGGCGAGTATCTGGAGGCGCTCGACGCCGACCTGGCCGCGCGCCGCGAGTTCCTGGAGGTCACCCGGCGGCGCTTCCACCTGGGTCTGTCCACGCCGCTCGACACGCTGCGCGCCGCGGTGTCGCTGGCCAACCTCGTGCCCCAACGTCGCAGCACGGCGCAGGACCTGCGCGATGCGGGCAGCGCGCTCAACGTGGCGATGGGCCGGGACCCGCTGGCGCCGATCGGTGTCCAGACGAGCGTCGCCGTGGAGCGCGCGCCAGTGGATCCCGACGTTGCGACCGCGCTGGTCCATCGCCGGCCCGATCTGCGCTCTCTGGCCCTGCTGGAGCGGATCCAGCGCAAGAACCGCGGCGCGCAGAAGGCCGGCCACCGGCCGTCGCTTTCCGCCAACGCGGCCTACGGCTATGTGACCAGCGACCTGGCCGACATGTTCGACGAAGGCCACGACTTCTGGAGCGCGAGCCTCTCGTTGACCGTGCCGCTTTTCGACGGCCTGCAGACGCGCGGGAATGTGCAGGAAGTGGAGGCCACCATCCGCCGCATCGGCCTCGAGTACGAGCAGGCGCTGAGGCAGGCGCGCTTGGAGGTGCTCTCGCTGCACGGCTCGCTGGAGGCGGCCCGGGAGAACCTGACGGCCGCCCAGCTCAACCTGACAGCGGCCGAGGACGCCCGCGATCAGGTGAACCTGCGCTACGAGCTGGGCAAGGCGGACTACTTGTCGGTGCTGGACGTGCAGGCCGACTGGTTGCTGGCGCGCAGCAACTACATCCAGGCGCGCAACGAGGTGCTGACGCTGACCGCTTCGCTGAAACGGGCGCTCGGCTTTTCGCCGGACGTCTCTCTGAGCGACGTGGTGGCGATGCTGAACGAAGAATACGCACGACTCGCGGAGTCGTCTGAACGCTAGTCGCGGGTGAAGGAGAAGAGGATGGTCCACAAGAACAAGACGACGTCCGGCGGCCACCGCGCCGGCCTCTGGCTCGGGGCGCCGGCCCTGGCGGCCTTGCGGGCCCTGAAGGCCGTGACGCCCCTGACGCCCCTTGCGGCTGTCACGACCCTGGGGGCCCTTGCGGCCCTGGCGGCCGGAAGCGGCTGCTCGCGCGGCGATCAAGCCGGCGCACAGACCCAGGGCGGCGCCGAGATGTCGGAGGTGCCGCGCAACGTCCGGGTGATGACGCTCGAGCCCACCACCCTCGAGGAGTACCTGGTGATCTCGGGACCTTCGAGTCCGCTCGACGGCACGGACCTGAGCGCGGAGGAGAGCGGGCACGTGGCGGCCATTCCTCGGGACAAGGGCGCCGAGGTGAAGGGCGGCGAGGTGCTGATTCAACTCGATCGCCGCCTCCTGAAGGCCGAGATGGAGGCCGCGCAGGCCGAGCGCGAGCTGGCGCGCTACAACGCCGACCGTACCCGCGAGCTCTTCGAAGCCAACTCGGTCAGCCGCCTCGAGATGATGGACGCCGAGACCCAGGCCCGCCGGGCCGAGGCGGCGGCCGAAGCGGCTGAGATCCGCTTCGATCGCGCCGCCATCGGAGCGCCGTTCGACGGTGTGGTCGTCGACCGCTACGTAGAGCTCGGCCAGCTCGTCTCGCCGGGCATGCCCGTGGCGCGCATCGTCAACCCCTACGTTCTCACGCTGGAGGGTGCGCTCACCGAGCAGGAGGTGCGGCGCATCCACGAGGGCGAGCGGGCCACGGTCCGGTTCGACGGCGTGGAAGCGCCGGTCGAGGGCTGCGTGCACTGGGTGGCCTTCGAGGCCGATCCGATGACCGGCAAGTTCAAGGTCGAGATCCGCATCGACAACCCCGACCTGCGGCTGCGCCCGGGCGTGATCGGGCGCGCCCGCGTGCTGAAACAAACTTACGAGGATGTCCTGGCCATACCGCGTGATGCGGTGCTGCTGCAGGCCGGGCAGCCCACGGCGTTTGTCGTCGAAAACGATCACGCCTACCGGCGTGAGCTCGAGCTGGGGGCCAGCCAGGGACTCATGGTGGTGGTGGAACAGGGCCTGCGCGCCGGAGAGCGGGTGGTCGTGCGCGGTCACCGCGAGCTGCGCGAGGGTTCGGCCGTGCTCGTGCAGCAGGTCGCCGAATCGCCCGACGGAACCATCGCCGCCGACCCCGAGGTCGTATCGCAGGCCCGGGCCCTGTCGGATGAGAACGCGGACCGCGAAGATCGCTAGGGAGCGCAGATGAAAATCACCAACATGGCCATCGACCGGGCCATCACGGTCTTCGTCCTCATGCTGATCGTGGTCTTCATGGGGTTTTCCTCCTACCGCGCCCTTCCGCGGGAGGCGTCCCCCGATGTGAAGATCCCCTATGTGATTGTCATGGCGCCCTACTTCGGCACCAGCCCCTCGGACATGGAGAACCTGGTCACCCGCAAGATCGAGCAGCAGCTCAAGGGCCTGGCGGATCTGAAGGAGATGACCAGTACCTCGGCCGAGGGCATGGCGAGCATCGTGCTCGAGTTCACCACCGACGTGGAGATGAGCGATGCGCTACAGAAGGTGCGCGACGCGGTCGAGATGGCCAAGCCGGACCTGCCGCAGGACGTGCGCGAGGACCTGACCATCCGCGAGATCAGCTCGAGCGACTGGCCGATCATGCAGATCGCCATGTCGGCCGACTACGATCCGGTCGAGCTGAAGCACGTGGCCGAGGACCTGCAGGAGGAGATCGAGCGGATCGAGGGTGTTCTGAGCGTCGATCTGAGCGGCGGCATCGAGCAGGAGGTGCGCATCGACGTCGATCCCGAGTTGCTCAAGTACTACGGGGTGAGCCTCTGGGACCTGCAGGACGCGGTGCGCTTCGAGAACGTCACCATCCCGGGGGGCGATCTGGGCCTGGGCACCTATGACTACCAGGTGCGCGTGCCGGGCGAGTTCGAGTCGGTCGACGTCATCCCCGACATCCTCGTCAATCCAGGCGAGCCCACGCCCGTCTACATCAAAGATGTGGCCGACGTCTCGTTGGGCCTCAAGGACCGGGAGACGATCTCGCGCCTCAACGGCGTGGAGGCGGTGACGCTGTCGGTCACCAAGCGCAGCGGCGAGAACGTGATCCGCATTGCCGAGGAAGTCCGCGCGCTCCTGGGCGATTTCGAAGAGCGCGTTCCCGAGGGCACCGAGATCACGGTGACCGGCGATATGTCGGTCTTCATCCAGGACATGGTCAGCGAGCTGGAGAACAACATCCTCAGCGGCCTGATCCTCGTGGTGGCGGTGATCTTCATGTTCCTGGGCGTAACCAACTCCATCTTCATCGCACTGGCGATTCCCTTCTCCATGCTGATCAGCTTTATCGTGCTGCGCGCCACCGGGGTGACGCTCAACATCGTGACCCTGTTCTCGCTCATCCTGGCCCTGGGGATGCTGGTCGATAACGCGATCGTCATCGTCGAGAACATCTTCCGCTTCCGCACGCGGGGCGAGGGCGCCGACAGCGCGGCTCGCGCCGCCACACACCAGGTGTCGGGCGCGGTGATCGCGTCGACCTTGACCACCCTCTGCGCGTTCGGCCCGCTGGTCTTCTGGCCCGGCATCATGGGCGAGTTCATGAGGTACCTGCCGATCACGGTGATCATCGTCTTGACCGCGTCGCTCTTCGTGGCGCTGGTCTTCAACCCGGTGCTCTGCGCCCGGTTCATGCGCGTGCCGAAAGAGGCCCAGCAGGGCAAGCGGTTCGGCGATCGGCTGCTGGCGCTCGGCATGCGGCCCTACACGCCCACACTCACCTGGGCGCTGCGCAACAAGACGCTCGTCATCGTGAGCATGTTCGGACTGCTGGTCGTCACGGTGGTCCTCTTCGGCCGATACAACGCCGGGGTGGAGCTGTTCCCCGACACCGATCCGACCTTCGCCTACGTCAACCTGGAGGCAGGCTCGGGCACCCGTGTGGAAGTCACCGACAGCTACATGAAGCAGATCGAGCCCGAGGTCGCCAAGCTGCGGGACTTGAAGACCTACGTGACCGAGGTGGGCACCGGCGGCACCGGCGGGCTGGGGCCGGGCAGCTCGGCCTCGCACCTGGGCGTGGTCAGCATCGAGTTCATCAAGCAGGAGTATCGGGAGGGCAACTCGCGCGAGGAGCTGGCCAAGCTGCGCACGCGCCTGAAGGACTTCACGGGTGGACAGCTCATCATCGAGAAGCAGGAGGAAGGTCCGCCCACGGGCAAGCCGGTGACAATCGAGATCTCCGGCGACCACTTCCCGACGCTGGGATCGCTGGCCGAGCAGGTCAAGGAGCGCATCCGGGACATCCCCGGGCTGGTCGACCTCGACGACGACTACGATCGCGGCCGGCCTGAGATCCGCGTGCGCCCCAATCTGGAGAAGGCCGCCCGCCTCGGGCTGCGCACCATGGACCTGGCGAGCACGATCCGCACGGCCATCCACGGCGAGGACGTCTCCACCTACCGGGTGGGCGAGGACGAGTACGACATCGTCGTGCGCCTGGCCGAGACGGCCCGTCGCAGCGTGGAAGACCTCGAAGACCTGACGGTCTTCTACGAGGGGCGCCACATCCCGATCACCGCCTTCGCCGACGTGACCTACGACACGGGCCTGGGGGCCATCCAGCGCAAGGAATCCCAGCGGATGGTCACGGTGACGGCCGACGCGGCGACCGGCTTCAACGGCAACGCGCTCCTGGCCGAAGCCCAGCGGCGGCTGGCCGATTTCCCGCTGCCGGCGGGCTATCACATCGACTATGCCGGCGAGAGCGAGGACCAGGAGGAAGCCCAGGCGTTTCTGAGCGAGGCCTTCGTCATCGTGATCGCCCTCATCGCGCTGGTGCTGGTGACGCAGTTCGGGTCGGTCACGGTGCCGCTGGTGATCCTCTCCAGCGTGCTGCTCTCGCTGATCGGCGTTCTGGCCGGGCTCCTCGTCATGGACATGCCCTTCGGCATCATCATGACCGGCGTGGGGGTCATCTCGCTGGCCGGTGTGGTGGTCAACAACGCCATCGTCCTGCTCGACTATGTGATCAAGCTGCGGACGGAAAAGGGTCTCGAGATGTACGAGGCCCTGGTGCGCGCCGGACAAACCCGTTTCCGGCCGGTGACCCTGACCGCGGTGACCACCGTACTGGGGCTGGTGCCGCTGACCTTCGGTCTGTCGGTCAACTTCGGCAACCTCTTCCGCGGCGATTTCGACCACGCCCTGATCATCGGCGGCGAATCGAGCCAGTGGTGGGGCAGCATGGGGATCGCCGTGATCTGGGGCCTGGGCGTCGCCACCTTCCTCACGCTGGTCGTGGTTCCCACCATGTACGCCGCCATCGAGGAGATCAAAGTCTGGGTGCGCCGCGCTATCGTCGAGCCGCTCAAGCGGCTTGGGCGGCGGCCGCGGACCGGGAAGGCGTCGGCCCGGTAGGGCGTGGCCGCGTCTGCTGTTGGGCACGTCGTCCGAGCCGGTCCCCGGCGGCCTGCTCTGGACCGCGCCATGCCTCGCATGTCGGTGTCCCGAGACGGATTGCGTCCCCGGCGAACGGGTTCTACAGTCCCTGCACGGGACACGAGCCATCCGTGAGAGGGGGGAGGCGATGCAGTCGAAGCGCCGGTCGCGCGAGCTGATCCGCAACCATCAATGCCCACGCGGACGAGCCCGGACCGGATCGACCGCGCGCGCGGCGGTCCTGATGGCAACGGGATGCCTGGCCACCCTCGGTGCGGCTCTTGCGCCGCCTTGCGCCGGTGCATTCGACGGCGCCCGCGCCCATGCGGTCGTGGAGGAGATCTCCTCCGACGCGTTCTTGGGGCGCAAGAGCGGCCTGGAGGGCGGGCGTCTGATCGAGGAGCACGTCGCCCAGCGGTTCGCCCGCTGGGGCCTCGAGCCGGCCGGTGAGGACGGCTCCTTCTTCCACGGCTTCCCGATGCTGGTCACCGAGGAACGCGGGGCGAAGATGGAGCTCCTCGACAGCCCCTACGGACCGGTCGCGTTTCTCTACGGCAACGACTTCTCCCTGATCACCAACTCGGGCTCGGGCCAGGTGACCGGAGAGGTCGTCTTCGTCGGCCACGGACTCTGCGATCCCCAGCGCGAGTGGGACGACTACGGCGACACCGATCTGACCGGCAAGATCGCCCTCATCACGCGCGGCACGCCCGACAACGGCTACGACTGGGACCGCGAGGGCAGCCGCGATTCGACGCTCACCGAGGCGGCCCAGCGCGGCGCGGTCGGCATCCTCTTCAGTCAGGGGCCGCGCCCCGTGCACGGGGGTGCCATCCACGACGCGGTGTATCGTCCCGATCTCCCCATGGCCTATGTGAGCCACCGCATCGTGAACCTGCTGTTGATGGGCACCGGCTACGACGCCGACAGCTATGGCAAGGCACTGCGCGATGAGCCCACGCCGCTGGCCACGGGCAAGCGGCTGCGGCTCCACACGGAGGTCCCCAGGGTGGCGGATGGACGGGCCCGCAACGTGGTGGGTCTGGTGCCCGGCTCGGACCCCGCGCTGCACAAGGAGCTCGTCCTGGTGGGCGGCCACATGGACCACCTCGGCACCGACGCTCGCGACCTGGTCTACAACGGCGCCGACGACAACGCCTCGGGCACCGCCGTCGTGATGGAACTGGCGCGCTCCTTCGCGCGGATGACACCGCGGCCGCGGCGCTCGATTGTCTTCATGACCTTCGCCGGCGAGGAGCAGGGCCTCCTGGGCTCGAAGGCACTCGCCGACCGGCCGCCGATCGATCTGGACGGCGCGGTGCTGATGGTCAACTTTGACATGGTGGGTCAGGGCGATGGCCGCGTCGGAATCGGTGGCGGCGAGTACTACCCCGAGATCTGGGAGGCGTTTGTCGCGGGCCTGCCGGAGGAGGACGACCCCGCCCAGGGCGCTGAAACGACGGTTGCATCCGGGAGCGTTGAGAGCGGCAAGACGGGCGACGAGACCGGCGGAGGATCTCCGACGCTCACGATCGACATGCTCCAGAAGGGCCGCGCCTGGGGTGGGGACTCGAGCGACCATGCGCCCTTCCGCAATGCCGGCATTCCGGTCTGCAACATCTGGAGCGAGGGCGATCACGACTTCTACCACTCCATCCAGGACGACATCGACTGGATCGATGAAGAGGTCCTGGACGCGGTCGGCCGTATGGCCGAGCGCTGGATGCTGACCGTCGCCAACCATCCGGCACCACTGCGCGTCGCCCATCGGGCCGGCCGGGCGCTGCTCTACGCCGCCAGCCAGGTCGACTTCGACGGTCGCCTGGAAGATCCGCTGCCGCCTTGTGTCCGCGGACGCGTGCAGTGGTTGGATGCGGGGACCTTTCCCCACGAGCCCTTCGTCGCGGCTGTCGGGGCCCTGCAGGCCTCCGCCGCCAGTGGTGATTCGATCTCGATGGCCGAGGAGCTGCACGATCTTCACAGCGCGACCTACAGCGGTCGCCGCGCGATCATGGTGGGTCTGACCGAGCGCGCCGGCCATCGCGTGGCCGAGCGCGATATGCCCTGGCTGGGAGATCTGCACGTCAGCCTGGCCCGGTGGGCGGGCGGCGCTCCGGCCGAGGCCGACAGCGGCTACGTGAAGGAACTGGCGAGCAAGGGTGTGGCGTTGCTGCTGCCGGCCGCTCGAGTGGCCTCTCGGCGTCTCCCCGACGGCGCGAGGGCCTACCTGCGTTTCCATCCGGCGCGAGGAGAGCGCATCGAAGACGCCGAGGCGTATGCACGCGACAAGGTGCTCTTCGTGGCCACGCTCGAGTCGGGGATGTCGCCCGTGCGTTTGGCCCGGGATCTGGCGCGCCTGGGGTACGACCGGGTGCATCTGGATCTGGTGCCCTGGCTGGCGACTGGTGGGGAGGAGCAGATCTGGGAGTTCCTCGAGCGGCTCCAGGAGGCGGGGTCCTTCGAGCCCCGTCACATGACCGCGATGCTGGGGGGGAATCTGGATCGGATCTAGGGAGGACGATTCGGGTGTGACGCGCTCGGGCGCAAAACCTGCTTCCAGTTCCGGACCCTGCCAAGAGTTGATTTTGTAATTTACTCTCTAGTATAGAATTACAAAGTTGCCCCGGGGCAACAGATTCAGCACCCTTCGCGGGAGCCTCAGGTACCGGTTCCGCTCGGGAGCTGCCCCGGGGGCAACAAAGTCCAGCACCCTTCGCGGCAGCCTCGGGTAGCGTGCCCCGCGCGGTCATCGGCAGAAGGATCCGCCTCACCAGTTGAGTGATTGCGGGCCCCGTTCTGCGATTCACATCTCCTAGGAGCCGCTCCGGGTGGTCGTGAATCATCTACCCGGACACGTTTTCTCCCGAGGCCATCCGACAAGAATCCACCACCCTCTACGAGACCCTCCAGGCCTCCGCGTACGACCGGTTCCAGTCCTTCGCTGTCCAGACCCGGGCGACAACGGGCGGGTCGACCACGCGTCGAGGTAGGTTGACGCACCCCAGAGCAAATGCAACAATCTAACCTATTCACGCACAAGTTTCCGACGGTGACGGCTCCTGGAGTCAACCAGCACCCGTTGCCACAGCCAAGCCAGGAGGTGAAGTGATGAGAGCAGCCGTGGGCCTACGAACCACCGCAGTCCTCACCGTGTCGGCCATGTTGTGCGTCGCGGCGACGCAGGCCGAAGTGATCTACGTGGACGCGGATGCCACGGGCCAGAACAACGGCACCAGTTGGGAGGACGCCTATACGGATCTGCAGACCGGCCTCGACGCAGCTAATCCACCCGACGACCAGCTCTGGGTGGCGAACGGCGTGTACCTGCCATCGGTGGAAGTGGGGGGCGCCGGTCCGCGCTATCAGTCCTTCCAGCTCCGCAATGGCCTTGCCCTCTACGGGGGATTTGCTGGGGGCGAGGAGACCCTTGAGGAGCGCAATCCAACGTTGAATCCAACCGTTCTCTCAGGAGACATCGGCGTTCCCGGCGACCACACCGACAACTGCTATCATGTCTTCTACCACCCCCAAGGCTCGAACCTCGACGAAACCGCCGTGCTCGATGGATTCGTTGTTGCGGAGGGCAATGCGGACGGCAACTCCGGCGACTGCGGACGTGGCGGTGCCATGTTCAACTACGACGCCTCACCGTTTATCGCCAACTGTCGCTTCGAAAACAACCGCGCTGCCGCGGCCTCCAATTCCGACGGTGGCGCGATGTCCAATCGATACTCCTCGCCCATCATTGAGGACTGCGTCTTCTCGGGGAATACCTGTGCTCATCGCGGTGGCGCCGTCGCCAACATCTGGAACGCATCACCCGTCTTCCGCAGTTGCCTGTTCGAGAACAACGTGGGGGGACTGGAGGGCAGCGGTAACGGTTTCGCCGGTGCGCTATACAATTACAGCCTGTGCTCACCGCTGATTGTAAACTGCACCTTCGTCGGAAATCGGGCCAACTACGACGGTGGCGCCGTCGGCAACGAGGGTTCTGCGCTCAACGCCTATTTCATCAACTGTCGCTTCACGGACAATTCTGCCGTGCTCTATGGTGGTGCTGCATACAACCGCAGCGGCGCTGAGCCGAGTTACATTCAGTGCCTTTTCAACGGCAACGAGGGAACAGCGGCAAATGCCCACGGAGGGGCGATCTACAACCATGCGGCGCCGCCCATCATCACGAACTGCGTCTTCTTCGACAATCAATCCGGCTGCGTGGGTGACGGCATCTACAATTCTCAGTATTCCGATCCAATCATCACCAACAGCATTCTGTTGGGAGAAGACGCGATCTACAGCGGCGGCACCTCGGAACCCGTAGTGACTTACTGTGCAATCCAGCAGAGCGGCTTCGAGAATCCGGAGTGGCACAATATCTCTGCAGACCCACTTCTCGTCGATCCCCAGCAGGGTGACTTTCGCCTGTCGCAGGGCTCGCCGTGCATCGACGCCGGCAACAACGAGGCGCTGCCGTCGGATATCGCCGACCTTGACGGGGACGAGGATCTGACCGAACCCATTCCCTACGACTACTACGGCAACGAACGTTGTCATGACGTGCCCGAAATCCCAGACACCGGCAACGGCACACCCCCGATCGTGGACATCGGCCTGCACGAGTTCGGTGGGGCCACAGCGGTTGAGGAGCGCCTGAACCCAGTCCCCCTGGGTGTCTACCCGAACCCGCTCTCTCCCGGAAACCGTTTCGAGTTCCAGGTCCCGCCCGGCGCGCGGGTCGACTTGCAGATCTTCGACAACGGCGGACGGCTGGTTCATACGTTGCTGACTCGCGGACAGCCCACGGTTTCGGGCCGGGTGACGTGGCGGGCCAGAGATGCAGCGGGACGGCCGATGCCCGCAGGCGTCTACCATTGCCTTTTGAGGAGCGGGGAGGGCGTGGCATATCGAAAGCTAACCGTGATCAGATAAGGGGCCCTGGATCGGTGATGGGTCCGGTGGCTGGGTTCCTACAGAACAACACCGACCTTTTCGGTGCGGCGAACAGGAGATTCTGGTCCCAATAGGGAGCTGCCTCGCGGCAACACGTCCAGCACCCATCGCGGTGCCGGTCCCACGCGGGATTTGCCCCGGGGCAACAGCCGCTGTGCCCCGGGGCAACAAGTTCAGCACTCTTCCCAGAGACTCGGGTGCCGGTCCCCCACGGTAGCTGCGCCCGCACCTCAAAGCGCGCGCCTCCTTCCGAACCCGCCCGGGTCTCGGAGGAGGCTCGGTCTGATCTTCTCGATCCTCACCGAGTCAACAGCACGCGCTGGGTCTGCCGGTCGGATCCTGCCGTCAACCGCGCGAAATAGACGCCATAGGGCACCGCCTGCCCCTGCGCGCTCCGCGCCGCCCACGCCACCACGTGGCGTCCGGCCGGCCACGGGCCGTCGGCCAGCGTCGCCACCCGCCGGCCGTCGACCCCGCAGATCTCCAGCCGCACGCGCGCGGGCGCCGGGAGGTCGAAGCGGATTTGCACTCGGTCGTGGACCGGATTGGGCGTGAGCGGATGCAGCGCAAACCGGGTGGGGATCGCGCCCGGCTGCTCGACGGCCGAAGAGCCGACGCGCACCTCCACCTCGTTGCTGCCCTCGCCCTCGTTGCCGTGGATGTCCACCGCGGTCACGCGGTAGAACCACTGGCCCGCGCCGGACGCGTCGATATGGCTCGTCTCGATCGTTGTGCCGACGAGGTGCTCCGGGGACAGCGGGAAGCCGCTCTCCTCACCGCGGTAGACCGCATAGTGGGCGAGATCCTCGTCGTGATGACCGCTGGCCGTCCAGGCGAGGCTCACGGCGTCCCCGCCGACCGGCTCGCCGATCAGATCGGTGGGCGCTCCCGGCGCCACGTTGTCGACCGAGTAGCCGCTGTCGGGCGCCGACTCCCAGAAGAGCGCGGGCGTCTCGGTGTGGGCGATCACCTTGTAGCCGGCCCACGGGATCCCGCTGCCGGTCGAGTCGCCGAAGGTGAAGGCCACGGCGGCGTAGTCGGGACTGAGCACCGCGGGCACCTCATCGACGTAGATCCACCCCGACTCGGTGAGCGCCCGGAGGCGCTCACCGGGCAGCGACAAGCGCTCGGGGACCGCGCGGAGCTTCGCGGCGGGCCGCGAGCTTCCCGGGCCTCGCTGCCCCCCCGACAGATCGCGCGCCCAGAGCGTGTAGCTCGTGACCGCCACCCACGGCCAGCCGTCGAGGTAGCTGGCATCCCAGCTCACGACCACTTGTAGACCCTGGTCGTTGGGGAAGTCCACGACCGACGCAATGGCCGGAGCAGGTTCGCCCAGATAGCCGTTGGCGTCGATGCGCTGGGCGAAGATGTCGTTGCCCCCGCCCTGCTCGTTGTCGCCGTGCCAGGCGACGAGGAAGCTGCCCGGCTCGTTGCGGAGCAGCGTCGGATAAGGATTGTCATCACGCGGGTAGGTGACCAGCGCGCCCTCCTCCGGCCAGACCCGGCGGCCCAGGGCATCCAGGCGTTGGGCCACGATACCGGGGTTGCCGGGCCCGACGAAGCGGCCGTCCTCCCAGGCCACGACCGCTCCCCCGACACCATCGGCCACGACGCGGGCCTTCCACTGGTCCGCGTTGTTGTGAGCCGGCGGGCAGATCGTGAGCGCCTCATAGCCCCACAGCGGCGTCCCCATTGGACCCAGGAGCTGCGCGAGGAGCGTCTCGGTCGAGGTGGACCCGTCGGTCCAGACGACGAAGGTCGTCCCATCGCTGCCCGGGGCGATGCGCGGATCGCGCATCGGGCCGCTGGTGCCGGGCAGGAACACCAGGGGCGTCACTCGATTGCCATCCGCATCGAGTCGCTGGAAAATCAGCCACGGCGGATGCGAGCCGTAGTCGAGCTCGAAGACAAAACGGGCGCCGCCGTCACCGTACGGTAGGATCTGCGGATGACGCTGGTCGTAGGTGGAAGTGTGGAGGATGACCCCGTCGGTGGTCCACAGGACGTTCCCCGCGGCATCGACGCGTTGTGCGCAGGTCCAGTCCGCATGTGCATCGCGGGCGTCGACCCAGACCAGGATCGCGCCGCCGGCGCTGTCGGAGATGATTCCTTCGAGCTGCTGATCGCCGGCGGCCGTGCAGATCGCCGTCCCACCGGTGCCCCACTGGCGCTGCCCATCGGCCCCCAGCCGCTGCGCGTAGATGTCCGTCTCGGCCCCGTCGCGGCCGTCCGTCCAGGCCGCGATCAGCCCGCCCTCGCCGTCGGTCACCAGGAGCGCCCCTTCCTGATCACCCGGGAATGTGCAGACCGCGGCCCCTGCGGCGGGCCAGAGCGCTGATCCGTCGGAGCTCAGGTGCTGGCCGTAGATGTTCCTTTGGGACGTGGAATCGGTCCAGACGATGAAGGCGCCGCCCTCGCCGTCCGAGGCCAGGCGACCATCGGTCTGCACGCTCGCATAGGTGCAGACCTGCACGCCGGCCGGATCCCAGACCAACTCCCCGCCCCGGTCGACGCGCTGGGCGTAGATCTGGAAGAACCCGTTGCGGTCATCCTCCCAGAGGAGCACGGCGCCCCCGGTCTCATCCGTCGTTTGCCGCACCATCCGCTGCTCGCCGTCTTCGGTGCAGATGGTGTTGTTGGTGGAGGGATCATGCGACCACTCGGCGCCCGCGGTGGGGGCGATCAGGGCGGCCAGCGTCACGAGCGCCACGAGGCGCGGAATGCAGGTGCACATGGTGATCTCCCGTTGCATGGATCGTCTCTCGGCGCGTACCCACCACCTAGGGTACATCATCCGGCGGCTGCCACGGGCCCCGGACCCGAATTCGCGAGCGGCCGGGCTGAGTACGGCGCCAGAAGAGGCTGCGTGACAAAGCATTAGCTCGATGGTCACGGGCTCCAGCCCGTCACCTCCGCGGGCGAGTGAGCCTGGCCTCTCCCCAAATAGACACACTCGGCGGAGAAGAATCAGGGTTTGCGGCGCGCAAGACCTCTTCGAGTCGTGCCGAGTGTGAGCGCCCTGCCACCCTCTTTGCCTGGGATCGCCCCCGGCCCTTTCTCCAGGGCCCAGCTGCCTGGAGCCCCCGCTGCGGGCCTGGTCAGTATTTACGACTGTATACCCACCTCGCTCTCCGCCCGAGTAACGCCCGCGTAACGGCTCCCCGATAGCTTTCCCCTCACAAGCGTCAAGACTTCGGATCCAACACGGGAGGACATGATGATGACGGGCCGGAATTCCAGCACAACTAGGCCGAGCGCATCGGCCGTTCCCTGGCGAGCGGTCGTGGTCGCTCTGAGCGTGTGCGCTGCCCTGGGTACATGCTCCGGGCACGCGGAAACGATGACCTGGGACAACACCGCCGGCGGCGACTGGCACAGCGCGGTCAACTGGGACCCGCAGAACGTGCCCAACTCGAGCGGCGAGAGTGCGCTCATTCCCGACGACGGCAACACCTACACGATCGTTCTGGGCAGCAACACCAACGTGGACGGGATCGAGCTGCTCAACCCGCTTGCCACGCTCAATCTGGCGGACGGCGATCTCTCGTTCTACCAATCGACCGGTCTGCAGAACCACGGCACCGTCCAGGTGGACCTGGGCAACTCGAAGCTGACCGGGAACTGCGGCAACGCGGCCGGTGGTGTCTTCAACCTGCTCGATGCCACATCCTTCACGCTGGACGGCGGCGTCTTCACGAACGATGGCGTCCTTGCCTTCAATCCCCTGCTCGGTCCCAATGGAACCGTGATCACGGTCCGCAGCGGCGGCCAGATCCTCGGAACCGGCGAGTTGCTGCTGCAGCGCGACGGGCTCGGCAGCGTGGCGCGGCTCGAGACCTACTACACGACCCTCACCCACGGCGCCGATCATACGATCCGGGGCGGCGGACGGATCACGGCCAGCATCGACAACTACGGTCTCATTCGAGCGGATCGCCCCGGCGACCCGCTGGAGCTGAGCACCGGGAATCGCATGAACTACGACACGATCGAGGCTGTCGCCGGCGCTGAGCTTCACATCGGATCCGGGCGTACGAGTCAGGATCCGGCGGGCGTCCTACAGGCCGACGGCGGTGTGGTCGTGGTCGAATCCTCGGCAGAGATCCACGGTGGCAGCTTCGCGTCCAGCGCCGGTGGGCACATCGAGATCACGGGCGAGAACAGCCAGTTGCACAACATCACCAACGGGGGCGAGATCAGGATCTCAGGCCCGGCGCAAACCAACGTCTATGGAAGCCTGACCAACGATGGAGACTTCCGCATCAACTACGCGCAGGACGATGAGCCCACGCGCATGCGCTTCGTCGGCGGCGCCGTCACCCTCGGCGGCTATGGGACCATCCACCTGCAGACCAATGGCGATCGTGATGATGCCTACCTTTCCTCCTACTACACCACCGCCACCCACGAGTCGGCGCACACGATCCGCGGGGGCGGGTGTATCTATGCCGGTATCGTCAATCATGGCACGATCCGTGCAGATCGGGCCGGGGACCCGCTGCATCTGGATGACCGTCAGAAGACCAATGCCGGCTTGATGGTGGCCAGCGACGGCGGGGAGCTGATCATCGGCGACGGGGACATCAGTCAGGAGCCGGCGGGCATCATCCGTGCCGATGGCGGCGTGGTGACCTTCGGTCCTTCCGCCGAGATCATCGGCGGTCGCACGGAGAGCGCCAACGGCGGACACATCCAGGTACAGAACGACAACGTCGAGATCCGCGAGCTGACCAACGCCGGCGATCTGCACATCCTGGGCCTCGCGAAGGCGAACATCCAAACCGCACTCGCCAACGACGGGGATGTTCGCATCAACCCCTCCGGTGAAGAAGACGACGCCACGCTGCGGTTCTACGGTGGGACCGTCGCACTGAATGGAACGGGCACGATTCACATGCAGACCGGCGGCGACCCCAGCGATGCCCGGATCACCTCCTACTACACCAACACCACCCAAGGCCCCGAACACACCGTTCGGGGCGGCGGGCGCCTTGCCGCAGCGGTCATCAATGAAGGCACGATTCGGGCCGATCGGCCGGGGGACCCGCTGTGGCTCGACACGTTCGAGAAGACCAACGACGGCCTCATGGAGGCCCGCGACGGCGGTGAGCTGCTCATCACCGGAATCGAGGTCCATCAGGGCGAGACCGGCGTCTTTCGCGCCGACGGGGGCACGGTTGCGCTCGAGACGGGGGCCGAGATCGAGGGCGGCACGCTCGCGACCGCCAATGGCGGCATCGTGCAGACACGGATCGACGGGAGCTGGCGGAACCTCACCAACGCGGGCGATGCCGAGGTACTGGCCGGCGCCATGCTCACGCTGCACGGGGAGATCCACAACGACGGCCGGATTGTCATGAATCCGGACCAGGAGCCTGCGGTGGCCCGACTGCGCACGTGGGGCGGCACGGTCCACCTGCGCGGCGGCGGCGAGGTCGTGCTGAATGCGGACGCCGACCCCGGCCACGCTGTCTTCAGCGAGCACTACACGAACACGATGCACCATGAGGAGCACACGATCCGCGGGCACGGTCGCATCGAGGGCAGCCTGGTGAACTACGGTGCGGTCATCGCCGATCGGGCCCACGGATTGATCGATATCACGACGGCCAATTTCCGCAACGAGGGGCTCGCTGCCGCGCAGGACGGCGCCACGCTGCGGGTTGCGGATCCCATCCACCAAAACTACAACTCGGGCCGGCTCTCGTTGGGACGCTGGCACGTCTACGAGGGCAGCACGATGCGCCTTCTGGGCGCCAACATCAGCGCGGTCAATGCCGAGGTGATGCTCTGTGGCGCAGACTCCTGGATCTACAGCGATGACGGCGCCACCGACGCGCTGGCCGGCCTCGCGCAGGTGGACCCCGACGGCCACTTCAGTATCCAGGACGGCCGCGACTTCGCCTGCGCCGGCGCGTTGCACAACCAGGGACGCGTGACCGTCGGCGCGGGCTGCACGCTCACGACGGACGGCGCGTACACCCAGACCGGCAGCAACCCGCCCAGCCACCAGTTCGACGGGCAGGGGTGGACCGAGATCAATGGTGTGCTGCAGCGGATCGCCGCCGCGCCCCTCGAGATAGACGGCGGCACGCTCCTGGGTGGCGGCCTGATCGAGGCCAGTGTGGTCAGCAGCGGCCGCGTGGACCCAGGCAGCTCGGCCGGCGAGCTGACCATCAACGGCGACTACGCCCAGGAGGCGGAGGGCGTGCTGTTCGTCGAGATGGCCGGGCGGCAGCCGGGCGAGTACGACCACCTGCAGGTCAACGGCCACGCCGACCTGGCGGGCATCATCTGGATCCGCGAGATCGACGGTTTCTCTCCGGTGGCCGGTGATGTCTTCCGGGTGCTCTCGTGCGCCAGCCGCGCGGGCGAATTCGATCTTCACTACGGCGCGGCCGGTGTCGGACTGCAATACGAGGTGCTCTATTACGATGACCACGTCGACATTGCCTTCTACGAAGACTTCAGCGGCGTCGCACAGCCGGAGATCGGTGGTGGGGATCCGACCCCGCCGGAGGTGATCGAGATCCCCGCTGCGCTCAGCTTCGCGGCGCACCCGCGCGCGAGCGGGGCCGATCTGCTGCTGGCCTTGCCGCAGCCCGCCTCGATCGAGATCCGGATCTACGATCCCGCCGGTCGTGAGGTCGCTCGGATTCCGCAGCAGGCGTCGTCCGCCGGTCGGCACGTCTTTCACTGGGATGGCTCAGCGGCATCCGGAGGGGACGTGGGCAGCGGTGTCTACTTCGCCCGGGCGCTGGTCCGGGATGAGCGTACGACGCAGGTCCGGCGGTCCAGGATCCTGGTGCTGCGATAAGCCTAACGAATAGCAAATGAGATTGGGGCGGCCCACGCATTCCTTCGGGCCGCCCCCTTGTTTGGGGACGCGGGGCCCATGCTCTCCTTCAGGCCGCCTCTTCGTTTGGGGGACGCGGGCCCACGCTCTCCTTCGGGCCGCCCCTTTGCTTTGAGGACCCGCGGGATCTCACCGGCGATGCTCGTCCGACCCGCTGTGCCGATTACGTTGGGGGGGATTCTGCGCATGACGGCGTAGGAAACCGACCGCCTTGTCACGGTCGCCGAAGACCTCGTAGGGAACCGGAAACCGGAACATCTCCCGGCCGGACTTCACCCGAGCCAGAAGCCCCGGATTGGAGACCCACGAGGCCATGGCGTCGAAGGCATCCGTCGCCCTCAGCGCCTCGATCGCTCCGTAGTCGAGGGAATACGAGTAGCGGTGATCGACGAGTACCAGTCTACGACCAGGGAAGACCTTGCGTACGTAGGCGATTCCGGCCAGAATGTCCGCCCTGCCGATCTGGACGCCATCGCGGTGTCGGATGATGACGATGTCATCCCCCAATCCCTCGAACTCCGTCTTGGCCAGGACATCCATGCGAGCAGCCTCCGTTCAACTGCCGGGGGACATCACCCACCGGCATACGATCCACTGGGTCCGCTTCCGTGTCAATGCACACGCGGGACCCTGAAGCAGGGCTTCCCGCGGGCCCACAGACCATGCACGGGGTGCTCCTGCTCACCGCTCGCCTTCGGACTCTCCACTTCCGAGCCGAACAGATGCCATTGCCGACCCGCCCCCGATTCTCGCTTACCAAGATAGAGGGCATTCAACCGGCCGAAGAGCCACGAACTCTTGTTGGAGGTGAGCCATGAGTCCGTTCCACCGAGTCACAGGGAAGGGAAAGAAATCGTGTGTGTACGCGGGTATCGCGACCCTGCTCCTAGCCATGGGCCTGGTCACGGCGGCCCACAGCGACACGATCACGGTCACAACCACCGGCGATGCCGTGCCGACCCCACCCGTCGGCTCGCTGCGCTGGGCGATCGAGGAGGCGAACACATTGACAGGCGGTCCCCACACGATCGAGTTTTCCGTCAGCGGTACGATCGACCTCGCCGCGGCTCTGCCGCCGCTGCTGGTCGATGGCACGGAAATCCGCGGGGAAACCGCACCGGGTAACTGCAATCCGGGTGACCCGCCCAACATCACCCTGAATGGTCAATACCTGTGGGCTTACGGACTCTCTATCCAGGCCGATGATTGCAGAATCCGCGGCCTGGGCATTGAGCATTGCGACGATGGGATCGAGGTTGTCGATGGCAGCGGCAACGAGATCGGCCTGCCCGGCCCCGGCGGCTGTGAGCGCATCTTTCTCGCCGAGAACAGCAACGGCCTGGTCCTTACGGGCGCCGGCAGCCAACAGAACCTGGTCCGCAATTGCGAGATCTTCCTGAACGAAGGCTACGGCATTCTGGTGCTCGATGGCTGCAGTGAAAATACGATCGGCGGCACAGTGGATGAAGAGCGCAACTACGTCTACCAGAACAACAACGGTGTCCTGCTAGCGAGCACCGCCGGGCCGGTTACGTCCAATTTGGTGATCGGGAACTACGTCTTCAATCAGAGCTACAGTGGGATCATCCTCTCGGGCGAACAGCACGAACTGAAATACAATCACCTCGAACAGAACCATGTCGGTGTGATGCCCGGTGGATTTCCCGGAGGCAACGGCTACACGGGTGTGATCCTCCAGGGAGCGAACTGCACGCGAAACAGGCTAGGACCTGACAATGTCATCATGCACAACGACTCGACCGGTGTGGTGATCTGGATGGGCGCCAATCAGGATACGGTCACCACCAACACGGTCTCCAGGAATACCCGCAGCGGCATCCTCGTTCTCGGAGAGGACACGATCGATAACGCCATCACGATCAACTACATCGGAACCAACGCCGATGGAGACCTCCTTGGGAACTGCCCGCACGGAATTGTGCTGAGCCAGAATTCCGTGAATACTCGCATCAACTGGAACGAGATTGGGGATCAGACAGAATACGGAATCGTCATCGGCTGTGGAGCCCATCACAACCGCGTCGTCCACAACTACATCGGCACGGATGCCACCGAGACCCTCGATCTCGGCAACACGGGGGGCGGTATCTTGCTGGCGGCCTCCAACAACATCATCGGCCGGCCCGAGATGGGGGGCGGCAATGTCATCTGCTTTAACGAAGGTTGGGGCATTCAGGGGTCTGCGGCGGTCAAGTGCTCCAGCAACACGATCATCGGGAATCTCATCGGCACCAACTCCCGTGACGAGATGATGGGCAATGACAGCGGCGGCATCTGGCTGGGCGCGGGTCTGATCGACAACGACCTCGGCGACCAGCCCGCCGAGAACTCCGGGAATGTGATCAAGTACAACAGCGTGATCGGTCTCAAGGTGGGCGAATTGGACGCGGCCATGGTTCCCGTGCAGAACCGCTTCCTGACCAACCAGATCTGCGACAACGTCCCGCACGACTGCGCGCTAGTGTATGGTGGCAACGACGAACTGCCGGCCCCGATGGTGAACTCGGCGATGAACGCCATATCGATCTCCAGCGGCGAACTCGTCGGCATTGTCTCCGGCCGGATTGGATTCGCCTATCCGCCGCCACTCAACTCCAAGATCCAGGTCTTCTATGATTCGGAGGACACCTGCGGCGTTTTCTTCGGCGAAACAGCGGTCATCGCCCCGGATGAAACGTGGACTGTGGTGGCGGACCCCTTGCCGACGACCGCGTACGTCTATGCCACCGAAACCACGCGCTGGCCGGGTAGGCCCACGAGGCAGACATCGTGCGAGTCGGATGAAGAGCCACTATCCTGGCTGTTCGACTGGAACATCTTCTGCGGAGGCGTGAGTTGTCCGTGGGGTGGGGAAGACCTGGCGGGTCGCACGGCGAGCTGGGTCGACTTCGACATCGACGGCCACCTGGATCTGTTCATCTGCTACGCGGACGGCTCCAACGTGCTCCTGCGCAACGATGGGGAGGGGTTCTTCAGCCTCGCTGATATCGGCACTCTGGGGGCGGAACAGCACGTCAGCTTCAGCGCCGCCTGGGCGGACTTCGACAACGACGGTGACCCGGACGTCTACCTCGTGAACGCCGACGGTCCCAACCAACTCTTCCGCAACGACGGCGGGGAGAGCTTTGTGGACATCACGCCCCAGGTGTTGGCCGACGCCGGCCCGGGACGCACGGCCTCCTGGATCGACTACGACGGGGATGTCGACCTCGATCTCTTCCTGACCAATCACGGCGCCAGCGACCGCCTCTATCGCAATGACGGCGGCGGGTCCTTTACCGACAAGACGGACATCCTCTACGAAGTCGGTTGGGAGACGCTTCCGAGCGTGGGTGCCGCCTGGGCCGACTACGATCAGGACGGCGATCCGGATCTCTATATCGTGAACGGCGACGGACCAAACATGCTGTTTGAAAACCTCGGCGGCGAGGACTTCGAGGACGTGACCAGCGGACCGCTTGGAGATCCCGGTCAGGGTCGTGGGGTGGTCTGGGGCGACTTCTGGAACAGCGGTCACCTGGGCCTCTACATCGCCAACTACGACGGCCCCAACAAGCTCCTGCGCAACCTCGGTGACGGAACCTTCGAGGACGCGACGTTCGGGGCGGCGGGTGATCCCGGCGCCGGCCGCGGCGTGGGCGCGGGCGACTTCGATCTCGATGGCGACCTGGATCTGTTCGTCGTGAATGACGGCACACCGAGCGTGGTCTTGCGCAACACGGGCTCAGGCGTCTTCATTCTGGAGGACTTCCCCTGGCCCGAGCCGGAGATCGGCCCCGGGCTCTCCGGGCCGCTGGGCGACTTCCACGGCGACGGCGCCGTCGATTGGGTCATCATCCTGGACGACAGAACGCGCGAGAACATCCTGCTCGGCAACCTGCAGGCCGATGGCCACCATTGGCTGCAGGTCGAGCTGAACGGAGCGGCCCAGAACCGCGAGGGCATCGGCGCCCGCATCGAGGTCGTGACCGGCCGCGGGACGCAGGTGCGCGAGGTCTCGGCCGGCACGGGTGCGCTGGGCCAGAGCTCGACCCTGGAGGACTTCGGGCTGGGCGACGCCGATCACGCCGCGATGGTGCGCGTCTATTTCCCGGATGTGCCCACGCCGGTTGAAATCACCAACGTCGCGGCCGACCAGCGCATCGTGGTGAGCCACCCGGGCGGGATGGCCGTGGAGCCGGGGCGGGAGGTGCTGACACCTGCGACCCGCATCCTCGGTGCATCCCCGAATCCCTTCCACACTGCGACGAGGGTTTACTTCCAGATGCGGAGCCCCGGTCGAGCCGGCCTCCATGTGTACGATCCGGCGGGACGGCTGGTCGAAACCTTGGCCGACCGGCACTACGGCGCCGGACTCCACGAGGTGACGTGGCGGACGCCGGCCGGCAGCCAGCCCAGCGGCGTGTATTTCCTGCGCCTCGTCACGGCCGGTCAAACGCACTATCAGAGGGTGTTGTGTCTGCAGTAGCCTCGACAGCCCTGAACGTGCCCCCCGGAGCTTGGGCTCCGGGGGGCACCCCCCTGATCGGCGATCCATCTGGCTTGATTGAAGCCGTGCTCTCTCCTATCCTCGCGGTGACTCTCCCTCAACGCGCGCGCATCGAAGCGAGGATCCGTCGAGTGGATGATCGGGCCGATTCAGACATCACCGCGATTCTCCTGCGGGCGCGGGCAGCTCAGTCATCGGACGGCCCCGAGCTGACGAATCGATTGCTCGAAGCAGTCTACGACGAGTTGCGCCGCGCCGCCGAACGTTGCTTACGGGGCGAGCGCCCCGATCACACCCTGCAGCCGACGGAGCTGGTGCACGAAGCCTACCTGAAGCTCATCGACCAAACGAAGACCGCGTGGCAAGATCGCGCGCATTTCATCGCCGTCGCCGCGCGCGCCATGCGGCAGATCCTCATCGATCACGCCCGAGGCCGCCTGGCCCAGAAACGCGGTGGTGGCGCGCAACGTGTCACGCTCGACAGCGCCATTGCTGCTCCGGGATCATCCTCCGATCAGGACGTGCTGGCGCTTCACGATGCCCTCGAGAAACTGGGTGACTTGGACCCCCGCGCGGCGCAGGTCGCTGAATTGCGGATTTTCGGTGGACTTTCCGCGCCCGATACCGCCGAGGTCATCGGCGCGTCCGAGCGCACTGTTCGCAACGATTGGGTGTTCGCCCGAAGCTGGCTCACGCGAGAATTGACGTCGTGAATCGCGAGCAACTCCAGAAGGCACGAAGGATCTTCCTCGAGGCCCGCGAACTCTCTCCAGAAGACCGCGAGTCCTACGTGGCGCGAGCCTGCGGTGACGACGAGCGCTTGCGCCGTGAGGTGGACGTGCTGCTCGAGCATGACCAGCAGCCGGCCAGGATTCTGCAGCCCGGTGGCCTGAGCCTCGGACTCGATCGCGGCTTTCGCGAGAGCCTGAAGGAGTTTCGCCGCAAGGCCCAGCCCCGCTCGATTGGTCCCTACCGCATTGTCCGCCTCCTGGGCGAGGGCGGGATGGGGACCGTCTACGAGGCGGTTCAGGAGAGCACCGGGCGCGAGGTGGCGCTCAAGGTCGTGCGCGGACCACTCCTCAACGAGCAGCAGGTGCGGCTCTTCCGCCGCGAGGTCCGCACGTTGGCGCTGCTCAAGCATCCGAACATCGCCGCCATCTATGATGCCGGGCGCACGGACGAGGGCCGCCACTACTTCGTAATGGAGCTCGTCCGGGGGCAACCGCTCGACGAGTACCTGCGGGCGCGACGGATGCAACGCATGGACCGCGCCGAGCTATCGCTGCGTCTGCAGCTTTTCCAGCAGATCTGCAAGGCGATCGAGCATGCCCACCATCGCGGCGTCATCCACCGGGACCTGAAGCCGGTGAACATCATGGTGGTCTCCGGGGACAATGAGGTTTCCCCGGTGGATCTGCGGATCAAGGTGCTCGACTTTGGTCTGGCGCGCCTCACCGACGCCGACATCTCGATGGCTACCATGATCTCGGAGTTCACACAGATCCAGGGCACCCTGGCCTATATGAGCCCCGAGCAGGCCCGCGGGAATCCGGACGCCATCGATCTGCGGAGCGACATCTACTCCCTGGGCGTCATTCTCTACGAGCTGCTGACCGGGCAGCGGCCCTACGATGTCAATCGCGTCATGATCCATCAGGCGGTGCAGGTCATCTGCGAAGAAGCTCCGACCCGACCCAGCCGCCTGTTGCGGATCCTCAAGGGTGATCTGGAGACGATCGTGCTCAAGACCCTTGAGAAGGAGCCCGCGCGCCGTTACCAGAGCGTCACCTCCCTCACCGAGGACATCCTCCGGTATTTCCAGGACCAGCCGATCATGGCGCGCCCGCCCAGTGCGACGTACCAACTGCGCAAGCTGGTCCGGCGGCACAAAGGGCCGTTCGCGCTCGCGGTGATCCTTGTCGCGTTTCTGATCGGATTCGGGATCACGATGTCGGTGCTCCTGCAGGGCCAGCGCCGCGAGCGCGCCCGGGCTGAGGCCGCGGCGGCCAAGGCCGAGCAAATCAACCTCTTTCTGCAGGAGATGCTCGGCGCCGCGCAACCTTTGGCGATGGGCCGCGACGTGACCGTGCGCGAGGTCCTCGAAGCCGCCGCCCAGGACATCCAGACGAGCTTCGCGAATCAGCCGGATGTGAGGGCAGCGTTGCAGACCACCATGGGCGAGGCCTATCGCGCGCTAGGTCACTACGAAGCCGCCGAGTCTCACCTGCGAAGCGCCCTTGCCGCCTACGACGCGATCTCCGGATCGGGAAGCGCCGAAGTGGCCGCGGGCCGGCTCACGCTCTCGCACCTGCTCTCACTGGACGGTGACTACGAGGAAGCGCAGGAACTGGCGACTGAAGCGCTGGAGCGGTATCGCGCCCTTGCCGGCGAGGAGTCGCCCGAAGTGGCGGCATGCTACAGCCGACTGGGGCGCATCCATCAGCTCCGCGGGCACTACGCGCGGGCGGAGACCCTCTATGCCGACGCCCTACGGATCGACCGGGCGTTGCACGGCCGTGAGAGCGGCGTGGTTGCGACTGACATGCAGAACCTGGCGGGCGCGCTGCAACGGCAGTCCCAGTTCAGACAGGCCGAGTCGCTGCTTCGTGAGGCCCTGGCGATCGAGGAAGCCTGCGCGGACGGTGAAAACTTGAATCGATCCAAGATCGCGATCCACCTGGCTGACGTACTCACGACACTCGGCGACCATGCGGAAGCCGAGTCACTCTATCGCGAAGGCATCGCGATCCAGACCGAGGTGCTGGGAGAGGACCATCCGGAGGTGGGCATCGCCATCGGCAACCTCGGCCTCCTCTGCAAGACCGCCGGTCGCTACGCCGAGGCGGAGTCGCTGTATCGCGCGGCGCTGGCCATCAAGCGTCGGCGTCTGGAGCCGCACCATCCCACGCTGGCGAGCACACTTGGGAACCTAGCGGTGGTTCTGAAGAAGCAGGGCCACTTCGCCGAAGCGGAGAGCATGCAATGCCAGGCCGAGGA
>CAZPGB010000030.1:0-74935 GCA_964585945.1 uncultured bacterium | reverse complement strand
GCTCGAAGCTCTTCGGGTCACACGGCCAGAGGCCGTGGGTTTATCAACGGACTAATCTTGTCATAAGATGCTTCCAAACATTGAGTTGCGGGACGAACCCCGGCTCCTCGTCCCACGGGGCTCTGGGTCCAACGGGTGGGCCTCGGGCGCCATAACCAGCTATTGGGTAAAGCGTTACCCCCCTCCACCCTGCGACCTGTGATACAATCGTGTCGTGTTCCCCGTGGGGCGGCCCGCCCGCACACTCGGGCCGGACCGCTCCGCCGATGTCCACCGAAACGGGAGAGAAGGGATGGCTCGCGCGTCCCACACATCCACGCCGCTCTGGGCGCCGGTGAACGGCCGGCGCCTCGCGACGGCCCTGCTGCTGGTCGGCCCGGTCCTGGGCGGCGTCCTCGGCTTGTCGGGTGGCGCGGCGGCGGAGACGGCCTCGGTCCTGGCGGCGGCGCGGGTCGTGGCCGGAGCCCAGCCCCTACGTGCCGACGCTCTCGCCGCGGCCTGTCTCGAGCGACTGGAGCAGGCGCCTGCGCGCATCCTGGTGCTGACCGACGAGGGCGGCGCGATTCGGGCTTCGCTCCTGCGTTCGCCGCTTCGGCCTGTTGCGCCTCAACCGATCGCCGGGGTCTCACCGGAGGCTGCCGAGGACGCACAACGGGCGCCCAGGCCCCCCGGGTCCGCGGGGACCACGGTCAACGAAACTGGGACCACCGGGGCGGAGACCAATGACTTCGCGACTGCACGGGCGGAGACCAACGACTCCGGGACGGCACGACCGGCGCCGATTGGACCCCTCCCCCCGCGCGTCGTTCTCGTGATCGAGTACGTGGCCAATTGATCAGCGCCGGGCGGTCGCCCGGTAGCAGATCAGCTCCGGAACGGTCGGCTCGTCGTCCTCGCCGGCGACCACCGCGCCGCGCCCGAACTGGGCCGCGAGCGCATCGGCATAGCCCTTGAGCAAGACCAGCCGATCCTCACCCACGAAGAACAGCGCATCGTCATAGCTGTCCCCCTCTTCGCACGCCAGCGAGACCCGCTTGAGGAAGCGGCCGCCTGGGTCGTGGACGTCGTAGGTCCACATCACGCCCTCGGGCTGATCCAGGATGCCACGGGTCGGCAGCACCCAGAGCGAGCCGTCGGGGGCGAGGCGCAGGGGCCGATGGAAGTAGGCCAGGACCGGATGCCGGTCCTCGACCTCGATCCGGCAGTCAAAGGGCAGGCCGGCCATCGCCCCTTCCAGCAACCGGTTCATGCGGCTCTTGTCGGATGAGGTGCGCACCTGCGGCTCGGCCTTTTGCTCGATGATGCGTTCCAGATGCCCGCCGCGGTCATAGACACAGACCTCATACCGATCGCGCGAGCGAACCAGGTACACACGTCCGTCAGGCGCCACCGTATACGCCCACCAGAACGTCGGCAGGTGGCGGCGCTCGGAGAAGACGAAGTCGGTGTAGTCATACACGGCGTGCCAGTCGCAGTAGCGTGCGCGCTCGTTTCCCTGCCGATCATAGCTCGACAGGAAGTAGGTTCGATCGCTGATGCCCGGGCGGGTGCCGCTGCGCAGCAGGGCGCCCGCCACCACCAGGTTGCCGCCCCCCCAATCTGTGGAGGTCAGGGACGCGCGGGGCACTTCGCCGGGGACGTCACCTCCCGGGATCAGACTGGAGAGCGGCACCCCGTGACGATCCACGACCACGATCTTGCCCGGGTACTCCTCGGCCGCTCCCACACCGTCGTCGAGAACCACAAGGTCGCGCGGCGAGGAGACCTCGCCGGGTCCCGGGCCCTCACGGAAGATCGTGCGCAGATGATCTCCTCGAGGCGAGAAGAGATGCACCTGGCAGAGTTGTGCGTCCAGCACGTAGATCGTCCCCTCCTCGTCGACATCGATGTCGCTGATCAATCCGAAGAGAAGATCGCCGTCGGAGCCTCCGACGCGCCATTCCTCGGACAAGGTCCAGATCTCCCGACCTCCCGGAGGCTCGGTGTCGTTGAGGATGCGGACCACCTGTTCGTCGTCGCTTCGGTGCTTCGCCTCTGCAGTCGTCCATCCCGACAGCATCCAGGCCAGGCAAGCGGTCAGGGCGACGGCGCCCACACGATGGTGGCGCCATGGGTGCCCCAAAAGATTCGATCGCTTCATAGTTCCTCCCCGGTCAACGGTCCCTTTCCCGATCGATCGCGTCGCCATCGACGGAACCGCTTGAATTCTACGGTCTTCGTCCGTATCGAGAGCGGCCCGTTCGACGAACGGCTCGACGCGACGACAGACGGCGGCACGGGACGACGGGCGGCGCCCCACGGGCGATTTCAGGGTGGGCCCCGGTGGCGCCCTGGGCTCATACTCCGTGCTGGTGAGCGCTTGGGCGGGACACCACTGGCGAGGATGAGTCGATGCGCACCGTCATCGAAATCGGCCTGTTCGTCATCCTGACGACCGTCTTCATCGGGTCGGTCGTTGCCATCGCCGGCGGGGGAGACCTCTTCACCCTGTGGCTCGACACGCTGGTCTACGTCGCGGTTTGCTCGCTGGCCATTCTCCCGGTCCTGTGGCTCCTCATTCGCATGCGCCGCCGGTTGCCGCGGCTGGTGCTCTACGTTCTGTTCGCGCTCGTCGTCCAGACGGGGGCCTACGGCGGGAGCGTGCTGGCCACCTACATCATCGAAGGCTCTTGGCAGATCTGGGATGATGGGATCGGCCTGTCGTTGGCCTCCTCGCTGTTCGTCTTCGGGGCCGTCGCGCTCTACGTCGCCATGCGCGACGATATCAAGCGCCAGATGCGCGCGCTCCAGAAGATCGAGATGGCCCACGAGCAGGCCAGGCGACACGAGCTTCAGGCCAAGTTGAACACTCTCCAGGCGAAGCTCAATCCCCACTTCCTGTTCAACTGCCTGAACACGGCCGCGGCGCTGATCCCCGAAGACACCGCCCGCGCCGAGGAGTACGTGGTCAAGCTCGCGCACGTCTACCGGCAGGTGCTCTCCATCTCCGACCGCACCTTCATTCCCTTGGGTGAGGAGCTGGACCTGATCCGCGACTACGCCGACCTGGAGCGGGAGCGGTTCGGCGACCGCCTGACGCTGAGCGTCACCTGCCCGGATGCGCTGCGCGACTGGCCCATCTCGGGTTTGCTGATCGAGCCGCTGGTCGAGAACGCCATCAAGCACAACCGGGATCGCGAACGGATTGCGGTGGAGGTGACGGTGGGCTCGGTCGACGGCCGCATCCGCATCGCCGTCGCGGACAACGGCGCGGGCTTCGACCCTCACGCGATCAGCGGAGGCTACGGCCTGGCCGGGCTGCGCGGCCGGTTGGAGCTCCTCTACCCGGCGCAGGATGTGCTGCGCATCGAGTCGGCGCCGGGCCGGGGCACGCGCGTCGCCCTCGACCTGCCCGTGGAGCCGCCGCTGCTCTCGGCAGGGAACGTCGAGCGGGAGGTTCGCGGATGATCCGGACCGTGATCGTGGACGACGAGCATCGCGCCAGGCAGCGCCTGGCGCGTCTGCTGCGCGCCTATCCGGACATCGAGGTCCTCGGCGAGGCCGGCGACGGCCGGGCCGCCGCCGACCTGGTGGCGCGCTTGCGCCCCGACGCGGTGTTCTTGGACATCCGCATGCCCAAGCTCAGTGGGTTCGGCATGCTGGCCCGGGTCGATCCGTCGCCCTACATCATCTTCACGACCGCCTACGACCAGCACGCGCTACGCGCCTTCGAGGAAAACACGCTCGACTATCTGCTCAAGCCGATCTCGAAGGAGTTGCTCGATCGCGCCATCGCCAAGCTGCGGCGGGCCCTGGGGGGCAGCCCGCCCGCAGGCGGCGGAGGTGCGGGCATCGGCCTCGAGGAGATCCTCGCGCGCCTCGGACAGGGCGGATCCGTGCTGCGACGCTTCTCCGTTGGCGCCGGGCGGCGCGTGCTGATCGTCCACGACCACGAGGTCGACTACTTCCACGCCGAGGACAAGTACACCATGCTGCGCCGAAAGGGGAAAAGCTACATCGTGCCCTTCACGATGAAGCAGCTCGTCGAGCGTCTGGATCCTGACCGCTTCGCCCGGGCGCACCGCGCGTTCATCGTCAATCTGGATCAGATCGAGTCGGCGGAACGCGTGGATGGCGGACGCCTGCGGTTGCGCCTGAAGTGCGGCGAGGAGCTGCCGGTGAGCCGCCGGCACGCGGAGGTGTTTCGGGGCAAGATCGGCATGTAGAGCTCGCCCGGGGAGAGCTCGTCCGTGTTTGCCCGTCCACGTCCCGTGTCCGCCAAGACACCCCGCGCCGGAAGACACATCCACTCAACTTCCAACACGGAAATCAGTTGCGGATCCGGCCCTCCCGGCATTCGCCTTGCCTGAACCTCTCTCAGGCGCAGGGGCGCGGAAACCCGCGCCTGCGTCGCGCTCGATCGGCCGCCCGCGCCTGTGGCCGGCGCATGCCCGCCCCACGCGGCGCGGCACCGCGAAGGGAGGGGCGTTGTGGCATCCAGAACCACCGAATCCGAATCCAAGGACTCCGCACGTACGCACCGGGATCCCGCGGCCGCGCTGCTGGTCGCCACGGTGCTGCTCATCCTGGCGGTCAGCCCCTTGTGCGCCGCCTACGGCCGGCCCGGCCTCCAAGTGCCGCGCGAGGCCTCCGGCGAGAGCCCGGCCGTCGCGGCGTCCACCGAACCCTCACCACCCACCGTCGACCCACGCGGGGTCGGCGCCGGCGAGCTGCTCTGCCTGCTCGACGGGGCGTACACGCCGCTTCCGCGCGGATCGACCGATGTGGACATCACGGTAGCGGGCATCATGGTGCACGCGACGGTGGCCCAGACCTTCACGAACCCGCATCCGGATGTGATCGAGGTGCTCTACGTCTTCCCCCTGCCCCCGCGCGCCGCCGTGCACCGGATGCAGATGCGGATCGGCGCGCGGCGCATCGCGGCGCGGATCCAGGAGCGGGAAGAAGCCAAGCAGACCTATGAGCGGGCCAAGCGCGCCGGCCGCAAGGCCGCGCTGCTGGATCAGGAACGGCCCAACCTGTTCACCATCGCTGCGGCCAACATTGGTCCGGGGGAGTCGGTGGCGGTGGTGCTCGAGTACGTCGAAGAGCTGACCTACGACGACGGCGAGTACAGCCTGCGTTTCCCGCTGACCTTCACGCCGCGCTTCATCCCCACCGCGCCGCCCGACCAGGTCGACGCCCACCGCGGCGGCCGGCCCGTGGGCGCGGTGCCCGTGGGCGTTCCCGATGCGGCTCGCATCACCCCGCCGTTCATCCCCACGCACGACGACCGCGGGATGCGCGCCTCGATCCGCGCGCGCGTGGACCCCGGTTTCGCGCTGGAGCGGATCGAATGCCCCAGCCACGATGTGCGGATCACGTCCACCGACCAGGTGTGGGACGTGCAACCCTCGGCGGGCAGCGTGCGCGCCGACCGGGACTTCTTGCTGCGCTGGCGGCTCGCCCCAGGGCAACAGCCCCAGGCCGCGCTCTTCCTCGAGTCGCACCCCCGGCACCCCGAGAGACGGTTCGGCCTGCTGATGGTGGTGCCGCCGGAGGCGGCCTCGACCACCGGCCGCGGAATGCCCACCGAGACGCTGTTCGTGATCGATGTCTCGGGATCGATGCAGGGCCCGTCCATCGAGCAGGCCCGCGAGGCGCTGCTGGCGGCGCTCGGCCGGCTGCGCGCCGGGGATCGCTTCAACATGCTGCGCTTCAACGACACCAGCGACGTGTTCGGTCTGGCGTTCGTCTCGGCCGGGGACCGAGCGCTCATGGAGCGAGCCCGGGCATGGGTGCGGGCACTGGACGCCGGCGGCGGCACGAGGATCCTGCCGGCCCTGCAACGGGCGGTGGCCATGATCGCCGGCGGCTCGCCCGCCCGGCAGCGGCGGATCATCCTGCTGACCGACGCGGCGGTAGGCAACGAGCAGGTCGTGCTGCAGGAGCTCCACCGGGGCCTGGGCGGCGCGCGCTTGCACGTGATCGGAATCGGCCGGGCGCCCAACAGCTATCTCACCCGCGAGATGGCCGCGGCCGGGCGGGGACTGTGCAGCTTCATCGGCGACCTCTCGGAGGCCGAGAATCGCATCGACGCGTTCCTGGCCCGCATCGACCGGCCCGTGCTGACCAATCTCGAGCTGGCTCTGCAGGCCGGCTCGCGTGAGCTGGCGCTCGAGGATCAGGCGCCCCAGCCGCTCCCCGACCTTCACGCGGGCGAGCCGCTCATGGTGTCGTTTCGCATCGCGAACGGCATCCACGAAAGCGACCCCGAGCACGATCTCACGGTGACGCTGCGGGGAGAAACCGTCGAAGGTCCGGTGGCGCTCACCGCGCCGGCGCGGACGCCGACCGACCCGCGCTCGGGCGTCGCCCTGCGGTGGGCGCGGGCCCGCGTCGGTGCGCTCATGGACGACCTGAACCGCCCGGGGCGCGACGCCTCGGCGATGAGCGAGGTGCGCGCGGCGATCCTCGATCTGGCGCTCGATTTCCAGCTCGTCACCGCGTACACGAGCTTCGTGGCGGTGGAAGAGCTTCCCAGCGTGGATGGGCTGGCGCGCACGGTGCGCATGCCCAACACGCTCCCCTCGGGCTCTCATCTGCTGGGCCTGCCGCGCGGGGGCACCACGGCGCCGCTGTGGCGGTGGGCGGCCGCGGCGTGCGCCGCGCTGGGCCTGCTCGTGATGACGATCGGCGCGCTTCGCCGAGGAGGGGAGGTCGCCGACGATGCTGCCGGGTGCCATCACCGCTCTGCATGAGACGCTTCGCCGCCCGCGCTGGACGTGGTCGCTCTGTGGCGGCGTGTTGCTGCTCGCCGGCGTCTCGCTCGGCGCCCGCGACCTCTGGATGACGGGCAAAGCGCTTCTGGCCGAACGGCTGATCGCGCGCGCGTTCGAGCGCCGTCTGGCCGGCGACCTTGCCGCGCGCCCCTGGCCGCACGCGGACGTCTGCCCCATCGCCCGCATCGAGGTGCCTCGGCTCGGCGTCGTGCGCCACGTCCTGTGCGGCGGATCGGGCACCTCGATGGCCTTCGGGCCGGGCCACCTGGACGGCACGGCGCGGCCGGGCGAGGGGGGCAACGCGGTGCTGGTCGGTCACCGCGATTCCTGGATGCGGTTTCTCGAAGAGATCGAGCTCGGGGACGAGATCCGGGTCACCATCCGCGCGGCGCAGGGTCCCCACCACAAATCCTATGAAGTTGTGCGCTTGAACGTCGTGGCCGAGGACGACGCCGGTATCCTCCTGCCCACATCCCACGCGCAGATCCGTCTCGTGACCTGCTATCCCTTCCACGGCCTCTTGCGCACCCCCTGGCGGTATGTCGTGACGGCGCGTGAGGCTCACGGTCGAACAGAAGAATCTGGGCACCGGGAATCGAACCGGCTATGCTCGCCGGGCGACCGCGATTCACCGAACGGAGCAGCGACCGAGGGGTTCGAGGCATGGCGCGGAAGGTCATCTGCAGTGGGTGTGGGGCCGAGTTGATCGTGGCCTTCCTCGATCCAGGCGAATCGGTGCACTGCCGCAGATGCCAAACGGACACCGAGGTTAAGGAAAGCGATGCGATCGTGGAGGCCCCGGTGGATGCCCTGTCGCGGCCGCTGCCGGCAACCGTCCCGGACATCCCCGACGGTGCCGAGGCCCCCCACGCCACCGCCGCCTGGCCCGACTTCGCCGTGGGCAAAGTCCTGAGCACGAGTTTCGGCATCTATTTCCAGAACTTCGGACCGATCCTGATCCTGACGGTCCTGATCTACCTTCCGTGGTACCTGCTGTTCGGCATCAACTTCTACAATCTCACCGTAGCGCCCCGGTCCGAGACCGGCGGCCCTCCCATCGGCTATGGCACCATCATGTTTCTCTCTTCGGTCGTCTCCGTTCTGCTGAGTTATGTCATGACCGGAGCGCTCATATACGGCGTCTTCCAAAGACTCCGCAATCGCGCCTTCAACGTCAGCCGATGCATCACGGTCGCCTTGCAGCGCTTTCTTCCGATCGTGGGCGTCTCGCTGGTGGCGGGTCTGGCGGCAGGTCTGGCGGCGCTCCTGCTGATCATCCCGGGGCTGGTGGTCTACTGCACGCTGTGGGTCGCGGTCCCGGCCACCGTGGTGGAACGCACGGGCGTCTTCGCGTCGCTGCGCCGCAGTGCCCAACTGACCAAGGGATACCGCTTCTCCATCTTCGGCGTCATGCTCGTCTACGTCATCGTGGCCGTCTTTGGCAACTACGTGCTCAATGCCCTGGTCGGCGCGCTGCTCGGCGGCTTGGGCGCCTCGTCCGTCTGGCTGCTGGGCGCCGTCGACGCGTTGATCTCGAGCGCCATCGGCGCGCTCAGCGCGGTGATCACCGCCGTAGGCTACTACGAACTGCGCACGGCTCAGGAGGGGATCGGCGTCGAGCAGCTCGTCGAGGTCTTCGACTAATCGGGATCGGTCCAGTCGACGCCCGGACGCTTGGCTTCTGGAGGCTCGGTGACCGGACGCCCCGATGCGGGCCCCCTTGGCGCCAGGGTTTCTGACCCCGTCTCGGTCGCTGGGGGCTCCGACTCGCGCGATCCCGACTCGGGCCCCCTCGGTGCCCCGCCCTCCTCCTTACGCTCGCGCGCCTTGCCCAACAGCATTCGCTGCTCGAGATGACGGCGGAGGGCTGTGTAGAAGGCCTGCAGGAAGGCCTCGTGATCCACCACGCGCCGCTCCCAGCCGATCTTGCGCTGAATCGTCTCGCTCACGCGCGACACCCCACGAATGCCGTCGGGCAGGTCCTTGGCGCGCAGGAGATCCTCCAGCACCTGCAGCTCGTAGGTTCCGTAGACCTCCAACTGCTGGGGCGTGAAGGTCCACGCCTCCTCGCCCTCCGGGGCCTGGGCGGGAGCGGTGGCGGTCAGGTCCTCGAGCAGGGCGACCTGCGGCGCCTTGATGACCATCGTGCCCGCGGCCAGGTCGCCCAGGCGCCGACGCTGCGGGTTGAAGAACGGTATCAGCACGAAGAACAGCGCCCAGAGGCCGGCGATGACCTGGGTCCAGCCCGGCGCCCCCGGCCACAGAAGGTCGGGCATCACCAGGACGGTGAGGGGCATGAACGTCTCCACCTCGCGGGTGAGGTTGCGCACGATGACCGCCTCCACCGTGAGCTGGCCGCCGTGGGCCTCGACCACGCGAAGCTTGGTGGCCCGCTTTCCCGGCGTGGAGCCCCTCCAGCGCAGCTCGAAGCCAATAAAGTAGAAGTTGCGCAAGAGGAAGATCACCAGCATCGCCACGACGCTGCCGATCGCCCGCTGGATCCACACGGCCAACAGCACGAACACGATCACCGACCCGATGATGATGCCCACGTCGAGAAGAAAGGCGACCAGCCGCTCGGCGACACTGGCGACGCCGATGCGCACCGGCACGCCCTCGGGCGTCACAAGCTCCTCGATGCGCGCCGCGCGCTCCAGATGGGGCAGCTCCTCGATCATGCGTCCCTCGATCTCCCGACCCGGAGGAAGTAGAGCATCCAGGCCACGCCGCTGGCGACGGCCACCATGTAGCGCAACGGCACGTCCTGGACCATCTGCCGGAACAGGCCCTCGATGACGGCGGCCACAGCGAACATCCCGACCGCGCCCAGCACGAGAATGCCGGCCCGGCGCCCCTGAAGCTTCAGGTTCTGCAGCCGACTGTGGCGTCCGGGAAAGACGATCGCCCGGGCCAGCATCAATCCGCCGGCGCCGCAGAAGACGACGGCCGTCAACTCCGTCAGACCGTGCGGCAGGATCCAGCCCCAAAAATCGATGGACAGTCCCGCTCGTAGATGGAGTGCCCCCATGGCGCCCAACATCGCACCGTTGGCGAAGAGCAGGTAGAATACCGGAATCCCCAGGGCGAAGCCGAGGGCGAAGCACAGAATGCCGATTTTGGCGTTGTGCGTGAAGAGGAAGGTGGCGAATGCAAGGAGGAAGTCCGAGAGGGTCCCTTCCTGGTACAGGATCTCTCGCAGCTCTTCGGGGGTCGAGGTGGGGGTGCGGCCCTGCGACACATCGGGGGTGATCATCATGTAGTAGTTGTCCACGTCGCTCACCGTGAGCAGGAACCCGGCGCAGACGCCCAGAAGCAGCAGCGCCGCCGAGAGCGCCACGGCGCCGCGATTGCGGCGCGCTTCCTGCGGGAACCGTCGCAGCACGAACAGGCTCAGGGCCTCGCGGAAGCTGCGGTGCACGCCGTAGACACAGAGATAGGCACGACTGGCGAGGTTCTCGAGGTAGACCCGGAGGTTGCGGTCGAGCGAGATGCCCCGGGCCACGCTAAGCGAGGCCAGCACGCTGCGGTAGAGCGCGGGCAACTGGGCGAGCTCGGCGGCCGACAGCGCGCCGAGGCTTTGCTTCTCGACCTTGCCGAGCAGCGTCTCGAGGTCCAGCCAGCTCGCCTCGCGCTCCTTGCGGAAGCGGTAGCTCTTGATCTCGATCCCGCTCATGCGATCAGCTCCCGGCGCTTGATCTCCAAATACCTGTTGAGCAGCTCGATCGTCACCTCGTCGGGGTGGGCGTCGATCGTCTGGATCCCCATGCGGGCCAGGCGGCGCAGCACCACCTCCCGGTCGCGCACGAAGTCGGCGGCCACCGCCGCGCGCGCCATGGCGGTGATCCCGGTGGGGGCGGCCCCCGTGATCCGATCCAGCTCCGGATCGCGCAGCGTCACGAAGAGCACCAGGTGGCGCTGGGCCAGACGTCCCAGGTTTTCGATCATCAGCTCGGCCGTGATCGTGTCCACGAAATCGGTCAGCAGCACGACCAGCGACCGGCGAAGCAACCGCGTGGCCAGCTCGGCCAGCCCCAGGGTGAAGTTGGTCTCGTGCGTGCTGTAGTCCAATCGCGCGGCGGCCATCTGGATGCGCGGGAAGGTCTTCATGCCGCCGCGCGGCTCGCAGTAGCCCCGCACCTCGCGGTCGAAGGCGAAGACGCCGACGCGGTCGCCCGCCCGCAGCGAGAAGTAGGCCAGCAATAGCCCCGCGTTGATCGCGCGGTCGACCTTGGGCACGCCCTCCATCGGCTCGCGCATCAGGTGGCCGGTGTCGAAGGCCAGGACGATCTGGTGATTGCGCTCGGCCCGGAACTGGCGGCACAGCAGCTTGTGGTGGCGCGCCGAGGCCTTCCAGTGGATCGCCCGGTGATCCAGACCCGGCACGTACTCGCGCAGCGCCTCGAACTCCGACCCGTCGCCCGCGTAGCGCTCCACCTTGAGCCCCGCCAGGAAGTCCCGCTGGGTGTGGAAGCGCAGCGCCGCGGCCCGCACCGCGCGCACGTTGGGGACCACCGGGACCTCCCGATCGACCGGCTGCACCTTGCGCAGGCCGATCAGGCCCAGAGGTCCCAGCCACCGCAGCCAGAGGCGCTCGATGCGCGCCGTGCCCCGGCGCGCGGGCACCAGCGGCAGCTCGACGCCCGCGCGACCCGCTTCGGTGAGGCCGATCGTGACCTCCGGCTGCGGGGTCAGAATTGGATCCAGGTCGCACAGCAGGCGTCCCCGCCAGGATGCGCCCGCCCGCCCCGTGGCGACGCGCACCCCCATCGCACCGCTCTCCCCGATGAAGAGCGCCGGGGGAAGATCCACCGACACGGAGAGTTTTCCGGGGCGCACGGCCAGCAGCAGATCGATGCCGGTCAGGAGCAGGACCGCCCCGAGGTAGATCAGCCAGACGATCCACAACCGCGCGTCGACCAGGACGGGCAACAGCGCAATCAGGATGCCGGCCCCCAGGGCCCACACGCACCGAACCGCGGGCTGGATCATCGCGGCGCCCTCAGCTCCTCGAGGATCTGGGTCAACACCATCTCGGCGCTGATGCCCTCGATCTCCGCTCCCGGCGCCAGTGGGAGCCGGTGGCGCAGGGTGGGCATCGCGAGCATCTTGATGTCGTCCGGGGTGACGAAGTCCCTCCCCTGCAGCGCCGCCCGGGCCCGGGCGGCCACCGCCAGCATGTTGGCCGCGCGCGGCGAGGCGCCGCACAGGAGCGCCGGGCTCTCGCGCGTGGCGCGCACCATGTCCACGATGTAGTCGATCAGCTCGTCGGTGAGCCGGACCTCGGCCACCAGGGCGCGTGCCGCTGCAAGGGTTTGCGCATCCCCGCACGGCTGGAGATCGAATTCGGTCAGGCGTGGCATGGTGGTGCGGTGCCCGTGCAGCTTCACCATGCTGCGCTCATCGTCGCGCGAGAGGTAGTCCAACCGGACGAGAAAGAGGAAACGGTCCAACTGCGCTTCGGGCAGCGGGTAGGTGCCCTGCTGCTCGATGGGGTTCTGGGTGGCGATCACCATGAAGCTGGGCGAGAGCGGATAGCTCTGGCTGTCGATGGTCACCGATCGCTCCTGCATCGCCTCCAGCATGGCCGCCTGCGTCTTGGGCGGGGTGCGGTTGATTTCGTCGGCCAGCAGAATGTCGGTGAAGACCGGCCCTTTGGTCAGCGTGAACCGGCTGGTCTGGAAATTGAACAGGTTGGTGCCCACCACATCCCCCGGCATCAGATCGGGCGTAAACTGAATGCGCTTGAACTCGAGTGCCAGCGTGGAGGCAAAAGACCGGGCCAGCAGTGTCTTGGCCGTGCCCGGCACGCTCTCGATCAGGACGTGTCCCTGACTCAGGAGGGAGACCAGCATCAGATCGATCGCCTCGTCCTGGCTGATCACGACGCGGTGGATCTGGTCGCGCACGCGCTCGGTGAACTCGCGTAACTGCTCAAGGTTCATGGATCATCTCCTTCCGCCAGCGGTGGATTCGACCGGCGATCTCCAGCACGTGGGACGGCTGCGGGCGCCCGGCGCCCGCCAGCTCACGGGTTGCGGCCAATAGCGCGTGCAGATCGACCGAAATGCGGCGCAGGTTGGACAGATGCTGCAGCCGGTCGCACAGCTCGGCGAACGAACGGGCCGGGGGAATATGAAGCCTCCGAGCGACATCCTGGATGGCGACGCGCACGTAGCGGTCGAGGATGTGGGCGTCGTGACCCCCGGAGTGCAAGAGCTCGGCGGTGTTTTCGATCAGGAACCCCTTGCCCGGGCGAAGGTCGGACCGCGAGGGCGAGGGCGCGCCGAAGCGGCGCGTCGCGATCCAGAGCAATGCCGTCCCGGTCAGAAGCACCTGGAACAGCACCAGCACCAGTGGGAAGTCGAAGAACCGTCGCAGGATGGTGGGCGCGGTACGGTAGCCGTGCAGGGTCTCGTCCACGATTACGGCGCCCCTCCCCTCACGTAGCTCCTGGATCAGGCGCAGGGCGAAGGCAGCGTTCTCGCCCTCGCCCAGACCGTGGTTCGCCAGCACGTCGGGATCGGACAGCACGACCAGACGATCTCCCACCACGCTCCATTCCCCCACGAGGATACCCTCTTCGCAGGCGCACAGCGGATCGAGCGCCTCGGATCGCAGGAGCTGGGGATGCTGCACCGTGGGCGTGACGCCCAGATGGTTCTCGGTCCACGCGAGGCTTACGTTGGTATCGGGCCGCACGAGCCGTGCGTCCAGGTCGATTGCCGCCAGGAGCGAATCGACCATCCAAGGCGGCACGCGGTGGGCGGCGGCGAGCCATTGCCGGCGCGACATCTCGGGATGCCCCGTCCACTTGGGCAGAACGATCAAGATGGTCCAGGCCTGGGACCAGATCTGCGACAGGGCTTCGGCTTGCGGCCCCGTGGTGCTCCCCAGATGGGGCTCGAGCAGTAGCAGCGTGGCCGACTGTCCGGCCTTGAGCCCCGAGCTGTGCCGGCTGACCACCACCGGGATGTCGGTGCGTCGCATCAATTCCACGAAGGCGCGGTGCCCGACGGCCGACTTGCTGAAGCTATCGTTCGCCCAGGAGCCCCGATAGCTGATCTCGTCGCGGAAGGTGAAGAGAAGGACGGCCGCCAACATCGACAACGCGCCCAGAACGATCACCCATGCCAGCGTCCGGGACCGGAAGAGGCTTTCGTTCATGACGCTCCTCCCCCGGCGACAGCCTGAAGTTCCTCAGCGCACGCGAGACACCGCTCGTAGTCGTTTCGATCGGGCGACCGGCCCCCGAAATGGCTGATCTCGACGCTCAGCACCAGCGTCTCGAGCGCCCGGCGGGCGCTTTCCGGCAAGGCGAGCCGGGCGAGAACCTCGCGGCTGGTCAGCGAGTCGGGAAGCGGGGACGGCCGGCGACGGTTCAGGTACTGGAGGGAACGAAGCAGCAGGACGTGGATCGCCTCGGCGAAGCGGTGCTGGGCCGCCAATGCCGATGGATCGGCCAGGTGCGGATCGGTGCCCGCTCCCGTGGCGGCCAGTCCGGGTCTCTCCTCCGCGGCGCCTTGGTCCCGCCGCTCCTCCACGTAGGACCAGAGCGTCCGGGCGAGCCAGAAGCAGAGCAGGAAAAGACCGACCGCGAGCAGCACGTAGACGATGGCGCGCATGAAGAAGACCAGCGGCCGCGCAAGCCAATCGGGCAGGTCGATGCGGACCGGCTCGGGGATGTCACGCGACGGGGAAGGGCCCTCGGGCAGCTCGCCCTGGTAGCCGTCGGCGAGGATCTTGGCGGCCAGCGATTGGGCCTCGTCGGGATCGAGGGGACGCGCGTCTTCGGTCGCATCATCATCCGGTCCGAAGACGAGGGGATCGGATTGCCCCGACGCGGGGCCGAGCGCGAGCCACAGCGCCGAGAGGATCACGGCCCATGCCATGGGACCGGTCCGCGAGGCCCGCCCGCAACGGATCCGTCCGCGATGGATCCGCCCGCGAGTGCTCGCGACGCGCCGGTGGCACCCGGGGGCGCTGCGCAGCGCCGGGCGCGGCGGCTTCCCTGCGCATCCACGCGGGATACGGCTCGAGGACCGGCTTGGGTGCATTGCGTCTCTGCCGCTCGGGACGATCGGTTGCCGACACGGATCGTGTCCGTACCTGTGCCGCGCTCTACGGTACCCGGTTCGGTGGGGGCGGGCAACTACGCCGCGGTCGGGCGCGATGGTGCAACGCACCGAAAGGCTCGGCCTTTTGCCGGGCGCCTCCGGCACTTCCACGCGAGCGTCGGACCTTCGACCATCGCTGCGAAAGCGAGATGTCCGGTCGGACCAAGCCTGGCTGGTATTCCTTGAGGCGATCGACCTGCAAGCTTTCTTGCGTCGCACTCGTTGTCTGGGACATCGCCGTAGCCCAAACCGGAGGCGGCAGGAATCCGACTCCGGTGGCGTATACTCTGGGGAGGGAGGTGATCATGAGAGACGCCAGCTCACTGCGCTCCCGTTCGATGCCGGCGATGCTCCTCCTGCTCATTGCCGGCACGCTGCCTGTGCAGGCCGAGCAGTTGCTGACCGATCCGGGCTTCGAGGGCTGCCCGGGCGGCGGCACGCCGCCCATTCTCCCGTGGCATCAGGCCTACGCGCCTGCCACGGCCGGCGGCGTGATCACCGCCACCGCGGCCCGCACGGGCCAGAACGGACTGTGGGCCTACACCTGCGATGGCGCTGACTACTCCTTCACGTGCACGTTCGACAGCGCGCCGGCCGTGGCCGGCACGCGCTACGAGGGCGCGGCCTGGGTGCGCACGGCGCCCGTGGGCCCGGAAGGAACCTGGGTCGCCGGCTCGTGGGCCAGCGTGCGCATCTGCTTCATCGACGCCGAGGGCGCCGAGGTGATCTCGAGCGAGTCGGCCCGGTTGACGCAGGCCGGCACGGCATGGACCCGGCTCCACGTCGTGAGCGACGCGGCCCCAGCGCTGGCGGCGTCGGTTCAGCTCCGGCTGCACCTGGTCAAGCCGGCCGACGCGCACGGTCAGTCGGTGGCCAACTTCGACGACGCCTACCTCTCGCCGCTCGCCGGCCCGTGGCTGCAGGTGCGCCCCAAGGTGCTCGGCTTCGGTCTCGAGCGCGATGCACTGCCGCTGGTGATCGAGAACGTGGGCACCGAGACGCTCACCTGGCAGTTGGCTGAGAACGCCGATTGGCTTTCGCTTTCCGAGACATCGGGTCAGACCACGGCGAGCGACACGGTCACCGTGACCGTCGACCGGGCGGGCGCCACCTCCACGCTCGCGACGCGCCACGCGGCCGTCGCGATCACGACCAACGCAGGGAGCGATTCGGTGCAGGTGTTGATGGAGCTGCTCGATCCCTTCCAGGTGCCCGCAGCTCCGGCACAGGTGTGGACCGACGGACCGATGATCCTCGTGCGCCCGCGACGCCCCGATGGATCGTTGGGTCACCCTCGCCGCCACGAGATCCGCGGCGCCTGCTGGTCGCCGGCCGGTATCGGCACGGCGCCCAACCCCAGCGCACGCCAGGCGGAGTTCGCGAGCTGGTACGAGCGCGACATCCAGCTCCTGCACGAGATGCATGCCAATACGGTCCGCGTTTTCCTGGACTTCGGCACGACACCCGAGGCCTACGACATCCTCGATTACCTCTACGCCAACCAGGTGATGGCGATCGTGGGCGTCGACTACGACGGGACCTACGACATGGAGAACCTCGACCGGGTGGTGGAGGCCTATCGCGATCACCCGGCCGTGCTGCTCTGGGCGGTGGGCAACGAATGGAACATCAACATGTATTACGGCGCCTTCGACACGCTTTGGGAGGCAGCCGCCGCGACCGAAGCGGCGGCGCAACGCATCAAGGCGCTCGATGCCGAGCACCCGGTGGCGACGATCTTCGGCGAGATCGATCTGGGCGCAACTCAGCCGATCGCCTACACCGACTCGATCGTCAACGACGTCTGTCCCAGTGTCGACGTGTGGGGCGTCAATATCTACCGCGGAGAAAGCTTCGGGACGCTTTTCGACCAGTGGGCCTCCATCAGCGCGAAGCCGATGTTCGTCGCCGAGTTCGGCGCCGACAGCTACCACACGACGCGCCACGATCCCCTGCAAGGACACGTGGACGAGGGTACGCAAGCCGACTTTTCCCATCAATTGTGGATGGAAGTCGTGGACAATCTGGCCGGCGCGAGCGCAACGCACGGGTGCGCAGGCGGCACGGTGTTCGCGTTCAACGACGAGTGGTGGAAGGCCGACAACGGCGATCCGTGTTTGCAGGAGCCCCACGGCTACTACGCCTTCTGGAACCCCGCGGCCTTTCCCGACGGGTTCGCCAATGAAGAGTACTTCGGTCTGGTGACGATCGATCGCGTGGCCAAGGCCTCGTACGGCCGGTTTCAGTCCGACTTTTTGAGCGTTGCGACCGGCGCTGCGCCGCGCAAGGACCCGCCTGCGGGACGATCGCACATCGAACTTCGTTGGACGGGACCAAGGCCTTGGCTGATCGGCCGCGGATCCGGGGAGTTCGTTCTGACGGTTGGAGAGAACGTGGAGGTGCAGCTCGATATTCTCGATGTCGCGGGGCGCAGGGTTCAGACCCTGCATGAAGGACGACTGCCAGTGGGTCGTCATCGCATCAGTTGGGATGCGCGCGGTCGCGCGGGCGAGCGCGCGCCGGCGGGATGCTACTTCGCGCTGGCGCGCAGCGCCGCAGGACGCGCGGCGACATCTTTCTTGTTGCTGCGTCCGTGAGCACTGGCAGATGGAGTCGGTTTGCGGCATAATCAGGGCAAAAGGTTCCCAACCTCGAAACCAAGAGCATCAATCCAAGAGCGACTCGGCCGTGTCGGCCTATATCTAGGGCAAACCTCATCCAGGGGAGAAGTGCCATGGACGTCACACACTTTCACAGGTTTGCGTACCAGCTACCGACCAAGAACGGTCGGTACCAGTCCCTCCACAACCTGCGCGATGGAGACGCCTTCATCGAGATCTCCACCGTGCTGCACGGTCGCGGCCTCACCAACCGCGGCACGCTGCTCAATCTGCCCGGCAAGAATCTGCGCGACCGCAGCCTGCCGCTGATGGAAACCTTCGGCCCCATGGATCTGATCGTGACCACCACGCGTCCTCCGCTCAACGATAAGCCCGACGCGGTACGCAAGTATCTCGAGCCCGGCAACACGGCGCTGGAGAATCTGATCCACAAGGAGCTGCGTCACCACTTCTCGCACTGCGCGCGGCCACGCGTCCGCCTGGCTCCCCATCTGGCCAAGGCCCTGCCGCCCGAAGTGGCCGATCGCGCGGACATCCGCTTCTATCAGTATCTCGCCAAGGGCAAGCTCTCGCCCGGCGAGTACCTCATGCTGCGCGCCCACGGGGCGCCCAAGGCCCACAAGAAGTTCCCGAAATGGCGTACGGCGGTCTATCTGGTGCGAACGCAGGCGGAGAACAACGGTCCCTGGCTGCTCTGCGCATTCGGCATGGCCGGGAATGAGAGCCTGATCTGGGCCTATCTGCTGCGCACGCGCTACGCGCACTACCTCGAGGAGGACGGACCGCTCTTCGTGATGGGCGAGCTGCACTTGCAGCGGCTGCCGAAGCGGCCTTTCACACTGGAGTTCGTCCAGGATTGGAAGGTAGACATCCTGCTCGAAGAGCGTTCGTGACGCAACGCGCTAAAACCTTGTGGGAATAGGGCTCGTGGAAACGGTGACCACGAGCTCGATTCTTGTCAAGGCTTGCGGAAAATGATGCTTCTGCCTCGCGAGGTTTTTCGGCGCAAAATCTCAGCCAAAAGCCTCCCGACTTTGTTGAGCGCCCGGCCGCTCGCGGTTCCAAACCTCGGTTTCTTCGAAGACATTCCGACCGGCCTTGCGCACGATTCGCCGCGAAAAACCAAGGCTCTCAAAATCGCGGACCTTCGCCCCGTGGAAGCCCGTGACAGTCCGGTCACACTGTCCGACCAATTCGCGCCTGGGGTTATGCTGACCTCGAACTTGTAGCAGCGAGCGCCGCCGGGGTCCTCGGGTACCCCACCGACCGTGCCCGACCGCAGCCGAACATCGCGCGGTCGCTCGCGCGCCTCGTGTGAGCCAACAGGGAGGACAAAGACCATGGCATCACACCCCTGCCCGAACCCGAACGACGCACACCACACCGTCCCTCACTCCATGCCTGCATTGAGCTCGTCGTCTCCTGCGGGAGATGCGGCCGCAGACACATCACCCGACGACGCGCTCGTCAAGGAACTGACGAAGCTGCGCGATCGCGTGCACTCGCACGTCAAGGGACTCGGCCGGTCCGAGGAAGCGGGCGATGGCATCCTGCAGAGCATCGACACGCTGATCCTGCTGCTGTGTCCGCGGCGCGCATCGACCCAGACCGCGCACCTGGTGCGCATGCGGCAGATCAAGGGCCGTCTCGAATCCGACTGGCGCCACATCGCCGAGGAGGGCACCTCCGACTTCGGGCTGGCGCTGCACGCCGACGGCACCGTCACCGCGCGGATCAACGGCAAGAAGGTCCACCTCAGCAGGACGCTCGGACAGCTTCTGATCGTGCTTGCGTCCGACTTTCCCGGCCACGACGACGCGCTCGTGGCCTGGAAGTCCTACGCGCAGATCAGCCGCGCGCTGAGCCGGAAGCTGGGTCGCGAGATGAAGCCCGGCGCGATGCGCATGAACATCTCGCGCCTGCGCGAGCGGCTGGCCGACGCCCGCATCAACCCGTTTCTCCTGCAGACCCGACCCGTGGCGCGCGCGCGCTTCGCCCGGCGCCGCCGCGACATTCCGCCGGCCGTCTAGGCGCCGCGGACGACGATGGAGGATCGCGTCATGTCCCATCTGTTCTTTCCCGGCAAGGAACCGCCGTGTCCCGTCTTTCGGCTCGACCATCTGGTGTACGACCTGGATGCCTTTCCGCCGGCGACGGTGGCCGAGAGCCTGACGCCGGAGGTGCGCGACCAGGCGGCCCGCAGCCGGCGTGTGCTGCTCGTACCGACGAGCGGCGCGCGTCAGGCGGGCTGGGCCATCCTGGTCGGCCCGGGCCGCGCGGTGTGGATCAACGGTCAGCGCATCGACCTGGGTCTGTGTGTGCTCGACGATCGCGACCACATCCGCATCGGCCAGCGCGAGGGGTTCTTCTTTTCGGCGGAGAAGCCCAACGAGACGGTGAGCTTTCCTGGATCCGACCACGAGGTGATCTGCCCGCGCTGCAAGGCCCCCATCGAGGCGGGCGAGGAGGCCGTGTGCTGCCCGGGCTGCGGCGTTTGGCACCATCAGAGCGAAACGCGTCCGTGCTGGATTTACGACAAGACGTGCGGCTATTGCCACAAACAACCCACGGAGCTCGACGCGGGCTTGCAGTGGGTTCCGCAGCGCGTCTAGCGCGCGATGGGGACAGCGGAGGTCCATGCGCATGAGCCATGCATTCCAGCGACCGGGCGGCGCGCACGTGGTGGTGATCGGCGCCGGCAACATCGCTTCGCACTTCGTCTCGCACGTGGGGCGGATGCAAGAGGTGGGTCGCGTGACGATCATCGACCGCGATCGATATGAGGCGAAGAACCTGGTCAGCCAGGACATCGTTCCGGCTGACGTGGGTAAACCGAAGGCGCGCGTGCAGGGCCGCCGTGTGCGGCGCATCAACCCCGCGCTGTCCGTGGCGGCGATCGCGGCGCCGGTGGAAGGCGTGCCCCCGGGCCGTCTGGCCGGGGACGTGATCGTCGCCGGGTTGGACAACCGGCGTGCGCGGCAACACGTCAACGACGCGGCCTGGCAGCTCGGCGTGCCCTGGATCGACGCCGCCGTCGATGCACGCGATCTGCTGGTGCGCGTGGGCGTCTACGTTCCCGGCGAAGACCAGGCCTGTCTCGAGTGCGGATGGAACGACCGCGACTACGAAGCGCTGGAGCAGGCCTATCCGTGCGACCTGGATCGCGACGCGGAAGCAGCGGCCGCGGCTCCGGCGACCGGCGCCCCATCGGGACTGGGCGCGGCTCCAGCGGCCGATGCCCCCTCGGCGTTGGGCGCGGCGACCGATGCCCCCTCGGGGCTGGGTGCGCTGGCCGCGGCGCTGCAGGCGATCGAGTGCCGCAAGATCTTGCGCGGTGAGGCGGGCGCGGAGACCGGCGGGCGGCAGATCTTCTTCGACCTGCGCCATCACCAGTACTACTGCAGCACGCTGTCCCGGAACCCCGCCTGCCGCCGCGCGGATCACACGGTGTGGAATCTCCAGGACCTGGATCGGGACCCCCGTGATGTCACATTGGAAGACGTGATGCAACACAGGCCGGCCGCGGCGAGCCACGTGGTCTCGCGAGACGGAACCGTGACCGACCACGTGGCCTCGCTGCGCGTCAACCAGCACCGGTGGGTGCGCCGGATGGTCTGCACCTCGTGCAGCACCACGCGGACGTGTCTGCGCGTGCTGCGCGGATCGTTGCTCGAAATCACGGCCGTCTGCCCGCGCTGTCGCGGCGTCATGCGGCCGAGCGGCTTCGATGCGGCCGATGCACTCTCGACCGACACATTGTCCCCGGCCCAGCGGCGGTGCTCGCTGCATGCCCTGGGCATCCGTCCGGGTGACATTCTTTCACTGGAGCACGCGGGTCGGACCGCGCGGCGCCTACGGATCACATGTGACGGCGTGTGACCCTTTTTTCGCGCGGCGTCTAGCGCCCGCGCCGACAACGCGTTGTCCCGCGCGGCCCGTGTGATAGGCCGGCCGCGGGGAAGAGCGCACATTCATCGCGGTACGCTAGCCTGCACGATTCCAGCCACCCGCGACGCGGCGCGGGTCGGCCGACACGGCGAGAGGATGCGGACCGCGACCGCCCCCTACCGCCGAGCGGGCACGAGCGGGCACATCGACCCAGGGAGGAGACGATGGCCGAACCGATCCAAGACCCGATCCTGACATCGTTCCTCACGAGACAGTTCGAGCAGATTCGGGAACTGGCCTCGCAGAGCGACGTGGTGGAGATCCTCCAGCACGGGCCGCCGCCGCCCGAGCACTACATCCTGCGGTTCCACTGCAAGGGCCTGGTGCAGACACCGGACGGGATTGCGGAGGCGCAGTGGTTCGACGTGGGATTCCGTTTCCCGCGCGATTACCTGCGCCGGGCCCAGGTGCCGGAAGTGCTCACCTGGCTGTGGCCGCCCAACATCTTTCACCCGAATGTTGGCTTTCCCTTCATCTGTGTGGGCGATCTGCATCCGGGCACGGAGCTGGTAGACCTCGTCTACCGCATCTACGAGATCATCACCTATCACAAGCGCACTGTGAGCGAGCACGACGCGCTCAACAAGGCGGCCTGCGCATGGGCACGGCGCAACCACGAGCGGTTCCCTCTGGAGCGCCGGCCGCTGCGCCGGCGCGAGCTGAGCCTGCGGGTGAGTGCGCGTACCCAGAGCGTCCCCCAAGAGCAGCGCGCGGCCCGAGACGGAGAAGAACGATGAGCCTCATTTGCGCACACAAGTCGATGCACGACGTGGTGCAGGCGTTTGCCCGCGACGGGCTCGGCGCTTGCGGAAACGGCCCGGCGCCGGATTGGGACTTCGAGCTGACGCCCGGGGGCGAGGCTCGCGCGACGATCGCGGTCGCGCCCGACTGGGTGCGCCTGGCGGCGCCCTTGCCGGAGCCGCTACGAGCCCAGGCCCCCTGGAAGCTGCTGATGCTGCACGACCGCATGCCGGGTCCGTGCAAGGTCGGCCTGCTGTCGCGCGAACATGACGAGAGCAAGAACGTCCGCCTGGAATCCCAGGCGGATCACGAAGACGAGGACGTCCGCCTGGACTCCCGGGCGGATCACGAAGACGAGGACGTCCGCCTGCTGCTGGACATTCCCCTGGCCCAGCGATCGGACGTCGCGGAGCGATGTCGGGGAGGCATGGCAACGTTGCAGGCCATTTGGACCGGGCTGCGAGAGGGCACCCCGCCCGATCAGATCGCGCCGGCGACCTCGGGCCCGGGCAACGATACCCACCCCTCCCAGCGCCATGCCCTCCCCGACATGCTCTGTGAGCTGTTGTGGCCCTACACGCCACGCGACGGAGGGCGCGTGGCGGTGGAGCTGGAAGCCGGCGGGCGGCGCACGCAGGCGCTGATCGATCCGCTGCCCGAGGGCGGGGCACTGCTGTGGTCCCCGCTGCTGCGCGAGCGCGAGCTGCCGGCCGAGCGGCTCGCGGCGCTGGCCACGTTCCTGCTGCGGGCCTCGGGCGCGCTGCGTCTGGTGCGCCCGGCGGTCAAGGCGGAGGCGGAGCGGCCGGCGCAGATCGGCTTCGAGGTGCAGATGCGTGCACCCGTCACCGCACCGCTGCTGGATGAGGCCCTGCGCGCGCTGGCCACGGCCGGATGGTTGTGCGAGCGCGAGCTGCGCGCGCTGACCGACGAACGGATTGCGATGCACTACGCGTCGCTCTGGTGTCCGGCGTAGCGGCGCCGGATGGGAAGCGAGGGCGGCCCCGGGTCGCGCCGGCGCGAGCTCGGCGCGGATGCGGGACGACTCAGGACGAGGAACACGAGCCAACAGGAGGATGCCATGCAAACACTGCAGCAGAAGCCGCCGCTGCGGCTTCGGGTGCGCGACGCGAGCAAGCAGAAGGAGGTCACCGTGGACGACATCCCGCGGGATGCCACCGTGGGTGAGGTCGTCCAGCAGCTCCTCAGCGAGCTGGGCTACGCCGTCAAGGACGAGAGCGGAGCCCCGCTGAGCTACCAGGCCCTCCTGGAGCGGGAGCGGCGTCATGTGCACGACACCGAGCGCATCGGCGACGCGTTCGTCCAGGATGACAGCCTGACGGTGCACCCGAACATCCAGGCCGGCTGCGTCGCGCGCCCGTGAGGGGCGCAGGCCCCGCACCGCCTCACGGGTGCGGGGACGAGGGCGGGGCATCGCGTCTCCCCCAGCGCCGTTCGGGCGCGATGCCCACGCCCTCTGCGCCGTCGCCTCGCGATGATCGAAACCCCTCGGCGGTCGCAGGCTGGAGCGCGACGCCGCGCCCCCGGCGCTGACTGCCGACACCGCGACGAGAGGATCACGCATGTCCGCCCAGCATCACCGCTACGCGATGGAGTTCTACAACCGGGACCGCCGGCGCCTGGGGCAGTTGCCCATGGAGACCGACTTCACGCCCGCGCTCGAGTGGACCTGGTTGCAGGGCCTGCGCCGGGGACAGATGTCGCCCGATTGCCTGGTGAGCGACGGCGTGGTCACGCCGGTCTGGAGCGTGGAGCTGGGCGCGCCCTATCTGGAGGCGGTGCGCGTGGAGCACGCCGGTGGACGCGTCCGGGAGGAATTCGGCACGACCTACTTCTACCCGTTCGCTCTGGAAGCGTCGGCGGCCTTCGTGAAGGCCGGGATGCTCCAGGAGAACGAGACGTTTCACTACACGGTGATGGCGTTCGAGCGGGCGCCCGCGCCCGCGGCGGCCTGTGGGCCAGGGACCCGGGCCGGGGCTGTGGCCAGGTCCACCGAAGGGCCGGAGACACGGGCGGGATCGGCCGTCGCCGAAAATCCGGAGACACGGGCGGGGTCGGCGGTCACCCAGGGGTCGGAAGCAACGGATGCTTCCGCAACGGTCGGATCCGAGCCGCCAACCCGGAGACCGTTGAGCCTGAAGATCACCCACCACGCGCCCCGGCTCCCCTTGCACGACGGGTCGCTGCTGGCGATGCGGGGCCGCGCGCGGGCGGTGGGCCGCGTGCGGGCCGAGGACTATCCGGTCTTCCTGCCCGAGACGCTGCTGGAGGAGGTCAAGGCGCGCGCCCGCGAGGCGCAGGGCAAGGAGTGCGGCGGGATCCTGCTGGGCAACCTCTACCGCGACCCCGATCTGCCCGAGGTGTTCGCGGAGGTCACCGCCCAGGTGCCCGCACGTCACGTGGAGGCTGACGCGCACCGGCTGACCTTCACGCCGCAGACCTGGCGCGCGGTCGACGCGGCCCTCGAGCTGCGCGGGTCGCAGGAGGTCATGCTGGGCTGGTGGCACAGCCATCCGGTCGGTCACTGGTGCGGGGAGTGCTCGCCCGAGAAGAGAGAGCGCTGTCTGCTCAAGGGCGGCTTCCTGAGCTCCCACGACCGGCGGCTGCACCGGACCGTGTTTCCGCGCGCGTACAGCCTCGCCCTCGTGGTGACCGAGCCCGGCGATGAGGAGCCCACCTGTGACCTGTTTGGATGGCGCCGTGAGCGACTGAAGCGGCGCGGCTACGGTCTGTTGACCCGGCCGGGGCAGCGTCGCCCGACCCCCATCGGTCCAACCGAGGCGGACCTGGTGGGTCCGGGTGAGCCTGATGAGAAGGAGATGCATCATGGCAGAGCGTGTGAGATCGACGGATGAACCCAGAATGATCCTCGACTACCTGCTGAGCCGGCGGGGATCGCGGATGGACCCGCAGCAGAAGCTGCATCACCTGCGCGCCGCCATGGGGCGGTCCGACGCCAACGGTGAACAGCTCGCCGGATTCCTGCTCGGCGAGGTCGAGCGGCTGCGTCATGGATTGCTGGAGGCCCAGCAGGCCCAAGAGGGGCTCAAGGCGATCATCGAGAAGTGCACGGCGCCCCCATACCACCCGGCGATCTTCATGGGCTCGGTCATGATCGGGCAGCTCCAGGCCGCCCTCGTCAACCAGGGCGGAACGCAGTTCGCCGTGGCGGTCGGCGACGAGGTGGACGTCACCACCCTCGAGACGGGCGACGAAGTCCTGCTCGGCAACGAGCGCAACGTGCTGCTGTCGAAGTCGAGCTGGCCGTCGTTCACCTGCGGCGAGACGGCCGTCTTCGACCGCTACACCGCCAATGACCGCCTGGTCATCAAGTGGCGCGACGAGGAGATCGTGGTGAGCTGCGCCGGACGAATGAAGGGCACCGAGCTGAAGCGCGGCGACGGTGTGCGCTGGGATCGCAACACCTGGCTGGCGATGGACACCGTCGAGCGCCCGCAGGTGGAGAGCCTCTTCAGCCAGGAGATGCCCACCGACACGTTCGATGAGATCGGCGGCCACGACGACCTGATCGCAGAGATCAAGATGCACGTGCAGCTGCACCTGGAGCACGCCGATACCGCTAACCGGTTCCGCGTGCGCCAGTGTGGCGCCATCACGTTCGAGGGTCCGCCGGGCAACGGCAAGACCAAGCTGGCCAAGGCGACCGCCAACTGGATGGGACAGCTCGGGTCGAGCCGCCGGTGTCACTTCATCAACGTCAAGCCCGGGTCGCTGAAGAGCAAGTGGTACGCTGAGACCGAGGCCAACATCCGCCGCCTCTTCAACCACGCGCGTGAGCTCGCCGAGCTGGACGTGCGCATCCCGGTCTTGATCTTCATGGATGAGATCGACGCGCTGGCCACCGCGCGCAGCAGCTCGATGATCCGGATCGACGACCGGGTGCAGCAGGCCTTCGCGGACGAGCTGAACGGGTTCGAGTCGCGCGGCAACGTGATGGTGATCTGCGCCACCAATCGCATCGACGCTTTGGATCCAGCGCTGATCCGTGAAGGACGGCTGGGTGACAGCGTGATCCATGTGCCCCGGCCGGGCCCCGAGGCGGCGCGGAGCATCTTCCACAAGTACTTCCCGTCCGACCTGCCCTACGCGGTCAACGGCACGGGGCCGGAGGAGACCCGGCTCGATCTCATCGAGACGGCCATGGCGCGCCTCTTCGCCCCCAACGGGTCGGAGGATCTGGCGGTGCTGGGCTTCCGCGACGGGCGCCGGATGCCGGTCACGCCGCGCCAGCTCATCAGCGGCGCCATGATCGAGAGCGTGGCCAACGACGCCCGCCGGCAGGCCTGCATGCGCGAGGTGCGGGAGCTGCCGGGGCCGCGCGGCATCCATCGCCGTGATCTCGAGCAGGCCCTGACGGCGCGGCTGGAGCAGTCGGTGCGCATGCTGACGCCGCAGAACTGCCGCAACTTCCTGAACGACCTGCCCGAGGACACCGACGTGGTGAGCGTCGATCGGCCCAAGCGCCGGCAGGTCGCATCGTACCGGTATCTGGTCGGGGACGAGGCATCGGCCGCCCCGGCCAACTAGAGCCCCGAGCAGCCGGGCGGGCGCGGTGAGCGCATCATGCGTCGACCGTGAGCCGAGAAGACACGCACCCGCCTGCCCGGCGCCCTATCCGAAAGGAGCAGCATGACCATGGCGAACGGAAGCCCCCGTGGACGCGGTGCGAAACGCTCGCGGCCGAAGCCCGCCGCCCAGACCCCTGCGCTGGCGAGCCTGCGTCCCGGCGTACACCGTTGGATCGGTCGGTTGCCGAAGCTGTGCGGCGCCGACGTGGAGCTGGGCAATTTCATCCAGGGTCTCGAGCGCGCGGGCGGCACCGGGTACGATGCCTCGCGTGCGCTGTTGCGCGAGATCCGCGGGGTCGTCTCCGACCTGGGCCGCAACACGCGCACCTGTCAATGCCAGGAGTGCGTGCGCAAGTACGGGCGCTCCTGGGGATCCTGGGGGGCCTGGGGGTCCTCTGGGTCGTCGGGCAGCTCGTCCTACGGCGGATACGGCAGCTCCTACGGTCGCTCGGGACACTCGTGGGACACCGGCTCCGGCGGTTCGGCGCAGACATCGTGGGCGAGCCCGACCGGCTCTTCCAGCGCCTGGAGCCCCCAGGACTGGGGCCGCAAGTATCTGCGTGAGAACGGCGGCTGCTGCTACATCGATTTGGACCACCTGGAGGTGTGCCTGCCCGAGGTGATCAGCGCCTACGACCACGTGGCCGCCTGGCACGCCATGCTCCGCGTTGCCCGGAGGGCCATGAACGCCGTCAATGAGACGCTGCCGCCCGAGCAGCGCCTCCACGTGCTGGTCAACAACAGCGACGGCAAGGGCAACGCCTACGGCAGCCACATGAACTTCCTGGTGACGCGCGACTGCTGGGAGAACATCTTCTGGCGGAAGCTGCAGTACATGCTCTACCTGGGCGCGTTCCAGGTCTCGAGCATCGTCTACGCCGGGCAGGGCAAGGTCGGCAGCGAGAACTGCGCCCCCCACGCCGACTACCAGATCTCGCAGCGCGCCGATTTCTTCGAGCAGCTCTCCGGGATCCAGACGACCTTCTCGCGCCCCATCATCAACTCGCGCGACGAGGCGCTCTGCGGCCGCCGCGGCCGCGACGAGCACGGCGGCGTGCACCCCGACGAGATGATGCGCCGGCTGCACGTGATCTTCTACGACAGCACGCTCTGCCACGTCGCGAGCCTGCTCAAGGTGGGGGTGATGCAGATCGTGCTGGCGATGATCGAGGCCGAGGCGGTGAACCTGGACCTGACGCTCGAATCGCCACTGGTGGCGCTCAACAGCTACAGCCACGATCCCACCCTGCAGGCCAAGGCACGCACCTGCTCGGGACGCGAGCTGACCGCCGTCGAGCTGCAAATGCTCTTCTTCGAAGAGGCGCAGCGGTTCGTGGGTCAGGGCCGCTGCGACGGGCTCGTGCCCCGGGCGGGTGAGATCCTGGCGCTCTGGGGCGACACGCTCGAGAAGCTGCGCGCCGGCGACTTCGCCGCGCTCACCGGCCGGCTCGACTGGGTGCTCAAGCGCGCGCTGATCGAGCAGGCCATGGAGGCGAACCCGCATCTGGATTGGGAATCGCCCGAGGTCAAGCACCTCGACCACGTCTACGCCTCGCTGGACGAGGAGCAGGGCCTCTACTGGCAGTGCGAGGAGGGCGGCGTCGTGGAGGCGGCCGTCAGCGATCTCGACATCGAGCGGCTTCGGATCGAGCCGCCTGCGGACACCCGCGCCTATACGCGCGCCATGCTCCTGCGTAAGGGCCAGGCGGCCGTGGAGGACATGAACTGGGACCAGATCCGCTTCTGGTTCGACGGCGGCTACTGGGCACAGCACCGCACCGTCACGCTGGCGAACCCGTTGGGCTTCACCAAGGCCGACTGGGATGGCGTGGACCTGGCGCGCCTGTCGCTCGAGGAAGCGCTCGATCGAATGGAGGCGCGGGACGACGAGGCGGAAGAGGTGCCGGTGCAAGCGCCGGTGGGTGCGAAGGCTTGTGAGAAGCAGGAGGTTGATGAAGGCGATGAGCCGCGCGCCTCCTCGGAGGTGCGCGAGGACCGCGAGGACCAGACAGAACAAGAGGAGGGACAAGACCATGATGGAGCGTGAACGCAGGCGCCAGAACCCCGAGCGCCCCGGAAGTGAGCCTTTCGGCAACGGGAACGGTTCAGAGAGCGAGGATCGCCGTCAGGAGGCCAATCGCTTGCTGCGCGCCAGCAGCGACGCGATCAATCGGGCCCTCTCGAACGACAGCCAGCAGTTCCTCGATTCCAACCGTCAGCGCGGAGGTCAGTAGCTTTGACAGCGCCGATTCGCACTTTGATGGGCGTCGAGACCGAGTACGCCATGGGCGGCAGCAGCCGGCGAGCTGATCAGCTCATGCATATGATGCGCTTGGGCCGCCGCCACTTCAAGTACCTGCCCGGCCACGCCCACGGAGACATGTTCCTGGGCAACGGCGCCCGCATTTATATCGACTGCGTGGAGCACCCCGAGGTGTGCACGCCCGAATGCACCAACCCCACCGATCTGGTGCGCTACGTGCTGGCCGGTGAGCGCATGCTGGAGGCGATGCTGACGCTCTTCCGCAAGGACATCCCCGGCTCGGGCGAGATCCGCTTCTACAAGTCCAACGTCGACTACAGCGGCGCGGGGACGACGTGGGGATGCCATGAATCGTACCTGTGCCACAAGCGTCCCATGCAGCTATCGGATGATCTCATCCCCCACCTCGTCTCGCGCATCCTCTACACGGGCGCAGGGGGATTCAACCCGCTCTCGCCGGGGATCGTTCCCACGCTCAGTCCGCGTGTCTACCACATGAGCCACGTGGTCGCCGACGGGAGCACCGAGCAGCGCGGCATCTTCCATGCGAAGAACGAGAGCCTGTCCAACTCCGGGATGCACCGCCTGCACCTGATCTGCGGCGAAAGCGTCTGCTCGCACCTGGCCAACTACCTGAAGGTGGGGACCACGGCGCTGCTGGTCGCCCTGGTGGATCAGGGCCTCCACCCGGGCGCGGGCCTGAAGCTGTCGAACCCTCTGCAGGCCATGCACATCTTCGCCGAGGACTTCACCCTCTCCCAGCGGGTCCGCATGGCCAGCGGCCGGCAGCTCTCGGCGGTCGAGATCCAGCGCCGGTATCTGGAGGAGGTCGAGAAGCACCTGGAGCGCCTGCCGGATTGGGCGGGCGCCGTGTGCCGCCGGTGGCGCGATGTGCTGGATCGGCTGGAACAGGGACCCGAAGCGGTGCAGACGCGCCTCGACTGGGCCATCAAGTGGATGGTCTTCCGCAACCACGCCGCGAGAAGGGGCGTCGCCTGGGACAAGCTGTCCGCGCTGACATCGGTGGCCGATGCGATGGACATCGTCATCTCGCCCGTTGTCGGACGGCGCAAGCAGGATCGGCTGCGTGACCGCCTCGAGTCGCGTGTGCTGCGTGATTTCTCGACCCCTCGCATCCGGCGCATTCTCGAGATCAACGACCTGGATCGCGATGATCTGGACCGCTTCATGCGCGTGCGCGACGAGCTCTTCGAGATCGACATGCGCTTCGGCGAGCTCGGCCCAGAGAGCATCTTCGCGTCACTGGAGAAGGCGGGCGTGCTGCATCACCAGGCTCCCGGCGTGCAGCGCATCGGCCTCGCCATGCGATCGGCCCCCTCCGACACCCGCGCGCAGGCACGCGGCAAGGCGGTGCGCAAGTTCTCCGGCCGCGAGGGCTACTGCTGCGACTGGCAATCGGTGAACGACTTCGTGGGACGGCGCGTGATGTACCTGGGCGATCCGTTCGAGGTCAAAGGGAGCTGGACGAAGCGGCCGGCCCCGCCGCGGCGCGGGGTGCGGGAAACGCGGACGAGGGAGTTGTTCGAGCGGTTGGTGCGGGAGCGGGAGGAGCGGATGAGGCGGTGGCGGGAGTCCGGCGGGGGCGAGCCGGTGGCGGGAGCGCGTGGCACGCCGGTCGGCCGCGGGAGGGGAATCCCTGTGGCGGGCGCGCGGCCTGCCGGCGCGGAGGAGGCGACGGTGGAGCCCGTGGCGCCCGATCCTGAGATGGAGGAGCCCTTCGCCTCTGAGCTATCGGAGCTTTCGTGGATGGCGCGCTCGCTGTGGGGGGAGTCGCGGCGGGCGGTGTTGCGGGGGCGTCGGATTGGGCAGGAAGAGCGGACAGACCGTGAGCGGGATACGGCGGAAGGTGACACGTCACTCTAACAGACTCTCACATGCGATGAAGTGGGCTCCCACGCGAACAGGCCACGGGGCCTCACCCTGCACTTGACACAGCTACACCCTCAGCCTAGTAACGACTCGACCACAGGCTAATCCTCGACTTCGGGATCTTGCCTGACAAGCCACGGGTACCTGTTTGGGCCTCAAATGTCACGACCCTCTCGACCGGCGCCAGGGGCGGCAAGACATAGAACTTCTCCTTACCATGCAAGCCCAGGCGAACCTTTTGTAAGGGAACACGCCCGGGTTCTGGATCCAGGCCACCTAACCCAGTCCTCCTCGGTGGAACTGGTTCCTGTCCGAAGCGCATCACGAAACGGATTCTCCCTTCTGTTGAGATCGCGGCATCCTCGAGGTCCACGACCTCATGTATCAATCGGCCCCGGGTCACCTTCGGTAGTCCACCTTGGTCAAGCACGGTTGCAAGGATCTTCCTCGTCCCATTTGTCTGCAGCACTTCATCAGATTCTGCAGCTAGTGCTTTGAGCATGCGACTGAATCCTGTGTTTCTCTCGAGTTGCCTACCGTCCATGACCACCGTGTTGGCTACGTTTCTTCTTCTCTTCGCACAAGTCCTGCACCGCTCAAGGTGCTCCTCGACACAGGTCACAAGGAACGTGGCGTCCTCCGGTCCTCCTGCTTCACCGCACATGACCGAGTCACTGAGGCGTGCAAAGACCCACAAGTCGCTTCTCAAGATATGATCATCCTCTAGGATCTGATTCCAGCGTCGCGCACAGATGGCGCATTGCCGCAGGTGTAGCGCCAAAGCGTCCGTGTCCAGCCCGTTCTTTATCTCACCCCTCCTACCGAAACGAAGCAACTCACTGGCCGATGGGCAACTCATGGCGGAGCTGGTTCGTGCCCTGCGGAGGTGATCGAGCAGGTTGATTGATTTCATTGTGGCGGCCTCTTTTCTCGATAGAGTCCGTGCCTATTCAGTAGAGCCCCAAAATGTCCAGCATCGATACGCACTATCCTTCTGCCCCAAGAGAAGATAGGAAACGTTCATAACAGATCCGAACATCATCTGGCGGTGCGAGCAATGCGAGGTCTGAAAGCTGCGCGCGGTCGCAAAGTACCTGCCAGTTCACGGGCGTTCTAGCCAGAACGGCAAGGATACCGTAGCAGGTGGAGATGCGTCGTAGGACAAGCCTTATCAAGGTCTCTGACCGCTCTTGCAACTCGCCAAGATGCTCAGCACTTAACCCCCCATTCTTGGCGACCTGCTTACTACCGCCCGTATTGAGGATCCGAAGAACCCGAGACCACGAATTGTCGTGTATTTCAGTTTCCACGCTCAGAACACCTGCTATGAAGCAAAGACGATGCAATTCCATTCCGTCTTGGACAGTGGAAATCACCGCAATCCATCCCGGCAGCCCACTGCGGGTCGACGGAGGTGTCTGTCCCAAGGATGGCCAGCAGATCCTGTCCGAGGATATAGAATACTCTCCATCGCGTGTCTTCTTTGGGACGGCCGCTTTCAGTTCGCTCAAATCACCACCAAGCAGTGCTTCAAGGAGTGCGGTGATGTACGACTTCAGAATCGGGCCCGTACGAGGATTGCCACTCAAGGCGGCGCGCATGCTGCGATAAAGCGTGTCGGCGTGCTCACCTGCCACGAAGTCCGCTTCGCGATAGAGCTCCAACAGAACCAGATAGAGATCCTCGGCACCAAGGTGTTCCTTGTAACCTGCAAGATATCTGTGAATTGTCCGGTCATCAACGCGTAGTTCCTGGGCGGCTTCCTTAACTTCCCCGCCGTTGCAGACAACTTGCCAGAAGGCATAGCCAGCCTCAGGCCAAAGAAACAGGAGGGTGTCGAGCGCGTAGTCGGCGAGGGTGCGCTGACGAACTGACGTGAGATTCCAGAATCCGGCAACCTGTGCCTTCTGGCTGAAGCGTTGGATCGGCTTCGAGCCAGCTACACCCGCTGACGACACCACCCCTCCCACAGATTCTGATTGATGGCTGCCGCTGATTCCTATCATAGCACAGCTCGGGTGGCGAGGGGACATCGGTGTGGTGGCCTATGTATTTCAAGGAATAGGGGTTAGAAAGCGCGAGGTCCAGAGGGCCGGCATTGCCGACATGCGTTGGGGCCTCTAGACCGCCATTGCTGTAGGTTGGCCACTTAGAAGAGCTCGCGGCCTCCTCTGTGGCCTTCTCCGCAGCTGCGGGACCGCCCCAGCGTTATAACCCCTCAAGGACACTCAAGCCCGTATTTCGCCCCGATACATCGGTGAGCACCGCCTCATCTTGTCCTTTGCAGATCCCTGTGGCATCATTTGACACTATCCAGAGATAGCTTGCGCGTGCTTGTCTCGCCGATCATGAGATCGCGTTGTCGAGATGGAGGATTCGGCGGATACCTTGCAGAGGAGTGCTTGCCCGAACCATGAACGGCCCACGAATACCCGAGCGCCATGATCACCCCGATCTGCAGTACTGCAAGCGCATTAGAAAAGAACTACACCTCCACCCAGAGCCAAGCTGGCAGGAAATCTGGACATCGGCGCGCATCTGCACGGAGCTCCAGAGATACCAGTTCGAACTCATCACCGGTCCCGGAAACTACGATCTCTCAGGTCGCACAGCTATTCCCGATCAGACTTCTCTTGAGGAAGCGCATAAGAGGGCACTGGCTGATTTCACAGAGAAGGATTTGCAGCCCTTTTCCAGTGGTCACACCGGGGTAGTTGCCTTTCGAGATTTTGGTCGAGCAAAGAGGACCGTTGGTTTCAGGTTTGATATCGATGGCCTTCCGATCACGGAGTCTCAGGATCCAGGTCACGTCCCAGCGCGCGAAAACTTCGCATCCACCAATGGCTGCATGCACGCCTGCGGCCATGATGGCCACATGGCGATCGGTTTGGGGTTGGCTAGGCGCCTGAACGAGCGCCCTGACGCAGTTGATGGGCGCGTATACCTGATCTTTCAACCGGCTGAAGAAGGGGGTCTTGGCGGGAAGGTCTTCTCTACTCTAGCTTTCGTCAGCAACCTGGATCGTTTCGTTGCCGTCCACCTCGGCATCCTGGGCGTTCGCAACTTGGTCTGCGGGCTGCGGTTCCTTGCCTGCCGGGAGTACGATATCGCATTCGAGGGTCGGGCCGCCCACGCTTCAGACGCGCCGCATGAGGGTCGCAACGCGCTCCTGGCCGCCGCTGATGCAGTGCTTGGTCTGTATGGGATATCGCGTCACGGTAGTGGGGTGACGCGCATGAGTGTTGGTGAATTCGCCGCTCCCAATCCTCCTTCGGTGATTTCCGACCAGGCGCAATTCAGGCTCCAGCTTCGTGGCGAAACGGATGGAATCTGCGATTACCTAGAGACTGCCGCCAGGAGCGTTCTCGAGGGATCGGCGGCGAAGCACAGGACCACCGTGAGGATTTGCGAGTCGTTGCGTTCCGTGCAGGCGCCCTGCTCACCGGGTCTGGTTGCGGAACTCCGCAACGCCGCGTTGCGCTGCGGAATTCCTGCGGGAGCCATTGCAGATGATGCCCTCGCCATGGGAAGCGAGGATGCCCCTTTCTTGATGCGCAAAGTCCAGGAAGGTGGAGGTGAGGCCACGTACCTGTGCCTTGGATGCCCGGTCAGGGGGGGGCACCACACCGCAAGCTTCGACTTCGACGAGGATCTCATGACTTGGGGCGTGGATGTGCTATGGCAGCTCCTCTGCCAATGGCAAACACCCCGGTCCTGATGTCCGGACATTGCGTGTCCCTTGATACTCTCTGTTCCAAGATGGACAAGCGACACCAACGTACGCAGAGAAGTCTAGGCATGATGAATCCTACCGGAGGCAGATCTGTCAAAAGGAGCTTGGGATGCGCCAGATCGTGACCTTCTCTCGACGAACCGATCCGGGCCCCCACATGGAGTGGTTCCTTGCGCGAGTCCGGCAGGGGGAGACATGGGTGCCGAATCCTTACAACAACCGCCCTTATCGCGTCAGCCTTCGGCCAGAGGATGTCTTGCTCCTGAACTTCTGGACCAAGGCGCCGTCGCTCGTTGTCCCTCACCTTGAGGCACTGCGTGACTTCAGCCTTGCCTTCTTCATCACACAAACCGGCTATCCGCGATGGATTGAACCCGGAATCCCCGAGGTCAATGTGACTTCAGTGGCCATTCGGGAGCTGCACGAGATACTGGGTCCGGAGAGGATCTGGTGGAGATACGATCCGATCCTTCTGTCCGAAATTCTCTCTCCTGACTGGCACCGCGAGAATTTCGAGAAACTCTGCGGCGATGTCTGGGCTGGCAGGACGCGCCGGGTGATCGTATCCCTTGCCCATGTTCATGGGACCTATTCAAAGGTCCGGCACAGACTCAACAGGGAGTTCTCTGAGCATGGCGATCGCTTCCACGACGAAGCTGTAGCACAATTCCTCCCCCTGGCCGCCGACCTGACAAGGATAGCCTCTGAGCACGGAATCTCTCTTGAGATCTGTTGTTCTCCGGGACTGACGGGGGACGAGGCTGCCCAATATGGGCTTCGCCAGGCGCGCTGCATCTCGCCAGAGGCATTGCAGGCGATCGGAATCGCGCCACCCAAGAAATCCAAGCCCACGCGTAGTGGGGACCCCCGGAGCGGCTATGCGCCCTGCGGGTGCCTTGCTTCAAGGGACATCGGTGCCAACGGGACTTGTCATCACGGATGCATCTACTGCTACGCCAATCGGCGAGGTGTTTCCAACGAGCCGATTGCCTCCGATGCACCCTGGCTATCTTCCAAAGCTCTCGAACTTTGAGACTACGGATGATCGCAGGCCTCTAGGATGATCTGCCGCACCTTGGCCGCGTTCCAGTCACCGCAAGCCTCCGCAACCAATGCGGCCAGCCCGGCAATCACTGGAGACGCGAAGGAGGTCCCACTGGCCATCGTGAAGCCGCTTCCCACCGGAGCGCCCATGTTGCCGTCCGGACTCCTGGCCGAGACAATGTTGACCCCGGGCGCGACGAGGTTGAGTGATTTCGTATCTCCTGGAAGGGCCCGGGCACTGAAGTCCGCCAGGTCCCCCTTCTTGTCAACTGCGCCGACGGAAAGTGCGAATGGATATGCTGCTGGAAAACAGACCGTTCCCTCTCTTGGGCCTCCATTCCCGGCGCTGCTGCAAATCAAGATGCCCTTGCGCTGCGCTTCTCGGTAGGCCATCTCGTAGTAGGGTCGGCTCACAGGACTTCCGTAGGACGTATTGAGGATGTGCACCTTCTCACGGATCCCGAGATCGATCGCCTTGAGGATTCGACTTGGCCGCGTGGCTCCCTGGCGGCCGAAGATCCGTGCCGAGATGACGTGCACGTCCGGGCAGAGGCCCGGGTGGTTCCTGTCGCGAGAGAGCCATTGGCCGGCGATGAACGTCCCGTGACCATAGTAGTCGCGTGGGGTGCTTTCGTCCTCGACCAGGTTACGATAATCGACAAGGTTGGCAGGTATGGCCGGATGATCTGTGCATCCCGTATCAGGCAAGAGGATGGTCAGGCCCTTGCCGCTGTATCGCGAGAGCGGAGGAACACGATACCGTCCCGTCACGTCGGCATTGAGAGTTCCCGTGGCCTTAAGCGGGCGATGCAGGATCTTCTCCGGCACATCGAGATCTCCGTGAATCCAGCCGCGCTCCCGCTGCAGCAGCGCAATGTCGGCCAGGGGGAGGGCTCCGGCGCAGAAGGGAAGATGGGAGCCAACGTCGAAGCCCGGATGGATGCGCAGCATCTTGGCCAGGAAGTTATCCTTGGCCACGATGATGGTCCTCAGCCTGCCTCCACTCCCCTGGCACGGTGCCTGCGACGAGAGCCGCTCCCGCAAGCGAGGGGACAGTCGTTCAGTCTTCACGGTTCTCCTCCTTGCTGTCCTCGAACGTTGTCTCGGTATCCTCGTCGACATCGACTTGGGTCACCGTCTCCTGCGAGAGCAGGCTCTCAACGAGCTCCTCATCAGGCTCCGCTTCTGGTTTCGCCGTGACCCGCCATAGCGCTACGTCCTCCTGCTCCAACAGTGGCTCCCAGTCTAGGCTCACGAGTTCGGCGGGCACCGGGGACGTAGCTTCTGTCCAGACCAACAGGCCTCCGCCTTCCAGCAGGGTGAGGAGCAAGGCCTTCATGCGATCCAGATTCGCTTCGGGCATTGGAATCACCTCCAAACCGTCTTGAGGATTCTGAGTATGTCCTCCACGAAGTCCCCCACGATCACCTGCGGGGAGCGCTCCAGGATGAAGCACGCCGTGAGAAGAACGAGACCCAGCCCTGCGGTCCAAGCCATGGCGAATAGCACGGGGTTCGATGCCTGGCCAAACCATGGCCACATCAGTGTTCTACCGAGATGCCGGGGGAACTTCTCCGGGACTGGCCATCCCGCTCCTATCTCGTGCATCTTGCGTCGCATACCACATCTCCTCTTCGATCTTCGTTCCCATGATCCTGCGAAAACGTTCGCTCGCGTCCTCGAGCCCAAACGGTTCCCGAGCCAGTGGCGTGGCTTCAACCAGCGGCGGCCGCCCCACCCTGCTCGAATCCGGGACACTCGGGACTGGATGCGGGCGTGCGGTCACGGGGACCTGATCGGCCAACGAGAGCTCCTCACTATCCCGGGACTGCAACGCGCGGTCCAGCGCGTCTTGTGCCGTCTGCAGGTGGTGTTTCATGCTATTCAGCATAGTTTCACCGCGTTTCATCTCAGATCGGAATTCCTTGTAGACAAAGAGGCTGAATGCCCCAATGGCCAGAAGGAGGACTAGTGACACACCGTTCTTGATCATGATCCACCTCCCCGTGGTGTCAGCATGGTGGTCTCCACCCCCGACTGCTCGAGCAGACTCAGCGCTGCTCTCACGGCTTCGAAGGGCGTCTCTCTATCGATCTCGATGCCAATCGTTTCTGATTCACTCCTCATTGTGGCCAGGAACTTCTCGAAGAGCGCTCCTGTCTCACGAGTGTCCATCTGCGTGGCAGGCACCGTCACGTTGCCAAAGCAGAGGCTTCCATCACCCCGCAGATGTATGTCGGTTTGGATCGCCGTCGTAGGCTCGGGATGCAGGTTCGCTCCGTTGCCGCCTCCTCCCGTAACTTCCGCGAAGAGCAGCAGCGCGGTTAGCACAAAGACGTCGATCAATGGAAGCAGCCCCTTGGTGCTGGTGAGCATGGTTCTCCTCCTCCTTTGCTTGATCGCGCCGGCGCAACGCGGGTTTTGGGCGAGACTTGACATAGGAGCGAAAACGCCGCCGCGGATAGAATGCCCGGTAGATTTCTCGATACTGCGACCTCAGTCGTCTGATGGCAGGTCGGATCAAGAGAGCCGCTGCGGTAGAGATGACCATCATTAGAAGAAGACCTGCCTTCGTTGTGCCGAAGGCCCCGGCCAGGATGGCGACACCAGCTTTGCCTTCCGCAGCCGCCTGGATCATGGCGATCACACTTCCCAACAGACCCAGGCTGACACACAGCTCGGGAAGGTGCTTCAGCGTATCCCCGTAATTGGCGAGATCCGCGCGGCACCGTCCCACGGCTCCTTTCGGATCGGAACCCAGGAGCTCCCTGATGAAGCCCAGGCGGGGATCCCATCCGCGCGCACTCCGCGCCAGGTTACGGAGCAGTGCCCGCCGGTTCTGTTCGGCCTTCAGCGCCCGATCCACACCCCTGTGCCTGAACACAATGTGCTGGGCCAGAAAGACGAGGCGTTCCAGAATGATGTATCCGCAGATGATCGAGATGCCCCACAGACAGGCCATGACCTCTGGGATGCCGAATTCGACGTTCATGGCATGCCTCCTGTCTTGGCTTCCCACCACACGCGTTTGCCCTCCGAGTGTAGAATGCCCGCGATTTTCGGCAGGGTGTCCTGTTCTGCGACCTGAAAGAGCAGGTTTTCAACATTGTCAGCGACATCCAGGATCAGCATGCGCTGCTTTGCCGCGAAGCTAGAGACCAACCTCTTCTGCTTGTCGGACAGCGCGGCGCTCTCGGGATGCAACTGCACGAAGAGTTGTCCTTGCGCACTTGTCGGCGTCAGCGTTCCGCTGGAGATGTCGAAGAAACGGTCGGGTCCAGTGCACAGCAGGGCCCGGCCGAAGGACGTGAGATGTCCATCAAGGTCGAGCAGAATGGTCTTGTCCCCGATTTGCAGCGTCGCCGCTGCGGAGGCGGACCTCGTCTGCTCCGGCGCGGGATCCGGAGACGGGTCTTGGTGGTGCTCCGATCTCTGAAACATCACCGCGCCCAGCGTAGGTTTCTCTTCCTCGGGTGTCGTCGAAGTCTGTTCCGGTGCCGTGGCTTCTTGTGGAAGGCTTGTGGGCCGAATGCTGGGGGGCGTGCCCCCCAGCATGGCATAGGCCCCACCGGCACACACGCAGAAGCCAACAATGGCGACATCGCGTAGGCCGAATCTCATCGTTTACCCTCCTCTTGCATTGCCCGCCGGTAGATCTCGCGAGCCCGCTCTCCACTAATGGGAGCGGGATCGGTGTGCACGGGGCCGTAGTGGCGACGGTATTGCCTGGTTGCTGTGACCGGCACCGAACCACTGAACAAGGAGCCCAACCGAAGCTGCGTCTCCAGCTCCTGGATTCGCTGGTTGAGCCATCGCTGTGCGTGCCGATCTTCCTGCAGCAAGCTCTCCAAGCTCACACGGCGTTCATCGTAGTTGCTTGACAGATGAGCGCGCTCGAACTCTGTCTTGGCTGCATCCCACGCAGCAAGGAACGCCTGCCGATCCTTGCTTTGTAGCGCTTCCAATTCGGGGATCCGGTTGTTGACTTCGCCGAGTTCCGCGCGCAGATAATCGATCTCGCTTTGCGTGGGTGCCATCTGCGCCTCACGAATCCGCGCATGCACCTCGTCGATGTTGAGACGCAGCAGTCGCTCGAGAGTCTGCGCATCCCGGCAGACGATGAACTCCTCCAGGTCGGGGGGGGGATCGGCCAGGGCCTGATTGACCCCAAGACCCTGAACCAGCAAACCCACGATGAGACCGGTCGTGCATACGGTGCGTAGCGATCTCATTGGAAGGCCCTCCTTTCAACAGCCGGAGCCTCTCCGCGCTCCACATGGGAACCAAGCTCCTCACCTTCGCCTACGGAGAGCTCCACCGGCTCGCTCAGAAACTTCTCGATGTCGGCTTCCATCTCTGGTAGCTCCTGACGGTGCTCCAGGAAAGCCAACGTCTCATCGGTGGGGTCATCGGGGATGATCACGTCGCGGATGATACGATCGTAGCGTTCGGTCTCACCCCAGATTTGCCGGCCACTTGCGCCCGTGCGATGGACGAACCACCGTCCATAGATATCCTCGGCGTCGTTGCCGATCTGGCCCAGAACGGCCGCAATCGAGTTCTGTCTCGCTTCGATGTGCCTCCGGAGACGATCCACCCCAACTTCCTGGTCTGTGGCGGAGCGAACCGCTCCCGTGTTTTCGCGAAAGCTCGTCATCAGCGCCGTGGCCTGACGCTGAAGTTCCGCCTTGGCCGTAGGATCGGTTTCCCGGTTGTACAGATCGCGGAGCTCTTTGAGCTCCTCGGCCTGTTGCCTTGCACGCTCGGCCAGGTGTGCCCCCGCAAGCGGCAGATTCTCCAAATCCTCCAGCGCACGTGCAGCCCGGGCGTAGTCGAAGCTGGCTGCTTTCAGGATCTCGACCTGATCGCCATAGAATCGCACTCGGTAAAGGTATGCGTGATCCAGGAATACAGGATCTCCAGTCTCCTCGTACTTCTCATTGAATTGCTGCGAGACGCTGCTGGCCAGCTGGGCCGACAGCACACATGCGATGAGTGCGGAATCCGCATGCTCCTTTGCGCTGATGGCTGTGGTCAACTCCCGCAACGTCTCACGGTCCATGACCACTCCCTCAGGGTCTGCCATGGCCTGCGGGGTCCAAACACCCGCAAGGATGAGCATGCAGGGCAGGAGCGCCCGCAGACTGCTCTTCATCCTCTCGCTCATTGCTTTCCTCCTTGGCTGCGTGAGGCCCGGACCTGCTCGCGGTAGAGGTCGATGCGTGCCTCACGGTTTGCTTCTGTTTCGTCACCACCTTGCTGTTGATCCTTCAGTGCATGGGCGTGCAATGTCAGCACGCGCTTCATCGGCTCTTGCGCTGCCTCTTGTCTTGACACCTCCTTTCCTAATGGCCTCATCTGGCTCTGTGTGGATTGGTGCGGGACCTCACTGGCCTGCTTCTGCTCCCCGTCGCAACCTGATCCCCAGGGCAGCAGCATTCCCACAAGGGCGAGCGAAGTCAGTCGACTCAAGTACCGAAACCGCATGCTCTGCATAACCATCACCTCCTCGATTCCTTTGCGAGCCCCGCCTTTCGTTGTGCCATCGAGAGCTGCAAAGGAATAGCTGCACACATGAGATTGCATATAACGCGCCAGAACGGAGGTTGGCGGCGGCAAGTTGGCAAGCGCCTGAAGAGGAAAGAATTATGGGATTGGGCGTGGGCAGGATGTTGCGTTCGACCGTGGCTGGGGAGATTTCTTGTCGGTGTATATGGACACCGCTGTAAGGGATGCTCTACAAGGCGCGCCGGGATGCTTCGAGATGATTGTAAAAGATGGGTTGAGGCGCGAGCCTTGAGGTGGTCGCAGCGGACGCTCTAGCGACCTTGGTTCTTGGGGAGCAATTCACGAAGCGTCTTCAGGCGCCGGCTCCCTTCGATGACGACCTCTTCTCGCTTCGAAAAGGTGAAGCGCACAACCTGGCGAGCCGATTCTGGGTCTCTGTAGTAGGCCGATCCCGGGACACAGGCCACGCCCACCTGGTGGAGCAAGAACTCAGCGAACTGCTCGGACGTCGGAAACCCAAGATCGGACACCTGGGCGAGGATGTAGTAGGTCCCCTGGGGTGGGTGGAAGCGGACACCCGCGTCGCGAAGGGCCTGAGAGAGGATGTCTCGCTTCCTGGCATACATGTCACGAAGGTCGCTATAGAAGCTCGCAGGCAGGCGTAGGGCCTCGACAGCAGCGAGCTGGAACGGCGTCGGCACGGTCGCGGTCAAAAAGTCGTGCATTCTCCTGATTCCTAGGGTGAGCTCCTTTGGCGCAACCGCCCATCCCACACGCCAGCCGCTCGCTGCGTAAATCTTCGAGATACTGCTGACGGTCACGGTTCGTCCAAAGAGCTCACCAACAGAAGCCATGGAAGTATGCCGATGCTCATCGAACACGATGTGCTCATAGACCTCATCCACGAGGGCAACCGCATCATACTTCCGGCAGAGACGGCCGATCGCTTCAAGCTCATCGACTGAATACACGCGTCCCGTGGGGTTGTTGGGGGTGTTCAGAATGACCGCCTTTGTGCGGGGCGAGAAACACTGCTCCAGGCGCTCGGGATCGATCGCGTAATCCGGCGGCTCCAGGGCATAGAAGACCACTTTGGCCCGGGTGATTACCGCTTGTGCCCAGAAGTTCTCGTAATAGGGCACGAAGATGATCAACTCGTCGTCGGGCTCGATGAGGGCCAGCAGACTGGCAATCATGGCCTCGGTAGACCCACAAGTTATGGTCACATTGTCGGTTCCGTCGATTGCTGGGAATCCACGTTGCTGGTAGTAGGCTGCCACGGCGTCCCTGAGACTTGGCTCGCCGCGCATGTCGGCGTATTGGTTGCGCCCATCGTGGATAGCCTTGATGGCAGCATCGACGACCTCGGGGGGCGGGTTCGTCTCCGGAAAACCCTGGGATAGGTTCACCGCACCTGTCTCCAGGGCCCGAAGGGTCATGACTCTGGTGACACACTCCCCGAATAGGCTGAATCGGGTCGTAAGAAGGTGCTCGAGACCCTCAGCGCTTGCGTTCATGTCGTGCTCTCCGTGCGGCACTTGCTCTGCCTCATCCGTCCCCGGTTGCGGGGATGCGGGGATCATCGCCGCTCCTTTCCTCCGCGCGAGAGGCATTGCTCGAATCCACGAGGACCCCATCCGCCATGGTGAAATGCCGATGAACCAATCCTCGAGCGCGGGCGTCGTGGGATACCAGAATGAGCAAACGATCCCTAGCTAGTGCCTCCATCACTTTGAAGACACGATCGGAGTTCCGAGGGTCAAGTCCGCTAGTGGGTTCATCCGCCAGAATCGCCTTGGCATTGGATAGCGCAGCCATAGTGAAGACCAGACACTGTGCCTGTCCCGAAGATAGAGCTCCAGAGAGCTTGAAGAGCCCGCGCCCATCTGTTTGCCCGTCGAAAGCCTGCTCCAACCCAAGGCTGGCCAGCATGTCGCGCGCCTTGGCGAGTCGCGAAAGATTGGCCCCCCTACGCAACAAAGACGGCTGGACAAGCTGGGCAACAGCAAGGTTTTCCGCGACGGTGAGATCCGCTCCCACGCAATCATGCGCGTGTTGGGTGAGGAAGAAGAAGCCCCGCAGATGTCTTGGGAGATGGGTGATATCCTCACCGCCCATCAGAACCGAACCAGCCGAGGGCTCAATCTCACCCGCCAAGAGGCGCAATAGCGTGGTCTTGCCGACACCGTTGTAGCCCGTGATGAGAATCGTTCGACCCGTAGACAGAACCTGATTCACACCCCTGAGCACTTGAATGGGGGTAGAGCGTCGATAGAAGCGTTTGTGAAGGTCACGGACTTCCAAGACCGGCGCGATGGTTTCTTGCGATGAAGGTGCTGGGATCAGAGACCTTTCCAGCGTTCCGGGAACAGTGCGGCGGCCCGACGCTGCGGGCCTTCGAGAGAGCAAAGCCCGCCATCTCGGACTCCGACAGAGCAGAAGCAAGAGGAAAACACCGACGATGAGGCGGGGCAGATCCGGCCAAGGGGAATACATCTGGATTCCAAACAGGGCGGTATGGTAGATGATGCTTCCCGCAATAGCAATGGAAGTCACAGGCCGTTCGCCGAGCCAGAGGCCTAGTCTCGAAGCCTTCCGCCGCAGATGCTCTGCCCTGATCTGGCGCGCGGAGATGGCACTATCTCTCGGCCCGGAAGGCGCGTTGCTGGTCTGGGCCCACCGCTCGCCAAGAGTGCGGATTCCATGAAGCACACGCTCTGCCAGCATGAAGGAGGCAAGTGCATCGATCACCCGGCCAAAACCGCCACCACTTCGCGCCACCGCCTCGTATTGGACGTTGAGCGCACCAGACAGGCCCACGAAACTCCCCAAGGTGGCCAGTAGGATCAATATGGTCCAGTCCGGAGAGGTACGCACGTTCAGTGAAGCACTCGAACGCACGGCACGGGCAACCAACCCGACCTCAGAGTTCATCGCGCGATCCGATAGGAACTTGACCGCTAAGGCCAGCACCAGCGCTATCAAGATGGGCGAAGCCAACGCCCCGGAACCATAGAATAGATTGGCGGCGCCGATGAGCGACATCGATTCGCCGATCCAGATCACACAGGCGGCATGGATGATCAGGCTGGCTACGATGCCCCCGAGGATGAAGTCGATTCCCAGAATCAACTCGAAGAAGCCCACACCGAACGCCACGGTGAGCCCAACAGCCGTTCCCGCCAGCACCGCGAGCGGGATAGAACCGGTGGCAAGGATGATCTTCGCAGAGACGACGCCGCTCAGGATCATGCTGGCGTCGATGCTGACATCCACCCGTTTCAGATGCCGATACAGCAATCCGATGTAGATTGCCAGCGGAGCGTAGAGCAGGCCTCTCTCCAGGCCCCGCCACAGAATCACCCAATCGGCACCGAATTCCACCGCTCAACCCTCTTCACCTAAGACAGCCCTATTCCCCGATAAGAGATGCCAAGACAGGCCTAACCCTGTCATTGCATCGTTCAACCTGCTCGACATCACTGCTGCTCTTCGGTTGCTCCGGCCTTGGGAATGCGAACCACCTCGCCCGACAACCCACTGGGCACTTCGAGTCCAAAGAGCTCGAGCGCATAGTCGCTCAAGTAGATCGTGGCATGTTCCGGCCCCGACGTGGGAATCTCTCGCACGTCTTCCCCGGCCAGAATCCTCATCGCAACCCGCGCCGTCTGGACGCCGATGGCCCGGTACGATGCGCTTGCCGCACCCACCACATGGTGCTCTCGCACGGTCCCTTCATCCATCGCGAAGACAAGACCGCGCGGTGCGCCCTCCTTGCCGCCGCGCAGACAAGTCTGGACGACCACCGAGGCACTCCCCGTCCCGATCTTGTCCTTCCCGATGATGATCGCTTCGGCGCCCTTCAGAAGTAGCGATTCCACCACGTCGGCCAAATCTTCTGCCCGGGTGATAGTGGCCTTCACCGTCTCCAACCCTTCGGCCTGGGCCTTTGCCAGAAAATCATTGGCGGAAGATAGGGAGTTTGCTTCCTCCGGATTGTAGAAGATCCCGACCTTCTCCAGGTCCGGCAGGAAGGCTCGCGCCATCTCGATCACACGCTCGCTCACGTCTTGCGGCGTATCGGAGATCACGGTCACCTTCGTCTCCCGAGGCACGCCGAGATCGTCTCCCAGAACATCCTTAGGGTCCGTAATTGCTGTCGAGATCACGGGTGGGCGTTCTCGGTCGAAGCGAGGGTTCAAGACTGTCTGGGACATCTCGGTACCCACAGCTATGAAGACATCCGGCTTGAGTGCTAGCGTAGCCTCGACAATCCCTTGGTACTTCGTATCATCGCCCTCTCCGGAACGGCTTATGAACTCATACCGGTCCGAACCCATTTCGTCGCGGATCCCTGCCTCGACTTCGCGTAGGGCTTCAACCAAGATAGGGTGGACTATCGCGACCTTTCTCGTGCTTGCTTCTTCCTGTCCGCAACCCAGCCCTATTGCCACTACCCACGCTGCAATCAGCGAAAACAAATATAGGACAATTCTTCGTCTCATACCCTGAACCTCCAGTGATTAATCTTCTTCTTCATCACGCTTCGGCCAGGCAAGATCTGGCAACTCTGGTCCACCTTCCTGATGCAGTTGCTTGCGCAGCGCGTCGTACTTCTTCACTAGGTTATAAGCAGTCGCTCGGGAAATCTTCAACCTCCTCGCCGCCGCGCTCACATTGCCTTCCGCGTCATCCAATTCTCTCCTCAAGCGGACGGCCTTCATGACATCCTTGCTCCTTTGATGGCTGAGTTGACTCGTAGCTCTCTCCGCCTCTGCAATCGGATCTACTCGTAATGGCCTGTCCGAAAGCTTTGCCTTCATGTCCGCGAATGTTATCAGTTTCCTACCTCCGTGCACTGCCAGGATGTAGCCCGCCTCAATAGCAGAATGGAGCTGGCGATAGTTGCCTGGCCAATGGTGCTTCACCAGCGCCTTCCTCGCATCGTTCGACAACCCGACATTCATTGCAGCCGCAAATCTTTCGGCCGCGGCGAGAATCTCCTCTTCATCCTCCCTCAAAGGTAAGCGATGTACCTCGCACACGCTAATTCTCTCCCAAAAGTCCCGCAAAAACCTCTTTCGTTTGATCATCTCCATTAATTCCTGCTTTTCACAGCAAGTCGCCATTAGTCGCGCGTCGAAGCTGCGAACCTTCGTTTCGCCTTGACGGCGATACTCGCGCTCTTCAAAGACTGAAAGCAGTGCTGCCTGGAGTGCAAGCGGGGCCTTGTCAATATCTTCTAGCAAAAGGACACCATCTGCCGCCGCACTGTAAAGACCCTCACTATCCTCCCGCGCGTCGGTATATGCTCCCCTTCGGTGCCCTTGGAGTTCTGACTGCCAGAGGTTTAGGTTGAGGCTCCTTAAACTGAGTTTAACGAATGGCCTGTCTGCTATAGGACTGCTCTGATGCATGACTTCACACAGCCGTGTCTTTCCAGTCCCCGTTTCACCGCATACGACTATGCTCCGATATGGGTCTTCCGGACACAAGGTCGCTGCGAAAATTTCCGCTTGGGAGAGCACTTCGAGGAATCTCGGGTTCCTGGGCACATGCTCATGGAATACTTTCTTGTAAATGGTCAGAAATCTCTCCGCCGGGCCTGCTGTCGATACGCTGGGAAGATTCTTGAGCTTTTCTCGTTCAATTGCCCGATGAAGGGCCGCAATCAAATTCCTGCAGAGATTGGCCATAGATGACTCACCGGCGAGAGACCAAGATTGGGGGGAAAGAAGTCTACTGAAGTGTCGCTTGTCCACAATCGGAAAGGCCCGGCCAGCGCGAATGGCGATGTCGGTCTCCAGATCCCTATCATAGACGGTGAACACAAGGCACGGTGGATCGGGGCGGATTCCAAGAAGATCTGCACGTTCGTAGAGCGCCTCAATGCACTGGAGCCCCGCACGGGGATCCTCGGTACCGTCCGGTCTCTTGTAGCGCATGTCGATCAGGAAGATCTCAGGGAAATCCTCCGCTGACACACCAGATATCTCATCTATGAACTCCTGCGGAGTCCCAAATGCTTGCGCTACAGAGATACCTGGCGTACGTTTTTCACATCCGCGGCCTGATGGCTGCCCGATAAGCCAATCCCACGCCCTCCCGAGTATTCCGGGGAATTGCGTCTCCCAGTCAAAATCTTCCTCGTCGTCAAATACCCAAACCCGAATGGGAAGCTCGGCTTTTTGCTTCACGCATTTCCTCCTTTCCCGTCCCTCCTGGAAAGCTGTGGCAAACAAAGTGTAAAGGTGATTCGCGATAGTCCAGGCGACGTTTCAGCGATCTTGCTCACCATTGCCAGGTGCTGGCGAAACCATAGGCGGCAAACCCAGGCCACGCCTTGAGCATTGACATAGATCCTTCTTTGCTCAAGGATACTCTCCAAGTCCTCTGTGCATTCAGCAAACAGAGCCCATTGCGTTAGTTGATAGGTCATTGCCGCGCACAAGCCGTGTCCGTGGATTCTGGTCAGGACCTCGCCGTCCGTTGGAAAAGGATGCTCCAAGATATATCGCGCCTTGTCCGCGTCCTCCATTCGACACTCGTTGCTAACGGAGAGGGCAGGAATCTCCGCCGGGAGCCCTTCAACAGGCCCGCGGCTGATGCGGATATACGCTGCGGCGAATTGGCGGCCTCTGACATCTGGGTGAAGCGAAAGACCATGTACTAGCGCATTCCTGAAGAGCACATGCATCGCACCACGCACGAAAGGCCAAGAGCAATTGAAGAGGGAGCCCTTGTCGCTGTCTTGAACACCGATGACATCAAAGGCACTCTGGAAGAGCACAGCCAGCGCGTGTCGATCGTCGAGCAAGGCTTCCAGGTCCGGCAGGTTTCCAAAGTGCTTGCGAAGATAGCGCTTGGCCGAGACTAGCGCAGTATGCCTACAGGCGCGTTGGATTGCCTGAGTGATCTCGGAGGCGAAATCAGCTTGCCCCACATAGTTGTCAGGATGCCTGAGCTTCTGCCTCAGGAAGAGATCAGCGAACGAATCCACCGAGGCCAGTTGGTCTTCGATCGACTGAAGCCAGATTTCCGTTCGCTCTCGCTCCCTGCGGATCTCGTTCGTAGCGAAAGCGATGTTTGCAAGCGGCGGTTCAAGCTCATGGGCCAATAGACGTAGAAGACGATGCGACTGCGGGCTCAGGGGTGAAATTCCCCTAAGGTGACTACGGTATACGCCTTGACGAACGATGGCCGCCAGATGCCGACACACAACAGCGGGCGCGGACTCGCCTGACTCTTCCCAGCGCTTTTGCGACAACAATCCCACCAGCATGCGCTTGTCGATGGTGGGAATTGCCCTACGTGCTAGCAGGGTCGTATCAGCCTCGAAATTGGAATCATAGAGCGTACAGACAAGACATGCCGGATCTGGATATGCTCCAAGGTGATCCGTACGTTCTAAGAGCGCCTGCGCGCACTTCAGGCCTGCGGAGGTGTCTACAGCTCCACCCGGATCTACATAGCGCAAATCGAGGAGGGCAACTTCGGGGAGATCACCCGCAGTGGATTCTGCCAGTGCTTGCAAGAAAGCCTGGGGGCTTTCAAAGCTGCGGGTCACTACAAAACGTGGCGGCAGAATCTCATAGCGGGAACCTGATCCTTCACGCAGTAGTTGCTTCCAGGCCAAAGCCAGCAGCTCCGGAAGCAAGCGTTCCCAGCCCAGATCGGCCTCATCATCCATGACCCATAAGCGCACAAGATTCTGCTGCGCCCCCCGCATGGCCTACCCCCCCTCCCCATTCCCTCCAGTCACCAGTGGTGGATGCAGTTCGAAGACAACGCCAGTATGGCCAGTATCAGCGGGTGCGGTTCGAACTGCAAGGGCAAGGTGTGGACCATAGTACACACGGCAACTCCACCCTTCAGCGTCTCCAGTTAAGCTAGTTGTCATTTCATCGAGCATCTGCTCAAGAGTATCGGATGAACGACAATGGAGCGACCACTGGGCCACTTGATATGCGATGGCTGCACTCAGGCCATGGCAGTGAACATCCGGCAGCATCTCGGGGCTATCAGGAAAGGGGTCCTCCAACAAGCGCCTGATCCGATCGATGTCCGGTTTCATGCACGTATTGACTACCGAGATAACCAGGCCCTGGGAGTTCGATATCGAGGAAGCCTCGGAGTGGACTTTGACATACGCAGGGGTGAATACCTGGTGCTGAACGTCGCGCGAAATCTCAAGCCCGTGCAGTAAGGCATTGTGAAGAAACACATGCAACGAAGAGCGCAGGAAGTGCCAGTAGGTTCGTAGAGGCCGCTGGTTGGCAAGAGCGGGGCCTGTAGAAAGGGCGAAAGCGCTTTCGAATAGATGAATCAGGTCGGTGCGATGGTCAAGGAGATGTGCCAAACCCTGCACATGAGAGAGAAGACTGCGCAGACGGCGACTTGCCGATACAAGCGCCGCATGTCTGCAGGCCCGCCTGATTGCCATTGACAGCTCGGCGCCTAGATCGGATTCCCGCGCGTAGTCGTCCGGATGTCTAAGTCGCTGCCAAAGAAAGAGATCTGAAAGCGAGTCTATTGAAGCCACCTGGTCTTCGATGGAACCCAGCCACGGATCGGCCTTGTCTGGATTCCTGCGAATGGCATCTACAGCGAAACTGATATTGGCCATGGGCGGTTCGAGTTCATGGGCCAGATGCCCCATCATATGTGACCGCACTTGACGGAGCAATTGCCAGCTGTGTTGAGCTTGCTGCAACGCTCTCTTGAGATGGGCTTTGTCCACGCAGAATTTGGGTCCGGCCCAGAGATAGAGAAGATCCCTTAACGCTGTTTGGTCCTCAGGCGACTTGGCAACCAGGGCCAGCGTCGAGGCCTGATTGTGGAACTCAGCATTGCAGTGACTTGCTCGAAGCTTCCTCAGAACCTGGCCATATGCGCTGGTGGGAATACTCAGGTGTGTGCGTAGAGCGTTGTCCAATTCAGAACCATCAATACAGCCTAGGCTTTGGCGAGATTCATTCCTCTGCGTGAATACCTTGTACCCCTCTGCGAAGGCACGCTCAAAGAATGAAGGAATGATCGTGGCCAGGCAGACAATGCCCCACGCAATTTCCTGCGAGTCCCCATTCGGAGGCTTGCAGAGCACGCGAACGTCGTTCAGGTATCCTGCTGCCAAGTTCTCTCTAGCATGGCGGGCAACCGTCCCAATATCTAAGGATGACAAGACGATTCCCTCACGGCGTCCACCGATTCCGTGATTCAGGGTCACTGCCTCTTCATCGGACAGGCTCTCGATTCTGGAGTCACCCCACCTCTTGAGTATCCCCAGGCGATCGCTATCGTAGTCGCTGTGGGTGGCGTCCTCTGCGTGCTCGGTGCAGACATCGGGGGACTCCTTACTAGACGCCTGTTCCTTCAACCATGGCAGGAAGAGCCCTCCGGCTATCTGGCCCTTCTCATCTGTAGGCAGCCATAGCCGAATGAGCATCTCCGGTGAGCCGGAACCATGTACCGACGGATCGGCCTCATAGAAGGTGTATGGGTAGACAGCAATACATGACTCCAGTGCGCACACGAAGGGTTCGAAAACCGGGTGGCCATCTAGGTTGCTCTCATTGTCCAGATTACTGGATTGAAGCAAAGCAGATGCGAGGGCGAGGCTTGTAGTCCTGAGTTGATTTAGGCGCCACAACATACCGTCAAGGGGGAAGGGCACGAGATGCTCTTGACGGCCCTTTTCTTCATGGAATCTGTAAAGCTCCGCCTGGATACTCCCTAGTCGGCGCCTGAGATCTTGCGGATCCAGCACTTCTTGGCCCAGTCTTTGCATAAAGCCCGCGCCACGCTCCGCAGCCCAGTAGGTAGCCCACAGTCGGGCAAGACGGCTCTTGGCCATATTGCCAAACATGAAGGTATCATAGGCAATGGTGCGCTGTACGAGGCGCGCGTAGCTCAGAAACATATGTATACTCCTCATTCGAATATCCGCTGGGGCCTAGACAAGAAGTCTGCCGAGAGCGTGCATGCCAGCAAGCTATTGTATATCATAGAATTACAGGGCCGATCGGCCGCTGGCTGATGATTCGTTGTCTAGAAATCTGGACAATCTAGAATTCCAATGTGAAGAAAAGCGCACGAATGGATGGCCGGAAGAGCATCTCTGGATTCATGGACAGGGCGGCCCGAGCCTGATCTCCCAAAGCCTCCTGCGCGGACCGCTCACCAGGGATCCCGACCGACCCCTCTTTTCCCTAGGCGAATACCGGCCGGCCCAGGAAGCGGCTCCCTGTGAGCCCCACAACAGACACTAGGGAAATGAGTTAGTCTTCGGAGGTCTTCCGTGCCACTAACATGAACGCGTCCGCAATGCCTCCGGCATACAGCGTCGTTGGGCTCAGGTTCTCCATCCGAAAGATCGCTTGCACCTCCTTCACAACACTGGCCTGCCGCAACCCATGCGGGTAGCGCTTGTTCCGCCCTGGATCATACCGAAGACAGATCAAGACCATCCTGCCTCCGGCCTTCAGCACACCAGCCATGGAGTTCAAGAATCGTTGTCTCTGTGGATGCCTCATAACATGGTAATTGGCCACTTCGACCACGTAATCGAATGTTTGTTGCATCTCCTTTGGCAGGTTCAGAAAGTCCTCCAAGAGGAAGCGACACGCGACCCCCTTTCGCTGAGCCTTGGCCCGCGCCTTGCGAATCGCGTTCGGGGACAAATCGACTCCCGTTACCCGAAACCCCCTCTGTGCCAGGAAGATAGCATCATATCCCAATCCGCACCCAGGAACCAGTACACTACCCCTCTGCACAGCGGGCGCATCGAAATAGGCAACCACGCCGGGTGCCGGTCCATGCAGATTCCAGAGTATGTCTCTTTCCGGACCAGCATAGGCTCGGTTGTACCGTTCCTGCGAATCCCCGCGCATGGCCAATGGCTCCATAGCAATCGCCAACTCAATGGCAAACGACGTATGCGGGTTGGCCTCTCCAGCCCCACAGCCCATGACAATCTCCATAGCCGAATCTCAGGCCAGAGGACCGTCCGGTCAACTGGTGTGTAGGGTCGCCGCCTGGGGCGCTAGCCATGCTGAATCCGGGCAACCTCGGCTGAGAGTGCCCAGTTCCCTAGAGCATCCACGCATTGGGATGCCTACACGGGTAGGTCTTGCGCAATCCCGCCAAACAGCCTCATACTCCCGAACTGATTCCCGATACTCCGTGGCCGCGTTCCGGGGGTTTTTTGCGAGAGGAGGCAGTTACTAACGCTTCCGCATTGGCGCAACAGGCGGTTCCAAAGGGGGCGCTCCAAGAAATGGAAAGAAGGCCAAAGCCATGCGGTCCAGGCCCGGATCTTGCAGATGCAGTTTCAGTCGTCCTAAGCCTCGGATCACACTTGGCCGAGATTTGAGTAATCCAAGCGCCCAGGCCTACGGGGTCGGAGCTGGCTCGGGCGGAAACTCGGAGATCCCTAGATCTGTATGATGGGAGTAGGGAAGCCGTTAGCTCCCCCCATTGGAAAGAAGGAGATGCAGAATGAACTCCCCTAAGAAGCAAGGCGGCAAGAACCATAGGGTCATTCTGCCTGCCAAAAAAGACGCGAGTAAGCGCGCAAAAGCAACCAATCCTAAGGGGCGAACTTCGGCGTCCCCGGATTGCGGCGGATTTTTTGCACCTCCCGAGGGGAATGGGTCCCGCCCTTCAGGAGACGGTGGCTCGGAGGATGAACAGACTCAGGAATCCGGTCTCAGCAGGTCGAGGTCCTCTCCGCCGGAGGATCACCTTGGCAAGAAAGATACCAGTTCAGACGGCAGAAGACATGCCCGAGCTGATGAGCAGCATGGCGGCGAAGCCAGTGAGCCGGAAGATCCTGATGATCCGGACAAGGACGAGACAGATACGCCAAGCCATCATGACGACACGCCCCGAAAACGTAAGGACAAACCGGCCTCCGAATCGTGTGGGGGCTTATTCTCCCCACCCGACGAGGAGACCGAAGATCGCGAGAAGGCTTGAGCCAATACAGAACCCGGCCGCATGGCGGATGACTCTTGGCGATCGGTTGTCCCGCCAAGTCGCACAAGATGACGAGTGCAACCTCCGGCGACCTGATCTTGGAGCCACCCCAGCGCTCGACGGACAGAACCGCGCTGGGCGCGAAGTGTGAATAACGCATGGATTGGCGCTGGCCAGGCCGGGCCTCGGCGCCCGACCTAAGAACTGGGGAGCGCCGTGCTTCTTCCCGGAAGAGAGATCACGTCTCTGCAATCAGGGACGTATCTGCTAACCCTCCCCTCAAGGCAAGTGATTGCCTTCAATCGGGAGAGATGCTCGGCCATACTCATCGACGGAGATGCCGAGCATGCCAGCGAGGTCCTGAGAAGTCCGGATGTCTCGGCACCCTCTTCACTGCGTACTTCCTTGAAACAACATGGTTTCTTTGATCCGCCCACTCCGCCTTCGGAACCCGCGCTCAATCCCATCCCCCTCGCCAGGCAAGAGACCCTCACGCTCTACTTGCTAGTGTCTCAACACTGCAATCTTAACTGCATCTACTGCTTCGGTCGCGCCTACGCCTCACAAACACGAATGCCTGCTGAGACCGCTAGCCGCGTGATCGATTTCTATCGGGCTGCAATCCCGAAGGAATCCCGATTCCGTGTTGTCCTCTTTGGCGGTGAGCCCCTCACCAATCTCGACATTCTGACACAGGTCTTGCCTCGCTACACCGGTGGAGGAGATTCCCGAAACTACGTTACACCCAGCTTCCTCATGACGACCAATCTCACGCTTCTTACACCTGAGATCGCCAAGCTCCTCGGCCGTCATCAGGTCGGGGTCTTGTGTGATTTCGATCCGCATCGGGCTCATCACGACGCCCAACGGCCCTATGCTCTGTCCGGGGAGGGTTCCTGGCAGGATGTCATGGCCAGCCTACGAATGCTCCGGGATCGGGGAATCCCCTTCCATGTACGAACCACCGTCACCAAGATGATTCAGGATCGCTGCCCTGATATCGTGCAGGCAACGCTGGAACTCGGCACGGCGACGTGCGGCGTTTGCCCGGTCATTCCATTCGACTCCAAGGGTGAGACGATTCACACCAATCTCGGCGTTGATCTAGGTAGATACTCCCGTAGTTTGCTTGAGATCGCTCAGCGGTTTCCCGATGATCTCGAGCGTATCTGGCCTTTCAACGACTCCTTGGAACGCCTCCATCGTGGAGGAGGATGCTTCGCCTGCCCAGCTCCTCTTGGCGGCATGAGAGCCGTTGATGCACACGGTAACATCTATCCATGCCAATATCTGGTCGGCGATCGGAAGCTCTGTATGGGAGCTATTGTGGATGGCGCTCAGGAGGATATGGCCCCGCTGCAGCGCTTCCTTGCACAAACCGTCGCGGACAGACCCTCCGGTTGCCACGATTGCCCGTGGCTTTATTTGTGTGCTGGCGGCTGCCCTGCCTATCGGCATCACGCAACGGGCAGGAGCGCGAGATCCTATGTGACTCGGTTGGCCTGCGCGATCTCGAAGACGGTCTACCCTGTCTTGCTTGAGAACCTGGCCCGACCTCCGCGTCGACCCCGCGACTGATGGATAGCGTACCTTTCCTGCGCACATCTTCACCTCACCCGCGTGAAAGATCAACCAACTTGACGAGGCCTGATTCCAGTGCCCGCCGAGTCTCGGCGCGGTGATACCCATGCGACCAGCGGACCGAATCGCGGTCGAGCTTCTTGGCACCACGACGGATGGCCTGTTCGATCTTTCTGGCCACGTACTTCTTGGCATTTTCGGTCGACTTCCGCGAGATGCATATCCCATGACGTCGCATCGCGGCGTGGGCATAACGCTCAGCCTCGTATTCCTCTCGATGTCGCGGTTGGCCGCTCCTGGCTCCCAAATGGCCACACGCGACGTGACCACATTCGTGTGCGAGTATGTACAGGCGCCGGCGAGTTGAAGGAAGTGGGCACCTCAGGAGACCTTTGGAGACATGACCTTTGAGCCGGATCTCATGAAAGCACCAGCTCTGCACTTTGGCTTCCTTGAGGATTGCCAATCCGGCCTCGTAGTATCGGTCAGCTGCCTTTCGGCGCGCCGCATGAAGCTCTTCGGCCGTCCACTTCTTCATTGCTGCTTCCTCGCCATGTGTGGATTGCGGCTCAAGCCATTGGGGGCAGGTTTTGACTGCAGCAGGACTCCTTCGAGACGCCGGTAGGTCTTGGCATCGGCTGGTGCAATGTGGTCCTCGTACAGCAGAAAACTCAGCTTCTGCAACCAGCCATGCTGGCGCGCATGGTCACGGAGCCGGCAGTACACTTCCGTGGCATAGCGGCTCCAGCGCTCCCAGTTGCGCATTTCGTAGACCTCTTCCAGCCATTGGCGCCCGAAGGCCCCCGGGGGATAGGAGTCGCGAACGATGCGCCAATTGTTCCTGTCGTTGTAGGGTTCGGCCCAGAAGTGTTCCACCCTGGCGGGGTCCACGGCGTCGATCAAAGCCTCAAGCTGCCCCTGCTCGAGCACGTCCGGAAAGACCGGGCACAACATGCCGTAGGTAGGGACACCCGCATCCTGCAGGCTACGCAGTGCATCCAATCTGTGGCTTGGCGGGGATGTGCCGATCTCCATTCGACGGGCCCAATGGTCATCGAGTGTTCCTACGGACAGGCCTACCGTGAATCGCCCCGGATGGCGCGAGAAGAACGCGACCCACCGATCAGAGCCGACCGTCGCATTCTTGGTCAAGACTCGCACCCTGAAAGCAGTCCGCTCAACCACGAGCTGGAGAGCCTCCTCCGTGATGCCGTTCTCGACGAGCCAGGGTGAGAAGCCATCTGTCAGCATCGAGAAAACGAGTGTCTTGCCGCGTCCCCAGCACTTCGAGCGGCCGCCAAGCTGTCGTCTAAGCCGATCCATAATGTCCGGGAATACGAACATCAGGGAGGGATCCTCTGCCGGCATGAGGCGCCGACCCAATTGGCGTTCGGTCTCGTCACCAAACGGACGACGCCGGATGCGAAGGTAGTTCCCGCGGTTGCTGCTGCAGTAGCGGCAGCCAAAGCCGCACAGAGCAAGCAGATCCAGCTTGAATTCTGCCAGGCCTTTCTTTTCAAAGCCTTTCGCACGTTGGATAGGCTTCTTGATGCCCGGCACATTTACAATCTTGTTCCGCAAGTGGTGTTCCTCCCAGGTTTGCTCCCGCAAGCGTCCCGCAGAAGGCGTGCCGCGAGCGGAAAAAGGCAGTCTGCAAAGCGCCATGTTGGCTACACGCAATGCACCAAGGCGTCCTGTCGCACGAAATCCTCCGTTGCCTGGGGCTACTGATGTCCAGCTTCTTCATCAGGATCGGCGCCTCTCAATCGCGGCGTGAAGCTGCCAATCGTCCGCTCAAGCAGCATGAGAGCATCGGCAGGGTTGCCCGCTTTGAAGAGCCTCAGGGCTCTACTGGCCGCCGAAGCGAGATCTGCTTCATGCATGGCTTCCTCCATCCGGGCATCCTCCCGGCATCGGTTGCGCGCCAAAGCCTCATCAATAACAGACACGATCCCTGTGGGGCCTCTTCCACATAGGCACGTTGCTCTCCGCCGGATGCAATGCGCCCTGAACCTTAGCGTCACACCGAGATACCTGCCGCATTCCCCTCACCCTCTCCTTCCAGCGCCCTTGCCATCCGCTCATTCTCCCGTCGACAGAGCTTCTGCATCCGGCACCGTTCGCACGGCCTCCCTTGCCAGATATCCCACGCCACCTGTGAGATCCTATTGATGATGCGCCCGTCATTGGTCGAAATCGCGAACTCGAAGTTCTGCCGCCCCTGAGGGCGGACACCCAGCCCGCCGCCGGTGAGATTGGAAGAGCCAAAAACCACCATTCTGCTCTCCAATTGCGGATCCACAAGCACCGCCTTGAAGTGAACCCGAGCGCACAATCGCCAGGGCATGCCCTCCAGCACACGGGGGTGCTGCCTGAGGCTCTCCAAAAACGGCCGTGAGGGCGTGCCGGCCAGCAGGAGGAACACCGACACGCCACGCCCCAGCAACTCATCTGCGACCCGTGCAAACGGGACGACTTCGTCCAGAAGCTCCAGGCGCAATTGCCTCACGAGGGCTGTGCAGATCAGAACCGACTGGTGCGCTTGGCCCATTGCTCTGTTGACGGCTTGCCTGATCGCATCCGTCTCACTTAGAAAGCGCATCTCGACGTTCATCAGCCAATTCTCCCGTGCGTAGTCTCTGAAGGAAATCGACGATGGTCCCCAGATCGGAGGGCTCTGCCTCCCCGGGCGATGTGACCCAAGCCGCCTGCACGCGCTCCACTCCACGGGGGGACTGAACAATGCAATCGCCCCGCCCCATCAGCGATGCGGCGAGTTTCGCGGCGTCCTTATCCCCCAGCGCGACATGGGCGGCGGAAGGATGCGCAACCTGGAAGCAAATGCGCGTTAGCAGGTTCGCCTTGAGTCGCGTGTCTCCCAAAGCCTCTCTTGTCGGGTGTTGCACCGCCAGGATGAAGCGCATCCGCGCACTTCGGGACTCGGCGACGAGTCTGATGAAGCTCTCCGTAGGAGCAAAACCCTCAAACTCGTCGATGACGATGATCAGTGTCTCGAAGTCTTCCCTTTGTCTGCGGGCCCTGATCTCCTTGCGTCGCTCGAGTTCCCCCTGCAAACGGAATTCAAGCTCCTTGAATTCCGAAACATCGGTGACGATGGGATGGTACAAGTGTGGCAAGCCTTCGAGGATGCTGAACTCCTGTTTGTGATCGGCGAGAACCAATTTCACCTTCTTTGGGCTCTGCAGGAGAGCATGTCCCAAAATGATGCTGAACAGAACGTTCGACTTCCCACTGCCGGTGGTACCGGCCACGAGAACGTGCCGGGAATTCAGCGCTTCCAGATAGAAAGGCTTGCCGCGCGGATTCCGTCCAATGACGTGGATGATGGAATCGGCTGCCGATGAAGCCGCGATTTCATCAATGAGGGGCGAGTACCTGACAAGCGCTCGCTCGTTACGGCCCAGGGGCAAACGAATCTTGACCGTCGATCCGAACAAGATCTTCACGCGATCACGTCCCAATGCCAGAGCGATGTCGCGCTCCACGCGCTCCAAGTCCGTGATGACCTTCCTCCCGTTGTCTACACGCTGGAACTCAAACGTGAGCGCCGCCAACTCCCTTTGGTGTGGACATGCGCAAGGTGCCAAGGTAATTCCCGTCAGGCGCTTGGCAACGTCCACGATCTGCGCCTGAAGATCCGAAGGGTCTTCCAGTCCGTGAACGGTTCCACGGATGATGGCTTCTTCAGCCCTCGGGAGGATGTCTCGAGGCAACGGCAACGAGGCCCACGGTTCGGGCACGGGCAGGAGGCCATAGCCTCCGGCCTCACTGACCATCTGAGTGGGTCGTGCCGACCGCATCCCGGTCGAAGCCTCCTGCGCCCAGGGAGGAGACCAAGGTGCAGCAGCTCCAGCAGCTCTCCATTGGCCGCGCGGCGCCACCCTGCTCCAGTCCGCGGTCTGTTGACTCCGCATGCGCGCACCGGGAAGCCCGGCGGGTTGGGGGGCCTTCCTGGCCCGAATCCTCCGAGCAAGTCCTCCTAGGCCACTCCATAGTGCAGAGATCGACCGGCAGGCGAATCTGGACACACCTAAAGCCGCCTGGTCCACGGCGCGGAAAGGATACAGGGCCCTGGCTGCAATGATCATGGCAACCCACAGCAGGATGGGGCCGAGTGTCCTTCCTGCAACGTCCTCGAAGTAGAAGTATGCCGTGGCGCCAAGATAACCACCGCCCCCAGAGCCCAGTCCAGCCAAGCGCCCGCCGGCCTCAAGAAACGCTGACACAAGAGGCAGCATGGCCGCGAGACGGATGGTCATCCTCCGCCGGCGAACCCAATGTGCCCCCCAGAACCCGATGAGCCCAAGGCCGATCAGAGCAAAGGGAAGGCCATAGGCCATCAGCCCAAACAGCGCTCGCAGGGCATCCAGTGCATGCTCAGGCGGTCGCAGTGCCGGGTGTCCCGAGAGGCCCGGGTGATGTCCAGCGTACGTCACGAAGGACAAGACAACGAGCATGGCGACGCCCGCCCAGAGCAATCGGGCGCTGTGATTCCGCGGTAGCATCGGCCAACTCGGAGCACGCCGGGGTCGACGTCTTGCCTTTGCCATATCAGATTGCCCTCCTGGATATGCCGGCCACCGCCACGCCCGGGCTAGGTGGTTGCCGTGGCCGGCTCTGCACTCTCAACCATCCCCCCCTCCGAATCCTCCGATACAGGGCGACTCCCAGACCCATGGGCGGATGGTCCACCCGGACAGATGTCGGCGGATCGATTCAGGACATAGGATTCACTCGCAAGCGCCGCGCTCAACCGGAGCTCCTCTGCGCCTAACCCACCCGTGAGCATCCAGACCGCAGTGGGCTCTTGCTCGGTGTCGAACGCATCGCGCCACTCGCGACGCCACAACCAACCCAGCACCGAGCCCGAACGGACACCGCACGGCGTGGCCTTCTTGATGTAGACCATGGCATCCATCAGCTTGCCGACAATGCTCGCCTCGTTCTCGGGCATGTCTTCCGAGATATAGATGTACTGCTCCCCGCCCACCTGGGCTGATGCGCCAAGGAGGATTCTGTGCAAATCCAGATGATCGGGTTCCCCGGCCAGCATCGCGCGGCGCACGTTCTCGACATGCTGGTCGGATGACCTCAGGAACGCGATGACCGCACTGACTTGCTCGAGAATCGGTGCACCCTGGGGGCCCAGAGCTGCGTCCCGGCGCCGCGGCGGCACCGCTGCCAGGAGAATCAGGATGTCGACCATGAGTCCCAGGGCTATGGGCAGAGGCTCCAGCTTGCCACCCGCCTTCTGGGGCGGACCGCTCTGAATCTCCTGCACTCTTGACGCCTCGAGCTTTTCCCGCCCCTGGGGCAGGACGCCGATATTCATGCCGCCAATCCGCCTCGCGACCGACTCCAAGACGAGGCGCACCGCGTAGGCGGGCTCATCATGGTAGAAGTGCAGCTCTTCCGGATTGGGTAGGGGAGGAAGTTGGTCGAGCGTTAAGATGACCTCATGGGCAAGCGCGTCGAACTTCGCATCGGGACAATCAAACTGGAAACCATTGACCTCCAGATCCCGCCCCCCACACTCGACCCGATCAAAGAGATATTCCCGGCAGAGGGCAAGCTGGGGATCGTGCCTCGTTGTGCTGGCCCAATAGAGGGCCTGCTTCATTTGTCTCTCGATCTCGCGTGACTCCCGAGGATCCATGTCATCATAGCGCTTCATGATGCGGGAGTTGACGCGCTGGAGCGAATCTCTGAGAGCAAATGCACGCGCGGAGTGCCGTGCGATCGTCTCCTGATCATTCTTGCGAAGCTCCCAGCGCGGGCCTTCCTTGGCCGCGGTTCGGTAGCCACAGGACGTACCTTCCGTGCGTTCCAAGGTAGCCATCTCCTCAGAGTGTGCACTGAGTGCGCCAAGAGCTGTCGCCATCGCAGCAAAGCTCTGCTCGTAGTGCTGCATCCCGTTGAGGAACGGACCAAGCTGCTTCTCGACCGATTGCATCGTCAGATCGTCGCCGTGAATGGTGTGAGTCCAAAAGCCGACCGAGAAAGAACAGGAGAAGAACACCGTCACCGCGTATACCATCAACCAGTGAACCTTGGTCAATAGGCGGCCCGACTTGATCTTGAAGACGGCAATAACCAACAGGGCTTGGATCATGAAGGTGAGAGCAAGACTGAGGCCAATGGCGACAACCCAGGGAAACCCGGCGCCGTCCAGAAACCCCTTGCACCCAAACCACGTGGTGAAACCCGACACCACGGAACCGACCGCAACGGCGATCCCGCCGAGAACCACAGAACCTGAGAACGTACCCGAGAGCCTATCCACCATGCTCATTGTCCACCTCCGCAATGTCTGCCCCCCGCGCGCGCTCCCAGGGCAGAAACTCCAAGGCCACACGAACGAGACGGGCGACATCTCCCGCCGCAAGCCGCTGGTCCCCAAGGGGCTGCCGCGGATCGGGCGTGGAGACGCCAACGAGGTAAGTCCACTGTGAATTCCAGGGTTGAGAGGCGTCGATGAGCAGACCCCCGGAGACAAGCAGCCCACCAACCATGTCTTCAGGCAACTCGACGGTGCCGCTCTTGGCGACATGCAGAATGATCCGATCCCGCTTCTCAGGGACCCAATCGCATAACCGCATCAGCGTACCTCCGGGGCCAAGCGGCGCCGAGAGAACCCCTTGCACGAAGGCACGGCTCTGCTCATCTTGCAGGTAGTGACGAATCCGCGGATCAAACAGCGGATGACCGATCGGTTCCCACTTCGCCGCCGGGCCGGAACCACGGTAGCGGTAGACAAGCTGAATGGAGCCTGCGGTCGTGTCGTTGGGATTGGCGAGAACGCTGAGGATCTCATGCATCCACAGATGCATGCGCGGAAGGGTGGAGGTCCCTAGACCCAAGACGAAACTGGATTTGGGCGGCGCGGACTCGCAGAGCTCGATTCCGAAGTCTTCTGCTAAGCGACCAAGTGCCTCATTCGAGACGTTCCGAAGTGCCCAGAACAGCGGGCAATTCCAACTCCTGCTGAAGACGTGTTTCGCTGGTAGCCAGGCCCCAGCCTGCCGGCAGTCGGATACCCCAGGCAGGTGCCCGTTATTGTGGACTCCCGGGACAGCCAGGTTGCAGTACATGGTCTCGGGCTCATGGCCAAGCGAACCGAAGAGAAGGGCAAGCGGCACCTTGCCCACAGAGCCCATGCGAATCCTGACATCCTCAGAAGGTTCTGAACCGGGTGTGCAGGAGAAATAGGGACAGTGAACATCGTTGGTGTAAAGGAGCCTAATGGCACCGAACCCATCCGCTACCGCAATCGTCACGCCGGCATGCAGCTGGTTATCGCCCTCGCCCCGCAGAGGCATCGAGAGCTGGCTGCCGAGGCTCTTCTCAAGGTCTTGGAGAACATCATCGACGGCGACGCAAAAGGCGTGGTTCTGAACCGCATCCACCGACAGCCGAATGCCTCCACTGACCGAGTCCTTCCAGCAGCCACCGAACTGCAGCCTTAGCTGCGCACGCACGGCTTCCATAACACGATGGGCCAGGACAGGCGCCCGGCGACTCGGGCTCGCGAGCTGCCTGAAGCGCACAAGCGAATCCCGCTCTACCATCTGGTAGAAGTCAGGCGGCACACGGACTGCCGGCGGGTCCATGTCTTCCAGGACCTGACAGGCCTGCACGGTGAGGGGGTGCTCGGCCCCGTAGGCCAGTCGAATGCCCCGCCGCGCGCGCCGAACGGCCCGATCGAAACTCGGTCGGGAGACTTCCCAACCATGCTGGTTGGGCTGCAACACGAACGGGCTCTTGTGGGCCGCCGCGAGGAGTGCACATTCGACTAGGTCACAATCGGCGGCACCGTGGCCAAACAGAATCCTGCTGGTCAACTCGATTCCGTAGACGGGCAAGCCGAAACCCGTACCGCGCCGGCCAATGGCCAGCGGTGCATCGGTCGCCAACCAGGCCTTAAGACCCTCCTCGCCCAAGTGTGCCCAAAGCACTGGTGCGGCACGGAGTTCTTGCAGCTTCCGCTTGATCTTGGCCAAACGGCCCTCGCCTCTGCCCACGGTCCGGTGATCCAGGACCCGCACAAGCTGCATAGCCAATGAGGAGGCCCCGGTGCTGCGCCTACGCAGAAACGGATCCACCGTCAGCGCTCGAACCACACCGCCGATATCCACGCCGTAGACCGAACGCCAGCTACCCATGTGGCAATCTTCGAGCGCCTTCAATACCCGCCACCACGCCGCGGGAACAGAGTCGGGCGCCACCGCGAGATGGTCCATCGAGGGAAAGGAGCCATAGGTCACGTCCGGCTCCAGAACATTCGGCAGGGGGCCGAGCCAACGGAATGCACCGTCGTACACATTGAGGCTTAGGCCCCTTTCGTGGGCGTATTGATAGTGGGGCAGAATCCACGGCTGTGCCAGCCACGGGTAGACGACGAGCAGGACGGCCGCCACCAGCGCTAGGATAGCGGTACGCCGAAGACTCCTTGGTCTCCGGGTCAGGACCAGCAGCAGGCGCCTCCATGACGGCAGACCCAAGCTCCACATCATGAGCCTAGCGCGCATGCCCATGGCTGCGTTCCTGCGCGCAGGGCGAAGCAGCTTGCGCATGGGCAATCGGGGCTTCCATCTCCGTCGTGCACGCATGGCGTTCCGCCTCCTTGCTTACCTTGACTTGCTCTTGCGTCCGCCAAGTGAGCGCGAGGTGGCCCAGAATGCCAGGGCGCAACCTAGCATCGCGCCAAGCAATAGCTCTCGCCTGGAGATGAGATCGAAGACGTAGCGCTGAACGGACACTTGCAGGCCGTCCAGACCCTGCGTGACGCCGAGGTAGACCATCAGACAGCCGACGGCCAGTAAGCAAAGATTGAAGAAGCTCGGCAGTCGCAGCATCAACGTGGTCAGGACCGCCCCGATCAGCATTCCCGAGACAATGACGGGGATACCAACGACATTCATGATCAGCCTCCTTCGTCGACTCAACCAACCCGATCTGACTCGGAACAGGGAAGGTCATGCGCTTGCCCACTGCCGAGCATCTGCCGTTCTCGGGACCCCTCATGCAGGCGCATGCAGATGGCCAATGCCGCCCTGACACAGGCGCACAGCTCGGCGTTCTGGAAGAGCAGATGGCCGAGGCGCACGACCACACCATGACGATCCGGATAGAGCAGATGGCGACTGCGCGACCCGAAGCCCAGCACCGCCATGTGCCAGTCAGGCTCTTGCTCCTCACCCATGGCCCGAGCGATGCACCGCGCGCGATCCTGTGCGGCCTCTTCGTCCCAAGCGGGGATGGGATTCTCGTGAACTCCGTAGGTATTGGGGTATCTGCACATGCCAACCTCCTCGTTGATTCCTTGCCCGAGAAGAAGCTAGGCAGAGTGTGTGCCGGAAACGGCGTGTGCAGCCATGATCACGAAACACGCCTTGGGGGAAGCAGTTGCGGGCACTCAGTTTTGCAGGAGCAGATTGGAGGAAGGAGCTGATGCATGGATTCTCGTACAAGAGGCATCACGGCTGTCATGAAGTGCTTACACTGCGAGGATGCCTGCGATTGCTCCTTGCCTACCTCTCCACTTCGCTGTCCTTTGCCCCCTCAATTCTCCCCCCATACATACCCCCCCATCGCATCCTCCACCCGTGGCCGCCAGTCATGATCCAACCTCTGCGCAACCGACGTAAACGCCTGCACCAGATCGAATCGCCGCGTTCCCAGCAGACCCACCTCTCCGTGGAGCTCCTCCCAAACCCAACGCGCCGTGCGCCCACGCGGACTACCCAGGTCGTAGTCACGAAACACCCGTTCCACTTCCTCCCTGGGCTCGGCCACGTATTGCGTGCGCATCTCTCCCAGGCGCGCGGCAAGAACGCCGCCGTTGAGCATCGATGAACCCAGCGCCCGCCCCAGCGCCTCGCCGAAGAGCGCCTTGTCCATGTTCCCGTCTTGCCGGATTCTCGTGGTGCTCAGGTCCGTCAGGCGTGTCATGCCGTTGGAGCAGACCAAGCGCCAGAAGAGCTCCCTCACCTGTAGAGGATATCGGGCCGTCTCCGATGAACGGACATCTAAGCCGGCATGATTCGCGTCCGGGTGATTGCTCGTGCCTAGGTTGTGGCGGTCGGGAGTGATCAGCCGCACGGAGAAGAGGTCATCATTGATTGTCAGACCCACCACCTTGAGCTTCTCGGCTCGCAAGCGCGTCTCGACCTCCTTGAGCACCTCAGAGTCATCGAAACGGACATAACTGCCCGGAAGTAGCGCCCGCAGCCGGATCCCCCGCGGGCCGCCAACCATGCGAAACAGGAACCGTTGCGGCCGCTTCTCGTGGACCACCGACAGCATGCACCGCAACACGTTGAGCCCCACGGCCGCCGGCAAGCGCTCCAGCACGTGCGACGGCACCCCCGTCGTCCGACCGAGCTGCCGCAACGACGTGGGCGTGAAGACGAGGGGTTCGGTGATGGGATCATCCACGAGACGCAATTGATAGCGATTGAGGACCTCCGCATTTGCATTGCGGATTTCGACCTTGACCCTCGAGAGGGGCGCATAGGTATCCATGCAGTTCGCACGTTCCTTCTTGAGCGTGGCCTTGACCACGGAGAAGGGCAGCGGCTTGACTCCGCTCACTCTGGCCATCGTCAATCCTCCTTGCGACAGCGGTCGCGCCGCGGGCAGCCCTTGCAGAGGTGCGCGGGCACGACCTCGGGTTCGATGCAGTAGGCCTGATCGAGTGTGTTGCCATCAGAATCGATCAGCAGGAAGCTCTTGGTCCCTGACACGTGAGACCAGACCGGTTCAATGGCCTCGTTCTGGAGCGCACCGGCTTGCTCTCGATCATGGTCCAGAAGCTGGGGAACCGCGAATCCCTCATCCGACAGGACGCGCAGTCTCTGCAGGCTGTGATGGAGCAAGGTCCCGGCCTCATCCTCGTCCAGGAAATCGATGTAGAGACACCGTTCCTTGCCCTCCTGCCGCCGCAACCCGCGGCCAATCGACTGCAAGACCTTGTTGCGGGACTTCATGCCGCCGGCCTGGATCAACACCTCGATGCCATCGATGCTCACGCCCTCCTGGAAGAGTCCGGAGGTGGCGATGAGGCACGAGATGCGCTTGCTTCGAAATGCTTCCGTCAGGCGGTGCAGACGGCGCTTGCCGACGCCGCCATGGACAAACGCCGCGCCGTCGATCGACGAACACAGGCTCTGGCCGTGACGAACTCGATCCACCAGGATCAGCACCGAGGCACCCGCACGTTGCTCCGTGCGGGTGATGGCCGCGATGCGGGCATTGCGCTGCGCGTTCTCGACAATCCCGCGGCGGTAGAGCAGTCGGAAGGGAACTTCCAAGGTCGGCTCCGGAATGGGACAGCGCTCAACGCGAACCTCGGCCGGTGATGCGTACCCACGCTCGATGAGATACTGGGCGGAATACTGGTGGTTGGTCAGCGACCCACCGGTAAGCGCATCGAGGACGGCCTGGTCGGCTCCCGAGCGCACGGGCACGGCCGAAAGGAAATAGTTGTAACGAGCCCCCACACCCCGAACCGCCTGCAGGAACGTTGGGGCGCAGGCATGGTGCCCCTCGTCAAACACCAGGCAGCCGTTCCTCCACCGCGAGAGTTCCACATGCCCGTTGGACAGCGCCTGAATGAGAGCTACGGTGAGGGGGCGAGGCCGGTGGATGCCGCTCCCGATGACCCCGGGATCGACGTCCAGGTATGTGCGAAGGTTTTCGACGGCTTGCTGTAGCAACGGGCGCGAGGTCACCACATAGAGCGAGGGCAACTCCAAGGCCGCCAAAATGGCTGCTGCCAGGAGCGTCTTGCCGCCGCCGGTGCCAATGTCGATGATTCCGGCCCCTTCTGTGACCGCTCGTTCCACGACGTCGCGTTGGTAATCTCTCAGCCGGGGGCCGTTTAGGTGCCAACGCGTTTCTGTACTCGGACTTGCGCTGCGACGGGCATCGCGGATGCGGTAGCGAATCCCCTGGGTCCGAAGGACACCCTTCACCCGTGGAAGAGCCCCCATGAGGAATGTTTGCCCGCGAGGGTCATAGACCAGGGCCGAGAGACCCGGGGCCTGGCCTTCCAACAGCGGGGAGTTCCAGGGAAGATGGGGATTGAGCTCGCGGTCCAGAACGCCAGAGGGGGCGGGACCCAGAATGCGCCCCTCTATATTCCCCAGCCGAAGCTCCACGACCGCATTGGATACCGGCATGACAATGAACCCTAACTGTCCATTCGGTAATTACTTATAGCTTCTCGGGCTTCTGCGCCGGGCTGGCGGCACCGCACGCACCCGATTTCAAAGAACATTTTGTATGATATAATGAACGATTGCAAGACTAGATTGTTCTTTTCATCAATAGAAACGTAAGATATTGTATTCGCCGAGGGTTCTGGGGCCTTCCCGCCGTAGGTCGGGTCGCAAGAGCCATCTGAGCTCCGACCTGACCAGGAGGTGCCATCATGTCCCTGGCCGAGAGGATCAAAGACCTTCGGCTGCAGGCCGGTCTCTCAATCTCTAAGTTGGCCGAGATGGCCGGTCTCTCGAAGGGCTACCTGTCGCAGTTGGAAAGCGGCGAGGCTCGCAACCCGACGTGGCAGGCCCTCAACAAGATCGCCGAAGCACTTCACACCGACCCCACCTACCTGACCGGTTCGGATGAGAACTCCACACCCGAGGGCGTGAGGCTCCCGGCTGGCCTGCAGGAGTTCTTGAAGGCCCGGACAGATGAAGGCGAGCCCATCCCGGAGGAGGATGTCCGGATGCTGCTGGGCATCCGGTATCGTGGCAGACAGCCCCACAGTGCCGAGGATTGGGCCTATCTCTACGAGACGATCCGGAGGATCATCCGCTGAACGGAGGAGATCGTAGCTGGAGGAACCACCGTGACGCCCCGTGACACCCCCATCCGCACGGCGGGTTTCGAACGCCGTTCGTCCCAGTCGGTCGCTGCCATGCGTGCACTCGTTCGTGAGCGCGCACGGGCCCTGCTAGCTGATGCGCGGCGGGCATTCCCGGACTGGACTCCGCCTCCGTTCAATCCTTTGGTCTATGCGAAGTTGCTCGGAATACCCGTCAAGCAGACGTACCGGCCCATGGGCTGGGACGCCCTGCTGGTTCCCGTCGGCCGGAGCTTCCACATCATCTGCGACGCCTCGGTTCAGTCGCAGGGCCGTCGGCGCTTCAGCATTGCGCACGAACTGGTACACACGTTCTTCGACAACGCCTCGAAATCGTATCAGATGCGTACGGCCGGCAAGGATCACCTGACCGACGCCGCCTGGGCGCTCGAGCGGCTTTGTGACGAGGGCGCCGCCGAGCTGATCATGCCCGAGAAGGAGTTTGGGAACGCCCTCTCCCGCATGGGACTGCATGCCACTGCCATCCCCGAACTGGCGGAGGTGTTCAGGGTTTCGCTCGAAGCCGTCGCCTTGCGCGCCGTGGAACTACAGAAACACGCCTGCGCCGTGGGGTTCTTTGCCTACACGCACCGGCCTTCGGTCGAACGCGCCGCGCGGGGAGTTCTCCAGACGCCCGAGGAGCCCCGGGAATATCGCGCCCGACGCATCTACCGCACGGGCGGTTTCCCCTTCCTATTCCCCGAGGGCAAGTCGGTTCCGCGCACCTCGATCATCGCCCGGGCTGCATTGGGCCAAGAAGCGCTCCGTGGACGCGAGTGGTTCAGCTTGGGTAGAATGAAGCATCTCTTGGAGGTGGAAGCACATCCCATCTGGCGGCACCCGGCCCAACCACCCACCGTGTGCGCGATCTTCAGGCCGTGTGCCGCTTGACTTGCAGGCGGCTGGTGGGCGGCAGATGAGGGAGAGCTATCGCGGTGACGACGAGGCAAGTGAAGAGCAGTCCCAAGCTCAAGAATGGCAGTGAATTCGAGACCACCTTCTATAGCAACCCCAAGAAAGATAGCCCCTATCGGTTCCGTGCCACCAGCATCGACGGCAAACGAGCGCCCAAGGTCATCCTCAGCAACGATCCGCGTATCCAACCCGGCCAGCTTTGCCGTGTCCGGGTCACCTCCATCAGGAGCCCCGCGAAGAAGGAGCGCGGCCATATCGAGGTCGAATTCCTGAGCCAAATCCGATTCCGCATTGACGACAGTCTCTACGTGGATCCCATCCTCTCGAAGAAGCTGCAGGCTCTTCTCGAGAGCGGAATGAACATTCTGCTCGACGGACCGCAGGGCTCCGGCAAGACCGTCCTGGCAGAGAAGATCGCCGAGGCGCTGGGATTGGAGTACATCTTCTTCAATTGCAGCTCGATCTACGAGGCCACCGACTTCTTGGCGACCCTGCAGGTTCGCGCGACCGAGGGCGGACAGGTGGAGACGGTTTGGATCAAGACCGACATCTTGCGCGCGTTGGAGAGAGCCATTGAGAACCCGGACGAGCAGTTTCTGATCTTCCTCGATGAGTTCAATCGGTGCCGAGAGCTGGCTCGCAACGGCATCATGCCCGCCCTCGATGCGACCAGCAAGATGTACAATCCTCTCACCGGGTCGACGATCGACATTCCTAACAACGTGCTCTGGATTGCGGCCATCAACAACGGGGCCCAGTTCACCGGTACGACCACCGTCGATCCCGCTCAGCTAGACCGCTTTGCGCCCCTCAAGATGGACTACCCTCCCGAGAAGGAGGAGAAGCGTATTCTGCAGCGCCTCTTCCCGCAGGTTTCCGCGCAGCAGATCCGACGTATCGTGACCGCCGCCAACGCCATTCGCAAGGACCAGGAGTTGCGTGTCGATCTGAGCATGCGCGCCACCCAGGAGGTCTGCGTTCTACTCGGCCACCCGAATTTCGCCGAGTTCGATGGCGATCCGGTACCGGAGCTTCTGAAGACGAGCTTCTGCGGGCGGTTCCAGGGCAACTGGGAGGATGCGTCGACGGATGCCGGCCTGGTTTGGCAGTGCATTGTGAGGGCCCTCGAAATCTAGTCCAACGAAGATCCTCGCAACGGAGCTTCCATGCACTCGCTCCTCAGCATGTTCGATAGCGACAAGAATGAGATCCTAGCCCATGCCGTTGAATCCCTGGATGCTGCCTCCCGTGCCGAGTTGGTGGCTTGGCTATCGAATCGAATGGAACAGTCCGCAGCGGGTGTTGCGGAATTGGATCCCGTCGGCAGTCTGGCCGGTGAGGTCTTTCTTGGCGACGCCGATGAAGTGGATGCGATCCTCTCCGCATTGCACCGAATCTCCCCGAGTGTTGCCTGGGCAGCCGCGGCCCATTGGATCGTCCACGGCTCAGATGAGCAAGCGCAGAGGGCAGGACCCCACCTCGAACAACTCAAGGACAATGCCGGTGCTTGGCTGCCAGATCATGTCGATGCGTCCACACCAGACCTGTTGGTGCAACGCACACTCTGTCTACATCCCGACCCGCAGATTCGGGCCGAGGCGCTCGAGTGTCTTCTGTCGAGGGGCGGAGAATCGGTCCAGTTGGCCGTACGCAGGGGCGTCCGCGATCCTGATCCCCGGGTTGGGTTGTGCCTGGACGAGGTCTTCGCGCGCGTTCACCAAGGCATCGATATCTTGATCCTCTCGGAGCTTGCGCATGATGAGTCACCCGAGGTCTCGCGATGGACCTTCTGCGCGCTCGCGCGCACCAAAACCGAAGTCACACTCGCCTGGTGCGAGGAGGTGTTGTCATCTGAGGGCGAAAGCAGGGAGCTCTTCGACCCGGGCAAGCCCGAGTCGTTTGAGGCCTGGGAGGCCCGGTTGAATGCCTGCGAAGCCCTCAGGAATCAAGCGGCACACCTCCTGGCCTTTCTGGCCTCCGAATACTGGCCGAACCCCGAGCTGCGCCAACCTGACTGGGTGCAGAGAGGAATCGATATCCTCGAGGCCAACTTGGAGGAAGACGTCTGCGATCTCGATGTGGCCAGGACGGCCCTGGAATCTCTGGCCCGTATAGGAGCTCCATCCTGGCGGCGGCACCTAAGCCTGCTTCTCGAGTCCTTTCGCTCAGAGGACCGTGTAGAGGCCATCGATATCATTCACCGACACGGAGACGAGCGTGACGTGCCCCTATTGCGGACCTGCCTCAAAGATCGCGACGATGACGTGCGCGTGGCCGCGTTACGGGCACTGGTCCACAAGTCAGACCGACGCGACTTCTGGTATCATGCCCTGGCGCGCATGTTGCGCTCGAGATCAGACGATGTGCGCACAGCGGCTTTGGAGCTGCTCGGAGACATCGGCGGCCCAGAGGATGTCGATCGTGCCTTGCCACAACTCACGCACTCCAGCCAAGAGGTCCGCGCGGCGGCCCTGGCAGCTCTGGCCAAGCTCGCCCCCGATCGCATCGTCGAGATCGCGCGGGAGAAGATCACCGACGCCAGCGAAGAGGTGTGCCAACCCGCTCTTGAGATTCTGAAGGAGCATCTGTCCCGCGAGGATCTCGCTCGCGAGGCTGTAAGGAGCTTAGACAGAGCGGAGGGCAGCTCGGGCGCCGTTCTTCTGACCTATGCCCGGGAGGAGATGCCCGACAAGCTGTCCGAGATCTTGGAGGCCGCCGCACAGTCTTCAAGCGCCTCGGCCAGGGTCGAGTGCGCACGGATGCTCGGCGAACAGGACCGCGCCTTCAGTGAACCCCTCCTGAGGCAACTGTTCCGGGATCGGGAATCGGTTGTTCGCCACCACGCACTAGAGAGCCTGTTGCGCTTGGCACCGGAGCAAATACGGAGGCTGGCCGACCGCGCCTTCCGCGACCCGAGCTGGTCCGTTCGCCTGAAGGGCGTGAACGCGATCGGCGAGGTAGAGGATCCTTCTCTGGTGGAGGATCTGCTGAAACTGGCTCGGGATACGGATGAGGATGTGCGGCGCACCGCGATCCACGTATTGGCGAAGTTCGATGATGACAGGGTGTTCGGAGAACTGGTCTCCTCGCTGCATGATGTGGACCCGACGGTGCAAGGAGCGGCCAAGGAGCTACTGGAGAGCAGTAGCTCGAGCGTACCTGTACTTGCCCGCTTCGCGAGCCGGAGCGGCCGCCCGGTCTGGGAACGCGTTCAGGACCAGGTTGCCGCAATCAATCAGTGGGCAGCCGACGTCGGTCGGGAGCTTCTGGGTCAGCCGGTGCACGTCGTGCAGTACCGTCAGGGGATTGGGCGCACGCGGGCCACGCGCGGCAGCGTGACCATCGAGGTCAGCGATGCCCCCGTCACATCCGGCCACCGCCATGGGGCCAACATCATGAGGGGGATCGCACTTCACGAGATCGGGCACCACCTCTATGACATCGGCGTACGGGGGCATCGCACCAATCGTGGTATCGCCCACGCAGAGGGGGTCGGTGAGATCTTCGAGATTCTGCTCGACGAGCGTCTGGAGCGAGCGCTGCGGTCCCGGCGACCAGAGTGGGGCGTCTATTTCGATCGCTTGGCGTCCTATGCCTTCTCACAGCAGCCGCACCGGGTTTCCGTGGATGAACTCGCCAAGGTGCTTCGTAGGACACCCGAGGATGTGTCTGCGGCCGTGACTCGCAAGGAGCTGCCCGGCAGATTGGTGCCTCCGAAACATCCTGGATGGCCACCGCACGTGGAGCTGCGTGAGATCGATTCGCTGGCCATCCCCGACCTCCTGCCCCCGCAAACCGCGTTTTTGCTCTGCCTGAGGAGCCGGGTTGATCCCCGGCTGCACCCCAATCCGGCCGTGGCCCGGGCCCTGGCCGAGATCCCGTCGGATTTGAAGGATCTTCCGCACTCCGAGGTGCTGCAGGCTGCCCGCCGCATAAGTCGACATGTCGGGGACCTGCGGGAGCACCGCAGGCACATGCGGCGGCTGCGCCGGAGAATGCGACGATTCCGGGCCGTCATGCAGAGCTTGAACCGGGTGCTATCGCGCCTGGCCGAGGCCGGTATGCTCCCCTCCGGGAATCGAAGCATTCCGCCGGACATCCGCACAAACATTCCGCCGAGGTCCGTTGCGGATTCTCAGCAAACCCTGCGCGACGGATTGCGACCCCGATCCAGAGGCGTGCGCTCGATCAATCTGAGTTCGAAGCTGGACTTCAGTCCGCTCGAGCACGAAGTCGTACTGCAGCCCGATGCCACCCAGCACGCCGAGATTTTGGCCTCGGTCCGCCTCCACGTAAGGCGACTTCGAGGCTACTTGGAGCGCTTGGGCACACGCTGGATCGATGAGCACGCCGCGCGCAGAGGTCGACGGCTCGACTTGGCCCGAGCGCGGGCCGCCATTCACACGCGCTCTCCCAACATGCTGATCTTCACCAAGGAAGTGCAACAGCCCAATGCATACATGGGCATACTCATTGACCGCTCAGGTTCCATGACCGGCAACGAGATCGGGCTCGCGAAATCCTTCGCCACCCTGCTGGCCGAAAGCGCCCGAGGGCTCCGGGGTATCGATGGTCACATCAACGCCTTTGATCACAACACCTTCTACCGTCTGGGGGACTTCCAAAGACATGCAGTCGGTGCGCTGAGTGCCGGTGGCGGAAACAACGATGCCGGGGGACTACAGCGTGCTGCGGATCTTGCGCTGCGCAGTGGTCGGCGCAACAAGCTGCTGATCATGGTCAGCGACGGCTCGCCCACGGCGTGCTCGGTGGAATCCCTCAAGGCGCTGGTGCACGCACTGCACAGGGACTACCAGATCAGCTGTGTTCAGGTGGGGGTAAGTGCGATCGATCATGTCGCATTTCCTCGATTCGTGGATGTGAGCAGCTACTCCTTTGACGAGGCTGTGGCTCGGTTCGGGAATCTGCTTGTCTCTCTCACGGCGAAATGGGAGTAGCCCGCTCTTCTCTCGGTGCCCTTGTGGAAACACCCATGGTTTTCTTGCCGCGCGCCTGACCCCAACCTGCATGTGTTGTTTTCTTGACCTGGGTGTACTCTTTGACCTACAATCCTGTCCACTTTCAGTCGATTGCTTGAGAAACTTCGACGGGACGCTCGTAACAACATGTGCTGGCTTGTGTGGCGCAGCGTCGGTACGGGATCAGGGTGAATCGAGCAGTCATCTTCCTTCCACACGGGAGGTACCGCGATGCTAGGCGAGAACTCACAACATCGCCCAGCAGGGTGGAGACGCACACAGCTCCTAGCCGTAAGACGTCTGCGGACAATACTACGGCTCGGCTGGCATGTGTCTTGCCCGGTAATCGTGGTGTCGCCATCTAAGATCTAACAGCGCTTTTCTAAGAAGACTGAGCACACCGGCGACCGGGTAGCGGATGGCCAATGAGGTCACTGCCGTGGTTGCCGCATCGTCAGCAGCAGATGGACAGACGCATCGGACACCTGGTGCGTCCCCGCCGACGGGAGAGCTGTCCTTGCTCCGGTCGGTGGCGCGACGCATCGGGTGTCGATGGCGGTTCGCCGTCATCCGACGTGGGGGAGTCGCGAGAAACCCCCAAGGACCGGGTGGAGGGGATCCCGGTGATGACGCCGAGCCTTGCACGCGAGGGGTCATCGAATCAATTCCCTCGGGGACGCTTTGGCAGCGCTCGCACCTGGCTAAAGAAGAGCGAGGCTGTCGGTGGGCTCCGCAGCGGCACTGGAGATCAGTGGCGCCGGGCACATCTGCTCGGTTCGTCACTGGCCTTCCGGCGGAGCGGTCCTGGAACGCCTGGCATGCGTTCCTACGGGACCTGCCCTCCCTTGGGGGGGCTGTAGGGTGGCACCACCCCCTTGCCGTCGTCCGCGGTCCGACGCGGGAGTCGGGCACGAGAAGTTCGCGCTCTGCGCTTGCGAGTCCCGCCCATTCGTGCCGGGCGCGACCGCGAGGCCGAGACCCAGGGTGGGCTCGACGTTGCCGACCATCGGCGCAGCGCCGCCGATGCGAGGCATCGCCGGGTCACCTAAGCGGGGCAACCCGGCCCTGGCAGCCAAGCGACACGGCCGATGCTGCGCGCGGCCGGTTCCGGCACGAGCCGCCGCAGAGCGCGGCGCTCTCTCGGGGTTCGATCCCGACCAGGTAGGGAAAGGCGGCCACGGGGCGAGCCGGTGCGCAACGGCTCGCCCTCGGTTGCCACCCTAGGCTGCGACAGGTTGGTTCTCGCCTCGAGCGCGCTTCTCGGTCGTTGCTGGCGAAGACACGGGGGAAACCAAAGGGGGCTGCATGAACTGGACAGTGCAATGTTCGCATCACGCCACCATGGTGAATCCCGGCACCCTA
>CAZPGB010000029.1:0-76112 GCA_964585945.1 uncultured bacterium | reverse complement strand
TGCCCCCCCTGGGGGGGCTACCTCAAGCCACGCCCTCTGGGCGTGGTCGATGACTGGGCGTGGCCTTGAGACGCCCTTCATAGCACCCCTCCCCGAGCTCTACGACCTCGGTGTCACGCGAGTAGTATGGATCACGCACGAGAGCGACCTTGCCATTCACGAGCGCTACGTAGATGGCACTGCGGTCGGTGCTCCTCATCAACGGAGTTCGCTCTACCTCAAGGGCTTCCTTGCGACTTGCGCACAATGTGTCCCTCTGTGCGGACACGGCTTGGGCGAGGGCACTGTTCCGCGCGTTCAGGTCTCCAAGCTTGGTGCTCTCCGCGATGCACTGAGACTCGAGTGCCTCTAGGTCAGCAATGGCGCCACCCAGATCGTTTGCTTCCCCCCGCAAGGACTGGATCTTACGCTCTAGGAGACGAATCTCTTCCCGCAACGCGGCGACGCGCGAGGTATCGGTCCCGCCTGATGAATCCCCGGGCGCACCTTCTCGCTCTACGGTAGTCACTTCCTGGGTGCCTTGAAGTTGATCGGCAAGGCCTGCCCACTCCCGACTCATGGCGTCCAATTGAGCCCGAAGAGATGCGTTTGACCTGCCGACTGCCGCCGCACGTGCTGCCAGGGAATCAACATCACTTGCCGACATGTCATGGAAGGGCGCTTCACCGTTGCTTCTGCTGCTGGCGCGAGAGAGACCCACCGTGCCGAGAATGCAGATGGCAAGTACGAGAAGAACGTCGAATGTGACGATGGCCAAGTGCTGTCCTTTAGAGCCCGATAGAGAGGCCATGGTCTTCTCTACTCCCCGGGATAGTGAAGATGCCACGCTGCATCGACTGGCTCGAAGCCGACTTCGATCGTGCCATCACTGTGGCGGTTGCTGTCCGCGATCAGGTTGTAGTAGTCGTTGAAGGGTTCGATGCCGTTGGGACGAACGAGGAATACGACATACTGGGCTGTGCGTGCCTTGCTGAGGAAGAATGACACTTCCTTTTCAGTGGGACCGATGCTGAGGGCGATCGCCTCGGACTGGAGGATTGCATTGTCTCCGGAGCATTCCACGAAGAGGGCGCCATCAGTTTGCTGTACGCCAGCTCCACTCAGCGTTGTGACATTGTACTGAAGAGTATCCTTTGCCGGTGCGTGCTGTAGTTCCGTCAGCTCTGTCCGCAAGCTTTGGTGCTTCTGCCGTGCGATTGCGATGCGACGCCTGATGTCTTCGCGGCGGACGTCGAGATCCCTGTAGGTGTTGTGCTTGTGCTGGAGATCTTGCAGTCGGGTGTGCTCGTGGGCGAGCAGCTTTCTAAGCTGATCGCGCCTGGCGGCTAGATCATCGAGCGCAGGCGCCTGGGAGGCCTCCCTTTTTGGAATCCCACGTTTGGGGGCCCGAGATGCCACGACGCGACGGAGCTCATCAATGGACCTGCGGGCGCGCCTGCAGGAGTCTTGAAGCGCCTGGTGGTGCACTTGGGCGCGGGAAAGCTCGCGCGTCAGCTCCTGTGAACAAGCGACTGCAGCGGCAGCGGGAGCAAGCCTGTGCGCGAAGATGCCAGCGCCGATGAGGCAAAGCAGGACGGCTGCAGGGATCGCAGCCAGAGCGGCCAACCGAGCATTACCGGGCTGCATGGCGCACCTCGTCCTTCATTTGACCATTGCCCTTATATCTGACCACGAGCTCAGACGGCGTCGCGTTGCGAAGAGCAAGCTCGAGTCGCCTAAGATTCGACGACACAGCGTTTACACTGGCTTCCTGGCAGCGGTCGATCCGTGAGGCCAAGTGCTCTGCCACTTGACGTAGTGGCATGGACAAAGCCTCGGCGGCGGTATGGATCTGGTCGCGTTGACTGGCGGCCTTCCGTTCGAGGCTCTCTCGCAGTGTCTGAGCAAGGGCGTGCTCGATCGCAGAACTGGCGGTTCTGATGTGCTGGTCCAGTCGTGCCGCCATGTCTGACGTCAGCGTGGCAGCGATGGCACGAAGCTCGGCCCGGAAGACGGAGAGAGTGCTATCAGCGTCACTCTCGAGGCTGCCCGCGCTGCGATTGCGATCGCGGGAGCCTTCGCCGTGGGTCAGGCCGGCGAGCTCTCCCACGACATTTGCCCGCAACTCCAATAGCTGTCGCCACCTGCGATCGAGCAGCCAAACAGGGAAGGCGAGCAGCATGGAGCAACTCAGTGCCAAGACGGTGCTGTCAAGTGCCGTCGACAGACCCAGGACGAAGTCATGTACGGCAGTCGATCCACTCGCAGCCTCAGCGAAGGCTTCGTGCAGAAAGCCACTGAGCCCCAACACTGTGCCAAACAACCCAAGCACGGGCAGTGCCGACACGAGGAAGTGCAAGACATCCTGCTGCCCTTGGACCTCGCGCTCATACCTGAGACCGAGTCCCGTTGCCCTCTCACTGGCCACGTTTGCCCCATGAGAGACCAAGACGTTCCGCAAGCAATGTACGTCGGAGGCCAACTCTGGAAGTCTCTCTCGCCAATCAGGCTGCTTCCTGGCGGCGATTTGCAGTAGTCTCATGTAGCGGCGATATGCAGCGAAGCGCACAATCCAGAGCGAAATCGCCAAGCTGAAAACGAATAGGGTCACATATTGAATGGCGGTACGCTCAAACGTGAGTTCGTACAACCACTGGCCCGGCATCCCCACGTAATACACGGCCCCACAAGTCGCTAGAGTCAGGAAGACTGCCATTGGCGCTGCAAGCAAGTGCGCTGGTTGCTTCATCGTCCACTCCCCTCCAGATGCGCCGTGAGCGCGTCATTCTGCTCCCGATCGAGGAGCTCTACAGTGGCCGCAACGGTGAAGTCGACGGTGTCAGACGCCGACCCCTTCAGCTTCACGCGCATCTTCCCCTTCCCCGACTCACGCAGAATGGTTCCGGAGGCAACGTGGTATTCGGTTTCATAGGACATATCGCAGTCCAGCGAAGCCCGGGTGCCGGACTCGTCCAGGACGATGTTGTCGGCAGAGAACTCGATCGGCGCGACGAATTCGGCCACCAGTCTTCCGTGTTTATCGTGATGAATCCGTTTCAGCGTGCGCACAATCTCCACATCCTGGTCAGCGCCCCGGTCAGCGGAGTTACCTGGTTGTGGAGGTAGCAGGGCCTGAAGGCTCCGCGACTCCCGATAGCACTCGCCAATGGCAAGGGGTCGATCAGGCAGCATCAGGCCTTCGAGCAAAGCCCTGGCAAGATCGCGCTGGGACTCCGCATCCATCGATGCAAGCCCGGATACACTTGTGACCTTGCCCCTGTCCGTCATCCTCAACTGAACTGGACAGCTCAGCATGGTCTGGACTTGCTTCAATTCCCGACGTAAGAGTCTCATCTGGCTTTCCGGAAGCGCTCGTCCACGCAGTTTCGCCTCAATCGCTTGCGGCTCGACCGTCACGTGCAGCTTCCCGGCGGGGGTTGGGAGAGTGAATTCCGCAGTCCCGTATGAAAGCTCGACGGCAAGCGTCCGTTCCGCAATGGCAAGGGAATTCACCGCCTCAGCACACGAGCGAGTGTGTTCGGCCACCCCAGATTCACCGGGGTTCGGTGAGTTCTCCAGCACACGTAGATTGAAGAAGTTCGTGACCTCCGTCGTCCCTTCGCGGCACTTCGCCTCGAGGTGACAGCGATAGCGAAAGTGATCCCCCGGTTCCCAATTGAGCCTGAGATCAAGAGGGGTGAGGTCACTAGCATAGGTGAAAGTCGCGGACCCGATAGCAAGCGCGGCAAGACCAAGAAGAATAGCTTTGGCTCTCATCGATATCCCCCTTTGCCCGTTGGTTCTTGTAAGAATGGAGAAACTTCCAATCCCAAATCCCTTCCCTTGCCCTGCACCAACAGATACGGAAGTGATATGGGGCTTCACTTCCACAAAGCTCCTCGGCAGGCCGTTTCTTGAGGGTGAGACTACGAGGATCGGTGGCTAACCGGATCCGCGAGAGCGGTCTTGGCGTGGAATGGCCTGCGGCTACGGGGAGCTCTCGATCGGTAACAGGCGATGAACTGTAGCAAGCAGCACGGACTGCGGTGGTTGACGATGGCTCATGAGGGAGGCTTGGCGGCAGGGCAGCCCGGAACCCGCGCTCGTAGGGCGTACGTTACCGCGGGAAGTCAAGAGATGGCTCATGGAAGTGAGTTGGGTCCGGAATCTTACTCGGTGTCCACACTCAGTTTGCTGCGGATCAGAGAGATGCCGAGCAACCGCTGTTCCTCCTCGCTGCGCGCCCGGGTGGCATCGACGTTTTCAGCCTCAGCGCGTCTCTCGATCCAATCCAGATGATTGTTGATACGATCTACAAGCTCTTCGCGATCAATGCGTGCCAGCTTTTCATTGATAGCATCCCGAAGATGTTCAAAGATTTCAATTTCCTGCGCGCATAGCTCGATGCCATCGTCGTCGCAGGACAAGCGGAACTTGAGTCCACTCCGCCGAACACCGCGGCGCACGAGCTTGCCCCGTTCGATGGTGAAGATCTCCGAAGAGATCCAATGTCCCTCGGCGTCGCGCGCGGACATCAACTTGGTGGCGATCGGAATCAATTCCTCGCGTGCGCGTTTGCGTCGGTCGAAGATCCGAGGATCAAAGACGAGTTTGCCTGCCCTGTGGCTGTGCAGACCGTAGGGCGAACTCTGCTCGGCAAGCTGGTAGCAGCCGTCGAAGAGTTGAGCGGTGCTCATGTTCTCGTCCATGTACATGAGCGGCTCTTCGCGGTAGAAGATCAGCATATGGGAAAGCTCGCGCGAATGCAGGACTTGCTCGAACAGCTGCTCGCATTCAGTTCCGACCATTTGCTGCTGGAGCTGACCGAGAGCTGTGGGATTTCGGCCGGCAACGAGGGAAACGGGTCGACCGATCACCAGCGATGCAAGATTGGATCTTCCGGGGGTAAGCTCCAAGTGGGGAAGCCCATGGCGTGCGAAGTCGCTGACATCTGCCGGGGACCAGTTGGCGATCACGTGCTGAGCAGGATCGAACTCCTGGACCTGCGACAAGGCCTCCTCCAATAGCACGCGGCTGAGGCGACGACGTATCAAGGAGTCCTGCGCGGCGGCACCGCGCAGACCGAGGAAGTCACTCAGACTCCGCCCATCGGTAACGCGCTGGAGAAAGGCATGGCGGGCTTCACCCGAAACGGATTCTGCGATGCGGGCCGCGAGACGTTGGATATCGGCCTCGATATCACCCTCGGCACCGGTGGAAGCGATCCGCGTATCCTGCGTGTGCGGAACTTCGGCGCTGAGTTGACGGGAGCGAAGCACGAAGTGCTTGTCACTCGCCACCAAACTGGTTCGCAAGCGATCAATTGCACCCTGCAGGGTATGGGTGCCGGGAGGTGACTCGGAGGCGGCAGTCTGGCGCTGAGCGCCAAGGCTCTGACGGAGAGCAGTCAGGACGGGACGAATGCGGTGGTTGCGTATGAGCTTGATATGTTCTTCTGCATAACCCTTGCATCGCTCCAGGGCCTGCTCGCACAGCTGCCGCCTTACGATGCGATGCCTGAAGACGAGGCGTGTGAACCAATCCTCTTGGCCAAGGCGGGCCCAGCCAAGATCGGGAGCGGGATACTCCGGCGGGATCCGCGCATGCGTGTCCCGCAGAACCTGGTCGACACCCTGGAGGTAAAGCTCTCCTGCAGCGATAGAGTGGCGCTCATTGATCACCTGGGCGACACAATTCCATATGTCGTCCAGGAGGTCCTTTTGGAACAGCTCGTGGCGGCCAGGATCGCTTAAGTGCGAGTCGTAGGGTCCGCCTGCATTCAACTGCCCCAGCAGTCGGTGTAGGTGGCGCACGAACTCGCCTGGCGGAAGGGCCAACATGCGCTCGCGTTCCCGATCGATGCCTTGGCGCATGTCGCCAATGATATTTCCGCTTCCGGACGACGTTAACCGATCTAAACGACCGGAGAGAATTCGCCGACAATCATCGCGCGCCTGGCCTGAAAGCCGATCCTTGTCGTCGGGAGTGACATCCTTCATCCACACTTTGCATAACTGAGCCGCGGAAATAGATGCGGCCCCGTCCGCCGCGCGGAAGCGAGGGTACCAGACTGTTGCGACTCCGCAGGAAGCGATGCATGGAGAGTGCTGCGCCGCATTTCGGCGCATAGCGCGATCTCTGCCACGATAGTCCGTGCGAATGCGATCCTTCTCCTGCAGCAAGCCGCCGACGGTTTCGGTGAACAAGACGACGGCAGCCATATGCTGCAGACTCTCCTTGTCGGGTTGGCCACCCTTGCGGAGATTGCTGGAGATGACATTGCGCGTGTCGGTTGCGGTGCACGACATCAAGTACACCCAGTCGATGGGGCGCTCATTCGTGTCAATATCGAACTGTGAATCCGGATGAATCCTCGTGGGGAGGATTGTCTGATAGCGCGTTTCAGGGTGGCACCAGTAGTCATACTCCTTCAGCGCGGCCCAGCAATTGGCAGCAAGTCCTTGAATCGCTTGCTGGTTGGCTCCGTTCAAGGTTGCTGAATCGAACACGGTGAACAGTCCAAGGGTCTTGGCTAGGTTGGGATTAGGCAAGTTCTGCGCCCATAACCCGGTGATTTCCTTGATGCAGTACCCGAGATCGATAAACATGCCGCTGCACGTGCCGCCACACAAGGTGCCGACCAGATAGACACTTGGCAAGCCGCTGACCAAAGTCGCACGATCGCCAACAGACTGCCCCGTTCTTCTATAGTGGTCTTCCAGGAAAGAGCGTGTGCGGGCTTTGCTTTCATCGGACGTGATCTCGCTGTATGCCGAGCTCAGGGTGGCTCGGATCGTCTCCCAGTTTTCCCACAGTATGAGCCGGCCAGCCATTCGGATATTGGAAGCGCCGTCCACGAACTGGCGGCCCGGAATCTTGAGTAGCTCGGGGTCGAGCCAATCACGCAAGTAGGGTTTGGCGCCAGCTCTGAGCGCGGAGTCCAGGGCGTCGGTATTGCGGATCACTGGCCGAATCAGGTCGACCCTGCTCTCACCCCACTCGGGATGGGCGACATCGGCGGCTTCACGAGTTTCGATCGCCACGTAGCGGTAGATGTCGAGGGCCGGGCGACCATAGTGTTCCAAGATGAGCTCTTGAAAGCGCTCCAGGATGTCGAGTCCCGTGCTTCCCACTCCAATGAAGAGGGCAGGGCAGAGCATTAGCGCGGTCCTCCTGTGGCTTGAAGGCGTCGTCGATCTTCGAGCAGGCGCTGAGTGAGTTGGGCGACGAGCAGCAAGTCCAGAGCAATGGGAAGCGCGATCGGCAAAACGTGGACGTACGTGAGACCGGACTGGGGTTGAAGGGGCAGCACCTGGGTGAGCATCCAGCCCCAGTAGAGTAGGTGGGCAGTGAGGGTTAACAGCCAGCTGAGGTGAACTGCCCTAAGAGCGTCACGGCGATCCAGAATAGCGATACGGCAAAGAAGAATCGCACCCAACCAGACGAGGCCATAGGAAGCTACGAGCAGCACCAGGGCACGTGCGATCCAGGGGATCAGACGACCGCTATCGGAGCCTAGAAGACCAGATGGGTCAGGCATGCGATCCTCACTTCGGTAGGACGTCGCTCGAATACCCGTCTTCTTCGATGCCTGTTGATCGATCCGACTCTGGTCGGAAGAAGTCAGCAGACTCCCGGGGTTCAGAAGGAGGCTGAGGATGATCTGCTCTGCGCTGCCTCCCCTCGCGTGAGACCAGTATGTCTACTGGGCTTCCTTCCGCCGTGCGGACGGACAGAGGCTTGTCGAACTCGACTGGACCCTGTCGGATTCCATTATGCAAGAGGAAGATGCGGGTGAGCTCATGGGGGTAGCTGCCGGCCGACAACGCATAGTCAGGGCAGCCAACGCATGCCAAGTCGAAGGAGCGCGATCCGCGCAGCACTATGCTCTGAGCAACCTCCGCTTGGGCCTGCTTCACGGTAAGGAACTGCTTGCGGAGGTAGACGAAACCCGTGTAGGCAAGCAACAGCACCGCAAGGGCGGCAGGTGCTATCCAACGGGCCAAACGGTTCTCGCCAGCGCTGAGCAGCTGGAATCGCAATTCCGCTCTTGGAGGCGTGACCTGGACACCAGGTGAGGACACGCTCAGGGTCGCCGAATGGGCACCGGTAGGGTGATCGCGAGGGATCTCGATGGAGAGAGAGATCGTCTGTCCCACCTTATCAAGCACGAACGTGGAGGGCTCCACATTGAAGCTGACGTAGTCAGGAAAGGCTAGTCGTTCGCATGTCACGTGAAGCGTTTGGCCAGCTGCGGGACCGCGCATTTCCTCTACCGTCAGCGCTAGTGTGCGAACGAGCCGCGGAGCAGATAGGTCGACGCTGCCAAGATCCCCGGCCGCATAGGATAGATGAACCTCTGGCGGGATCGGTTCTGAGATCGAGGGCGAAGCGGCCTGCACCTGAACCCTGCCCTCTGTCTTCTCGGTGAGCTGAGCCTTCTGCGTCTCATCGATTGCCGGCGCCACATTGGGATCCCTGTAGAGGAGGACGTAGACATAGGCGTCGGACATCTCGAATCCCTCGAAGTATTTCCAGAGCACCTCGACGAACTTGAGCATGGGTTCCTTGACGGACGGAGGCGGGTCATTGACACCATCGGTGAGGAAGTAGATCTTCAATTGATCTTCACGGTAGTGAGCCTTGAGTCTCTCGGCCTGGTTCATCGTGATTTCTAGGGCCTTGCTCATCCAGGTCCACTTCCCCACAGCTTCTAGGTGAGAGATTGCAGTCTGAACCTCCGCTATGTCATTCTCACTCTCGATGCGCTGGTCAACCAGCAGATTCACGTCCTCGTCGAACGTGAGCACGACAATGTGCTCACCGTTTTGCATATGGGCCACGTAGTCTTGGTTGAGCGTCTGCTTGATACGCGAGAATAGACCATGGGCGCGCATGCTACCGGATGCATCGAGCACGAACAGCCGGTGAGTCGCGGACGCCACAGGTTTGAGGCCCCCCAAGATGCCAAGAAGGCCGATCACAAGGGGGAGAGCGCAACAGGTTTTCCGGAGCATTGCCACGTCCTCGCTAGATCGTGTAGCATCGCACACCGTCCTGGCAAATCAAGATCATTCGCCCGGCAACAGCTAGCGGTCGTGCCAGCATATCACTCCCGAAGAGCTCGATACCTCCTGACGCAGGGTCCTCCAAGTTCAGCCAGAAGAACCCGTTCGGAATCCATGAGATGAAGTAAGGAGGGGCAAGAGCTGACAGTGCAGGTTCGATGTTGGACACGCGAACAGGACCAGCGCTCAGATCGACTTGAGCCGTCGAGACCTCCAGGCTGCCCGCAGCCAGCCGTACGATGTGCAGCTGGGATTTCTGATCGCCGATCCAGACCAGGCGATCGCGCAGCACCAACGGGGGATGCGCAAAATGCGCATCTTCAGGTCCGCACTCCTCATCTGGCATGTCAACGGTCATCAAGGAGTCAGGCGGCCGCGCGCTGTCCCAGATATGGAATCTCCGCGCCGCTGGCCCGAGAGTCTCAAATGCGACGAGATCCCCGATGCAGGCTGGCGGGCCTGCAAGGTGGCAATCAGGAACGCGCAGCAACTCAACCAGTTCCGGGCGGCGGTCGTTGGAGATGCGTAGCAGTGTTCCGTGCGCGGATTGCGCCAGGACCCCCGATGCCCCGATCGCGAGTGCTTGCAACGCATCATCTGGTGGTCGGTCGACCGGGATCTGGATGACACGGCGGCGCATAAGCTTATGGACAAGGAGTTTTTGACTTGCCAGGAAGTGAACCGCAGAAGCGCCGGCAGCATGCAGAGCAACTGCTGGCCTCCCGTCTGGAACCAGGGACTCATCCACGAGAACGCTCTCCAGGTCTACCGTGTTTCCAATGAGTTGAAGTCGATGCAGGGCACGGTAGGAGAGCGCGTAGAGGAATGGGGGCACAGCTGTAAGCCTGACGGGATATTGAGGTGAGAAGAACTCTGGCACGTGCCAGATCAGTCGCCCATCGTCCAAACTCAGGGCGCGCAACTCACCCGTTGCCTGCAGCGCAATCAAAACCAGATCGCCGATGACAATGGGTGGCTGCATGAGGAGGCTCGTTGACTCGGCAAAGGACTGAAACCAGAGTGGCGTCCATGCCCCCGTCGGGCCAGTGGGTTCTGGTAGTGGCGGAAGTGGTTGGCCGCAAAACCGGCAATAGACGTCGGTGAGCTCGTTTGGCTCCTGACATTGGCCACATCGCCGGACCCGACGCAAGCACTTCGGACAGAAGGCCTGGTCTTTCTCGGATAGGGTTGCCGAGCAATGGGGACAGCGAAGAGCAGCGCCTTTCAGTTCGGAATCAGTCAACCAGAAGTCGAGAATGGCCTGATTCGCCACAACGTCAGCGAGCGCGAGCGAGCGTCTCATTTGCCCGACCGCCTCTGTCAAGCGCCCGGCGCGGCGAAACGCCTGCGCGAGATCGGCAAGGACCTCAGCTGTGTCACGGCGTGCACCTTCTTCGTTCCCATTGTCTCCGGCAAGAAGTAGATCTGCCAGCGCACGCGCCTTGTCGACCTCACCGCACTCGGCGGTCTGGTACACATTCTGAAGAGCACTGGAGATGCTCACTGGTCACCCTCCGGTAACCGTAGCTCAATGCCAGGAGGGACAACATCGGGATTCTGTATGCGCTCGCGATTGGCGGCCTGGATCTTGTGCCAAGCCCCCCCGTCTCCGTAAAGCCTCTGCGCGATTCCCGACAGTATGTCTCCTGCGATCGTAGTGTACTTGCCGGTTACGATGACTGCCGAGCAGTCAACCGTCTTACCACCAGCTTCCCCCGACAGCACATCGTGAGCGACTCGGCGCAGCCACTCCGTTGGAACTTCGCCGCTACAGCGGATGGTGTCTCCGCTGCAGGCGAAGCTGAGGCCGTATCCCACCAGACGGGGATCAGACTGCAGGCAGCGCCCCAACTTTGCCTCCAGGTGGTCTTGCCGCAGGGTATGGAGCTCTCTGAGCAGCTTTGTGTTCTCGGCCGTGATCGCATCGCGCGCTAGGGCTAGGGAGCGGAGTTGAGCTACGTAGAGCGCGGTTGCTCCGATTAATCCAAGAGCACCAACTGTGATTGCGGTACGCACCAGAAAACGCCTCAGTCGCCGATCGGGACGCAACCTGGGATCGCTCTGCATCCGCTCCGCTACCAGGATTGCCTCGCGGGCCTCAACGTTTCCAGGATCGGCCTCCAACGCCTGCCGCCACGTCGCGATCGCTTCAGCATAGCGCTGGCGTTGGGCGAAGAGTTTGCCGCGCAGTATCAAGTGCTCCACAGGAAGTGGCTCTGGCAGTGCCTTGAGGAAGCGCTCGGCCTCATCAGGATCTCCTTTGTGTGCCAAGTACCGTGCGTGCACATATCCGATCCGTCGCACCAGATCCGAGATGGAATCAGCGCTATTCATCCGTGTCTCCTAGGAAGAACACGACTCTCTTCTTTCGACAACTACCCTTGGGCTCTTTCAGTATCACCTTTGTCGGGTACAACAATGATAAGGCGCTGCCCGACGTCCCCTACGCCAGGGCCCGGCCTTGCATGCTCGACCACACCGGGAAGCCCCGGAATATCGCCGAAAGCAAGTCGTTCCGCAGCTTCGGTGTCGCGCGCCTCACAGACCTTGTCGAATTGCGCCAGGAGATGATTGAGCTTCATCTCCACTTCGGGTGGCAGCTCCAGGCTGTGGGCGAACCTGCGCACAGCGTCAACATTCTTGCGGCACTCCTGTTCGAACTTCATCCAGCTGAGCAGTTCGGACCCCTTGGCTTCGAAAGGCAGCAGAAGCTTCTGAAGTCTCATCAGCACTTCAAGAGCCTTCTCGGCAGAGCTGACGTCGCCGCTTTGACGAATCAGTCTTTCGGCTTCTTCGACAAGCCCACTGTCGTCGATCTCGCGCAAGACTCGGCCGAGCGTATCATCCTTGTCTTGAACGGTGCGCAATTTGGAGATCCCCTCCTTGACAGAGGTCATGCGCGCCTCCAGCTCACTACGCTTAGGAATCGGGATCTCCTGGACAACCATCGGCTCCACGTCGATCTCATAGTCGGGGAAGTAGGCTGAGACGGAGATCTCCCTGCCCTTGTTAACGGCAATGGTCACCTCGACCGGTGTTCCGGTGGGGATGTTGGTAAAAATCTTCTTGGCGTAGACTCTGAGGGTCCCAATCTTGTGGTTCAGTGAGGCATTGTCGCGATCCAGCCCCTCCCAGACGATGGGAATCGACAACGCCTCGTCCTCCTGAGTTCCCTTACGCAGTTCCCGCGTGGTGCGCAGCGTGTGAATCGTGCGCTCGCAGGGAAGCGCTGGCCGGGGCTCGCCGGGAAAGGCCCACTCGACACTTCCATCGCTCAGGATCACTCCGATGTCACGGGGCAGCGTCACTTCTCCGACCCCAACCCGGGTGACGTCGATGTTGAACTCGGTCGGATGGGCCTCAACAGGTGCGCCCTGGTTGTCAGTGACAGCTAGACGGAAGCGGTTTTCGCGTGAGGATTCATGGAGGTCCGCCTGTGGGGGCTCGCAGCGCACATTGCGAGCGAAACGCCCCTCTTCGTCGAGTGTGATCTGTCCACTGGACCAGACCGCGGTGCCCGCCGTGTCGAGGCGGGTGATCTCGATCTTCCACCCCGCACAATTGCTGCCATCCTTCCGGAGGCTGACGCGGCCGGCAATGAGCGGCTCCGATTCGAGTGTCATCGATTCATACTGCAGGGCGACGTCAACCAGCGCGGTACTGGAGATCTTGTCAGAAGGTTCCCACATTCGGCCGCGGGCGTAGATCGCTGCACCCTTGGCGACCGCGGTCATCGGGTCTACAGTCCAATCTACGCGAATGCCCAATTCGTCCTGCACGCGGCTACGAACATAGGGAGACAAGGTCGGTCCCCCCACCAAGATGACCCGGTCGACATCATCTGATTTCAACTGACTCTCCAGCAAGACCTTCCGGGAGATGTTGATTGCCTTCGAAACCGTGGGTTCCAAAGCTCCAGTGAATTTCGCATCTCGCTTGAGTGGCAAGCGGAAATCATACCCCTGGTCGTCAAGATTGGGGGCCTCTACGAGGGTCTGGGACTCGGTTGACAAATCGATCTTGGCGACCTCCGCTGCGCGCTTGAGCCGCCAGTAGACCGTATCCGCCTCGCCGGTGGCACCAGGATCCGCCAAGTACGCGCGCTCACGCCGCAGTGCGGGGATCAGAATCTCCTCAACCAGCTTCTCGTCGATGTCCTTCCCACCGAGATGCTTGTCGCCAGCATGCCGCACGACAGTGAACACGCCTTCTTCTACCTTGACGACTGCCGCGTCGAAAGTCCCCCCACCCAAATCGAAGACCAGCCAGTAGCCGCGGTCCGGAACATTAGCTGCCTCAAACGCGAACGCTTGGGCCGCGGCGACAGGTTCTTCGATCATCTCCACGTACCGGAACCCTGCCTTCAGTCCTGCCTCCTTTGTGGCGCGATAGGAGGGGGGCTGAAAGGCGTTCGGAACAGCAATGACCACCGCGTCGATCTCTTCGGGAAAGCGCTCGCGCGCGCTCTTGATCAGCTCTTCAAGAACGCTCGTCGACAGCTCTACGGCAGTGCGCTCTTCTCCGGTGGTTTCGAAGCGATAGCGCCAGTCAGTCATGCCCATCTGGAGCTTGAACTCCGACGCCACATCGTTCGGCCGAGTTAGGAGCTGGTCGCGAGCCTTGACACCAACCCACTGTGTTACCGACTGACCAATGGGGATGCGGCACACCGCCGAAGGAGTGATCTCATGCCCCCGGTTGCTCCGCACTAGGACGGGAGCGTTGCCACGAAAGACTGCCAACGCGGAGTTCGTCGTTCCCAGGTCGATTCCATTGCTGATCGGCTTCTTCATCCTCGCTTTCCTCCCTTCCCGCCTGGCCTGCGCCGAGTTGCGAAGCCAGGCCCTATCCGGTCAGATCGCCAGCCCTTGCACTAGGAAATACGTCTGAAGCTCGCGATCTTCTAAGTCGCATTTGCAGTCAAGCGACAATCCCTCATTCCGCCCCGGCCCCCCCAGCCTCGCGCCCCTTCACCGGAGGGCAGCGAACGATGATCTCCCCTTCCTGGATCAGGGCCCCGTTCCTGAGAAGCGTTGGTTTGACTGTCTGGTGAACAACATGGGAATCCTCGGGGCCCATTGACGGATCGTCGTGACGTCCTATGACGCGTGGCGGATTCCCCGGATCGTAAACGTCATTGACGTAATCGCGAATCTCGATGCGATGGCGGCGCAGCGTATCCTGGGCGATATTGAGAGCGCTGCGCAGGGGCCGCAGGGCACGCTCGTCGACCCCCGACTTCCCGTCCATGAGCTTGCCCATGCGGCCGGCCCAACGCCAGATATCGGTCACCAGGTCGGCCACAGCCTTCGGAGACTCGTTCACGGTTGGCGGGGTCGACAGCAGGTCCACCAGTTGTTGTAGCTGCGCCAGCGCCGATGCGGGGTCCGAAAGGGGAGCTGGCACAGGCCCGGTGACGAGGAACTCTCGAGGTTCGAACAGGCGGCTCAAGCAACGCATTTGCGCCCTCCATTGCGACCACTGCCCTACGACTCCGGTTGATCGACGCTAGATGTTGCGAAGCCGACGTGCCGTGCTCAGGTTTTGGCGCGCCCACGCCGCCATTTCCTCTCCCTGGCGAGCGCACTCCCTTGCCTGCTGCTGGGCTCTCTCAAAGGCGTTCTTGCAGGAGGGAGATGATGAAAGCTTGCTCACCCGCTCGAGAATCCCGACCACCTCCTCCATGACCCCTGCTGCGCTCTTGGCGAGGCCATCGAGTTCCGCTCGGCGGCGGATCACCTGCTCCAAGCTATCGGCCGCGCTCTTGGCATGCGTCTTCACAATGCCCCGAAAGACGTTGATGAATGCCGCCTGAGGAGGGCAGAGCTGTTGAGCATTGTTGAGTTGCGCGATCTTGGAGTTCGCGTCCCGCGAGATTTCGTTGCGCTTGGCCGCAACTGCGTTCCAGTGCTTCCCGCAGAGCTGGCCCAATGCGTCACAGATCGCTTTGGCAACGCCCTCCACACCGGCTGAGACATGCTCGCCAGCCTCCATCTGGCTGGCCAGCGCCTGAACCGCCTCCGCGCGCGATGTGGCGTGGCGGGAGAGATCGAATAACCCATTGTCGCGTGGTGCAGCAATGAGCTGCCCCCGCAGTCGCTCGAGCTCCTCGAGGTGCTTGGAGAAGAACTTCTCATAGGCTGTTCCGATCACATCTTCAGGGAATCCGGACTGGTGGATCAGCTTGGCGTGTGCGGTCGCCAGCTGGCGACAGCCCGCGGCCTGGGCCGAGCGAATCATCGCCATGCTCATCCCGAGAATCCGCTCGGGCACGAGCCGCCGATAGTGCCTCAGAAAGCCGGGCGTGACTTGGGGGTCGGCGAGCTTCTCGGCCCGGCTCATGAAGTAATCCCAGCAGCAATCTTCGGAACAGACCTCCCCCCATAGGCGCATCGCTCCGAGCCAACCATTTGAGCTTGCATCTCCCGACGATGGCTTACGAGACTTCCCGATCGCCAAGGCGTGTTCAAGGACCGCCATGTTGTGTATGGCGCGACCACGCGCTCCGCGCTCATGGGATGCCATGAGAGGACGCCAGACCTCCCGAGCGGCGTCGGCATCGCCCTTGGCGAAATGGGAATAGGCGTCTCGATCCTTCTGGCTTTCCAGATGGAACCAAAACAGCTCCTCGTCGATGCGTGCCCGTGCGGCCTGGAGGCGACCGTAGGCATCACGGATGTCCTGCTCCCGGACCGGTGGGGCGGAGGGCAAGGGTGCGACCTCGTAGGGTAGTGGCATTTGGTTCCCGAGCAGAACCAGGGCGTCACTGTGACGGCGCGAAACGGCCCTTAGCGGCGCCGTCGTCTCCAGCCCCAGCATCCGAAAGGCGTTCTTCTCGTAGACTTCCACTTCTTTCGGGAACCGAATCGCCGCTGGCGCTGGCTCCTTCTGGCGCCGCTCGCGCCTCTTCGGACGCCTCTTCGGCTTCGTGGCCAGATCGATTACCACCGCCTTAGACTTCCTGGGACCTGCTCGCCCACTCGTGGGCAGAAGATGCAGCCGGCGCAGAACTCTCCCGATGGTGCTCCATCCACGGCGCAGCCAACGCGGGGACAAGAGATGGAGATGCACGACGTAAATGCCCAGCATGAAGGTCAAATGGTGCTCGACGTAGAAGTCCAGGCGATCTAGAAACCGCAGAGCGAGGAAGCCGAGATGGTGCAGCGGCGAGTAGAGCGCCATCGACAAGATAGAGATGGCAGAAGATTGAGCCAAGAGTAGCAGTTCGGCCGCCCAGAGCCCCCAGCCAGCCACCCAGACCGCGAACCGATTGCCACGCATCAGCTCGCGGCCGATCCAGATGGAGCATGCATACCAGGCGACATCCCAGACGGATAGGGAGTCCAGCGCGTCGGCATGGATCACGCGCGCTAGGAAGAGGAAGGGGGTAAGGATGTAGAGCCACCCTAGAATCAACCGCAGTTTCGGCTGCTTACACATGATCGCGTCCTTGCGCCGGTCTGCGCATCGCCTCAGCTACACGGACACGATGGCTCCACCGGTCGCGCAGCGGCCCAGCACCGAGGTGGTCATAGCAGCATGCAATTCGATAGGCCGACTCCACCGAAGGAGATCCTGCCTTGACCGAAGCGGAATAGGTCTTCCGGTAGCTCTGAATGGCTTCGTCGAAGAAACCCTGCGCTTCGCAAATGCAGCCCCAGAGAGACAGCTCTTCCACCGGTTGATCGATGTTCTTGAAGAGCGTCTCCAGCTCGTTAAGCTTGTCGGCCTCCTCCTGCGTGGCAACTACGAAGGATCCATGTGTCGAGCCGACCTTCGCGTCGCCTCGCCACTCCACAAGCATCCAGAACACCTCGCTCCCGGGGAGCCACGCGGAGTCGGCGGCAGCCAAACTCCCTCCTAAATCCTGGGTGTCCAGGCGCTGTGGTGAGGTGCCGGCGAGCAATTCACAACGATAGCCCTTCGTCTCGGGCTCAAGCTCAAAGCGCAGTGGGAAGCGAACCTTGCCCAGTGGCGATAGGAGGAGAGGCCCTGTTGGGGCCTGAACTGGTTCCCAGCGCGGCAGGGTCAGGGGAAAGCGGAACGAGTCACCTATGATGTTGGCGACGTTTCCCTGCAGAGCGACCAGGCGATCGCGAGTATCCCCCTGACTGCGCTCGACTATGTGACGGAAGTGGTCCACCAGAGCCCTTCCCTTGGTGCAGCGGAGCCCATGGATCAGGGCCTCCAGCGATCGTTCGAAGACAACCTGGTCGGGCGGCTCGATCGGTTCCTGCGCGAGGCCTTCCGATCCTGCTGCGACGACCGCCAGGCAACGAGGACAGAGGCTAAGGTGGTTCTTGCAAATCTCCATCTGTGAGTCACTTAGTCGGTTCTCAGCGAATGCGGCGAGCAGGGAAGCAGACGGACACGACGCGCGGTCAGAGCGCTGCGCATGTGGGTCCGTGTCCGCAAGCGGTAGCGCTTGACGTAGAGCACGGCCAATGAGCTTTGCCTCCTCGGCCGCTTCGCTGACTCTGCGCGTGCAGTCGGGGCAGTGCACCAAGTGGTCCGCAAGGTCTGGATCCGGCGCTGTGCCCGGGTCCCGATCTGCGCAGTGCAGTATCTCTTCGGGAGACAGGTGCCTTTGATCTCCCCTCCTTCGGCCATCAGGCGATGTGTATCGTGAGCTCATAAAGGGCTTTCCGCCGCATCGGGCTAGGTCGCCAACTGCTCCGGCCACAAGCGCATGAGCTAGCGCTGAGAAAACCTGCTGGTCCCTGAGGTCTTATGCAATCGTGCCCCGCCATGCCTCTACTCGCTGGTACGTAGCTGGCGGTCGACACTTCTACGTCTTTCTTTGCGAACCCTGAATCCGTTGCGGAAAGCCTCTCTGGCGCGGAACAGGGTGTTCTTCACCCAGTGGTAGTCACGGCACAGGATCTTGGCAGTTTCGTCGTATGTGTATCCATGATAATAGATTAGCAGCAAGCAGAGGCGCTGGTCGGCATCAAGGTCCTTCTGAAGCACATGCCGGACCAGGCTTGCCACCTCAGGGCCGCTCGCCGACGGTGACAGGCGAAATGGATCGGTCGACTCAAGGGTGCTCGGGTCCACCACGACTTCCCGGCTGCGCTTCCGCAGGTGGTCGATGCAGAGATTCCGAGCGATCGTGCACAGCAAAGCGCAAAGGCTGGACCTGGTGGGATCGAATGGCTTCTTGCTCTGGAAGAGCCGCAGGAACGTCTCGCTGACGATGTTCTCACGATCCTCGCGAGCAAGACGGAACCGGGCAGTGGCATTCCAGATCACGCGCCAGTAGCGGGAGTGCAGTGCAGCCCACGCCCGCTCATCGCCGCGTTCAGCCGCGCGAATGACGCCCAGTTCGTCCGCGTCGATCATTCGTCTTGCTCCGCAACCACATGCGCACGGGCGATCGATACCCTAACCGGTGTAGACATATATGATACGGGCGCCGGGGGGGGACTTGCAAGGGCCATTGGCGCGGACAGAGCAGTGCCGAGGCAATGCGACCTAGAAGATTGACCACACGGGCCGTATTCTTACCATGTGACTCGTTCTGGCAGCAGGCGCAGGTTGTCAAACGTAGATCGACAGCCCATCAGAGTGAGATCTCGCCGGTGTGGGCACCGAAGTTATGGTGGTAGCAATGGAATGGAAGCTCAAGGGATTCGGGCGCGTAGATCTGGATGGCACGCACAGGGCGATTCTGGAGCTGCGAGATGTAAACGACGGTCTTGCGAACCAGGCCGCTGATGATCTGCCGATGGTTCGGATAACACATGGCGTGCGGAGCTGCACGTGCATCCTGTCCGAAGTCAAGCAAGGTCCTCTTGACCGTATCGTTCTCGACCGCTTCAAACAGAGGTACCTGAGGTTCAGGGATGGGGTCGAAGTCAGTGTGCGGCCCGAGAAAGTACCCCAAGCAACGCGTGTTGAGCTGCGCACACCATCGGACTTCAGTCCGCGCGACGTCCGTCGTCTATTCGGCAAGCCTCTGTCACGCGGTGAGGAGACCGCGCTCTACACGTTCACAGGAGAAGCGCGCATTGTAGGCGTGGCGGAGATCAGCCCCTCCAGCCCCTCCATCATCGGGCCATCCACCGAGATCGCAAGCGCCCCCGGGCAACTAGGAGAGGGTCCCCTGGGTTGGGGTGATATCGGAAACCTCAAGCAGGCTATTGCGCGTTTGCGCGAAGTTGCAGAGTTTCCCATCCGGTATCCCGAGCTCTTCGAACACCTGGGAATCGCTCCACCCAAGGGCATCATCCTGCATGGTCCTCCTGGCACCGGGAAAACACTTCTGGCACGCGCCCTGGCCAATGAGACAGGCGCCAAGTACTCTTGCGTCAGTGGACCCGAGCTGTTCTCCAAGTTCTACGGGGAAACAGAGGCCGGCATTCGACGTGTATTCGAGGAGGCAGCGAAGCAAGCCCCGTCGATTCTGGTGATCGATGAACTGGATTCACTGGTGCCGGACCGAGCCAGCATGCAAGGGGAGCTCGAGAGACGCGCGGTAGCCACCTTCCTAACGATTATGGACGGAATGAAGGAGCTGCGGGGGGTTCTTGTGATCGGGACCACCAACCGCATCGACGCAATCGACCCCGCGCTGCGGCGAGGGGGACGGTTCGAGCATGAGATCCATATTGGCGTCCCTGATCAACGAGGTCGCGCCGAGATCCTCAAGATCCATACGCGGCGCATGCCGCTCGCCGGCGATGTCGACCTGGAAGAGCTCTCGGAACGAACGGTAGGGTTCGTAGGAGCGGACTTGGCTGCACTCTGCCGCGAGGCCGCATACAACGCCCTCCGCCGAGCCACTTCAGAGCAAGGATTTGCGCTCGATGGACCTCCCCAGCAATTGGACCTGCAGGTCACACAGGCCGACTTCGGGAGTGCCCTTCTGGCCGTTCCGCCCTCGGGGATGCGCGAGTTCATGGTTGAGGTGCCAACCGTGAAATGGGGAGATATCGGGGGTCTGGATTCCGTCAAGGAGCTGCTGATCGAGTGCCTGGCGTTGTCCGCCGATCGCTGTGAGTTGCTGCAGGAGTTCGATCTGCGCCCTCCGCGTGGGATCCTGCTCTACGGTCCTCCAGGTACGGGCAAGACCCTTCTCGCCAAGGCGGTTGCGAATGAGAGCGGGGCCAACTTCATTTACATCAAGGGTCCTGAGATCCGCAGCAAGTGGTATGGTGAATCCGAAGCCCGGATCCGCGCAGTGTTTGAGCGTGCGCGGCAATGCGCCCCATGCATTGTCTTCATTGACGAAATCGACGCCGTGGCGGCAGCCCGAGCTGAGGCACATGGTTCCGCGGGTGAGCGGGTGGATGCTGCGATCGTGAACCAGATACTGGCTGAGATGGATGGGGCCGAGAGCGCCGCCGGGGTGTTCGTGATGGGCGCGACCAATCGGGCGGACTTCCTTGATCCCGCCTTGCTGCGCCCGGGCCGCTTCGACTACCAGATTGAGGTTCCATTGCCTGATGACGAGGCACGTCGAGCGATTCTAAGTGTGCACTTGCGACGCAAGCCATTGGCGGACGATGTTGATCGAGAGATGCTGGTCCGCATCACGGAAGGCTTTTCGGGAGCGGAGATAGAGGAAGTCTGCCGAGAGGCTACACTGTCCGCCTTGCGAGAGAAGGACTTCTCCACGGACCAGGCGCGGGTAACCAGTGCGCATCTCAAGCGGGCGGTAGAGCAAGTGGAGGCGGCGAACAAGAAGCTCCGTCCCAGACGAATCGGCTTCAAAACGGACGCTGATCAGGGAGCCTGAGAGGGAGGCCATGCAGCTTTTCGTCTGGCTACCGGTAGTACTGCTGTTCGGGGTCGGATTGGGAGCGCTGCTCACCACGCAGCTGGCAAAGCGGCGCAGCACAAAGCGCAATCTGGCCGGTCAAGAGCTCCACCGAGCAGGCCGGGCCGGGAGGCCGTCCCTCGTTCAGGAATTGGGCCGGCTGGGACAGGTTCGCCAACAACTCGACGACCTCCAGACATCGCTGGAGGAGTGGATCGGCGTCGTTGAGCGCGACTCTGAAGCGACGAGTGAGAGAGAGGGCCACCTGCTCCGCCGTTTGTTCCTGCTAGGCGACCACGTGGAGCCGAAGGGGGTGTTGCCTACGGAGCTGGAGAGGAAAGGCGAGGGAGCGTCGTTGGAAACCGCCGCATGGAGGCTTCTGCAGCGCGCCTTCTCCGAGGTGGGAATCGAAAGAATTCCTGTCGAGATCGGGGCGATCTGCAATTCGGAGTTCCACCGTCCCGTCGAGATACGACCAGCTGTTGCTCCCCGCGGGACGGTCTTGCAGTTGCTGCGTCAAGGATACTGGCGGAGCACCAGAAACGGTCATCAGGTTCTTCGTCCAGCTGACGTCGTCGTTAGCGATGGCACGGATGACCGATCGCCATCCGACGTTGCCGGTCGGGCACCAGCTACCGATGCTCCGGGCAAGGTCGCTGACTCGATCGAAGGTGAAGATGGGTCAACTGGCGATCATTCAGGAGGTTACCGGTGATGCGTGCCAACAGGGCCACCCCGGGAGCGCTCGGCTTAGACATTGGCACTGCCAATTCCTCGGCCGCCGTCGCTCTCAGCAAGGAAGAGCAGATCTTGGTTGCCAGTCGGTATGGCGAGACACCGCACGGGAAGACATTCCCTTCCTATGCTCTGTTTGACCTCGACGGCGAATTGCAGCGAGTGGGACAGGGCGCCAAGCGAGAGCTATCGCTCAATCCTGGTTTGGTCGTCTGGGGAGTGAAGCGGCTGATTGGCTTGACCTATCAGGAAGCCCTTCGCCGAGGAGAACTCAAGCGCTTCCAGTATGACATTCGTGAGACAGCAGACGGCGGAATTGGCATCCTCGTCGGGACAGCACTCAAGACGCCGGCTGAAGTGCTCTCTGTCATCCTGCGCGACATCAAGGAGAACGCTGAGAATCAGTCGGTCAACCCGAAAATCTCCACTCCCTTCTCGCGGGCAGTGATTGGTGTTCCCGCATACTTCACGGGCATCCGTATTGCACACATTGTTGGCGTGGCACGAGAAGCAGGCTTCACGGAAGTTGACACGATAGCAGAGCCGACAGCTGCCGCTCTGCGCTACTGCCTTGGCTTGCCTAGGCGTGATACGAAGATCCTCGTCTTTGACATGGGGGCGGGGACGCTTGACACCACTATTCTGCAGGTCACCCACATGAATCAGGAGGTTCTTGCAGGGGAGCTTGCCATTGCAGGCGATGAGCGACTCGGTGGCATCGACATGGACGACCTTCTCATCGATAGCTTGGCCGACCGCTGCCAACTCGGCGAGCGCGCCAAGGATCCTCGCTTGAAGGCGATTCTCAAGGAGGAAGTTGAACTGGCCAAGATCCGGTTGTCTACGCATGGCTCGTCCCACATCGAGCTGACCGGCCAAGAGGGAATCGAGCTCACTCGTGAAGACCTCGAACAGATCTTGGCACCATTGCTGCAGCGATGTCGTGGTCCGATTCGGGACGCGCTCCAGCAAGCCAGGATAGGGGCGGAAAAGATCGACCACGTCGTCTTTGTGGGCGGCCCGACACACATGCCATGCCTGCGGGCAGCGGTGAAGGAGGAATTGCAGGCCCATGGAGCAAGGACGGAAGTGCTGGCGGGAATCGATGCCATTGCATCGAGAGGCTTCCCGGTTGAGCCGATGGCCTGTGTGGCTCAGGGTACCGCGCTAAAGGCAGCGGGGCTGTTCGCGCCGGTACGCACGGCCATGTCCGAAGGGTATGGAATGATGTTTCCGGTGCCGGGCGATCGACCGTTCTTCCATTCGATTCTAAGTCCTGGTGGGCAGTATCCGCAAACAGGCAAGGTAGTTGTCAGCTACTTCGGACCCGAGCGCCTCGTTCACATTGATTTCGTTGCTGTGCGCAGGGACTCCGAGGCCGACGGTGGGTTCCGATACGAACTGATCGGTCTCGAGCCCTTCTTTCTAGAGCCAACGAGAAAAAGACCGATGCTGATGGTTGAACTTGAGGTCACAGCCCAGAAGGACCTTATCGCCCGGCTTGAGCATGTGCAGTCCGGACAGAAAGTGGAATACAGAGCGATCAACCTCTTGCAAGGAGAAAGGATCGAGCTGCAGGAAAGCACTGCTCCGCCTCCTTCCTCGATGGCCGCGGCTTACCCGGAGGGTGTTTCTCCAGAAGCCTGGACCGAGGAGCAGCAAGAGAGAATGATCAAAGTGGCCAACGCTGCTCTAGACTTGCTCGTTGAACCTCTGAGCGCGGGTCGACGCAAGGCCGCCAAGTGCCTGCGGGAAAGCGTGGGGCGGGCCAGCAGCCACAACTTCGGGCGACCCAACAAGGACTGTCCCAACATTGGCCATCGCATCATCGAGCTCATACACGTGCTCTTTGTCGAGGGTGCGATCAGCCAGAGCGAGCGTCGCAAGTACTTGGAGGACTTGGCGTCCATCGCCAAAGAGTCCTGATGGATCTCAGGAGACAATGTGCGGATCAGAATGCTCGGCTGTGCGTGTAAAGCCTTCTAGGGCATCCCTGTCCTCTGGGAAGGAGCTGCTACCTGCCCAGCGGCCTTGTGCTCCACGGCCAGCTTGGCAGGGTCGTCGTGAGGGACATCGTGGATCTCCGCGGCGACTGAGGGATGGCGGGCGAACTGGGCGATCGCGCTTGCATCACCTCTGGACGAGCAGTCGGGTGACCACGCTTGCGGTCCTGCACCGCAACCGGGCCAAGTAGAGCCCCGACACCGCAGGCTTTCCACAGACGTCGGCGCCCGTCCACACGGCGCGGTGTTCCCCCGCCGCCAGCCTACCCGAGATGAGCGTTTGCCTGTGCCTGCCGCTGAGGTCGAAGACCTCCAGCACAACGTGGGCATCCATCGGCAGGTTGAAGGCCAGCACCGTAGATGCCCGCGACAAACTCGGCACGGCCCGCAATTCGAGCTGAGCGAAGTCGCCCTGCGGCCCGTGGCCGTAGGGCCACTGGCTGGGATTGCCGCTCTTGGGATCGCTACGCTGCGCGCCCGCGCCATGGACGTGGATCCACTCCCGAACATGTAGCCCCACGCTTGCCCGAAGCAGACGCAGACCCCGTGGCTGCCGGCACCCATCTCCGGGGGCGCCTCCAACAGCGTCGTGCAGGCCCAGAACCAGGATTCTGTCTCGGTGACGCCGAAGATGGGATCGATGGCCGGGCCTTGCTGGGCAGGGTCGAGCGCATCGGGAGCGCGCGTGTAGTCGACGATGCTCTGCAGCTCCTTGGCGTTGGGCAACCGCCAGTCGTCGTATCCGGCCAGCGTCAACTCCTCGGCGTAGGCCAGGGCCTCCTCCCAGTTGCGCGTGACACCGTCATCGATCTGCTGCCACCTCAGGCCGGTGTTCAGGTCGGTGACGGTGCGGTCGCCGTTGTCCTGATAGGCGGCCGCGGACCGTCCGGATACTTACCCTCCCCAACGCGCGCGGCCTCGGAAACCAGTGGATGAAACGCGCGCGGCGGCCGAAGTTGCCCACCGTCAATTCATTGTGCAGATTGCAGATGGGGCTGCGGTCGCCGTTGTGCTCACGAGGGGTCTATAATGGAGGTGTCCATTGGGGGGTGATTCCCCGCGCGTCGCCCCCAAGCAAGCCGCATCGAGATCGAGCAAGGAGATCCCCATGCGATTCAGGATCCGGCAGCCGTTGATGGTTCTCGTCGCCACCAGTCTTCTGCTTCCGACGGCCGGTGCCTCCGATGTGCCGCCCTTCACCGTCAACGCTCAGGGCATCTTCGTGGAGCAGGGCTCGGAGCACATGGTCCACTCCCCGGGAGGGGTCTACCACCTGGAGCTGGACCGCCCCGCGCGGCCCGAAGCAGGGCTCTTTCGCCTCACGCTGGTGGGCCCCGACGGGGCGCGCCATGGGTTGCCCGACTGTCGCGGCACGGGGTGCCTGGTCTCCGACGCCGGAGACGTGGTCACGATCGACGGCGCTGATCTCTCCCCTTATCCGAGCCAGATCGCTGCGTTCGATGCCCGCGGTCGCGAGCGGTGGCGCGCCGAGGTCCGCGGACTCGCCGACGCGACGCTCTCGAGCGGCGGTGCCCTCCTGGCCTATCGGACTCGCAACGGGGCGGAGTGCGTCGATCTGTCGACCTTCACCCGCCGCCGCTATGACGGCCCCTTCGCTCGCATCGCCGTCTCCGGCGATGGCCGCTTCCTGGGTCTGCGCGCGGTGACTCGGGCGGACGGGGGCGTGCGCGCCGAGTTGGTCGTCTCACGGCTCGTCGGCCCGACGGCTGTGCGGGGCCGAGACGGCGAGCTGGGCCTGCCCCTAGAACTGGGGGGCCCGCCGCTCGCTTTGGCCGCGGATCCGGACGGCGTGCACGCGTTCGTCCTCACGCGCAGCGAGCTGGTGCGGATCGGGGTGCCCGACGGCGAGCGCGATGTGATCCTGCGCGCCGAGTCGGGATCGCGGCTGCGCGATCTGAGGCTGACCACAGACGGTCGGATCCACGTCGGCGTCCGCCGCGATGAGGCGAATGGCACGCGCGGCGAGCATCTCGTGCTCTCCCCCGAGGGCCGGTTGCTCGCGCGCAGGGCGGGTCCGCACGCCGTCGTGGCCGCGGCGATGCGAGGCGTCACCACCCACGAGGAGATCCCTTGGCCTCTGGCGCCCAACCAGCAGCACCCCATCGGCAACACCTACGGCGAGTATCAGAACTACGGCGGGGCTCCCTACATGCATCCGGGTGTCGACTTCTTCGGGGATCCGGGCCAGCCCGTCTACGCGGTGCACGACGGCGAGGTGAAAGCGGTCCTGACCACCAGCGGGGAGTGGCACTGGCGCGTGGCGGTGGCCAACGAGTCCACTTCGGGCAGCAGCGAGGGATATCTCTACGCCCACCTGGAGGAGAGCAGCATCGCTGTCGACGTCGGGGACCTGGTGGCTGCCGGGCAGTACCTCGGCGATCTGGTTCCCTGGCCGATCTACGACTTCACGCACATTCACTTCGCACGCATCGTGGATTCGGGGTATCTCTGGTACGGCAACTGGCTGTGCACGGACAACCCCCATCTCGATCTGCCCAACCAGACCGATGTGGAGCCGCCGGAGTTCGAGCCGGCCCTCGGCACCGACCTGCTTGCGTTCTGCGAGAACGAGACCTCCAACTACTTGGATCCCGCATCGCTGCAGGGCGAGGTCGACATCATCGCCCATGTCGGCGATCGAATCCTCACCGATTGGGTGTGCACGGTGCAGGAGATCCGCTACACCATCTACCCTGAAGGATCGCCTTCACAGCCGGTCGTGGACGACAAGCTCTCGGTCTTCTACGACATGGTCCTCGACACGTACCAGGGCGGGGGAATCGATCCGTTCTTGGTTGACCTATTGTACAAGCAGGATGGCACCTGTCCCACCTACGGGGACTACGACCGCCGGGAGTTCTTTCACATCATCACCAACTCGGACGGTAATCAGGTGTATGGACCCGAAGACGTCTGGGAGGCGTGGAACACGACCCACGTGTCCGACGGGGACTACGTCGTGCGCGTGACGGCATGGGATGCGGCCGGCAATGCGGCGAGCGATTCGATGACCGTCACGGTGGCCAACGGGCCCCAGGCGGTGGTCGTCGTTCCACCCGGGCAGCGTGCTTCCATCGGGGGTGTCACGCTGGTGCGCGATGAGGCGATCATCCGATTCACGCTTCCGATGAGCGGCCCCGTTCAGTTAGCGGTCTTCGACGCGGCCGGGCGCCGCATCGCGACTCTCGTGGATGGATACCTGAGCTCGGGCGGCCATACCGCGCAGTGGCTACCGCGCTCCGGGCGCGGCAGCGCAGGGTCGGCGGGCGTCTATCTCTGCCGTCTGCGGGCAGGGGACGTGGAGCGGCATCGCCGCCTGGTGGTCGTGCGATAGGAGCGCGGGCGCGGGGTTGCTCATCCGACGTCTTCCTGGGGGCCCACGCGCGACGTTCCCTCTGCCGCCGTGCAAACCCAGCCGCGGCCCTCGCGCCCCGTGGCTTCGCGGTACGCCCGCACAGCGCCCTCGAGCGCCGTCTCGGCCACGTGGGCTTGCACCAGCGCCACCGCGCAGCCGCCGAAACCCGCCCCGGTCATACGGGCGCCCAAGCAGCCCGGCTGCCGGGCGGCGCACGACACCATCGCATCGAGCTCGGGAGAGCTGGCCTCGAAGTCGGTCCGCAGGCTCTCGTGCGAGGCCAGCATGAACCGGCCGAAGGTGGCCGCATCGCCGCGCCTGAGCGCCGCCACACAGTGGTGGACGCGCTCGTTCTCGGCCAACACGTGCCGGGCGCGGCGATAGATCGCATCGTCAAGCACCGCCCGTCCCGCTTCCAGTCTTGCAGGCTCAAGATTGCGGAGGCTGCGGACCCCCATCAGCATGGCCGCCATGCGGCACTCGCGGCGCCGGCGGTTGTAAGGGGTCTCGCTCAGCTTGCGTGGCACGCCGGTGTCGAGCACCAGCAGGGCGACCTCCGGCGGAAGGGGCACGGCCTCCATCTCCCGCGTGCGGCAATCGATGAGCAGCGCGTGCCCCGGCCGGCCACACGCGGAGGCCAGCGGGTCCATGATTCCGCACTCGACGCCCACCCACTCGTTCTCGACCCGCTGGGCGAGCCTGGCGGCCGCGAATGGTTGCCACTGCGTGCCTCCGAGCTCGGTAAAGACCCGTGCCGCCGCGAGGGTGAGCGCAGCCGAAGAGGACAAACCCCCGTCAGCCGGCAGATCGCTGCCGATGATGCCTTCCCAACCGCGCGCGGCGACGCCGCCGGCCTGGTAGGCCGCCGCGACGCCGGCGATGTAGGCGGGCCACCCCGCCCGCGCGATGGCGGGATTGGCGAGATCGAAGTCGGCGGGCTCGTCGTAGAGCAGGGACCGGACCAGCACGCGGGCGTCGCCTTTCGGCCGGGCCGCGATCCACACCGCGCGATCGATCGTCGCCGGCAGGACGAAGCCGTCGTTGTAGTCGGTGTGCTCGCCGATCAGATTCACCCTTCCGGGTGACCGCACGATCAGCGGGGGATCATCCCCAAAGCGCTCCCGGAACGCCTGTTGGATCGTCTTCGCGTTCATCCACGCTCCTCTGCACTCATGATTGCTCGGGCCCGCCCCATGAACGGTGCACCGGCGGCCGCCGTCAGGCGATGTAAGCGCGCCGGGCGGTTGCGGGGCAACTGCAAACCGGGTGCGCGACGACCGGCATCCGTCTTGGCGCAATGCGCCTATGCTTCCACGTAGAGCAGAGCGTCGCGGGCACCCGACCCCAACCGCGCCTCCCTATGCGGCTGGGGACCCCCTCACCCCGAGTCGACAGACGGAAGTCACGTACCGTGGAACCGGACCGGCAGTTGCCATCCGATCCGTCCAGCGTGCCGCCCTTTCGGATGGGCGGCTGGCTGGTCTACCCTTCCCTGGGTCGCATGATCCGGGGCGAGGAGACCGTTGCCCTGCGCAGGCGGGTGATGCACGTGCTGGTCTGCTTGGCCAGCCGGCCGGGCGAGGTGGTCACGCGCGAGGAGCTGCTGCAAACGGTCTGGCACAGTCTGGTCGTGTCGGAGGAGGGGCTGACCGTGGCCATCTCCGAGCTGCGGCGTCTCTTCTCGGATGCGGCCCGCGCGCCCCGGTACATCGAGACCATCCGCAAGACCGGCTATCGCGCGCTGGCGCCCATCGACTTCGAGATTGAGGCGCCTGGCGGACCACCCTTGCACCGCCTCGCCGGTACGGTGCGCTCCGCGCGTCCCACACCGCGGCGAGCGCCGACGACGGCGTGGATGACCCCGATCGTCTTCGCCCTGGTCGCGATCGCGGGGATCGCGCTCCTCCGCACATATCGGACAGCGGATTCCCGTGTACCGGTCGTGGCGCTCGCGGGCGTGCCCCTCACCACCGATCCCGGCAGCGAGATCCATCCGGCCCTCTCGCCCGATGGCACCCGCGTCGCCTACGGCTGGAATCGGCTCGGCGAAGAGAACCTGGACCTCTACGTCAAGCAGGTCGGCACCGGATCAATCCTCCAGCTCACCGACGATCCCGCGCACGAGATGCATCCCGCCTGGTCGCCCGACGGCACGCGCATCGCCTTCGTGCGCATGGGCGAGCGCGTGAGCCTCTACACGGTCTCATCCATCGGCGGGCCGCCGCGCCTCCTGGTGCGGGTCGACGCGCCGATCGAGGGGCTCGACTGGTCGCCGCGGGAAGACGTGCTGGCCTTCTCCATGGCGCCCCGTCCGGGGGAGGAGCCGCAGATCCACCTTCTCTCCCTCGAAACGTTGGACGTGCAACTGCTCCCCACCGGCGGCGCCGAAAGCCGCTACGCCGTCGCGCCCTCCTTCTCCCCGGACGGCGGGACGATCGCGTTCATCGGCGCCGACGGCGCGCACATGCAGGACATCTTCCTGGTGCCGGTATCGGGAGGCGAGCCCCGCCGGTTGACGCATGCCCAACGCCGCGTGGACCACCTGGATTGGGCGCCCGACGGCCGCAGCATCGTCTTCTCCGCGGCGCCGAGAGGCAAGCTCGACCTATGGCGCATCGGCGTGCTCGACGGCCACCTGACGTGTCTGACGACCCCCAGCGGCGGCGCGACGCATCCGTCACTGGCCGTCTCGCGGCCGGCCCTCGTCTACGAAGAGCTCACCCTGGACCACGACATCTGGTCGGTGGAGCTGGCCACCACGTCCGACTCGGTCGATCGATTGGGCCCGCGCATCTCATCCACGCGGGGTGAATACGAAGCCGACTACGCGCCCGACGGCGCGCGCATCGTGTTCGTGTCGGACCGCTCGGGAGCGCGCGAGCTGTGGATCGCCCAGCGCGACGGCAGCCGCCCGCGACAGCTCACCGAGATGGGAGGCCCCTACCTCACCCGTCCGCGCTGGTCGCCCGACGGCGCCACGATCGCCTTCTGTGCGATGCCGGACGGAAGGGCCGGCGTCTATCTGATCGCTGTCGATGGCGGCCCGCCCCGTCGCTTGGGTGACGAGACGCGCCCCGCGCTGGTGGCCGACTGGTCGCGCGACGGCGCCTGGCTCTACCTCGACTGCCAGTGCGGCGACCGCTGGGAGATCTGGCGTGTTCGCCCCGACGGCAGCGAAGCCGCTCCGGTGGTCCGCGACGGACACACCTTCCTGTGTGAATCGCCCGACGGCGAGGGATGGATGCATTACCTGCACGGGGAGGCCGGCATCTGGGAGACCCGCACGGGCGCCGATTCGCCCCGCTGCGTGGTGCGCGCCGATCTCGCGCGCGGCTGGTCCGCCGTGGTCGTCTGCTCGCGCGGGGTCTACTTCACGCGACCCGATTCGGCCGGCACCTTGATGGGGTTCTATGATACGGCCGACGGCGCATGCGACACGCTGGCGGTGGTGCCGTGCACGGGCGGCCGGAGCCTGTCCCTCGCGCCCGACGGCGCCGAGGTGTTGCTGGAGGGCTATCAGCGCGTCGGGTCGGATCTGATCCTGGTGGAAGCGTTCCACTAGGACCGCCCGGAGCGCATTCGAGCGGGCCATGTGCCGTCATAGCTGCGGCCCGCGCACTAACGCAGCACGTGCATCCTGCGCGCGATCGAGCGTCCTTCGACATCCAGAATGTAGAAGTACACCCCGCCGGGCACGTGCCGGCCGCGGCCGTCGCTGCCGTCCCAGGCGACCACGTGACGCCCCGCCGGGAGCGGGCCGTCGATCAGAGAACGCACCAGACGTCCCGAAAGATCGACGATCCGCAGCCCAACCAGGCCCGCGTGCGGCAGATCGAAGCCGATGCGGGTCGCATCGGCCTGGCGCGAGAACGGGTTGGGCGCGTTCTGCGCAAGAGCGATGCGCAGCGGCCGCGCCTCCGGGTCGCGCGCGCCCGTGTAGCCGGGGTGATCGCTGATGATGATGACGTCATCGATGAACCAACCCTCGTACCCCACCGCGTAGTCGCTGCCGAAGCGGAAGCGGAACTGAAGCACACCCTGCAATCCGCTCAGGTCGATCGCTTCTTGGGTCCAGTCGAACGCGCCCGAGAAGCAGGGCGTTCCGGCCGCGAAGGGGCCGGGGCCCAGCGGTCGCACACGCACCACGTGGCTGTAGCCGCCGGTGGGGGTGACGATCTGCCAATCCCCTCCGTCGAGCGACGCCTCGATCCGGCCGCCGTCGTAGGCCTGCCCGGGATACATGCCGCTCTCCTCGGCCTCGATGCGGTGCCAGAAGGAGAGGGTGGCCGCCTCGGCGATCTCGATCGGCTCGCTGATCAGCACGCCGTCGGATGAGTCGGCGTATACCCCGGCGCCCGGGTCGCCGAACTTCCAGCTCCAGCTCCCGCCCGCGGTGTGGTTCTGCTCTTGAGAGAGGTGCCACTGGTCCACGCAGGGTGGCAGGGCGTCGTGCGTCCACCCGCCGGCGCCGGCCTCCATGTCGTCCTCGAGCGCCGGAGGCAGCACCCAGAACGAGTAGACCTCGCCCGGGGCGCCGGGCGGGTCGAAGCCTTCGTTGCCGCCGACGTCGCGCGCGTAGATGTAGTAGTGGATCAGCGACATGAAGGGCTGACCGGGAATCGAGCCCTTGTAGACGTAGTTTCCCTGCGGCACCAACAGCACGTCGTTCCAGCCCGCGCCCTGCACGTTGTACCGCACCACCATCTCGGCGAGCTCCGAGAAGTCGGTCATCGTGGTGAAGATCTCGTAGGGCCCTTCGGTGTCCGCGGTCACCCCGTGGTCGGTGGTGTCCTCGAACTGCGGGCCCTGTACGTCGACGAGCGCGAAGTCGACTTCGGTGGTCTCACCCTCGACGATCTCGATCGGGCCCGTGGTGTCGGGCGCGAAGCTCGGATGGAGGACCGCCAGCGTGACCAGGCCCACCTGAAGCGCACCCCCGTAGACGCCGTCGGGGCCGCTCATCAGGGTCTCGCCCGTTTCGAGCACGCGCACGAGCGCGCCCGGGACCGGGCTCCCGTTGTTGGTCGCATTGGTGATCGCACCGCGCAGCGCCCCGCGCTCCACGTTGGAGAGCGCGGCGAAGCGGATCGCCGTGCCGCTCGTTATGGTCGCGGCGCCGGGCGCGTATTGGTTGTAGTAGCTGTAGGCGAGTCCGTCGGTCTGGTCCTCGTTCTGGATGCCCACCGTGCAGTAGTGTTGAAGGGCATCGCCGTTGTTGAAGGTCTCGTACTGGAAGAGGATGAATCCGTCACCGGTCTCCGAGGTGTGGTAGGCCGGATTGTACAGAATGACCTCGAAGTTCTCCAAGGCGTGATTGTAGTCGTTGAACATGCGGCTCCACTGCACGATGAAGCGCTGATTGGGCTCATCGTATAGGCAGTAGATTTGCGAATCGTCGCCCTGGTAGAGATTGTCCCACATCGGGGCGATGAGATTGGGCGGCGCGCCGGCGGCCGGGATGTTCCAGTTGCGGTAATTGGTGAGGTAGGTCGATCCCATGGCGATCCAACCGTTCGTGCAGACGGTAATCCGCGTGTAGGTTTCGCCGTAGTAGGTGAAGGGGAACGGCAGATCGAGGGTCTTCGATTCGTCCTGGGCGTCGCCGTAGTCGGACATCTCCAGCGACGTGCCCGCTCCGCCGAAGAGCGGATCGAGCTCCACCCAATCGTAGGTGGGCGCCTGCGGATAGCCGATGTCGGTGTTGTCGAAGGCGAAGTAGCCGTGGGCGTCGGGCCCGGCGGGGTCGTCGGTGTGGGATGGGCCGATGGGCAGGGTGAAGGCCACGGTGTCCCGCGCGCCGCCGGAGAAGTCGAGGAGCAGTTCCATCGGCGCCTGCTGGCCCGGGAAGGCGGCGCTCGAGACCTCCAGACCGAAGTAGTCGAAGGCGTTCTCGCCCAGGGCGCCCTGGGCGATCAGGCCGAAAGCGCCCGACGCGTCGGTCACCGTGATGATCGGGCTGTTGGAGACCAGCGTGCCGGCCACCTGGCTGCCCTGCGCGTGACCGACGTTGCGGATCTGCAGGCTGATCTCGCCCGTGGATCCGGGCTGGATCTGATTGCCGCTGAAGCCGTGCAGGAAGTAGTCGTGGAAGGCGAACGCGGCCGCCACGACCGGAAACTCGATCAGGCTGTGCCACGCATCGCCGCCGGAAGAGACCTCCAAGCCGAGCCGCAGAACGTGCCCGTCGGGGGCGCCGGCGTCGATCTCGATGTCGAAGTCGTCGGCCGACCAGGCCTGGGCGCCGGCGGGCAGGTCGCCGAACTCCTCCTGGTCGTCGTGCAGCGTGAGGTAGGGATCGTCCGCGATCACCTGGGCGGTCACGGCGGGCAGCAGCGTCGGCCCGTAGTTGCGCACCTGCACCGGGAGCTCGATGCGCTCGGTCGGGTTGGGAAGCGCGTCGCTGTTGCCGCTGCTGGTGCCCTCGCGATCATCGTCGATGCCGTGGGCGGTGTATCCGGCGAATACCTCGCCGGTGACGATCTCGATCTGGCCGAGGTAGGGCTGATGGTCGTGCTTGGTGACGGTTACCAGCAGTGTGCCGGTCGATACGGGGTCGAGCGCGATCTCGACCAGGCCGTCGGCACCGGTCACGCCGCCGGCCTGGGTCTCACCCTCTTTGTAGAGGCAGACGTAGGCATCCGCGCACGGTGCGCCGCCGCTGGTGACGCCGATCGTCACCGCGTTGGCGCCCCAGCTCAGCGTGGCCGGATGATCGACGGAGGTTTCCTGCGGCACGCCGGTCCAGATCTCGCCGGCCGGGTCGCCCATTAGGTTGTTCCAGTGCGTGAAGAGGGCGGCGTTGATGAAGCTGTACGCGCCGTAGTTGACGTAGAGCTCGTACTTGGCGCGCGTGAGCGCCTCACCGAAACGGAACAGGTCCTCCCAGAAGACGCCCCGCCAGATGCCGTAGCTCACGCAGTTGTTGAACCGCGTGTGGGTCCCGATCGTCGCCGTGCCGATGCTGGCGATGCCGCCGGTGGGAATGGGCGGCGTCCCCACCAGGCCGGCGCGGATCCAGGCCTCCGAGCGGGCGGTGCCCGATGCGAAGGAACCGGTGTCGCAGGTCAGGTTGACCGCGAACGGCATCTTCCAGCCGTTCTGCAATCCCGAGATGTTGCTGTTCGTGAAACCGCTCATCTGGTAGTAGCCGCGGTAGCTGAAGACGGTGTCGCCGCGGTTGAGCTTGCTGGTCATCTGGCTGACGAAGGGAGCGTTGAAGACCGTGTCGACCTCCGCGTAGCCCCAGTCCACCAAGCGGCTCTTCAGCCACTGCATGATCTGCACGCAGGTGTATCCCGAGACGCCGGGATCGCCCACCAGGCAGGCGCGCTCGTACCAATCGGTCTCGGCCATGTAGGGCGTGCTCTCGTAGCCGACGATCTTGTGCACGTAGAGACGCAGCCGGTCGACCGAGTCGACCGAAATGCGCCCCACGTGCGCGTCGGCCAGCAGGTCATCGCCCTCGAGCTGCACGTAGGGATGGTCGGTCTCGCCGTGGTAGGAGCTGTAGCTCTCGAACCAGCAGGGCAGGCCGACCGCGCCGCTGACGTCGCCGACGAGAGTGATGTACTCGGGCGGACTCTCCCACGTGTCATAGGCCTGCTGGATGTAATCCTGGATCGCCTGGGCGGTGGCGCCCGTCTCGGCGGTCGTGGCCAGGACGACTTCGAACCCCTTGCGGGCGCGCCAGGCGAGCAGGGGCTCGAGCGCCTCGACGACCGAGGCGTCGTCCGGGCAGATCATCAGGTTCAGACCCAGCGACTGATCCGAAGGCATGCGCCCGGGCTCGTAGTTGACCACCAGCCGGCGAAAGATCTTGTCGAAGGAGCGGGCCACCGGCCGCTCGCGTCCCGACGGGCTGTTCCGCAGATCCAAGCCCTCGAAACGGACCCGGACCTGCAGGCGGGTGGCCACCTCCACCGTGCGGCGCGCGGGGTCGTAGCGCACCGGTTGAAACGTGAGCGGCACGAGGCGCACCCCGCGTGCCAACGCCGGATCGCCGGCGACGGTCCGCTCGACCGGCCCGTAGCCGTCGCGCGCGTAGGCCAAGCGATCGAGCGCGAAGTTGGCCTCATCGCGATCCTGCATCGGGAAGGGTCGCAGGTTGGGGACCTCGGTGGTTTCGGCCGCGATCACCTCCACCCGAAGCCCCGCCCGATCCGGAACGCGCACGAAGCGCGAGAAAGTCGGCAGCATCGGCGCGCCCACATCGCCCGTGAACCCCCCGCCGGGGATCGCCAAGAGGTCGAAGGACTCCCCCGCCACCTCCACGCGCGCGTGCTCCAGGGCCGGCAGCTCGAGCTCGAGCAGCAGTCCGGTGTCGTCGGATGCCAGGACCCGCGCGGTCGGTTGCGCGTCGGGCGCATCGCCGCCCGGCAACAGCACGAGGTGCTGCGCCGGCAACTGCCCGTTCGCGGCAACCGTCCAGACCAGCGCGAGCAGCGCCAGCACTGTCGTTCGGAGGACCATGCCAGCGCGCGCGGCGCGCCTCGCGCGGATGAGGCCGGCGGCGCAAAGCATGCGTGTCACACCAAGATGCATCGACGTCTCCTTGCTCCTCGAGGGTCCTTCCGCGCACGGGCATGGGGGATTGCCGTGCGGCCCGAGCCTGGGCTGATAGTTCCATTGATTATAGCGGCTTAGCGCGGCATTCCCAAGAACGGGAGGGCAGAGGACCGCCGGCCCCGTCGGCCCGCCGGGTGAGCTGGTCGCGTAAGTATCTGCATAGCAACAGGTTTGGCCGGCCGAGAATCAGCGTGCTATACTCAAAACGAGAGGGCTCCTCTCGATCGTAGGTACGTGCTCGCTCCACGTCGCTCGTCCGTGCACCGGTGAAGGAGGTCCGTATGCCCCGCAAGCTGTTCCTCATCCTCCTGGCGATGTTTCCTGTCGTCGCTCCGTCGATGGCGGATTCCTACTGCCTGAACCAAGGCGCGCTGGCCGCCCACCATGTTCCAATGCTGCCCTACTCGACCGACCCGCCCCCTGGCACCGAGGGTTTCTGTCCCGCGTACGAGCAGTACGCCATCGGCTCCCTCAGTGAGGTCAATGCCCGCATTGACGTGACCGGGTACGCTCCGGTCACCTGGTATGTGATCGCGTCCTGGGACATCGGAGGCAAGGAGTGGTGCGGTGTCGAGTTCGGGCTGGGGGACTACCCGGAGATCGCCTTCGATATCCGGGAGGCCATACCGTGCTTTCCCGACCAGGGACTCGAGATCCCGGGCGCCAACTGGCCGGGCCCCAACTCGGGGACGGCGATTGTGACCACGACCGAATCCTGGACGGGAAACTGGCGGCCGGTCTACTGCTTCGGCGGCTACGCCTACGACTACGGCGGCCCCGCCTTGATTCCTCTGGGGGCCAATCCGGCCACCGGATTCGTCGGCTTCAGCAACTGCCTCTCGCCGCCCAATCAGTACGAGGCACCCGAATACGGCTTGGGCGCCATGGGTGTGAACCGAGATGGTGTGGTGCCCGACTATATCATGTGCACGTGGGGCGCGTGTTGTCTGCCCGGCGGCGGGTGCGTGGATGTCTTCTGCGACTACGACTGCTGGGTATGGGGCGGCACATTCTACCCTGTTACCTGTTGCGAGCCGGATCCCTGTCCGCCGGTCCCGACCGAGCCGGCGACGTGGGGGAGGATCAAGAGCAAGTTCTGATTGGGCGGGCCGTGTTTGATCACGCGTCGCCCAGGAGATCGGGCTCTGCGGGTCAGGGGTCACCGTTGATCGCATGTCACCGGCTCGTTCGAGAGATTCCCCGCTCGTGCCGGATCACCACACCCTACCGCCCCTGTGCCTCCCCCGTCATCGGCACGAAGCGCACCGGGATGACATCGTGACGCTCGACCTTCCCGTGCTCGTCCTTCTCGACGACCACCAGCTCCTGCCACGTCTCGCCCACGGGCAGGACCAGCCTGCCGCCGGGCGCGAGCTGATCGATCAGCGGTTGGGGCACGTGGTCGGGCGCGGCGGCGAGGATGACGATGTCGAATGGGGCGTGCTCGGGCCAGCCGCGGTACCCGTCGCCACAGCGCACCGTGATGTTGTCATAGCCTAACCGCTCGAGCCGCGCGCGGGCCTGATCGGCGAGGTCGCAGATGATCTCGATGCCGTAGACGTGATCCACCAGCTCGGCCAGAACGGCGGCCTGGTAGCCGGAGCCGGTGCCCACGTCCAGCGCGCGCATCGAGGAGTCGGGGCGGGCCAGCTGGGTCATGAGGGCCACGATGTAGGGCTGGGAGATGGTCTGCTCGTGACCGATCGGCAGCGGGCCGTCGGCGTAGGCCAGCTCGCGGATGCCCGGCGGGACGAACTCGTGGCGCGGGACGCGGGCCATGGCGGCCAGGACGCGCGGATCGGTGATGTCGCGCGCGCGTAGCTGTTGCGCTACCATGCGCTCGCGCTGGCCGGTGAAGGCGTCGGGCTGCTCCGGGCGGGCGGTGCGGGAATCGGCGCCCGCGGCCTGACCGGTTCGGCCGGTGCTCGCCGATTGGGGCGGCTCCTGCTCGGACTGCGATTCACGCGACGAGGGCTGGCATGCTGTCCACAGGATGCAGCAGGCCCACAGCGCCGGCCAAAGCAGGCCGCGCGCGGGACGGCCTCGGTGGGCCGCGGGATGCCGCGATCTCCTGCCGGGCGATGGACCGGTCCCGTCCGGAGGTTCGGTCCTACGAGCTGTGGGTGTGGCGATCATCCATCCTCCCCGTGGCGGCGGTGGGCCGACCCCAATTCTAGGCGCCGGGCGGGGGACGGAACAACGGCTATAGGGACCCTCGACCCCGGTCGCGCGCCCCGAGCGGGGAAACCGGCGTTGCCGAACCGGGTTGGAAGAGGCGGTTTGAGAGTTTCCAATGACCTCCAATGACCATCGACATGGATGGGAGGCCCGATTGCGCGTTCTGCCAGGTCTGGCGGTCGGACTGATCGCCCTTGCGATGACGAGCTCGACGACGCGGGCGGAGGTCTGGGTCGTGGCCCCCGACGGCTCCGGCGATGCGGCCACCATCCAGGAGGCGATCGACGCGGCCGACTCGCTGGACGTGATCGAGCTGCTCGACGGCGTCTTCACCGGTCCCGGCAACCGCAATCTCGACTTCGCCGGCGCCGCGATCACGCTCCGCTCCCGCAGCGACGACCCCGGCGCCTGCGTGCTGGACTGCGAAGGCGACAGCGCCGGCATCGGCGAGCCGCGGCGCGGCTTCTTGTTCCAGTCCGGCGAAGGGCCGGCGACCGTCATCCGCGGCATCACGATACGCAACGGCCTTTCCGGCGGGGAGTGACCGCTCTGTCACGGCGGTGGGGTCCACTGCCAGAACGGATCGAGCCCGACCATCGAGAACTGCATCTTCGAGGCCAATCGCTCGCGCGGGCACGGAGGCGGACTCTACTGCACCTCCTCCTCGCCCACGCTGCGCGACTGCATCTTCATCCGCAACGAGTCGACGAGCAGCTACGATGCCAGCGGCGCCGCCATGTCGATCTGGGGCGACGCATCGCCCCAGATCAGCGGGTGCACGTTTGCCGAAAACCGGGCCCGCCGCGGCGGCGGGGCGCTGGGGTTCTACGGCCGCTCGCGCTCGCGGATCAGCGACTGCATCTTCCTGAACAACGAGGCCGCGCGGGTCGGGGGCGGCGACATCGAATGCGGGTCGATGGCCGCGCCCACGATCTCCCACTGCATCTTCTACGGCGGCTCGGCGCCCGCCGGCGGCGCCGTCTACGCCAAGGACCGCGCCCACCCCCGCTTCGAGCGCACCATCCTCGCCTTCTGCCGCCAGGGCGAGGCGATTCACTGCGCCGACCGGGCCGGCGCCACGCTGAGTTGTTGCAACCTGTTTGGCAACGCGGGCGGCGACTGGGTGGGATGCGTGGCCGACCAGTTGGATCTGCGGGGCAACACGGCCGCGGCGCCCGGCTTCGTCGATCCCGAAGCGGGGGACCTCTCGCTGCGGCCCGACTCGCCGCTGCGCGATCGGCCCGGCTGCGGAGGGATCGGTGTCCGGCCCTCGTCACAGCGCTGACAGTCCCGAGGAGCTGCGCGCCTTCCTGGCCTCGCTGGGCTTCGGGTGGCGCGGGTTCCGCCGCAAGCGCAAGCTCATCGGGCCCCGGCTGCGCCGGCGACTCGGGGAGCTGGGGATCGGGGACCTCTCCGCCTACCGCGATCGGGTGGCGCGCGATCCGGACGAGCGGCGCAGGCTGCACATCCTGCTCGGCGTCACCGTCACCCGCTTCTTCCGCGACCGGGTCGACTGGGAGCTGCTCGAGGCGCGGGTGCTCACGCCGTGGCTGCGCGAGCACCGCAAATGGCGGGCGTGGAGCATGGGCTGCGCGGGCGGAGAGGAGCCCTATACGCTGGCCATGATCTGGAGCGACCTGGCGGCGCGCACTGGCGACGGCGAAGCGCGGGGTGCGGCGGCGGCGCATCGCCAACCCGCCGTTCGGGCTGCCGACGATGCTCGCGACCCCGCCCTCGAGATCCTCGCCACCGACGCGGACCCCGCTCTGCTCCAGCGGGCGCGCCGGGCGATCTACCCGCGCGCAGCTCTGCGGGCCATCCCCGAGCGGTTCCACCGGCAGCTCGAGATCCGCGCCGACGCGGTCGTTGTAGGTCCGGCGCTGCGCCGCGCGGTGGACTGGCGCTGCCACGATTATCTCGAGGACCCCTGGCCGGGCGCCTTCGACCTGATCCTGGCCCGCAACGGGCTTTTTACCTATCGCGACGCCGGTCTCTACGACGCCTACCTCGACCGGCTCGCATCGTCGCTGCGCCCCGAGGGGGTCCTCTTCGTCGGCAGCAACGATCGGATGCCGCCCACCGCGGAGGATCGGTTCACACGCATCGGACGGACGATCTGGCACCTCCGATCCGCACACGGCTCGGAGGTTCAATCCGGGGAACCCAGGGCGGCCCGGCGCGATTGAATCCCGGTGGACGGCTGACCTACACTCATCCGACCGAACCCATGGGAGGTTTCAACGATGACGCGATCGAATCCCAGCTCCGGCCCATCCGCGAGGCGGGCCGGCCGTGCGGCCTGGGCCGCCCTCGCCCTCGCGCTGATCGCTTCGCTGTTGGGGTGCCGCTCGCTGAGGGGCGGACCCGGCGGCGACCTGGCGGGGGAGCCGCCGCTCACCGCCGAGCAGCGGGCCCTCAACGAGGCGTCGTTCGACCATATCTGGACGACGATCCGGGACAAGCACTGGGACGCCTCTCTGGGCGGCCTGGACTGGGAGGCCGTGCGCGATGAGCTTCGTCCGCGTGTCGCCGCCGCCACCACAATGCGCGAGGCACGGGGCGTCATGCGCGAAATGATCGGCCGACTGGGCCAGTCGCACTTCCAGGTCTATCCGGCGCACCTCTACGAGGACGTCCGCGGCGGCGATGCCGGCGGTCCCGGGTCGAGCGGCATGCACGTGCGGGTGATTGCAGGACGCGCGCTGGTGGTGGCGTTGGATCCCGACGCCCCCGCGGCGGCTGCGGGTGTGCGACCCGGGTGGGAGATCCTGGCCGTGGCGGGTGAGAAGGTCGGCCCCCGCCTGGCGGAGCTGACGCGACAACTCGAGGGCAAGACCTACCTCGACTACACGCTGGCGCAATCGGTGGAAGGACGGCTGCGCGGCGAGGTTGGGGAGACGATCGAGGTGCGCTTCCTGGATGAGCAGGACCGCAAGCGCACGCTGGCGATCGAGCTCGCGCCGCATCGGGGCCGCAAGGCGACGCTGGGCAACCTCCCGCCCCAGTGGGTGTGGTTCGAGAGTCGGAGGATCGAGGGCGACATCGGCTACATCGCCTTCAGCCTCTTTCTGGATCCCGTCCGCGTGATGCAAGGCTTCAACGACGCCATGCAGTCCTACGGCGACGCGGACGGAATCATTCTGGACCTGCGCGGCAACGGCGGCGGCATCGGGGCCATGGCGATGGGGATGGCCGGGTGGTTCGTGGACGAGAAGGGCCACCGGCTGGGCACGATGTACACGCGCGAGGGTGAGCTCAACTTCGCCGTCAACCCGCGGCCGGGCGCCTACCGGGGACCGGTGGCGGTGCTCGTGGATGGACTCTCCGCCTCCACGACCGAGATCCTGGCCGGTGGGCTCCAGGACCTGGATCGCGCCCGCATCTTCGGCACCCCCACGGCGGGGGCGGCCTTGCCCTCGATGATCGAGCGGCTGCCCAACGGCGACGGGTTTCAGTATGCGGTAGCCAACTATGTCTCTCAGGGAGGACAATCCCTGGAAGGTCACGGCGTGGTGCCCGATGTGCGGGTCGAACCCACCCGCGCGGCGCTGCTGGAGATAGGAGACCCGATCTTGACCGCGGCGGTCGCATGGATCCGGCAGGCCGGCTAGACTGCGTGGATCATGGGGCGGCGTCCGGGCACTCGAACGATGGAGGGAAGAGCGATGCGCAAATCGATGGTTGCCGGCGGCGGTGCGAACCGGTTGCGGCTGCGGCCCATTGGGCTCGTGCTGCTGGCGGCGCTGGTCGCCATGGTCGGATTGGATCCCTGCGGGCCGCTCGGCGTGCCGACCGTCCTCGCCCCGACCGCCTGGGCGCAGTCCGATGAGCTGCCCCCGGCCGAGCAGGTGCTGGAGAAGGCGATCGAGGCCACCGGCGGCCGCGAGGCGATCAAGAAGATCACCAATCGTATCTCCATCGGCAGCCTGGAGATTCCCGCCATGGGGATCAAGGCCAAGATGACCACCTACTCGGCGGCGCCCAACAAGGTCTACAGCGTGGCCGAATCGGACGCGCTGGGCAAGCTCGAGTCGGGCACTGACGGGGACGTCTTCTGGGAAGTCACCATGATGACCGGTGCACGGATCAAGCAGGGCGAGGAGAAGGCCGCCGCGCAGCGCGAGGCCCGCTTCTACAGCGACCTCGAGTGGCGCGATCTGTACAAGAGCGTCGAAACGGTGGGCCGCACGGAGGTCGCCGGACACGAGTGTTACAAGCTGAAGATGACCCCGCCCGAAGGGAAGCCCGAGTACCACTATTACGACACCGAGAGCTACCTCCTGCGCAAGCTCGAGTCGACGGTGGTCTCGGAGATGGGCGAGGTCACCGTGGAGATCTTCCCCGAGGAGTACAAAGAAGTCGATGGCGTGATGCTTCCCTATCGCTCGCGACAGGTTCTGATGGGGATGCAGGAAATGCTCTTCGTGACCGACAGCGTGGAGCACAATGCGGACCTGCCGGCCGATCTCTTCGATCTGCCCGCGGAGATCCAGGCGCTCCAGCCGTCGCAGAGCGATCAGGCGTCACCCGAGTAGCAGGGGATATCGGCCACGACATGAATCTGCAAGAGGTACCCATGAGTGCGCCCCCGCCCGAGCGAACTCTCACGGCGGAACAGACGGCCCGCCTCGATGCCGCCTGGGAGTCTTTGGAGAACGGCGAGCTGGAGACGGCCGCGCTGGAGATCGAACAGCTCCTATTGGATACGGGCGATCACCCCGAGGCGCGCCTCCTGGCGGGCGCCGCGCTGCTCGAGATGGGCGACCCGCAGGCGGGGCGAGAGGAGCTGCTCGCCGTGCGCGGCCGCGTGGAGGATCCGCAGCTCCTCAGCTTCTACTTGGCCGGGGCGTGCTTCGAGCTCGGCCAGTTCGCCGACGCCGAGCGCGAGCTGCGCGCCCTGTTGACCGAAGAGCCCGAGGAGCCGGCCGGTCATTTCGCCTTGGCCCAGGTGCTGGAGCACCGGGAGCACTACGATGAGGCCGAGACGGCGTACGAGCGCGCGCACGAGCTCGACCCCGAGGGCTACCCGCTGCCGATGCGGATGAGCCGCAAAGCGTTCGAGGAAGCCGTCCGGGAGGCGGCCGCGTCGCTGCCCGACGAGCTGAGCGACCATCTGCAGGAGCTCCCTGTGATCGTCCAGGATCTTCCCGGATCCGAAGCGTTGGACGCCGACGACGGCGATCTCGTGAGCCCCGGCGTTCTGGGGTTGTACGTGGGCCAGAGCCTGCGCGAAGAATCGGTCTTCGACGCCTCCGACACGCCGCGGGGCATCTACATCTACCAGCGCAACCTCGAACACGCCTGCCACACACACGAGGAGCTCGTCGAGGAGATCGCCACCACGCTCTACCACGAGCTGGGCCACTACCTGGGCCTGGATGAGGAGGACCTCGAGGAGCGCGGGGTGGACTAGCGGCCGATGCGGGGAGGCGTGTAGTCGGCGCAGGGATCGACCGGCTCGGCGTAGGGATCGTTCCAGTTTTCGAGGAAGTAGTCTGCCAGCCTTCCCGCGAACGTGTGACCGTGCACGACCAGACCCACATTGCGGCTGGCGAAGAAGTAGTCGCGCTCCCAGTTGCTCGTTCCAATCCACGCCGCGCGTCCGTCGACGACCAGGTACTTGGCGTGGATCACCCGGGCGTAGGGGATGAAGCCTCCGGACCAGGGCGGCACCGTCACCAAGCGCACCGATATCCCGGGCAGCGCCTGCAAGCTCTGGAGCCCCTCGATCGTGCCGCGGCGCTTCGACCAGTCGGCGAGCAGCAAGTGAACCTCTACCCCACGCGCCGCGGCCCGCCGCAACGCCGACTCGAGCCGCTCGAAGTACTCGCCGTCGCGGCCTACTGCGCGATACGTCAGAAGCTGTACGCGCACGCTGCGTTGGGCGCCGTCGATCAGGGCGACGATGCGCGGCAGGTCCCACAGGGTGGAGTCGGGCAGCCAGCCCCGCGGGCTGAACACCGGCGTTACCCGCACGTCGCTCTCGCCCGCGGTCGCCGCCGCGGGGAATTCGAGCGCCGAGCCGTGGGAGGATAGGGCTTCATCGCGCGTGGCCCCGCCCGCCAGAGCCCAGTCGGCGTCGAACACCTGCTGCAGCGCGGCTACCACGGCCGGTGCTTTCACCCGTACGCCCAGCTCCTGGATGTGCTCCAGAGCCCGCCAATCGAAGTTCTGGCTGCCGAGGAAGGCCTCGCGATCGTCAACGAGGAAGTACTTGGCGTGCAGCACCCCGCCCATCAACGCGGCCACGTCGAAGATGCGCACCTCGATGCCGGTCTGGTCCGCCAGCCGGTCGAGGGTGGCCGGATAGGTGGCGTAGAACTTCTTCTCGGCCAGGAAGCGGACGCGCACGCCCCGCGCGGCGGCCGCCTCGACGGCGGCGACGATCGGCTCCAGGCGGCTGTTCGGCTCATTGCTGGCGTAGAACTGGGCGAAGCAGAGCGTGCCGCGTGCCGATGCGATCATCTCGGGCCAGACGCGATAGGCGTCGGGGATGTCGGCGTGGTCGAGGTCGGTCTCGATGGGAGCGCTCTCGACGAGCTGCAGCGACGGCTCCGGTCGGGGCGCGCCAGAGGGCGCCTGGCCGTGTGCGACCGGCGGCGACAGGGCAACCAGTGCACCGGCGGCCGTGAGCGCAACCGCGAGCCAAGCGCGCTGAGCGCGGGCGCAACGTGTGACTGCTTCGGGGCAGCGACCCATGACGTCCAATTCCCATCCAGTCCTGGAAAGACCGCGGCAGAGCGTTCTCCCGCGGGCGTCATCCTAGCACAGATGGGCGGCGGACGCCCCGTGCGGCGTCAGCTCTGGACCGCGTAGCAGATCACCTCCATCGGCTCGGGCTCTTCCTCGCCACCGGCCGCGCCGGCGCCGCCGACGAAGGACTTCACCGCCGACACGAAGCCCTTCACCAGTACGAACCGATCCCGTCCCGCGAAGAAGAGACTGTCCTCGCGACCGTCGCCCTCACACGCGATCGACACCTGCTTGATGAAGTGGCCCTCGGGATCGAACACGTCGTAGGTCTGCATGACGCCTTCGTCTTGGTCGCGGACCCCGCGGCTGCTCAGGATCCAGAGGTTGCCGTCGGGAGCGATGTTGACGCTCACCTGGAAGATTCCGATCGGCGGCTCGGTGTCCTTGATGTCGATCTCGTACTGCTGGAGAAACCGACTGAGCGAAGCGTCGATCAACTCGCGCCACTCGCGACGTTCATCCTCCATGCGCTTCTGGATGTCGAATTCGCGTTCGATTACCCGATTCACCGTGCCGTCGGGATTGTACACAGTGATCAAGTACTGGTCGCGAACCGTCGCCGCGTAGACCCGGCCGGCCCTATCGACGGCGAAGCGGCGCATCCCCCACTCCATGTGCTTCTCTTCATCGAAGACGTAGTTGGTGAAGTCGTAGATTGCATCCTCCTGCAAGTACATCGCTTTCAGGGCCCCATCTTCGGTGAACGATCCCAGATAGGCGGTACGTTTCTGCACGCCGGCGCGGTCGGTTTGCGCCATGTCGACCCCTGCGATCACCATGTTGTCCTTGCCGCACCGGCCGTCGCGCAACAGGGAGAAGCCCCCCTGACCGTCGGGGTCTGAGGTGACCGTGAAAGACCCGGCGGGGTTCCCGGTTCGGTCGATCTTCACCACCCGGCCGGGAAACGTCTGGATGAGGCCGAGCTCGCCGCTGGGAAGCATCAACAAGCCAGCGGGGTTGCGACTCTCCCCGGGGCCTTCGCCTTCCCGGCTGAGAGTGTGCAGGTGCCGACCGTCGGGCGCATAGACGGTGACCTCGGAGAGCTGGGCGTCGAGGAGGTAGATGTTGCCTGCCTCGTCGGTGCGCACCTGGTTGATGACGCCGAAGAAGACGTCGTCTCCTTCGCCGCCGGCGCGCCACTGCTCTGCGAGCCGAAGCGTCTCGCATCCCTGGCTGGGCTCCTGACCATTGCGGACGTGGAGCACACCATCGATCTCGTTCTCCTGCCATGCCTGGGCGGTCGCGGGGCTCAGAGAGCCCAACGCGAACGCGGCTGCATGCGCGACCATCAGCAGCACTGTCAGCCGCATCGCGACCGCACGCGGGCTGAGGCGCTGCGAACTACTGAGAGGATGGGACATGGGTGGTACCTCGCGTTCGAGTCCATCGGGACAGGTCCCTGTAAGAACCTGCGGGCTTGTCGTGGAGGTGCTGGGCTTACCTACTGGCTTCCGGGAGCGTTTGTTGCCGCGCGGATAGGAGCGGCGACGAGGGGGCGATCCCTTGCTGTCTCGGGAGGCGCGCGGTTGGCGCCTGGGCGGCGTGGTCTACTCCAGCGGCAGCAGCTCGAAGGTCGTCTCCAGGGTGCGCTTGCGGAACAGGTAGGCACGTACCTTCCAGGTACCGAGACGGAAGTCGCGTTTCTCGGGCGGCTGGTGGAACTCCTCGTCGAACCGGCCCGGTTCGACGCCGTAGCGGCTCTCGACCTCGAAGAAGCCCCGTTCGGGATCGAGGATGATGAATTCGTCCTCAAGTTGGGCGCGGCGCTCCGGATCCTGCCAATCCTGCGGCAGGATGTGAACCGGCTTGGTGAACATCTCCTTGTCCTTGGGATTGAGGTACATCAGGTGCACCAGCAATTCGCTGCCGGGCTCGAGACCGTGCACCTGCAGCACGGCGCGCACGTCGCGCCGCTCCTCCACGTGGAACTCGCGGTTCACGCCCAAGCGGCGACCGGTTCTCAACGAGGTGATTCGGTAGAGGAACAGATCCGCGCGCGCGTCGGGGCCCAGCGCAGGCACCGCGACCGAGACGGTATCGACCCCTTCGCGCGCGACCACGCCGTAGGACTCGCACCCGCTGGGGCCCAGGGCGGCGCCCGCCGCGAGGAACAGCAGGCCTGCAAGGCCGGTGACCCAGCGCCGCGAAGTTCCCGTGCGCATGCTTCCTCCCCTGTGAATCTCCCGGCGCGACCGCCCTATGAAGCGGGCCCCGAGCCGTCGCCGGCCCGGGGCCCTGAAGGTCGCCTCCTCAACCGAAAGCCGGCGGGACCTTCGTTGCCTATCGCAAGACCAGCAGGCGGCGCGGGTGTCGCTCGTCGCCGGCGTGCAGCACGTAGAAGTAGACGCCGCTGCCGACCGGGTGCGACTCGAGATCGCGACCGTCCCAAGCGACCTGATGCTGCCCAGCCGGCATCGCCCTGTCAACCAGCGTTCTGACCAGCCGTCCGCTCGTGTCGAACACCTGCAGGCGCACGGCGGTCTGCTGCGGCAGATCGAAGCGGATGCGCGTGCCGCGGTCTGCTGCGCCGAAGGGGTTGGGCAGATTCTGGTGCAGGGCGACGCGAGTGGGGATGATCTCGATCTCTCCCGCGCCGGAGAAGCCCGGATCGAGGCTGATCACCTCGATGTCGTCGACATACCATCCCTCGGCCTGCACCGCGCCGTCGCTGCCGAAACGGAAGCGCAAGCGCACCTCACCCGTCACGCCGCTCAAGTCGACCGTCTCCTGCTTCCAGTCGAAGCTGCCGGAGAAGACCGGCGTCTCGGCCGGGAAGGGCCCCGGCGTGCCGCCCTCGCGGATCAGGTGGGTGTAGCCGCCCTCGGGCGCGACATCCTGCCAGGCGCCGCCGTCGATCGAGATCTCCAGCAACCCGCCGTCGTAGGCATAGCCCGGGTAGCTGCTGCTCTCCTCCGCCTCCATCCAGTGCCAGAAGGTCAACGTGCCGCCGTCGGGCAGCGTGAACGGCTCGGTCTCGAGCGCGCCGTCGGCCAGCTCGGTGTACTCGCCGCCGCCGGTGTCCCCGAACTTCCACGACTGCGTCCCGCCGGGCGTGTGGTTGCGCGCGGTGGAAACGTGCCACTGATCGTTGAAGCCGCTCTCGACCACGTAGTGAGGCCAGCCGGTGCCCGCGGTCTCGATGTCCGCCGACAGGATCGGAGGCAGCACCCAGAACGTGTAGGGCTCTGCGGGGCCGCCTGGGGGGTCCATCTGTATGTTGCCCGCCGTATCCCGGCCGTAGAGGTAGTAGACGACCATGCTGTTGTGCGGCTGACCCGGAATCTCGGCCCGATAGTCGTTGCCGCCCTGGCTCTCCAGCGCCACCGTCTGCCACCCGGCGCCGTTGGCGTTGTACCGGAGCGTCACCTCCTCCACGCCCGAATACTCGACCATCGTGGTCTCGATCTCGTAGGGCCCCTGCGTGTCGGTGGTGTTGCCGTAATCGGTCGTGCCGGAGAAGGACGGTCCCAGGATGTCGACCAGCGAGAAGTCCACCTCGGTGGTCTGACCCTCGATGATCCAGACGCCGTGGGCCGTGTCGGCCTCGAAGCTGAAGTGGGAGGCTTCGACGGTGTACTGCCCCACGGCGACGCCGCCCGCGTAGACTCCGTCGGGACCGGTCTGCAGCGTCTCGCCGGTCTCGATCACCTTGACCGTGGCCCCCTCGATGGGCGAGCCGCCATTGCTGGCGTTCTCCACGGTTCCGGTCAGCGTCCCGCGCGGCTGGTCGCTCAGCGCCACGAACTTGATCGCCCGGCCGCTGCCGATGGTGGCCGCGCCGCCCCCGTAGTGGTTGAAGAACTGGTACATCACGCCGTCGGAGCGATCCCCGTTCTGGATCCCGGTCGTGGAGTAGTGCTGCAGGTAGTCGCTGTTGTTGAAGGTGTCGAACTGGAAGACGATCATCCCATCGCCCGTTTCGGTCGTATGATGGACCGGATCGTAGAGGATCGCCTGGAAGTTCTGCGTGGTGTTGCCCTGCTCGTTCCTGACCCGGCTCCACTGCACGATGTAACGGTGGTTGGCGGCATCGTGCCAGTGGTAGACGGTGTTCTGGCCGTCCGGATACAGGTTGTCCCACATGGGTGTGATCATGTAGGCGGGGGCGGCCGCGCCGGGGATGTTCCAGTTGCGGTAGTTGACCAGATAGGTCTGACCCATCGCCATCCACCCGTTCGAGCAGATCGTCACCCGATCGAACGTCTCCCCGTAGAAGACGAAGTTGAAGGGCAGATCGACGGTGCGTGATTGATCACCTCCCAGGCCCAACGAGCTTCCCGGTCCGCCGTAGTTCGACGCAATCTCGACCCAGTTGTAGGTGGGAGCGTACGGATAGCCGGTGTCGGTGTTGTCGAACGCGTAGTAGCCGTACCCGTCGGGACCGGTGGGATCGTCAGAGCTGAGCTGGCCGATCTCCAGCACGAACAAGACGCTGTCCACCGCGCCGCTGCCGAACTGCATGTGCAGCATCATCGGCGCCAGATGGCCCTGGAAGCAGTCGGGCGAGGCGCTCACGCCGAAGGGATTGCCGGTGTTTTCCCCCGTCGCCCCGACGCCGATGTTGCTGTAGGAGCCGTTGGGGTCGGTCACGGTGACCCACTGGCTCTGGGAGCTGAGTGTGGCGGTGATGCCGGTTCCTGTGGCGTCGCCCGTATTGCGCACGCGCACGCTGATCTGACCCGACTCGCCGGGATCGATCCGCGTGCCGAACCCGGTGAGCGTGACGCTTTCATACGTGAACGCGGCGGCCACCACGGGGATTTCCACCAACGAATGCCACGTGTTACCGCCCGAGACGACGTCCATTCCGAGCTGGATCAGGTGTCCATTCGGCGTCCCGCCGTCGATCGCAATGTCGAAGTCGTCCGCGCTCCAGGCGGTGGCACCGCTGGCGATGGTCCCGAACGTCTCGGTGGCGTCGGTGATCGTGACATAGGGATCGTCGCTGGTGAGTGTGGCGGTGACGTTGCTGGCGCTCTGGGTGCCGAAGTTGCGCACCTGCACCGGCAGCTCGATCGCCTCGCCCGGATTGGCCAGGCCATCGCCGTTGCCGCTGCTGGTTCCGCTGGCGTCATCGTCGATCGTGTGCGCGTTGTAGCCGACGAACTGGGTGGCGTTGTCGATGTCGATCTCACCCAGGTAGGGATGGTAGTCGTGCTTGGTCACCGTCACCAGCAGCGTGCCCGGACTGGGCGTGTTGACCGGCAGGTCCACCGTGCCGTCGGTGCCGGTGGTGGCCCGCACGTGCGTCACGCTGTCCTCGAAGAGGCAGACCAGCGCTCCGGCGAGCGGCACGCCGCCCGAGGTGACCTCCACCGTGACCGCATTGGCGCCCACGGCGATTTGCGCAGGGTGATCCACCGCGATCGACTGCGGCACCCCGGTCCACATCTCGCCGCCCGAATCGCCCATCAGGTTGTTCCAGCTCGCGAAGGTGACGTAGCCGCCCGGGTCTCCGATACCGTAGCTGACGTACAGCTCGTACTTGCCGCGTGTGAACGCCGCGCCGAACTCCCACATCTCGTCCCAGAACACGCCGCGCCAGATGCCGGCGGTCATGCAGTTGTTGTAGCGGGTGTGCGTCCCGGTCGTGGCCGTTCCGACCGCGGCAATACCGCCGGTGGGTATGGGATTGCTGCCCGTTACGCCGGCTCGAATCCAGGCCTCGCTGCGGGCCGTGCCGTGGGCGAAGGAGCCGGTGTCACAGGTCGGCATCGTTCCGAAGGACATTTTGCGGCCGTTTTGCAGGGCGGCGATGTCGCCGGTGTCGAAGCCGCTCATATGGTAGTAGCCGCGATAGCTGAAGACGGTGTCGCCGCGGTTGAGCTTGCTGGTCATCTGCGAGACGAAGGGGCTGGTCCAGATGGTATCGACTTCCGTATATCCATACTCGAGAAGCCGTTCCTTGAGCCACTGGTGGATCTGGATGCAGGTCGGTCCGGAGTAGGAGGGATCGCCGACCACGCAGGCACGTGTGTACCAGTCGGTCTCGGCCATGTAGGGCGTGCTCTCGTAGCTGACAATCTTCTCGATGTAGAGGTCCAGCCGGTCGACGCTGTCGACGGAAATCCGCCCCAGGTGCACGTCAGCCAGGTTGTCCCCGCCCGCGAGGGTGGTGTAGGGGTGGTCCGTTTCCCCGTTGTACGAGCCGTACGTCCAGTAGGGCAGCGCGATCGAGCCGTCGGTGTCACCGATCAACACGACGTGCTCCGGAGGGTTCTCCCAGGTGGCGTAGGCGTTCTCCAGCCAGTCCTGAATGTCCGTGCGCGAGGTACCCGTCTCGGCGGTGGTGGCGACGTAGACATCCCAGCCCTTGCGCTGGCGCCACTCGACGAGCCGCTCGAGCGAGGCGAGCACACTGCTGTTGTTGGGCGTGATGATGACGTAGGCGCCCTGCCCCACGCGCTGACCTTCGCCGGGACCGGTGTAGTTGGCCACGAGCGCGCGGTACAGGCGGTCGAAGGACCTCGGGATGATCGTGTGGCGTCGCGCCGGGGTGTTGCGCACATCGACCCCCGCGAAGCGCACCTCCACCTCCACGCGCGTGGCGACCTCCACCACCCGGCGCGCGGCATCGTAGCGCACCGGCTGGATGGTGAGCGGCACCAGGCGCAGGTCGCGTGCCAGGGCAGGCTCGCCGATCAAGGCCCTCTCGGTCGCGCCGTAGCCGGCGGCTGCGTAGGCGGCGCGATCGATCGCGAAGTCGCCTCCCTCGCCCGGCTGCATGGGAAGAGGCTGCATCTCCGGCAGCTCCAGGGTCTCGGAGGCGATCACGTCGATCGTCACGCCGGCCTGGTCGGGGATCTGGACGAACCGCGAGTAGGTCGGCAGCATCGGATGGCCGAGCTCCCCGCGGTGGCCGCCGCCGGGGATATCCAGGACTTGATAACGCTCGCCGTCGATCTCCACGTCCTGGACCGTGATGGCCGGCAGATCGAAGGCCAGGCGGACGGATTCATCATCCGAGGAGATCACGCGCAGGGCCGCGGCGGCGGCCGGGTCGTTGCCGGCGGCGGTGAGGGCCAGCCTCTGGGCGGGCTCGAGGGACGCGGAACCCGGGCCGCCGGATGCCGAAGCGGTTGGCGCCTGAATACCAAGCAGCCCTGCCAGGAGCAGGGCGCAGCAGGCCATGGGTGCGAGACCACGGTGCATGGGGGGTCCTCCTCGATCACAGATGTCGATACTCTGCCGGATGCCGGAGGCGTGTCCGGAAGCCACGATGGCCGAAATGGGCCGATGGTCCCTAAAGGATACTCCTTCTCGAGGCAAATCCAAAGAGTCGCTTGTAAACGTGTGGCGCAAATGTGTGCTCGACCAGACGAGTTCGATGCTGAGACGCGAGAATCATCGGAAGTGCATGAATATTGCACCACCTTGCGCGCGGGGGCTCCCGCATCTCGCGAAGATGTCCTCGGGAGCGGCTTCAAGCCGGACGAAGCGGCGCGCCACCCCTCCGACGGGCCGATATCGTCCTCGGCCCCGGCCACAAGGGTTCCTCGGCACCACCCGCAGCCTCCTTGGGACTATGGTATACTTGACGGTAAGCATGGCTTCACGGCGCGTTACGCTGCCCTGAGGAGCATCGCCGAGGTCTCGCACCAAGGAGGATTCTGGGGATGAGGACCCTGACAGCAGTGGCTTGCCTACTTATCTTGGTAGGCTTCGCGGACATCGCCCGGGGCGACATTCTGCTGGTGCCCAGCCAGTACCCGACCATCCAGGCCGCGGTCGAGGCGGCCAATTACGGGGATGAGATCCAGATCGCCGCGGGCGTCTACGACGACGTCACCCACATGGCCAATCCGCCCAGCGACAGCACGCTTTGTGTCGTCGTGATGCGACCGGGCATCAAGCTGAGGGGGGCGGGGATCGGAAGCACCATCATCGACGCCGACTCCACGGGCCGGGGCATCTACTTGCGGCTGTGCCAGGACGTGGAGATCCACAACATGACCATCCGCCGGGCGTTTGCGGAGACGCACGGCGCGGGGATTTACTGCTACGATCAATCCTCGCCGTACATTCACCACGTGGAGATCACCTCCAACTACGACGGCGGGATCGCGATGACCGCCGGTGAGCACGGAGGCTGCGATCCGATCATCGAGCACTGCATCATCACCGACAACGAGGCCAAGGCGGGCGGCGGGCTCGACGTGGGTCCCAACTGCGCGCCCTATGTCTACGATTGCCAGATCAACAACAATCGCGCGCCCTTTGCGGCCGGGGTCCGTCTGCGCGGATCGGCCACGCTCTCGGAATGCCAAATCGACGGCAACGCCACGACCAGCGCCACCAATGTGGTGGGGGGCGGCTTGCTGGTGAAGGACCAGGCCTTTCCGGTGATCCGCTTCTGCGAGATCACCAACAACACTGTCTTCGGCGACGGGGGCGGCATCTGCTTCGAGGACGCCGGCGGTGAGCTGCTCCGTTGCATCGTGAGCGGCAACACGAGCACCGGCCTCGAAGGCCGCGGCGGCGGCATCGCGGTGCTCTCGGGCGCGAGCCCCAGGATCGCGGGGTGTCTGGTGACGGAGAATTCCACCACGGGGAGCTTCAGCGACGGTGGCGGGCTCTGGGTGCAGTACTCCAATCTCGAGATGGAGGCCACCACGCTTAACGGCAACTGGACCGAGGGCGTTCAGCCGGACTACGGCCGGGCGGGCAACATCGGTCTGGCGATGTCGCTCTTCATCACCGAGGACATCCAGATCGAGCGCTGCATCGCGACCGGGGCCACGCAGGGCGCGGGGATCTTCCTGGAGCTCTTCGGAGGCGAGGAGCCGCAGATCGACTGCTGCGACGTCTGGAACAATGCCGGGGGCGACGAGATCCCGGTGGCAGGGGTCGGCAACTTCTCGATGGACCCGCTTTTCTGTGATCCGCCCGGCGGCAACTTCTACGTCGCCGGCGGCTCGCCGTGCGCCGCGGGGAATCATCCGGGCGGGCCGGGGACGTGCAATGACATGGGCATCGGCGCCTATCCCGACGGCTGCGACACGGGCGTCGAGGAACTGCCGATCGCGGCCAATGGCCTGAAGCTGCGCAGCGCGCCCAATCCGTTCGACGGTCACACGACGATTTCGTTCGAGCTGCCGCAGTCGACGCAGGTGAGCTTGGAGGTCTTCGACCTCACGGGTCGCCCGATTGCGCTGCTGCATGAAGGTGCGCTCGGCGCGGGTCCGCATCAGGTCGCTTGGGACGGCCGCATGAGCTCCGGCGAGCGCGTGCCCGGCGGCGTCTACTTCTACCAGCTCCGGGCCGGCGGCGAGGTGCAGGGCCGACAGGTCCTGTACGTGCGATAGGCCCTTGGGCCTGTTTCAGACGCGACAGCGGGCGGGATCCATGGTGGAGGGCCGAGGATCCCGCCCGATGCAATTGCGGCATCATTCCCCTACCATGCGGCACACCCCCACGACGCAGAGGAGGAACGATGCTCAACTCGTCCGAGACCATTGGTGCTCTGATACTCGCCGTGACGATCTATCTGGTCGCCCCTTGCGGCTCAGCAGCGCAAGACCGACAGGGCTCGAGTGCCTTCCCCGAGATCTCCGGTCCCTATCTGGGGCAGCATCCACCCGGCGCCATGCCCGAACCGCTGGCGCCCGGCATTCTGCCCACCGAAGGCATCCAGCACTGCCACCCGACGTTCTCGCCGGACGGCACAGAGGTCTATTGGGCGACGATCGATGGCGAGACACGACGCAGCAGGATCTACTTCATGGAGGAGCGGGACGGTCAGTGGACGGCTCCGGAAGAAGCCTCCTTTTCGGGACAAGGGCATGATCTGGCGCCCAGTTTCTCTCCCGACGGACGGCGTCTCTACTTCGCGTCTGTCCGCCCGGACGGCTGCGGCCGGGTCGATCTCTACTTTGTCGAACAGACCACCTCAGGGTGGAGCGCGCCGGTGAACGCGGGCTCACCGCCCAACTCCGAGAACAGCGAAACGCAGCCATCCATCACCGCCACGGGCACGATCTACTATGTCTCCGCAATGGATAGCGTGCAGTGGAACCGGGGGATCTTCTCCTCGCGGTGGGCCGACGGAGACTATCAGGCCCCCGAGGCGCTTCCTGCGGCCATCAACACCGCACACGCCGACGCCTACCCGTTCATCGCGCCCGATGAGAGCTACCTGCTGTTCGCTTCCGGCCGTCCCGGACTGAACGAGGTGGAGACCGAGCTCTACATTTCGTTTCGGCGGGCCGACGGAGGGTGGTCCGAGGCACGCAACATGGGGCCGGAGATCAACAACGGCTTCTCCGCCAGCTTCCCCTGCGTCACGCTGGACGGGAAATACCTGATCTTCAACCGGTTTGACGAGAGCGGCACAGACGCCTTCTTCTGGATGAACGCCGGGATCATCGAGTCGCTCCGTCATCCGGAAACTGGGGGGCGCCCATGAGGTCGTCGGTCCTCTGAAAGGTCCCGCGCACTGAGACGGTGGTCCTCGGGGTCGTGCGCCGCCCGCGCGAAATGGTATGCTTGGGTAGCTTCCGCAGCGTCCTTTTCAAGTGCCAGGGTTGAAGCGACGGCGCATGTCCCGCAGTCGCAATCACCGGGAGGCGGATCATGACAGCGCGTGCGATCGGATCTGCGATGCTGTCGGCGGCATGTCTCACAGTGATTCCTGCAACCGCACTGGTCGTTGTCGCACCCGACGGCAGCGGCGACTACCCCGCCCTCCAGGCCGCGATCGATGCCCATCCTTCCGGTGAGACGGTCGAGCTGACCGACGGTGTCTTCACCGGCGCCGGCAACCGCGACCTCGACTTCATGCTCTACTGGACCGGCGAGCTGCGCTCCCGCAGCGGAGATCCACAGACCTGCTACCTCGACCTCGAGGGCCACACACTCGGCCAGGGCGAGGGATTTCAGGACATCACCTTTCGGGGCCTTGGCATCCGCAACGGCTCGGAAGGGTACCGGACGGGTATGTACGGGAGCGCTATCTTCCTGAATTGCGAGTTCGAGAACACCGCTTGGGTGGGCAGGGTCAATGAGTCGGGCATCCGTATGGAGGATTGCACCGTCACCGGTGGGACAGAGACGCTGGTGTCCGGGTCCGGCGGCGCGGGGTTCTACCGCTGCCACCTGCACGCCAATGGCGAGATTGCTGACTGTAACAGTGCCACGTTGATCGATTGCACGATCGAGGGCAACACCGCCACGACGGCCCTGGTAACCGTGTGGACCAGCATGTACTACGGAGGCTGCGGCCTCGAGGAATGCAGCAACTGCATCTTTGCCGACAATCAGGCGCCCTTCGTGATCGGCGGTGCGGGCATCCGCTGCACCGGCTGCACCTTCGTGGGCAACACCGGCGGGGCGATCGAATGGGCCTACTGGGGCTCGGAGCCTTGCCAGGATCTCATTCTGACCGGCTGCACCTTCGTCGCGGGAGGTTCTACCGAGGGCGCCCAGATCGTGACCGACGCCTGGGAGGATCCCTGGGACGTCGAGGTGCGCATCGACAACTGCCTGATCGCTTTCAACGAGGGCGCCGCCGCACAGGTGTCCAACGCGTTCAGCGTGCCCGAGATCGGCTGCAGCGATTTCTGGAGCAACACCGGCGGCGATTGGACCGGCTTGATCGCCGATCAGCTCGGCGTGAACGGCAACATCGCCCAGGACCCGCGGCTCTGCTCGTTGGCCGAGCGCGATCTGCACCTGCGCGCCGACTCGCCCTGCGCCCCTTTCAGTCCTCCCAATCCCGAGTGCGACCTCATCGGTGCCTGGCCGGTGGGTTGCTCATCGAGCACGCCTGAGCCACCCTCGTCGACGACCGCCCGCGCGCTCGCCCCGCCGCGCCCCAACCCTTTCGGGCGCGCCACCTGGGTCGCGCTAATCGGCTCGGCGGCCGGCCCCGAAGGGGCCGCCGTGGTGATTCACGATGCCACCGGACGCGTGGTGCGGCGCCTGGAGGTCCCGGCCGTCGACGCGCTCGGTGGGGTGTGGTGGGACGGACGCAGCGACGAGGGCGCGGCCCTGCCGAGCGGTGTCTACGTCTGTCGCCTGCGGGGAGCGGCGAAGCCCTCGCAGCGGCTCGTCCTTGTTCGATAACCTGAGCCATGCACGGCGTCTCCGACCCATGAACGCGCGGCAGATGACTGCCCAACACGCGGGGGCGTATGGTAAAGTAATCGCGCCGACCTGCAATTCGTTGCGAAAGAGTGGCTTGGGGACAAGCGGAAAACGCTTTTGAGACGAGCGGGGGTATCGGTCGGACGGGATGCGTAGGCCGTAGTCGAGCGCGGGCACAGCTATCCTAGGAATCTCGTGTGCTGGAAGGCCGCGAGCCTGTGCAGCGTCCCGGTAGGAGTAGCGTAGAAGGTCGCCCAGACGCTCATGACATTGGATCGTGCCCACGGCGCGTTCTAGGTGTTCGCCTGGGATGACCCGTCGATTGCCCAAGCCTTGATGGTTCCTCTCGCGATGATAGTGCTCCAGGAATTCACTCACCGCTCTGCGCACAGATGCTTCCCCGAAGAAGCTCATTCGGTCGAGACACTCGGACTTCAGGCTTCGGATGAATCGTTCCAGGTGGGCATTTCGGGTTTGGGCTCTGCGCTGGAAGTTTGACCGTGCGTACCCCACCCTCCCGGAGGATCATCCGGAAGTCAGCGGTGAACAAGGGATCGCGATCAGGGATCAAGTAGCCAGTGTCAGCCTGGAACCCATCGACCACGTCTGTGAGATTCCGGGCTAGCTGACTCATCCATCTCCCACCCGGCTGAGGCAGGATCCCGGCAATCTCGACCCGGGGGGGGTCAAGTCGATGACGAAGAACACGAAGTAGCGGATCAGCCCCACAGATGTGAGCACCTCGACATTGAAGAAGTCGGCGGCTGCGATTGCACCCCAGTGCGACTTGAGAAAGGTCTCCCAGGACATCCCCCTCCGGCGAGCAGGCGCTGGCTGGATGCCGTTCTCCAGCAGGATTCGCTTGATGGTGTTGCGGTCAATCTCATGACCGAGGTTGCGGAGTGCTCCACGAATCCGGGTGTAGCCCCAGCCAGAATCGTCTCGAGCCATTCGCAAGACCAGCCCTTCGATGTCCGCCGGGGACTTGGGCCGCCCAGATCGGCGAAACTTGCTGCCATCGTACTTCCGGGCCAAACGTCGGCGCTGGGAATCTGTGAACCGGAGTCGTTTACCACCCCGATGTTCGCGGAGGATCCGGTTCTCCTCCAGGAGATAGTCAATGACATCCTGCTGATTGCGGTTCACCCATCCCGCCAGCATCATCACCAGGAACTGAAGTGGAATCGTACTCATGAGGACGAGCGTACGATGCACCGCTTGCATCGGCCCAGGTCGAATAGGGCCCCGCTCGCAACTGGCAAATGTGCAATCACTTCCAGTGGGCTGAGTATTGGCACCCTACGAGGTGTTGTTCTGGATTAGGATGTACCCGTCAGGCGTCCGAGCGTATGATGTGTGTCTAGAAAGTCGGGATGACATTGCGAACTCACACGGAGTACGATTGTGACATCCATCCATCAACACGCATCGTGCAGACCGCTCTTCTCCGTCATTATCCCCGCATTCAACGAACAGCGTCTTATCGCCGACGCACTGAAGAGTATTCGCCGGCAATCCATCAAGAGTGTCGAGATCATTGTCGTAGCAAACGGATGCACTGATTCCACCGCGGATGTAGCCGCTGAACTAGCCGACCTCGTAATGACAACAGATGTACAAGGCATTTCCAATGCGAAGAATTCGGGAGCCCACGCGGCCAGAGGTCGCATTCTGGTTTTTATGGACGCGGACTGTCAGATGGCGTCCAACGTCCTCGTGGACATCTCGACAGCGGTTTGGTCCGGAGCCACTGGAGGGAAGTTGCGGCTGCGCCCTCTAGATGCGGACGGAATCCGCGCGAATGGAAGCCTTTGGATTGATCACTTCAGAAGTCTCCTGCGGATCGATTCTCCCATTCTTGTCGATGGGGCCGGAGCGGCCATGTACGCTACCCAGGAGCTCTTCCTGGCGATCGCATCCCACTACGGAGAAGGATTCGACACGCGAAGAAGGGTCTTGGTGGATGTGGATTTCATCCGGAAACTGAAGAGACACGGGCGCTACCGATACTTGCCATCAACGGTCGTGTATACGTCGATGCGTCGATTCTTGGAGGAAGGATACGTCAAGTGTTGGCTGGAGGATCTGTGGCACACATTCGATTCGGATGCGACACGTGCTAGGTGGCAAAGGCCAAACTGAAGGAGCGGCGCGGCGAGTTGCGCTGATCTCGGCAGCGGTTCCACCTCAAGTGAACGGAGCCGCGATCGTCTTCGAGAATGTGGTCGAGCAATTGATAAACCTCGGGTGGAACGTTGAGGTTCATGTGCCGGTGGACGCAGTAGTCCAGGTTTCTAGTGCGGTGGAAGTGGTGAGCTACGAATCTCGGCCAATCGGAGTGTACCCTGAGATCGACTACCCACGGACGCTCCGTGGCCGAATGCTCGGTTGTGGCGCAAGGGAACGTCCTGCCATCGTTCATGCGTTGACCCTTGGGCCTTTCGAACTGCTCCTGCTTCTGCGGATCAGACTCAGCGGAATGAAGACACTTGTAAGCTTATTGACCGATTTCGGGGAGTTGTGCGCCGGGCGGGATCAATTGCCTGCCAGCGTAAGATGGGTTGGCACGCGTGTCTGCCGCAGGTTACAGGACGTGTTCTTCAGGATAGCCGACGGAGTCCACGTCCTGACCGAATCCCGTGCCCAAGGCTTGGGGAGAGAAGGAAGGTCCGTCTATACGATTGCCCCGGGTGTCAACCCGGCGCTGGTGAGACAAGCGAAGCTCAGGCCGTGGGTTGCGCCGGGCGGGTGCGATCCCGGTCAGGTTCGGGTCGTCTTTGTCGGACGGCTGTCCTACGAGAAAGGATTGCATAGGTTGCTAGACCTGCTCGAGTGGGATCGGTCGATTCTCTTGTACGTCATCGGCGATGGCCCGATGAGAGAATGGCTGCGGGACTCATGTCTGAGGCGTGGCATCTCCGAGAGGCTGCGCCTGATGGGAGAGCTGCCGCATGCGATGGTGCTGAAGGTCGTGGCCGGTATGGATGTGCTCGTCCTGCCCTCGCGTACGGAGGAGTTTGGGCTGAGCGCCTTGGAAGCCCTCGCCGTTGGAATCCCAGTCTTGAGTTGCACAGGTCCCCGGGGTCCGGAGGCTTTGGCGCGTCAATTCCCAGCGCATGTGAGGGTCGTGAAGTCCTGGGACAGGTTGTCGGTTCTTGGCTACTTCAAGGCGGCGAGGTGCTCGGGCCGTCCAGTGCTCGATCTAGAGGAGTGGAGTTGGGAGAGGATGGGCCGACAGCTCGATTCCTGCTACGCAAATCTGCTGCGGCAAGGAGGAGGGCGCCGGTTGCCACGGTGGTTGACCCGTGCGAAGGGTTCTTGGGATGACGCGCCAGCCTTCAAGCGAGACCGATAGCGGAATGAACCTCGCCCACATTCAGATGCGGACCAGGGAGGTGCTCTATGTGTTGCCCCATCCAGACGATGAGTTGTTTTGTGCTGGGCTTCTAAGGGTCTTTCGGAAGGAAGACGCTCGACAGACCATTCTTTGGCTCTCGTGCGGAGGGCCGTTCGAAATTCTGCGGAAGTGGGAAGTGCGTCGCAGCAAGAGCATGATGAATAGAGCGAACGTCCGGGTCCTGAGGGCCGCGTTCCCCGACGGAAGATTTGCGACCTGCGTGGAAAGCCTCGCCGCAAGTATCGAGCGAGCGATAGATGAGGTCGAGCCAGATACCATAGTAACGACCGCGTGGGAGGGGGGACATCCGGATCATGACACGGTGGGGCTCATCTGCGGGTATATGTCCAGCCGGAACCATCGAATAAGACACGTCGTGTTTGTTCCCACGTATCGCAGGCAAGGCTCCCGGATCGTCGTTGGCAGAGTCAATCACTTGGGCCGGGAACACTCTCAGCGCCTCCGCCTTGGGCACCATCTGGCACTGGATCGGATGCGTGTCGCCTTGCGCTATCCCTCCCAGTTGGTCGTGCTGCTACCTTTACTCGCCCTTGGCGGATGGCATTTCTTGTTCGAGCAAGAGATGGCCATTGGATGTCATTCATTCGACCCCACGCCTCCAGATCTGCCGACGCTCTATCAGACCCATGCCCAGCTGTTGCGGAAGGTCGGTCTCAGGGTGGGGATGCTGCCGCCCGAGATCCTGCGGGAGAGAGTATGTAGCGCCTCTCGCCGCTGTTCACCGACCTAACTGACGGCACCAGAGCAGTCCATTGCTACTATTGAGAACCAGCATGATAAGGCTCGGAATTAATGAAGGCATCAATAGCTCACTCGTTGTCGCAAGCGACGCTGAGATTGTCTTCGCAATTCAGGAAGAGCGCATAAGCCGCATAAAGAACTTCATGGGCTTCCCTTGTGAATCTGTCCGTTTTGCACTCAGGCATCTGGGCCTGTCTCCAGGTGAAGTCAAGTTTGTGTGTCGAGCGAATAATCAGAGCCCCGCCCACTCCAGAAGAGAATTCTTGGCGTGGTACGACGACACGGCAGACGTCTTAGAAAGACCGCTTGTAGAGAGGATGCTCAAATCCACTACGGGATCGGTGTACCGTCGACTGCCGGCGTCACTTCAAAGGATCGGTAGGTCCGTGGTTGACCGTCATGGAAACCGGATTCTTGTGGAGATGTTGAGGGAGTGTGGACTCGACAAGGCAGAGCTTGTCTCGGCACACCACCATCTGAACCATGCCGCGACCGCCTACTTCGGTCTTCGCACGAATGCGCGCGACGCCCATCTGGTAATGACCCTGGACGGCGAGGGAGACGGCGACTGTGCACATGTATATGCTGCAAAGGACGGTCGATTGCAACTCCTTGCCGCGACTCCAGCAGGCCATTCGGTGGGAAATCTATACTCCAGGGTGACGCATCTGATGGGACTACGCCCGCACGAAGATGAGCACAAGCTCATGGGCCTGGGAGCCTACGCGAGTGACGAGCGATACATCAAGCCGATTGCTGCGCGTCTCTTCGAGTATCTGGACCTCGATCCGAGTAACCCTTTGCGATTCAAGTGCAAAGTACCAGAGGGGACCTCATTCATTCAACCCAGACTCGCACACGACTTCAAACGCGTCCGGTTCGATCACCTGGCTGCAGGCCTCCAGCAATACACCGAAAGCATGCTAGTCAATTGGACAAAGGCTGCGATCGAGCGCACCGGAATTCGAGCGGTGGTCTGCGCAGGCGGCGTATTCATGAACATCAAGGCTAACAGGCGCATCGCCGAGCTTCCGGAGCTGACGTTTTTCGATGTGTTTCCCTCGTGTGGGGACGAGTCCCTCCCGTTCGGGGCCGTCTGGAGGCATTACGCTGCGACCTCACAGACAGGGGGCGAGGAGATCTGCTTTAGGGGATGTTGCCTGGGCCCGGAGCCAGACTACGACCTCGATCAGGCCATCCGCGCCTACGCGGACCAGGTCGACTTCGTCGAGGTTTCCGATCCCATTGCGACGGTCGCCAAGATGCTGAGTGAGGGGAAGATCGTCGCCCGTTGCGCAGGCAGAATGGAGTTTGGAGCGCGCGCATTGGGAAACCGCTCTATATTGGCGGATCCGGCGGATCAGCGAGTGGTTGCGGAGATCAACAAGACCATCAAGCATCGCGACTTCTGGATGCCCTTCGCCCCGGCGATCCAGTATGAGGACGCTTCAATATACATCAAGATCCCGCCTAGCCTGCCGGCAGGGCGCATTTCGCCTTATATGATGCACAGCTTCCAAACGACGGACCGGCGAGATGAGTTCGTAGCGGGGATCCACGGATACGATGGAACGACACGTGCCCAAGTCGTCGTTAGGGAGATAAGTCCGGAACTCCACCGGATCATCGTTGAGTTCTCTAGAATAAGAGGAAGGAGTGTTATCTTGAACACCTCGTTCAATAGGCACGGAGATCCGATCGTGATGGGTGCGCGGGACGCAATTGAAGTACTGTTGGGCTCGTCGCTCAAGTACCTCATGCTTGGTAACCTGCTTGTGACGAAGAGGAAGGCGACTTGATCATCGTCGATTTTGCCGGGAAGTCGCTGCAAGGGAAGAGCATAGGGCATTGTATTCCCCTCTCCGTCGCACGAGCCCGCTAATTCGCCTCGCTAGAACTCCCCGCTGCCTCTCGGGATCCCCGCCCGGACTCGATTGACCACCAGTCCCGTCCCAGACGGCGTTCACCGACCCACCCGCGACCGCGATCCGCTGTCGCATGGGCTGCACCGCACCTCTCGCCCCGTCACGATCACGTATCGAGAGTATGCCTCCCCACGGCCGCGAATCCAGCGCAAGCCAGACACCCTCTCTCTGTCCGATTGCGCCGGCGCGGTCATCGACGTCGTCTCGCCGCTCAGCATGCTCCCCTGCAGCTCTCTCTCACGCCGCCCCCGCCTCCGCACCGACCGCCTTCCCCTCCGGCGGACCGCGCTCCTCGAAGGGGTCTCGTCATCCGGCCTCCTCGATGTGCGCCAGTATCCTGTCGATCACCGCCGGTTCGGTGATCACGCTGACGATCTTCATCTCTACCTGGCACTTGCGGCACAGCAGGGGATCGATCTCGAAGATCTTGTGCAGAAGACGGGCCCGACTCGGGCGGGGTGCGGCCCGCTCCTCTTCGGCCGGCCGGGCGAAGGCCGCCTCTACCGCTTCCTCCGCGGCCTGTCGCAACCGCCGCCTGCGGCGATTGCGGACCCGCGTGGATCGAGAAGCCCGAGTGGACCCAGGAAAGCAGGTTATCGCGGAACACCTTGGAGAGACGCTCCTGGCGGCATAGGAACCGAAGGTCTGGATCGAGGCGACGAACCCGGGGATCGCCTGGCGATCCTCCCTCGGGTCAGGATGGCCGTCAACCGCGGTCGGCGAGTCCGCGCGGGGTCACCCCCCCCGGTAGCGTCTTCAGAGGCCCGCAATCCGGCGATCCGTTAGGAGCGGGAAGCCACGGAGGACGCGCAACTCGAGTTGGCTCCTTGCCTTTGTGATTGGCCCAGCACGGGCGCATTGCCCCGAGGGTGCAAGTCCGTTGCCTCGCCTCCCCCTCAAGAGCTAGATTCTCCCCGTCCGTCACCGGATCGAGAGATACACACGGAACCCCGGGGGGAACAATGAAGCCACCTGCTCGCCTTGTGCTGTTCTTGGTCGCCCTGTTTCTTGTCGCCGGGATCTGCCCGCGCGCCATCGCATCCGATCAGGGACTTTTCATCAACCTGACCAGCGATGAGATCAACCGCGCCGCCATGGCGATCTTCCTCGCCCAGAAGGTCTTGGACGAGAAGGGCGCCGACGTCGTCGTCTTCCTCAACGTCGAGGGGGTCCGCCTGGCCGACCGGCGCATCACCCGGCACACTCACGCCAGCGGCGCCGACGCCCACCAGATGCTGCGCAAACTCATGGCGGGGGGCGGCAAGGTCTACGCCTGCCCCATGTGCATGCAGTACGTGGGCGGCATGGAGGCCGAGCATCTGCTGGAGGGCGTCCAGACCGCCACCATGGAGAATGTCTGGGCGGCCCTCTTCGACAAGGAGATGCGGGTCCTGAGCTACTAGGATCTCCAGCCCAGAGCCCGCGCGCTCCCTGCCCCGGGACGCCGGCCGCCGCGTAGACGTCCCCGGCGCCGCAGCACCCCCGGCCGCCGGGCAACCGCCGCCGGCGCCGCAGCACCCTCCGCAGCGTCCGGATTGCCCCATTCCGACCCCCCGTCGGCCGGACTACAATGGAGGTAAGCTCTGGGAGGAGGCACCGCTATCCCTCTGTAAACATCCTGGCAGCCGTGCTAGGATGTGGAGCTGCTGTGATCCCGCGCCCTAGCGGTGCGGGATCCGGTTTCGCATTGGACACACATCCGCACACCTCTTGGTTGGGGGAATCATGCACAGGCGATTTCGTCCCACTCGCTTGATCGCTTGGACTTGTGCGCCGCTGGCCCTGCTGCTGGCCATCGCGGCCGGTTTCGCTTCACCGGCGCTGGCGTCGACGGCCGCGGAGGCAGAGGCCCCGCTGGCGACCTCGAGAATCACACTGCGTGACGCCGTCTCCCCAGTTGGCGCCGCCGAGGTCCCGTCTCCGGCCGCCGCGGCCTCGTCGGTGGCGCCCGCCACCCACGCCTTCGCGCAGCTCGTCGAGCTGCCCCTGGGCACGGAGATGCTGTCGGCCGAGGATCTTCTGCTCGTCGGACCCGAGGGGTCCCGGGCACTGTCAGTCGATGCGGTGACGATCAGTCCCATCATGATCGCGCGCGGCAGGCCGGTGGCGGTCGTGTCGATCGAACGCTCCGCGCTGCCTGCGGACGTCCGCGAGACCCACGGGCTCGAGATCGTCCTGAAGGTCGCCCACCGCGGCGGCGCGACGCTGGGCATGGGGACATCTTTGGAAGACGGGCCGCAGACGCACCATGACGTCTACATGATCATCGCCGCCGATCAGTTCGTGAGCGAGCTGGATGATCTGATCGCCTGGAAGACCGAGGCGGGCTTCGACGTCCGCCTGCACACGATCTCCGAGATCGGCGCCGGACGCGAGCAGATCCGCCAGTTCGTCACCGAGGCTTATCACACGTGGGACGATCCGCCCGGATACTTGCTGTTGGTCGGCGACGAGGAGCATGTCCCCACGGGCGACGTCAACGGCTACGTGTCCGACAACATCTACGCGGCCGTCGACGGCGAGGACTTCCTGCCGGACATCATGGTGGGCCGTTTCTCGGCCAAGACGCCCACCGACGTGGCCGTCCAGGTGGCCAAGACCGTGGGCTACGAAAGCGCGCCCGACACGACCTCGGGCGACGGCCAGTGGTTCTCCCGGGCGCTGATGGTCGCGGCCGATCAGGGCTCCACTACACCGATCGCCACCGATCGGTGGGCCGGGGAGCAGCTTCTCGACATCGGTTACACGCGCATCGATAGCTGCTATCAGGGGCGTCGCCCCGGTCACATCGGAAGCAACGAGGGGCCGATGTGCATCAAGTACCACCTCGATCAGGGCGCCACGCTGGTCGGCTACCGCGGCTGGGCGCGCGGCGACCTCGGTTGGGAGTACCCGCTCTACGATCTCACCCACGTGCCGTTGCTCGACAACGGCTGGATGCTGCCGGTGATTTTCAGCATCGTCTGCCACACGGGCAATTTCGGCAACGACGAGACCGATTGCTTCGGCGAGGTGTGGATGAAGACCGGCACCCCCGAGGAGCCGCGGGGGGCAGTGGGCTTCGTGGGCACGGCCGAATGGTGGTCTCACTCGCGGTGGAACGATCGGATGGCGATCGGGATCTGGGAGGCGTTCTGCTTCAAGGGCATGCGCCGGCTGGGCGACCTCGTAGCCGACAGCAAGATGACGATGTTGGAGCACTTCCCGGACGAAATGTACATGGACGATCCGGTCATCACGCTGGACGAAACCTGCGAGTACTACGCCTACATCTACAACACGCTGGGCGACCCCAGCCTGACCATCTGGACCGGACGGCCTCAGCGGCTTCAGGTCGAGCATCCCTCGTCGATGTCGCGCGGACAGGACCACATCGAGGTGCAGGTGTCGCGCAGCGGCCAGACGCCTGTGGCCGGGGCCATGGTCTCGCTCGCGCAGGACGGACGGCCGATCGGCGTGGCGGTGACCGATGAGACCGGCGCGGCCGAGGTGCCGCTTCTGGGCGCATCGCAGTCGCAGATCGTCCTCACGGTGACCGGGGAGAATCTCTACCCGTATCGAGGGACGCTGCAGGTCACGACCCCCAGCGGCTACCTGGCCTGGACCGATGCGGTCATCGCCGGCGGCGCGTTGATGCCGGGTGTGCCGACTGATGTCGAGATCGAGGTGACCAACACCGGATCGGGAAGCGTCAGCAATGCCACCGCCGAGCTGACCGCTCCGGCGGGCGCCGGTGTGGCGAACGGCTCGCTTAGCTTCGGCGCCGTGGGTGCGGATGAGAGCGCCACTGCAACGAGTCCGGCCCGGGTCACGGTCGACGCCGACATCGAAAACGGAGCCCAGTTGGCCTTCACGCTGGAAAGCTCGGCCTCCGGCGGCTTCCTGAACAGCTCACAGATGTGGCTGACCGTCTCGGCACCCGAGCTGACCGTGACGGCGTTGAGCGACGGCGAGGACGATCGGTTCGATCCGGGCGAGGACGCGCAGCTTCTCGTCACCTTGCACAACGCCGGGCCGGCCGCCGGCGAGATGACCCTGGCGCTCGAGAGCGTCGTTCCCGGGCAGGTCACGCTGCTGGACTCGAGTGCGGTGATGGCGGCCATCGCCACGGACGAGGAGGCCGCCAACACCGGCGACCCCTTCCGCCTGGAGCTGGATGAGGAGATCGCCGTGGGCGCCGTCGTGCCGTTGCGGCTCATCGTGGACCACGCCGAGGGTCCCCAGAGCACGCTCACGTTCAACCTGATCGTGGGCGAGGTCGACTTTTCCGCGCCCAGCGGTCCCGACGACTACGGCTACTACTGCTACGACAGCGCCGACATCGACTACCCGGACCAGGCGCCGATCTACGAGTGGGTCGAATGCTCCACGTTGTTCGGGGGCGAGGGCGAGAAGATCGAGGGGATTGCGGACAATTACTGGAGCGAAGTCGTCCACCTGCCCTTCAGCTTCACCTACTACGGCGTGCCGTACGACAGCATCCGGGTGGCCGACAACGGCTGGATCGCGTTCGACACCACCGACTGGTACGACATTCGCAACTGGAACATGCCGAACGAGTGGGGCTGCGCCAGCCTGGTCGCTCCCTTCTGGGACAACCTCGTCCCCAGCCCCGAGGACATCCCGGGCACCGACGGCATCTACACCTATCACGACGAGGAGCGGGGTTGCTTTGTCGTCGAGTGGAGCCGGCTGAGGAACTGGGAGGACACGACCGACGATTTCCAGACCTTCCAGATCCTGCTCTGCGACCCGGCCCAGGTCACCTCGCCCACCGGCGACGGCGTGTTCGTCTTTCAGTACAAGCAGATCGTCAACGACGACTACACCCGCATGTACTCGACCGTTGGGATCGAGGACCACACCGAGACCCGGGGACTCGTCTACTCCTACTCCAACGACTACCTCCCCGGCGCCGCCCCGCTGTCACCCGGTTTGGCGATCAAGTTCACCACTGAGCCGCCCGTGTACAAGGCGATCACGTTGGCCAGCTTCCTGGCAACCTGGACGACCGACGGCACCGGCACGGGCGTCTTGAGCGGAGATCCGCCGTCGGGAGACCCGTCGGGAGACCCCGCCTCGTCCGAGGCAGGCGTTCGAGTGAGCTGGACGCACGACGACCGCCGCCCGCTGCAGTGCTTCGAGCTACTGCGGCTGGCCGCGGGCGAGGAAGGACAGTGGGAGCAGGCTGTCCGGCTGTGCGACCAGGCGCTGGTCCCGGGATCCGGCCAGTTTCTCGACAGCTCCGCCGATCCCGAAGCGAAGTACCTTTACCGGATGGTGGGCGTCGACCGCTTCGGCAAAGAGCGGATCCTCGGCGAGACGGTGTACGCGGGACGCGGCCAGGGTGCTCTGTTCCTGCAGCTCCCCGACGGCAACGTCCTGGGCCGCGGCGGGCGCATCGCCTTCGGCGCGGGGCAAGCCGCGCTGACCGAGCTGGCGGTCTATGACGTGAGCGGCCGCATGGTGCGCAACCTGACCCGCGCGGCGGCGGGTGCAGAAGGCCCGGGGATCCTGAGCTGGGACGGCCGGGGCGAAGATGGTCGCATGCTGCCCGGCGGCGTTTACTGGGTGAGGATGGCCACGACACAAGGCGATCGCACCGCCCGCTTCGTCATGGTACGTTAGACGCTACAAGATCGGCTCCCGGGTCGAGAGATACAATCGGCTCCCGGGTCGGGACACGACACGACATCGCCGGTCAGGCTCTCGCCGGCGTGAAACTTCGACGCGACACCCCCCGTTGCTACGACATTGGGCCTGGGGCCCGGGCGGCTGGATGCGGCCTGCATCCGGCGGCCGCGTCCCCGTGCATGGAGGTTCCTCGAACCGATGCTTACCAGGCGAACATTCCTCAAAGGGCTGGCCGCAGGAGCCACGGTGGCCACATTCCCGGACCTGCTGCGGACCGCGTCGGCCGACATGCTGCCGTCGGAGCGGGAGATGGCCGACATTCTCTCCCTGGCGCTTTCTCGCGGCGGTCACTATGCGGATCTCTTCCTCGAGACCCGCGCCACGACCAACATCAGCATGACCAGCAGCGAGATCGAGTCGATGGAGTACGGCGTGCTGCAGGGCGCCGGCGTGCGGACGCTGAGCGGCGAGAAGACCGGCTACGCCTACGCCGAGACGCTCGATGCCGAGCAGATCCGCGAGGCGGCCCGCTCGTCCGCCCGGATCGCGGCCGGCTCATCGGGTGCCGAGGTGGATGCGATCCACACCCGCGACTTCCCACGCATCGTCAGCGTGGGCAAGCCGATCGGGGAGATGGGCGTGGCCGATAAGGTGGCCATTGTCGAGCGTGTGGACCGCGCCGCCCGGGCGGTGAGCCCGCATGTGCAACAGGTCGTGGTCCACTACACGGACAACGCCCAACGCTTCACCATCGCCAACTCCGACGGCGTGATGTGCAGCGACGAGCTCCCCATCCTCTACCTGCGCGTCACGGTCAGCGCCGCGCGGGGTGATGCGGTGGCCGAGGGGATGGTGCGCGTCTCCCACCGCCAGGGCATGGAGCAGCTCGATGGCGATGCGCCCGAGCGGGCGGGCCGCCAGGCGGCCGAGCAGGCGATCCGCATGCTCGACGCACGGCCCGCGCCCACCGGCGAGCTGCCGGTGGTCGTGGCCGCCGGCGGCGGCGTCATGTTCCACGAGGCGGTGGGCCACGGGCTGGAGGCCGACGCGGTGCTGCGCCAGACGACGGTCTTCGCCGGGCGCGTCGGGGAGAAGGTGGCCAGCGACCTGGTCACCCTCTACGACGACGCCACCATCCCCCGGGCGCGCGGCAGCTACAACGTCGACGACGAAGGCTCGGTCGCCCAGAACACCCTGTTGATCGAGAAGGGCATCCTGAGGGGCTACATGCAGGACCGGCGCACGGCTCACGCCATGCGCACCGTCACCTCGGGCAACGGCCGCCGCCAGTCGTTCCGTCATCCGGTGGTCGTGCGCATGTCGAACACCAATCTGGCGCCGGGCCAGGAATCGCCCGAGGAGATCATCAAGGCGACCGCGCGCGGCATCTTCGCGGTCGAGTTCGGGGGCGGCGAGGTCGACACGACCAGCGGCCAGTTCACCTTTGGACTGCGCGAGGCCTACCTGATCGAGGACGGCAAGGTGACCGCTCCCATCAAGGGCGCCAACCTGGTGGGCTCGGGCCCCGAGGTATTGCAGCGCATCGATCGGGTGGCGGGTGATTTCGCCGCCTGGCCCGGGACGTGCGGCAAGGCGGGTCAGTGGGTGCCGGTGACGTCCGGTTGCCCGACGTTGCGGGTGGCGGGAATTACCGTGGGCGGCACAGCGTAGGAGGAACCGACGGTGAGCAAGGTGAGCGATCCCATTGACGTCGCGATGCGTGCTGTGACGGTGGCCTTGAAGTTGGGGGCGGGCGGGGCCGACGCGTTCGTGCGCACGGCCAACGACCTGTCGATCGAGCTCCGCAACGGCGAGGTCGAGTCGGTCAACCGGGCGACCACGTTCGGCCTGGGGCTGCGCGCGCAGGTCGACGGTCGCACGGTCCTCGTGCACACGACCAACAGTGGCGGCATCGCCCTGATGAAGCTGGTCCAGACGGCGGTCGAAATGGCCCGCGCGCTGCCCGAAGGCAGCGAGCCCACCCCCTTCGCCGAGCCCGCGGAGGCGCCCGAGCTGCCCCATCCCGACCCGGGGCTTCAGGAGGAGCCTCATGACGCCAAGGTCTCGCGGCTGCGCACGGCCGAGCAGGTCATGTTGGGCGTTTCCGGTGTGACCGCCAGCGGCGGCGTGGGCTACGGCGAGTCCGACGGCTGGATCGCGCTGGCCAACTCCCACGGGCTCAAGCGCTCGACCCCCTTCTGCTCAATCGAGATGGGGGCCGAAGCGATCGCCGAGAAGGGTGGGGACACCGCCTCGGGCGGGCGTTGGTGCAGCGCCCCGGGCCGTCCGCATCTTCTCGATCCCGAGGCACTGGGCCGCGACGCCGGCCGCCAGGCGGCCGAGCGCTTGGGTGCGCGGCCGGTCGCCTCGACCCGCGTGCCGGTCATCTTCACGCCCCACGTGGGCTGGGCGGTCCTGGCCTACGTGAGCCTGCCCGTGCGCGGCGACCACGTTGTGCGGGAGCGGTCCTATCTGGCCGGGCGTATCGGCGAGACGATCGCCGCCTCGTCGATCACGATCATCGACGACCCGTTGAGAGCCGGGGGTGCGGGTCGCCGGCCCTTCGACGGTGAGGGCACGCCGTGTCGTACGCTGCCCATCGTCGAGAACGGGGTGCTGACGAACTACCTCACCGACCTGTCGAGCGCCGAGAAGCTGGGCGTTGCGCCGGGAGGCAACACGTGGCGCGGCTCCTACACCTCCGCCCCGGAGATCGGCACCAGCACGTTCTACATGCAGGCGGGCGCAACGCCGCCCGAGGAGATCATCCGCCGGACGCCCAAGGGTCTGCTGCTGACCGGGCTGTCGGGCTGGTGGGTGGGGCTGTCGCCCGTGACGGACACCTTCTCTTCGGCGGCCATGGGGTTTTGGATCGAGAACGGCGAGATCGCTCACCCGGTCAAGGGGGTCAGCGTCGGCAGCACGCTGCGCGAAATGCTCGGCTCCATCGACCTGGTGGGGAACGATCTGCGCTTCACGCACGAGAACAACACCCCGACCTTCCGGGTGGCGGAGATGGCGGTTTCCGGCACATAGCACCCTCGCTTTCGGCCCGGAGCAGCGAAATCGAGAGCTTCGGCCCCATGCCGCTCGAGGCGGCGCGGGGCCGTTCTCGTCGGTCACCCCACGGGGGCGGTGGTTTCAGCTAAGCGCTTATGGAGATGGATATTGGGACATATGGAATCCGGCGCGACCCCCGCCTCGGACGGCCGCCCGGGACCTCAAACCAGGAATCGCTGTTGCAAGCAAACCAGAATGCCGAACTTGACAGCGTCAGTCTCGAACCAGTAGGCATGCCATCGTGGCTGGAAGGAAACCCCACCACGATGACGTCAGCGCACCGGGAGGGTGCGTGCGGGGCTGACGCCGAATGAGGTGGAGACCCGAAACGTCTTAGGCAACCCGAAGGATTCCATGCCGAAACGCAGCAACAACCACAAGGCGCTCGTCGTCGTCGAGTCGCCCGCCAAAGCGCGATCCCTGTCCCGGTTCCTCGGCTCGAACTACATGGTCGAGTCGTCGATCGGCCACATCCGCGACCTGCCTTCCACGGCGGCCGAAATCCCCCCCGCGGTCAAGGGCGAGCCCTGGGCGCGGCTGGGCGTCAACGTGGAAAAGCAGTTCGAGCCGCTCTACATCATTCCCAAGGACAAGCGGGCGCAGGTCAAGAAGCTCAAGGACGTGCTCAAGAAGGCCAGCGAGCTCTATCTGGCCACCGACGAGGACCGCGAGGGCGAGGCGATCTCCTGGCACCTGGTGGAGGTCTTGAAGCCCAAGGTGCCGGTGAAGCGGATGGTCTTCGGCGAGATCACCCGCTCTGCCATCAGCGCGGCCATCGAGAACACCCGCGACATCGACGAGCGGCTGGTGCAGGCCCAGGAAGCGCGCCGCATCCTGGATCGGCTGTTCGGCTACGAGGTCTCCCCGGTGCTGTGGCGCAAGGTGGGGCCCCGGCTGTCGGCCGGCCGCGTCCAGTCGGTTGCCACGCGGCTGGTGGTCGAGCGCGAGCGCGAGCGGATGGGATTCGTTGCCGCCGACTACTGGGGCCTGAACGCCACCGTGCACCCGGCCCAAGCGCCCGCGGACACGTTCGAGGCGCGCCTGGTGGAGCTGGATGAGAAGCGCATCGCCGTCGGCAAGGACTTCGACGACCGCACCGGGCGGCTCAAGGATCCGGAAAAGGCCCGGGCGTTGGGTGAGGAGGAAGCGCAGGCGCTGGCCGAGACCCTCCACGCCGTGCCGTTCACGGTGGCACAGATCAACAAGAAGGAGTTCGTCAATCGGCCTCGCGCTCCGTTCATCACCTCGACGCTCCAGCAGGAGGCGGCCCGCAAGCTGCACTTCACGGCCGATCGCACCATGCGCGTGGCCCAGCACCTCTACGAGAACGGTTTCATTACCTATATGCGCACCGACTCGACGACGCTCTCGAGCCAGGCGATCTCCGCCGCGCGTTCCCAGATCGTCGAGTTGTACGGCCAGCGCAACCTGCCCGACCAGCCGCGCCAGTACGCCAGCAAGTCCAAGAACGCCCAGGAGGCGCACGAGGCCATCCGGCCCGCGGGCGAGACGTTCCGCACGCCTCAAAGTCTCGTGGGCGAACTGGATACCGACGAGCAGAAGCTCTACGACCTGATCTGGAAGCGCACGATCGCCTGCCAGATGAAGGATGCCCACGGCTTCCGCACCCAGGTGCGCATCGAGGCGCCTGCCGGCGAGCTCGGCCAGGCCGTACTCACCGCGTCGGGCAAGGTGATCGAGTTCCCCGGTTTTCTGCTGGCCTACGTCGAGGGATCGGACGATCCCAGGGCCGAGCTGGAGGACCAGGAGAAGGTCCTGCCCGCGCTCCACGAGGGGCAGAACCTCGACCCCGACCGCGTGGAGCCCACCCAGCACACCACGCAGCCGCCGGCGCGCTACACCGAGGCGAGCTTGATCAAGGAGCTGGAGGAGCGCGGGATCGGCCGCCCCTCCACCTACGCCTCGATTTTGCGTACCATCCAGCACCGCGGTTACGTATGGCGCAAGAGCTCGGCGCTGGTGCCGACGTTCACCGCGTTCGCCGTGACCAACCTGCTCACCCGGTGCCTGCCCGATCTGGTCGACTACGACTTCACGGCCGACATGGAGACCGAGCTGGACCGCATCGCCTTGGGCGAGCGGGAGTCGGTGCCCTGGCTGACCGCCTTCTACTTCGGCGAGCCGGGGAAAGCGCGCACGGACCGGGTGGCGGCCGTGGGGCTGAAGCAGCTCGTCTCCTCCTGCAACAACCAGAACAACATGCGCGACATCGCCTCCATCCCGATCGGCAAGACGGAGGGCGGCGAGATGATCCACGTGCGGGTGGGCCGCTACGGCCCCTACCTTCAGGTGGAGGACACCGACCAGCGCGCGTCGATCCAGGATCAGATGCCGCCCGACGAGCTGACGGTGGAGAAGGCGCTGGACCTGCTCAGCAAGGCGGCCCAGGGCGGACGCATCCTGGGATACGATCCGGAGACCGGCAAGCCGATCTACGCCAAGAGCGGGCGCTTCGGTCCCTATGTGCAGTTGGGAGATCCGGAGCTGACCCCGAGCGGCAACGTGAGGCGGGGCGGCAAGCCGAAGATGGCCGGCCTCTGGCCCTCGATGTCGATCGAGTCGATCACGCTCGAGCAGGCGCTGCTGCTGCTCTCCTTCCCGCGCGAGGTGGGCACCCATCCTGAGACCGAGGAGGTGATCACGGCCCAGGACGGCCGGTTCGGCCCCTACATCAAGATGGGCTCGGACAGCCGCAGTCTGCCCGATCACGAGAAGCTGGCCAGCGTCACGCTGGATGAGGCCGTCGAGCTGTTCAAGCAGCCCAAGGGCCGTCGCGGGCGGGCGGCCCAGGCCACGGTGCTGGCCGAGCTGGGCAAGCATCCGCAGTCGGAGGCGTCCGTCCAGGTCCGCAGCGGCCGCTACGGTCCCTACGTCACCGACGGCACCGTCAACGCCTCGGTGCCCAAGGGGCGCGATCCCCAGTCGCTGACGCTGGCGGACGCGGTAGAGCTGATCGCCGCGCGCGAGCTGCGGCTGCGCGAGCAGGGCAAGGACCCGCGGGCGGCAAAGAAGAGGGGTCGGGCTTCGAAGAAGAAGACCACCGCAAGGCGGGGCGGCAAGGCCTCCGCCAGATCGGCCAGCCGGTCGAAATCCTCCGGCTCCTCCTCGTCCTTGTCCTCGGAATCCGATTCCGGCAGCACAGCCGGCGGGAGCAAGGCTGCGAAGAAGGCTTCGTCGAGGTCGCGAAGGGCCGGTTCGTCAACCGGCAAGAAGAAGACCGCTAAGAGACGCTCCACCAAGTCGCGGACGGCAAGAGCCAGCTAGCCCCGGGGGCCGCTGGCTGCCGCTCTGCGCTGGTCGTTGTGCCGGGGATGCCCAGGTCGAACCGGCGGACGACACACCAAAGTGCTTACAGTCACACCTTGATACATCTCCGCTGAGCATCGGTTCCACTTGTACAGGCATGAGCCGTGACCGGCGAATAGCGCCCTGCCGGAACGATCAGCGCTCCGGGCTTCTGAACATGGCCTTGATGGCGCCCCAGCTCGTGGGTCGTGTCAAGCTTGGCCCGCACGCCACCGGCAGTGCCCCGATGAGATCGCACTCCGGGTTCGGCTCGCTGAAGGGCGCGCAAGGCGAGAGGCTGCTGATCGTGAGGTCCCCAGTTTCAGGATCACAGTAGAGTGGGTCCTCGCAGATGTTCCCCTCGACCCCGAGCAGATGGGCAATCGTCCCCACCCAGTCCCCGCCTGCGTTGCCGAAGAGATTGCAGCAGTGGATGGTGGCCTCATCACCGCATGAAATGCCCGTCCCGCGCGCCGAGTGCGAGACGATGGTGTTGGAGATGATGGTCGGTCCCCAGGTAGAGATGCCCGCACCGGACATGTGGCTGCTGTTGCCGTAGAAGGTGCACTGCGAAACCTCCCCGCCGTCTGCGCCGAGGCTGAGTCCGCCGCCCGAATCCCAGGACAGATTCCAACGGAAGACGCAACGCCGGAAGGTCACCGGATCGCAGCAACGCACGCCACCGCCGAAACAGAACGCTTCGTTTTCGGTGAAGACGCAGTCCTCGAACAGCGATCCTGCCGAACCGGCGCAGCAACGCGCGCCGCCCCCACAGCCCGGGGCGGTGTTGTGGACGAAGACGCACTCCTTGACGTGGGCCGCGCCGTCCAACACGAGCAGTCCGCCGCCTCCATAAGAGGTGGCGGCATTGCGGAGGAAGGAGCATTGCGTCAGGAGGGGCGTAGCATCCTGCACGTGGACCGCTCCCCCGAAGTAGGCTTCATTGTCGCGGAAGATGCACCGGGAGATGGTCGGGCATGCGTTGTTGATGCAACCCAGAGCGCCGCCTCCCAGGTCCGGGTTTCCGGGGCCCGGGCGGCCGTTGGCGATCGTCACGGCACGCAGCTCGCATTGGGTGGGCTCTCCGGACTGGAAGATGAATCCGCGGCCGGACTGCTCGCAGCCAATAATGCAACCGATGGGAGAACCCGCCTGTGAGCGGATTCCAATAGCTTTGCCTTGCAGGTCGATGTCGCGGTTGCCCTGGCCTCGGTACACACCGTCGGCCAACATCAACACGTCGCCATCGATCATCTCATTCACGCCGGCTTGAATGGTCGGAAAGTCCCCGGTGCCCTCGGGGTTGATCAGATAGGTCGTTGCCCCGGCGCTCAAGGTCAAACAGTTGAGCAACAGCGCCACCACAATTCTCTTCATGGCATCCATCCTCACGGTCACAGAGTGGAAAATCTCAGAACCCAGTGAAAGTATAGTTCAACCCGAATCGGGAATGCGAGCGGCGCCGTGCGTAAACCCCAGCGTTGCATAAATGCGACTCCCCTTATGCGGCGGACAGATACCGTTCG
>CAZPGB010000028.1:0-77640 GCA_964585945.1 uncultured bacterium | reverse complement strand
CTCGAGACGCTCGTTGAGGTAGTGCACCTTTTCGCTGAGCTTGCCCTGGTCCTGCAGCAGCTTCTCATACTCGTCCGCTACCATGTCCAAGAAGATCCGCACCTCCTCGGGGTCGAAGCCCCGCATGGCCTTGTGGCGGAAGGTCTGCTTGCGAATGTCCAGAGGAGTGAGTTTCACGGGATTCCACCCTCCCTGCAGTTGGTGCTCCCTGCCTTCCACGGCTGCCCACAACAGCGGTATCCGGGCGTGGGTTGGGACGCCCGCGACGTTCGAGGGCAACAGCTCGGGACTGATTGCCCGTCCAATGGGATGTTTCACTCTAGGTTCGGCCGAGAAGGCGGGCAAGAATAAAAAGTTCCGTGACTCGCGCGGTCTCGCTATAATCCTTCACACTCGTGGAATCGGCGCGGCGCAGGGGCGGCGACAGCGTCCGTCGTACCCGCCGAAAGCCGGTCAGGGCATCGAATCTTGGGGAATCGGAGGACGTCGGCATGAGCGACAACGGGCGCCCGGCAGAGGCGCACGACGACAGCAGCGCCATGATCGGGATCAGCTTCACCGAGCACATCGCCGAGCAGCAGCACCGCCTCTCCCCCGCCGCACGGGGCGAGCTCAGCAGCCTGCTGCGCCACCTGATGCTGGCCGGCAAGATCATCAGCCGCGAGACGCGCAAGGCGGCCCTGGTCGACATCCTGGGCCTGACGGGCAAGGTGAACGTGCAGGGCGAGAAGGTCCAGAAGCTCGACGAGTACGCCGACGACATCATCATCCGCAACTTGCGGTATGCCGGTCATCTATGCGTGATGGCCTCCGAGGAGCACGAGGACATCATCCGCATCCCCGAGCGCTACGCGATCGGCAGCTACACGCTGGCCTTCGATCCGCTCGACGGATCCTCGAACATCGACGCCAACGTGAGCATCGGCACGATCTTCTCGGTGCAGCGCCGGGTCAGCTCGGGCCCCACCGGGACGCACCAGGACGTGCTCCAGCGCGGCAAGAACCAGGTCTGCGCCGGCTACATCATCTACGGGCCCAGCACGATCCTGGTCTACACCACCGGCCACGGCGTCTTCGGATTCACCCTCGACCCCAGCGTGGGGGAGTTTCTGCTGTCGCATCCGGACATCCGCATTCCCGAGCAGGGCAGGATCTACAGTGTCAACGAGGGCAACTACCGACGCTGGGACGAAGCCACCCGGGAGGTCGTCGACGGGTTCAAGGGGGACCAGAACCCCCGCGGCGCACCCTACTCGTCGCGCTACATCGGCTCGCTGGTGGCCGACTTCCATCGTAACCTGCTCTACGGCGGCATCTTCCTCTACCCGGCCGACTCGACGAACAAGAGCGGCAAGTTGAGGTTGCTGCCCGAGTGCAGCCCGCTCGCCTTCGTCGTCGAGCAGGCCGGTGGCAAGGCCAGCACCGGAAACCAGCGGATCCTGGACATCGAGCCCAAGCGCCTGCACCACCGGGTACCGCTGGTGATCGGCAGCAAGAACGACGTCGAGTTCGCCGAGGCGATCTACGCGAGGCACGCCGAAGAGGCCAGCGTCTAAGTCTATCCTCTGGAGTCCATTGCCGACGGCGTCCGCGGCGTCGGCGTGGCGGCCCCCCTGGTGTCGCATCCCCAGGCCGGCAGAAGGCTGGTCGATTTCAGCCACACATCTGGTATAATGGGCGCGTGCCCCTTTCAGTCCGCTCCCGGCTGTCCCCACAGACGCCGGCGCAGCATCGTCTTGCCCCGCTCCCTTCTCGGGACCGCATGGGGCAGGGCGGTTGGCCGACCGGCCCGAGCGCCCGATGCAGACCCTCACGCGCCCCAATGCACCGCCTGCGGCCCGCGGCCGGCTATCGCTCGCGCCAGTGCTGCTCGCGGTCGTGCTGCTCGCCCCGGGCTGGGCCGCCGCCCGGGAGGCGCCCGATCCGCTGCGGCCGCGCGTGCATCGCCTGGACGCTCGCATCGCGCCGCCGGTCCTCGATGCGCTGGCCGACCCGTCGGCGCCGCGGTGGGAGCCGGAGCGGGCGGCCGACTGGAACCCGAGCCTCCATGTCACGCCGGCCGGAACGGTGCTGAAGCTGCAGGCGCACGTCGGAGGCATCCCCGTCCTGGACGCGGTGGCTCGCGTTCACTTCGACGCCGGGGGGGCCCCCACCCACCTGGTGGGACCCACGACCCTGCCCGCCCCCGCCCCGCAGGCAGGGCTCGCTGTCACCGAGCCGCCGCCTGCCGGGGCCCGTAGGATCTGGTTCGCCGACCGCGAGGGACTGGTCCCCGCCTATCTCCTCGCGGAGGAGTCCGACGGGCTCGGCGCGTCGGCGTCGGAACGACGCGTGATCGCGGCGGGGGACGGCGCCGTTCTGGATCGCCGGCGGAGCGTTGCGAGCTTCGACGCCTTCGAGGGCGAGGGTCTGGTCTTCGATCCCAATCCCGTGGTCACCTCGGGCGACCGCAGCCTGCACACCGGCATCGATGTCGATCCCTGGCGCGTGCGCGTGCGCCTGCACGATCTGGACGGCTCGGGCTTGCTGCGTGGCGCCTGGGCCTGCGTGGCCAACCCGGCTGGATGCGCCTACGATCAGAGGCTCGAGTTCTTCTATTCTTCGCGCGATCTGCACTTCGAAGAGGTGATGGCCTATCACCACATCACCGAGGCTCAGCGCTACATCCGGAACCTCGGGTTCCTGAGCCTCAACGGCCGGCCGCAGCCGGTCACGGTGCATGCCACGGGCGAGGATGCGTCCTGGTTCAGCCTGGCGGACAAGCGCATCTATCTGGGAGACGGGGGCGTGGATGCGGCCGAGGACGCCGACGTGATTCTGCACGAATACGCCCACGCGCTCTACGACGCGGTGGTGGGTCCGTGCGCGACGGCGCAGAGCTGGGCCCTCAACGAGGGCTTCGCCGACTACTTCGCGGCCTCGCTGACCGGCGATGCCTGCGTCGGCGACTGGGAGGGGACCTACCAGACCGGCGGGTGTCTGCGCGACCTCGACGTCGTGCGGCTCTACCCCGTCGATCTCACCGGCGACGTCTACGCGGACGCGCTGGTCTGGAGCAGCCTCTTGTGGCGGGTGCGGGGTCTCATCGGTGCGACGCTGAGCGACCGCCTGGCGCTGGAGTGGCTGTACTTCCAGACGCCCCGCTCCACGTTCGCCTCCGCGGCGCGTGGACTGCTCGCTGCGGCCGAGCGGCTCGAGGCGACCCCGGGCTCGAACGCGTTGCGCTGGGCCGTCGCGGAGGCCTTGGGCGAGCGCGGATTCGTCCCGCGCGGGGGATCGCTGATGCTGAGCAGCGACCTCGGAGGCAGCAGCCCGGCCGTGGCGATCGGCTTTCCCTGGCAGGGGCCCGGCATGGCTGCCGACGTCTGGGCGGATTCGGTGCGCATCACACCCGAGGGCCGCATCCTGCTCGGTCTGGCGACGCTCCTCGGCCGCCCGTCGCCGGCGGCCGAGGAGCGCGGCCCGCAGGTGGCGCCCCTGGCGCTCGCGCGTCGCACCGATGGGGCCTGGCCTCATGATCGGATCGACGTATCCTGGTCGGGCACGCTCACCGGTTTCGAGATCGAGGTGCGCTTCGTGCGCGGCGAGCAGATTCTCCGCCGCACGGCGGTCGCGTTCCACGAAGACGGACGCCTGCACATGCGCTGGTTCGGGGAAGGTGACCAGGAGGCGCTGGCCGGGACGCTCGGCTGGTTCCCGTCGGGCCTCGAGGGACCGATCCGCTGGCTCGAGGCCCCGGCGCTCGACGCCGGCGGTCTGGAAGGCGGCCAGGGCGTGGGCGCACGGTTGCCGCCGTCGCCGCTCAGCCTCGTGGGCGGCGAGTGGTTGCTGGTCCCCGCATCCGACGGCGGCTACGAAGCTCGGCTGACGGTTCCCCCCTGGTCGCCCACGGTCACGCGTGAGCGTCGCAGGCTCGCACTCGCGGGTCCGGCGCGGCTCACCGACCGGATCGGATTCCGCATCGAGACTCCCGGCGCCCATGACATGCAACTCATCGACCTCACCGGGCGGTCGCTGGGCCGCCTGCGACTCGGTGAGCTGCAGCCCGGCTTCCACGAGGTGCCGTTGGAACGGCTCTTCGGAACGTCGGGTGCACGGGCGGGGATCTACTTCCTGCGCCTTTCGAGCGATGCTGACACCCGTACCGGTCGGTTGCTGGTTGTGGGGCGCTGAGCCTCGAGGGTCCTGCCGAGAACGATGGTTATCTGTGGTGTCCGCACAGTTCACGTGATAGATTCGTGTTGGGATTCGACAAGACCGGACGGGATGCGTTCGTCAACCTCAGGTGACGTCATGGAGATCACGAATGTCAAAGTCACCTTGGTCGAAGACCCGTCGCTCAAGGCGATCGCCACCCTGACGTTCGACGCCTGCTTCGTCGTCAAGGGAATCAAGGTGGTTCAAGGGGAGCGTGGGCTTTTCGTGGCCATGCCCAGCCGTCGGCTCCCGGACGGCACGTATCAAGACGTGGCCTACCCGTCCACGAGAGAGATGACTGAGAAGGTCCGCAACCTGGTCCTCGAGCACTACCACAACGCCGTGGGTGTACGAGTCCGACGCTAGGTGAGCTGGAAGAGAAGCCGCGGCCCCACACGGCTGACGCCGGGGATCGTTCTTCCACCCCCAGGGGATCGGACGCACCCCCATACACCCGCCGGTGATTCCCCCCAGCCCGCACGCGACGGCGCTTACACGCCGGTCCCGTTCTCCTCGCCGCGCAATCCGTTGCCCGGCGTGTGAAACAGGTTGAGGGCCTGCACGGACTGGTCGCCCACCACGCGGCTGCCGTGCGACACGCCGGCAAAGATCGAGATCATCTCGCCGTCCCCGATTCGCACCGCTTCCCCATCGAGCAGGAACTCGAGCACGCCGCTCTCCACGATGGTGATCTGCTCCTGCGGATGGGTGTGAGGCGCGAAGTCCGATCCGGCCCGGTAGTGGCACCGCACCACCTGCAGGTGCTGGGTCGCCATCACCTGTTGCTCCAGCTCCTGCTGGGCCTCCGTCGCTTCGAGATTCCGCCAGCGGCCCAAAGCGTACTTGCCGGGAACCGTCCGATTGCGCACCGCATGCTCCTTGGTGTTGTCCGTTCGGATGGGAACGCCTGCGCGAGGCGAGGTCGCCCAGCGCGGCGGTTGAATCCCGCCACGCTATGGATCGGCACTTCGCTCGCCATGTTCAGTCTGCGTGTCCGTCGGCGTCACCCCTCCAGGCGGACATCGCGCGTCCAGTGCGGCCCCGGCGGCACCGTGGTTCCACAGACCTCGCACGCCAGACACGGCCGGTCGCCGCTCAGGGGGATCAGGGGAAGGAAGAACAGCGTGAGGTAGGACCGCCGGGCCGCCCCGTGGAACGCCCTTCGCACGCCGCAGCGCGGGCAGAACCGCGCTTCGGGGGGCACCTCCGCGCGCCCGCGCACGACCTCCTTGGTGCCTACGATCAAGAAGAAGAACATCCGCCCACCGCACCTCGCCTCACCCGCCCTTCGGGCCCCAACCTGCTTTGCTCCCGGGGCCCGGGGCGCCCGCCGACATCCTTGACATCTCCGACCCCGCTTCGTCAAGCTCGCTCCTTGTGTCTCCCGGGCCCCAGGAGCCTGTCCCCGATGCGGATGCTGCGTCACCGGACCGCCGTGCGCCGAGCCATCTGGCCGGCCGACATGAACGCCGCCGAGCGGCGCGTCTTTCGATTGCACCTCTTTTCCGCCCTGTTGACCGGTTGCTCGGCCAGCATTCTGCACCTCTCGGACACGATTCTGGCCAAGACCCTGGAAGCCACCCCGCTGCAGGTCACCGCGCTGTCGGTCATCATGGGGGTCGGCTTTCTGGCGTCGGCCTTCTGGGCGGGCGCGATGCGCAACCGCCCGAAGGCCCCCTTCGTGCTGGTGGCGGCGCTGGTCGGGCGCCTGGGACTGGGATTGGTCGGGCTGGTGCACCACCCCACGTGGTTCATCGCCGTCGTGGGCCTCTCGTGGGTCTCCGAAGCGATGATCGTCGGCGCGCAGGTCTCGATCATCCAGCGCGTCTACCGGCCCGAATTTCGGGAACACGCGTTCGGCGTCTCCGTGTCGGTCAACACCCTGGTGCGGTTGATCATGACCGTCGCCGTCGGACGCATCCTCGACCTGAACGACGGGCTCTACGGTCTGGTCTATCTGACGCTCGGCGCCTGCGGCTTCGGGGGCTCGCTCCTGATGATGCGCATGGAATCCCAGGTGGACTACCGCCAGGAGCTGGCGCGACGCACGCAACTCTACCCGCCCTTGAAGGAGCCGGGCCTGCTGGCCGGACTGCGCTCCGTGCGCGAGTCGGTGGCGCTGGTCGTCAAGATCCTGCGCGAGGACACCGAATTCCGCCGCTTCGAGCGCAACTTCTTCCTCTACGGCATCGCGTTCCTGTCGCTTCTGCCGATCGTGCCGCTCTTTCTGGTCAACGATCTGCAGCTCGACTACACGCGCATCGGTCTGGCCCGCGGATTGATGGGTCAAATGGGGCTGATCCTCTTCTCGCCCCTGATGGGCCGGCTGATGCTGCGCCTGAAGCCGATGCGTTTCAGCGCGGGGGTGTTCGCCTTGCTGACCGGCTATCCGCTGCTCCTGCTCGCCTCCTGGCTGGCACCGGGCGCCGCCAGGATCCTCCTGGTCTATGGCGCCTTTCTCTGCTTCGGCACCGCCATGGCCGGCGTGGGGCTGGCCTGGAACCTGAGCAGCCTGCACTTCGCCGGCGAAGAGGATCCCAGCGCCTACCAGACGGTGCACACGGTGCTGGTCGGTGTGCGCGGCGTGGGGGCGCCGTTCCTGGGATACCTGGTCATCCACCTGGCCTCCACTCTGCACGGCTTCGTCATGTGCGCCCTGCTCTTCGGGCTGGCCGCGCTCCTCATGGCGCGCATGGCGCGAACCTCGCCCGATCGGGTCGCGGCCGCAATCGAACCGCTCGATTGACGTCGCCCGGGGCCCGTCCCTATACTCGCCCTTCCGAACTTGTATGGAGGAAGGCAGCTACCGGGCCCGGCCGGGTCCGCGTAAGGAGGTTTGCGGATGTACGGGAAGATCAAGGGGGACCTCGCCAAGGGTCTTCAGGAGATCAAGGACGCCGGGCTCCACAAGGACGAGCGCGTCATCACCACGCCCCAGGGCGCCGAGATCAAGGTCACGACCGGCCAGACGGTGCTCAACTTCTGCGCCAACAACTACCTCGGGCTCTCGTCGCATCCCAAGGTCATCGAGGCCGCCCACGCGGGGCTGAAGCGCTGGGGCTACGGCCTCTCGTCGGTGCGCTTCATCTGCGGCACGCAGGAGCTGCACAAGATGCTGGAGCGGAAGGTCTCGGAGTTCCTGGGAACCGAGGACACGATCCTCTACGCGGCGTGTTTCGATGCCAACGGCGGTGCCTTCGAGCCGCTGCTCGACAAGGAGTCCGCCATCCTCACCGACGCGCTCAACCATGCATCGGTCATCGACGGCATCCGCCTCTGCAAGGCCCAGCGCTACATCTACGAGCACATGAACATGGCCGACCTGGAAGCGAAGCTGCAGGAGGCCCAGAATGCCAAGTACCGCATCATCGCCACCGACGGCGTCTTCTCGATGGACGGCGACATCGCGCCGCTGGACAAGATCTGCGACCTGGCGGAGAAGTACGACGCGCTGGTGATGTTCGACGACTGCCACGCCAGCGGCTTCCTCGGCAAGACCGGCCGGGGCACCCATGAGTACCACAATGTCATGAAGCGCGTCGATCTGATCACCACCACGTTCGGCAAAGCCCTGGGCGGCGCCTCGGGCGGCTGCGTGTCGGGCCACAAGGAGCTGATCGCCTGGCTACGCCAGAAGTCGCGTCCCTATCTCTTCTCCAACACCCTGGCGCCGGCGGTGGCGGCGGGTACCCTGGCGGTCCTGGAGCTGCTCTCCAGCACGACCGAGCTGCGTGACAAGCTGGAGCGCAATCAGAAGATGTTCCGCCGGATGATGACCGAGGTCGGCTTCGACATTCGTCCCGGGGATCATCCCATCGTGCCGATCATGTTCGGCAAGTTCGAGAACGACGCCAAGCTGGCGCAGGATTTCGCGGCCAAGCTGCTCGACGAGGGCATCTACGTGATCGGCTTCTCCTACCCCGTGGTGCCGCGGGGACAGGCGCGCATCCGCGTCCAGCTCTCGGCGGCGCACGAGGAAGAGCACATCCACAAGGCGGTGGATGCCTTCACCGAGATCGGCAAGGAGCTGAAGGTCATCGCCTAGCGTCCGGCGGCACGCACGGCGCGATCTGCATCCGGATGTCGGGCTGGGAAATCGCAGGATCTGGGGCGGGTCGTGGAAACGACCCGCCCTCGCATAGAGAGTCCGCGGAGCGGAAAACCGGAACCCAAGGGGGAGCGATGGCTGAGAAGCGAATCGAGAAGATCATGGTCACCGGCTCGGTGGGCCAAATCGGCTCCGAGCTCACGCTGGCGCTGCGGCAGCGCTACGGAGCCGACAACGTCATCGCCTGCGGTCGCAAGACCCAACCGTCGAAGGAGCTCAAGGAGTCGGGGCCCTTCGAGTGGGCCGATGTGACCGACCCCGAGAAGATGCGCGACGTCATCCGGAAGTACGAGATCGACACCATCATCAACATGGCGGCCATCCTCTCGGCCGTCGGCGAGAAGAATCCCCAGCTCGCCTGGCATGTCAACGTCACCGGTCTGATCAACACCCTCGAGCTGGCCCGCGAGCTGGAGCTGACCCAGGTGCTCTGCCCCAGCTCGATCGCAGTCTTCGGGGCGGGGTGCCCCCGGGTCGACACTCCCAATGACACCGTGCTCAAGCCCACCACCATGTACGGCGTCAGCAAGGTGACCGGCGAGCTCCTCTGCGACTACTACGTGAACCGCTACGGCGTCGACGCGCGCGGCCTGCGCTATCCGGGGATCATCTCCGCCGAGACCCTGCCCGGCGGCGGCACGACCGACTACGCCGTCGAGATCTACTACAAGGCGATCGAGGAGAAGAAGTTCACCTGCTTTGTCAAGGAGGACACGCGCCTCCCCATGATGTACATGCCCGACTGCATCAAAGCCACCATCGATCTGATGGAGGCCGATTTCGACCGGTTGGAGCACCATGGAGACTTCAATGTCGGCGCGATGAGCTTCTCGGCCGGGGAACTGGCCGCGGAGATCAGAAAGCACATCCCCGAGCTCACGGTCGCCTACGAGCCGGATTTCCGCCAGCAGATCGCCGATTCCTGGCCGCAGTCGCTGGACGATTCGGCCGCGCGGCGCGAGTGGGGCTGGGAGCCCGAATACGACCTTCCGGCGATGACCAAAGACATGCTCGCCAAGTTGGGCAAGCGCCACGCCGAGGGCAAGCTCTACCACTGACACGTGTCCGCCCCCCGCGGAATCCGTCGCCGCCGGCGCTGGGATCCGAGCCCGAGGGGCCGGCTTGAGAGGTCCTGGAGGCCGAGGCGCCCGCCGCTGAGCGGGCGCCTTTCTCGATTGGCGAGCACTTGCCAAGCGCCGCGGCCGTTGCAAGATCGAAATACCGAGTGAATTAGGTGTAAGCGGCGATTTTGCTAAACCAAACCGGCGGACAGCCGAATCTGAGTGTGAACGCACGCTTGTACACCTCTGCCGCGCATCCCTGGCATATCGTGCACTAGCCGACAGTTTCATCGCGCTTCGTCACGAGCCGACTGGATCAGCCTGATGTCTCGTTGTACAAACGCATGCGCTGCACGAGAAGGACAGGCAAGGGCCACCGCGATGCAGGAGATCGAAGCGGTCATCACTCAACTGGCGGACACCGCCGATCGGCTGGATGCCACCAACACCCGCGCCGAGGACGACTTCGTGGCGGTCGGGACCCGCCTGCAGGATCTGCTGGCCGCGGCTCAGACCCTGGCGACCCACACCGGTGAGGCGGTGCGGCTCATGGGTCGCGACTCGGAGGGATCCGCGCTCAACCGCATCGACCGCACGGCCCAGGCCTCGCTGGCCGAGCTGCGCCAGCAGCACGGTCACGTGGTTCGCTGTCTGGACGACGTCTCCACGCTGGTCGCCCACCTCGGGCGGCTGAGTCTGGAGTTCCCGGTCATCAAGAAGGCCGCCCGCCGGATGCGGATGATCGCCCTCAGCTTTGCGATCGAGAGCTCGCGCAGCGCCGTCGCCACGGAGACGTTCCGGGGCTTCGTGGCCGACATGCGCGCCATGGCCGTCCGGATGAGGACGCTTGCCAACCGCCTCGCCGGAACCACCGAACTGGCGGCCCACGACCAGCGGGCCACGCTGATCGACAACCACCCCGCCTGCCAGCGACTCGGCGACATGACCGCACAGGCCCAATGCGAGGTGGACGACGCGCTGGCCCGCTTGGACCAGATCGTCTCCAGCGCGGTGGAAGCGCTCCAGCGAACAGCCGCGCACTCGCGCCGAATCTCCGAGCTGGTGGGCACCGTGGTGATGAGCATTCAGTTCCGCGACATCACCCGCCAGCAAACCGAGCATGTCGTGGCGGCGCTGGCGCAGGCGCGGGAGCTCTGCGCGACCGCCGTCCACGCCGGCGATCCGACCGTGGCCGAGCAGGCGCTGGCGCGGGCGCACGGCGTCCTGTGCCTGCAGGCCGCGCAACTGCAACAGGTGATTGCCACGATCGGGCAAGCGCACGGCACGATCCTCGAAGCGCTGGAGAACCTCAGCCGCGAGGGTGAATTGCTCGTCGATGGCGCGACGAGCATCATCCACAGCGATTGCCAGGACGTCGGCGGCGTCCAGACCACCGACGCCCTGGTGGCGGGCCTGAGCCGCCTGGAGGTGTTGCTGCGCGACGGTCAGGCCCTGGGGCGCCAGATCCAAGAGGCCGCGGTGCGCGCCAGCGGCAGTGCCGCCCAGCTCCGCGACCTCCTGGAGGAGATCGCCGACCTGGGCGCGACCATGAATCTCCAGGCGCTCAACGCGATTTCCAAGTCGGCGCGGCTCGGCAACGAGGGCCGTTCGCTGCAGGTGATCTCGCAAGAGGTGACCGGCCTGTCCCTCGAGTCGGACGATTTCGTCTGCCGCGTCGTCGAGCAGCTCGAGGGCATCAGCGATCTGGCCCAACGCATGCAGCGGGCCGATCTGTGCGCCGGGGCGCTGCAGGGGGCAGGCACCGAACACGCGGCCGCCGAGGATCTGGCCGTCTGCGCGCACGATTTCCGTGGTGCGTGTGTCTCGTTCCGCGAGCATGCCGCTTCGGCTTCCCGCAGCAGCCGGACCATTCGGACCGGGGTCGAGGCCGCCGTGCCCATGCTGGGCTTCCTCCCGGAGCTGGGCGAAGCGCTGTCGGGACACCTGGAGCGCATCGAATCGCTCGTGGAAGCCCTGCACCCCTGGGCCGACGGGAGCGGACTGGCGGCCGAGGCCGATCTGGCCCGCCACGCCCGGTCCTACACGATGAAGAGCGAGCGCGACATCCACGCACAGCTCGCCGCCCGCACGGCGGGGCGATCCGTGGCGCCCGACGACCGCTCCGAGCCTCGGGAGGTGCCGGCGCTCGCGGGCGTCGCCGCGACGCGGAACGACGCCGCGGACGACACAGACGACCTGGGCGACAACGTCGAGCTCTTCTAGGGAGGCGCCATGGACCTGAAGCGATTGGAAACCCAAGACGGCCCCTGCATCTCTCTCGGGGGCGCCCTGGTCGTCGGCGAAGTGGCCGACGTCTGCCGCCGGCTGCTCGCCGAGCGGGAGAGCGCCGATGGAGCGCTCGGGCTCGACCTCTCCGGCGTCACCGACATCGATACCGCCGGCGTCCAGCTTCTGGTGGCCGCCACCCGTTCCCGTGAAGGTGCGCCCGCGCCGTTTCGGATCTTCTCCCAATCCAGTGTCCTGCAACAGGCCTTGGAGCGGCTCGGCGTGCAACGTGCCGACGCGCTGGGGCTGGTCGAGGAGCCCTCCGATGTCTAAGAAGGTCATGATCGCCGACGATTCGGCCAGCATGCGCCAGATGCTCTCGTTCACGCTGTCTCAGGCCGGTTACGACGTGGCCGAGGCCGTCGACGGCCAGGATGCGCTGTCGAAGATCGCCACCGCCCCGATCGACATGCTGATCACGGACCTGAACATGCCCAAGGTCGATGGCTTCGAGCTGATCAAGCAGGTCCGTTCGCAGCAGAAGTATCGCTTCATCCCCATCCTCATGCTGACCACCGAATCCCAGGAAGAGAAGAAGCAACAGGGCAAGACCGTCGGCGCGACGGGGTGGATCGTGAAGCCGTTCCAGCCCGATCAACTTCTCGCCGTGGTCAAGAAGGTGCTGCGTTGAGCGCGGGCGCCCAGGGAGAGGACGAGCCGATGAGTAGCGCCGGGAATCCAGCCGAGACATTCCTCCTCGAGGCGACCGAGCTGCTGGCCGAGGTGGAGCAGACCGTGCTCGATCTCGAGCAGCACCCGGCCGACCGCGAGTCGATCAACCATCTCTTCCGGGCCGTCCACACCATCAAGGGCTCGGGCGCCATGTTCGGCTTCGAGAACATCGCCGCCCTCACCCACCACCTCGAGACGGTGCTGGATCGCGTGCGCGATGGTGAGGCGGCCGTGACCAAGGAGCTGATCGATGTCGTCCTCGCCACGCGCGACCAGGTGCGGGCGATGCTCGAGGAGAGCGCCGGCGGGCCCCCGATCGACCCCGCACGCACCGAGCAGATCGTCACGCGTCTGCGCGCCATGGGAGCCCAGACCAGCCCCGGCGGCTCGGCGGCGACCTCCGACCGCTTCGCATCGTCGTCCGCGCGCCATATGCGCGCCTATCGGGTGAGAATCCAGCCCCACCGCGACATCCTCGCCTTCGGGATGGACCCCGCCCTGCTGCTCGAGGATCTGCGCGAGCTCGGCGAATGCGCCGTCTACTGCCATCTGGAGGCGGTGCCCGACATCGACGAGCTCGACCCCGAGATGTGCTACTTGGCCTGGGACGTCGTCCTCACCAGCGACGCCGGCCCCGACGCGGTGCGCGGTGTTTTCATCTTCGTGGAGGACCGCTGTCGGATCGAGATCAAAGAAGTCGGCTCCGACGCGGACCTGACCTCCAGCGACGCCGTGCCCTGTTTCGGCGAGATCCTTGTCGATCGCGGCGACATCGATCACCACGCCGTCCAGCAAGCGCTCGGTCAGCAGAAACGCCTCGGGCAGATGCTGCTGGACGCCGGCGAGCTGACCCGCGACAAGATGGAATCGGCCCTGGCCGAACAAAAGGTGCTGCGGGATCGTGTGTCGTTGGCCCACCGGGAAACCGTCCGCGTCCCCGCCGCCAAGCTCGACACGCTGATCAACCTCGTCGGCGAGCTCGTCATCGTTCAGGCCCAGCTCAGCCAAACGGCCGTGACGTTGAACAGTGTGGACCTCACCACGCCCGTGGAAGAGGTCCGCCGCCTCACCAGTGAGCTGCGCGATCTGGTGCTCAACGTACGGATGATGCCGATCGGGTCCACCTTCGGACGCTTTCGCCGCCTGGTGCGCGATCTCTCCGCGGAGCTCGGCAAGGAGATCGCCCTGGAGACCTCCGGCGCGGAGACCGAGCTGGACAAGACCGTGCTCGACCGGCTCGGCGACCCCCTCGTGCACCTCATTCGCAACTGCATCGACCACGGGATCGAGCCGCCCGAGGCGCGTGAGCAACGCGGCAAGCCCCGCCGGGGGCGCATTCGGTTGTCCGCCGAGCACCGCGGCACCAATGTCGTCATCAGCGTGACCGATGACGGGGCCGGACTCGACGCCGACGCCCTGCGCGGTAAGGCTATCGAGCGCGGCCTCCTCGCACCCGATGCACAGATCGATGAGCACGCGGCCTACCAGCTCATCTTCGCCCCGGGATTTTCCACCGCGCGCAGGGTCACCAACGTCTCCGGCCGCGGTGTCGGCATGGACGTCGTCAAGCGGGAGATCGAGGCGCTGCGCGGCTCCATCGAAATCTACAGTCGCTCATCTCAGGGCACCACCGTCGAGCTCTACCTGCCCCTCACCTTGGCGATCATCGACGGGCTGCTCGTCGAAGTCGGCCCCGAGCGCTTCGTTCTGCCTCTCGGCCTGGTCGAGAAGTGCCTCGAGCTCGACCCCGCCAGCCATGCGCTTTCCACCCAACGGTCCCTACTGTCCATTGACGGCGGTCTCGTGCCCTACATCCGCCTGCGGGACGTCTTCGCCATCCCGGGAGCCCCCTCCCTCCAGGATACCGTCGTTGTACAAGCCGGCGATGCCCGCGTCGGCCTCATCGTGGACCGTGTCCTCGGGGACCATCAGACCGTGATCAAGCCCCTGGGCCGCATGTATCGCGATAGCGACTGCGTTTCCGGGGCGACCATCATGGGCGACGGCCGGGTGGCGCTCATCCTCGACGTGCCCGGCCTAGTACGTCAGGCTCGCTCACAGGAGATCGCCGCAACCCATTGCACCAGCGCTTGATTCCCGCACCCGCCACCGCCCATCGCAACGAGCCTTCCGGCTCCCCCCCCGCCGCCGCATGGTTGATCTTGTACAACGCCCCCCGTGCACTGTCGCCACAGCGTTCCTGCTAAAGCAACTTCTTTCGCGACCGATGATACAGGCAAGCACACCTGCGTGACACCCAGCCTCGCTCCAGCCCGACACTCAACAACAGTGATGTTTCAGGCGTTTGCATTGCAGCAGACAAGTGTCGTTCCTTGGCGAAGACTCGCCAATCGACCACCTGGACCACCGATCGCGAAGGGCCAAAGCCATGGCGTTTACGTTCTTCTTTCGCGACAGACAGGGCCTCGAGGCGGTGCGGGACCTGGTCGTGCCCAGCCTGCGGGGCCGTCGCTTCATCCGCATCTGGGACGCCGGCTGCGCCAGCGGCCAGGAGCCCTATTCCCTCGCCATCGCCTTGCGGGAGGGCATGGGCCCGATGATCTTTCGCAATGTGCGCATTCACGCCACCGACATCGATCATTCCAACACCTTCGGAGATAGAATCCGCACCGGTCGCTTCACCCACGAGGAGGTCGGGCGCATCCCGGGAAGTCTCCTGCGGCGCTATTTCGTTCCTGAGGACCCGTCGGGTGCGGTGCGCGTGAAGGGGGAGCTTCGCAACCGCGTCCAGTTTCAGAAGCACGATCTCCTGTCGCTCGAGCCGCCCCGGCTGGATTTCGACGTGATCGTCTGCAAGAACGTCTTGCTGCACTTTCGCGTCGAGGAGCGCGTGGCGGTGGTGCGGATGTTCCACGAGGCCCTGGCCCCAGGCGGCTTCCTCCTCTTGGAGCAGACCCAGCCGGTTCCGCCGCCGCTCGCCAACCGCTTCGCGCGGCTGGCCGACCACGTTCAGTTGTATCGCAAGCGCGAGAGCATCCTGCAATCCACCGTTCCGTCGGTCCGGGAGGAGACGGAACAGGGTTTGTGTAGCGGGGGCGCCTCCGGGCCGTGGCGGGTGCTCCCCAAGGCCCAGCACGCCTGGGGCGATCGTAGGGGGACGGCTGCCGGCGCGCGAGCGCCCAGCCGAACAGCGTGAGCTGCGCACGTGAAAGGATGGAGCCGTGAGCACTGCAAGCAAGAAGGGCCGCACGCCCAAGAAATCATCGTCCACGTCTAGGCGACGCACGAAGGGCGCCGGCGCCCTGGATCTCCTCCACGCCGTGCCCACACCGATCATGGCCGTGGACACGGAGATGAAGGTCACGTTCATGAACGCCGCCGGGGCCCGCGCGGCCGGCTGCACGCCCGAAGAGTGCGTCGGCCGCCCCTGCGCCAGCCTGTTCAACACCCCGCACTGCGGCACCGATCAATGCCGCGTGGCCAAGGCCATGCGAGAACAGCAGGCCTCAACGGCGGATACCGTGGCCAAGCTCCCTTCCGGCGAGCTGGCCATCCGCTACACCGGGGCGCCGCTAAAGGATGCGGCCGGCAACGTGATCGGCGGACTCGAGTACGTCCTGGACATCTCGGAGGAGATGGAAGTCACCAGCAGCGTCGGCGATCTCACCACCGCGATCATGCAGGGCAAGCTCGACACGCGGGCCGACGCTGAGAAGCTGGATGGAAACTACCGGGAGATCGTTCAGGGCGTCAATCAGTTGGTTGACGCGTTCATGCGGCCGTTCAACGTCTCGGCCGAGTACATCGACCGCATCTCCAAGGGAGATCTGCCCGACAAGATCACCGACGACTACCGGGGCGATTTCAACGAGATCAAGAACAACCTCAATCAGTGCATCGATTCGATCGACGCGTTGGTGCGGCAGGCCGCGGCGCTCACCGACGCCGCCGTGGAGGGACGGCTTGACCGACGCGCCGACACGACGGGGGTCCAAGGCGCCTATGCCGCCACGCTCGAGGGGATCAACCAGACCGTGGACGCCCTGGTGGGGCATCTGGACGCCATTCCCACCCCGGCCATGATCATCGACAAAGATTTCACCATCCAGTACATGAACGAGAGCGGCGCCACGGTGCTGGGCATGCGACCCGATCAGCTCGTCGGCGAGAAGTGCTACGACCACTTCAAGACCAGCGACTGCCGCACGGCCCGCTGCGCGTGCAATCAGGCGATGCACACGGGGCAGTCGGCGAACGGCGAGACCGATGCCCACCCCCAGGGCGCCGATCTGGAGATCAGCTACACGGGCGCGCCGGTCAAGGACCGGGCGGGCAAGATCATCGGGGCCCTGGAGATCGTCACCGACCAGACCGAGCTCAAGCGCGCGATGGCCGATGCGGATCAGAAGGTGGCCTATCTGAATCGAATCCCCACACCGGTCATGGCGGTCGACCGCAACCTCAACATCATCTTCATGAACGAGGCGGGCGCAGCCGCGGCCGGGAAGCGCCCCGAGGAGCTCATCGGCGCCAAATGCGCCAGCGTCTTCAACACCGGCCACTGCAACACGGCCGAGTGCCGCGTGCGCCAGGCGATCGACAACGACGGTCAGTTCACTGGAGACACCATCGCCAAGCTCTCCTCCGGCGACCTGCCGATCCGCTACACCGCCGCGCCGCTGAAGGACGGGGACGGCAACGTCATCGGAGGCCTCGAGTTCGTGACCGAGATCTCCGAAGAGAACCAGGCGGTCACCGAGGTGGCCCGGCTCGCCAGCGCCGTGGTGAACGGCGAGCTCGATCGGCGCGGCGACCCCAGCAAGTACACCATCAAAGGCTTCCGTGACGTCCTGAGCGGCGTCAACGACCTCATCGAGGCCTTCGTCGGTCCCATCAACGTGACAGCCGAGTATGTCGACCGCATCTCCAAGGGCGACATCCCGCCCAAGATCACCGACGCCTACAAGGGCGACTTCAACGAGATCAAGAACAACGTGAACATGATGATTAAGAACCTGTCGCGGTTCGCGGTCGATGTCACCACGGCGGGCGGCCAGGTAGCCTCGGGCAGCGGGGAGATCAGCAAGGCCGCGCAGAAGATGGCCCAGGGCGCCTCGGAGCAGGCCTCCAGCATCGAGGAGATCTCCAGCTCGATGGAGGAGATGAGCAGCTCGGTCAACCAGAACGCCGAGAACGCCCAGCAGACGGCGTCCATCGCCGAGAAGGCCGCTGCGGACGCCGGTGAGGGCGGGCAGGCCGTGACCGAGACGGTCCAGGCGATGAAGAGCATCGCCGAGAAGATCAGCATCATCGAGGAGATCGCCCGGTCGACCAACATGCTGGCGCTCAATGCGGCGATCGAGGCGGCCCGCGCGGGTGAGCACGGTAAGGGTTTCGCCGTGGTGGCCGCGGAGGTGCGCAAGCTCGCCGAGCGCAGCCAGAGCGCCGCCAAGGAGATCAGCACCCTTTCCACCGACAGCGTGGAGGTCTCCGAGCGGGCGGGGCGCCTGCTGGCGGAGATCGTCCCGGGCGTCCAGCGCACGGCCCAGCTCGTGCAGGAGATCAACGCGTCCAGCACCGAGCAGGCCGACGGCATCGCCCAGGTGACCAAGGCGGTGCAGCAGCTCGACACGGTCATCCAGACCAACGCCAGCGGCACCGAGCAGATGGCCGCCTCCTCCGAGCAGCTCGCCGGCCAGGCCGACATGCTGCAGGAGACCGCCCGCTTCTTCAAACTGCAGGAGGCCGCCTACGAATCCGGACTCCTGAAGTCCGGCCAGAGCGCGGCCAACCGCCGTACCCCTCCTGCCCATTCCCCGAAGCAGGGGACCCGCAGCGCGACGAAGGGCAACGGGAACGACCGGTCGCACGATGCGGGCGTCACGCTGGACCTGTCCTCCGGGCAGGAGGATGTCGATGACCGCGAATTCGAGCGGGCGTCCTAGGGGAAGGAGACGTGCAGATGTCTGAGAATTCGATGACCGACTCGAACCAGTACCTCACCTTCACGCTGGGTGACGAGCAGTTCGCCCTCGAGATCGGCAAGGTGCGTGAGGTGCTGGACTACACCGACATCACCAAGATCCCCCGCTCCCCGGCCTTCATGCGGGGGGTGATCAACCTGCGCGGCAACGTCGTGCCGATCATCGACCTGCGCATGACCCTGGGGATGACCGGGATCAAGCGCTCGGTCGACACCTGCATCGTGATCGCGGAGGTGGAGCTCGACGGCGAGAGCATGCACGTCGGAGCCCTCGCCGACTCGGTCCAGGAGGTGGTCGAGATCGATCCGGCGCAGACCTCTCCCCCGCCGCGCCTCGGCACGAAGCTCAACACCGATTTCATCCAGGGCATGGGCAAGCGGGGCGATCACTTCCTGATCATCCTCGACATCGACAAGGTACTCTCGGCCAGCGACATGGCAATGATGCAGCGCGCCGCCGAAGGCGGCGCCTCCGCGGAAGCATCAGGCCCCGAGCCGGAGCCCGACGCCGACCGCTCGGCTGAGCCCGACGCCGACCGCTCGGCGCGGCCCGAGTCGACCGCCTGCGAGACCAGGTCCGCCTAACGGGGGCCGGGGGTGGGAAGCATCCCGCCCCCGGCCGGACCATCCGGAGATCCAACCACCATGCGCGCAGAAGACGTGGCACGGGGCGTCGTGGGCGACCCGCCTCCGATGACCGATGAGCAGTACCAGCTGTTTCGCGAGCTGATCCACAAGCAGACGGGCATTGCGCTCAATCCCGGCAAGAAGGAGATGGTCTCGTCCCGACTCATCCGCCGTTTGCGGGCCCACGGACTGGCCTCGTACGAGGATTACTACACCATGCTCACCGCGGACCATGACACCAGCGATGAGATCATCCGCATGATCGACGTCGTCACGACCAACAAGACCGAGTTCTTCCGCGAGAAGAGCCACTTCGAGTTCCTGCGCTCACGCGGCCTGCCGCAAGTGGCGCGCCGCATGCGCATGGAAGGACGCTCCACGCTGCAGACCTGGAGCGCAGGCTGCTCCACGGGCGAGGAGCCGTACAGCCTGGCCATGATCCTGGCGGAGTTCTTCGCCACCCGCGAGGGCGGGTTTCACATCCTGGCCAGCGACATCTCTTCCACCGTCCTGGCCGTCGCCCAGCGGGGCGTGTATGACAGCGAGGCCATCGCCCCGGTTCCCGCCGCGCTGCAGTACAGATACTTGATGCGGGGCAAGGGCCGCCAGATGGGTCACTACCGGGTGGTCCCCGAATTGCGTCAGCGGGTGACCTGGTCGCGGCTCAACCTCATGGAGCCCAGCTTCGACATCGGCGTGACGATGGACCTGATCTTTTGCCGCAACGTCATCATCTACTTCGACAGGCCGAGCATCGCCGGGCTGGTGAGACGATTCCATCGCCACCTGCGGCCGCAGGGCTATCTCTTCATCGGTCACTCCGAGACCCTCAGCGGTCTGACCGATCGGTTTCAGCGCATCATGCCGACCGTCTACCAGCGGGTGGGCTGACCCGGACCGGGCCGGCGTTTTCCGCGGGCAGGAGCTCATTGTGGGCAGAAAGATCAAAGTGCTGATCGTCGACGATTCGGCCGTTGTGCGTCAGACCCTCGCCAAGATTCTGGATGCCGACGCGGAGATCGAGGTGGTGGGAACGGCCGCCGACCCTTTCGTGGCGGTCGAGCGCATGCGCAAGATCGTTCCCGATGTGATCACGCTCGACGTGGAGATGCCGCGCATGGACGGCATCACCTTCCTGCACCGGATCATGAGTCAGCACCCCATCCCGGTCGTCATGTGCTCCAGCCTGACGGAGAAGGGATGCGAGACCACGCTCAAGGCGCTGCAGTACGGGGCGGTCGAGGTGATCACCAAGCCCCGTCTGGGGGTGGGCTCCTATCTGCAGGACGCGGCGGTGACGATCTGCGAGACGGTCAAGGGGGCCGCCCGCGCCCGGGTGCAGCGCATCGGCAAGCGCGCCGCCCTGAAAGTGGAGAAGAAGCTCACCGCGGACGCCGTGGTCCAGCCGCCCGGGCGGGCCATGCTGCGCACCACCGAGCGGATCGTGGTGATCGGGGCCTCGACGGGCGGGACCGAGGCGCTGCGCGTCGTGCTGCGCGCGATGCCGCCCGATGCGCCGGGCATGGTGATCGTCCAGCACATGCCCGAGAAGTTCACGGCGTCGTTCGCGCATCATCTGGACGCGGAGTGCCACATCTCGGTGAAGGAGGCCGAGAACGACGACGGCGTCGTGCGGGGACGCGCGCTCATCGCACCGGGCAACCGACACACGTTGCTCAAGCGCAGCGGTATGCGCTACTACGTCGAGGTCCGCGACGGCCCGCTGGTCTGCCGCCATCGCCCCTCGGTGGATGTGCTCTTCCGCACGGCGGCGCAATACGCCGGGCGCAATGCCGTGGCGGCGATCCTGACCGGCATGGGCGACGATGGCGCCCACGGGATCCTGGAGATGAAGTCGGCCGGGGCCTTCACGATCGCCCAGGACGAGGAGACCTGCGTGGTCTTCGGCATGCCGCAGGAGGCGATCCGGCGCGGAGGGGTGAGCGTCGTGGCTCCCCTCGAACGCATCGCCCGGGAGATCGTCCGCGCCTGCTCGGATGCCGCCGACCCGCCGGCGGCCTAGCACAACGTCGCGGCCGCGCCGGGCCCACCGGGGTCAGAAAAAGCTCTCGTAGTAGACCCGGGACCGGGGAAAGCGCCGATCGGCGATCCACGTGGCGTCGCGGATCATCTCCGTGCCGCCACAGAGGTAGAAGTCGTAGAGGTCCGGCTCCAGAACGCCCTCCAGAAACGCGGTCACCCGCCCCCGGAAGATCCCCCCATCGGGCGACCCGCCCGGGTTCCCCGGCTCGGTCAGACACCCGACGTAGCGGCCGGCCGAGGCAGCCAGCTCGCCAGCGTAGAGTAGTTCATCGGATCGCCGCACACCGTGCAAGAGCGTGAAGGCCCGGGCCCCGGCGCGGGCCATGGCCACGAACGGCGCGATGCCGGTGCCGGTGGCCACGAAGACCGCCTTTCGGTCCGAGCGGCGGTAGGTGAAGTGCCCGTGGGGCCCCGTGAAGGTCAGGTGCGTCCCGATCGGGCACCGGGCCAACTGGTCGGAGAGACCCGGTCCCGCAACGCGGCGAATGCACAGGACCAGCTCGGGATCGCCGGGAGCGCTGACCATCGAGTAGTCGCGCTCGTCCGGACCGATCCGTAGTCGCAGGTGCTGGCCGGCCTGGAAGGAGAGGCCGGCCGGGCGGGTCAGCACGATTTCGAAGGTCTGCGGCGAAATCCAGCGCCGGGCCAGCAGGCGCGACCCCCGCGCCTGGGCCGGTCCCGGGCCCCGCGCGCTCATGGCTCCCACATCCGGTCGGAGCGCCCCGCCGCCCGATTGCACGTTCTCGCCAGGACGAAGAGGTAGTCGGAGAGGCGATTGAGGTAGATCAGGATGAAGCCCACTTGCTCCGCGGCCTGCCGCGTGGCGGCGGTTTCCGCGGGAGCCTCTCCCGGTTCGCGCGGCGCGCCCTGCTCGTCGTCCCGATCCATGAGCCCCACCAGCCGGCGCTCGCTTCGCCGGCAGATGGTGCGCGCAACATGGGCCCAGCAGGAGGCGCGGTGTCCCCCGGGGAGAACGAAGCCGTGCAGTGGTTCCAGGTCCATCTCCATACGGTCGATGGCCTGCTCCAGCCGGCGGGGGTCTTCGGGCGAGAGCGGCTTCAGCGAGCTCTGTGCCGCAGCCCCGGGCGTCGTCGCCAACCATGCGCCCGCCTGAAGCAGCGTGGTCTGGATCCCCTCCAACTCCGCCGCCACGTCGCCTCGCAGTGGGTCGGGCAGGGCTTCGACCACTGCGCCCAACGCGCAGCTCAGCTCGTCCAGGTCGCCGTAGGCCTCGATGCGCAGGCTGTTCTTCGGGACCCGCTCGCCGCTGAACAGACTGGTCCGCCCCTGGTCTCCGGTTCCGGTGTAGATGCGCATCCAACCTCCTCGCCCCCGCAACATCCGCCCCGCCGAGCGCAGTTCCTCCCGGGCGCCCGCGGCCCCCGCCGATCGCGGGCGGCGCGGGTCTGCGGAGCGCGAGCGCGGGGTGCAGCGCCTCCAGGCTCTAGAGCTCCGCTCGTTTCTGCTCGGCCAGTTGGGCCTCGCGCGTGTCGGGGAAACGCTCCACGAGGTAGTCCAGGTAGCGCTTGGCGGTGACCTTGTCACGCAGATTGATGAAGCAGAGGGCGATCTTGTAGTAGGCCGCCGGCACCTTGTCCTGACCGGCGTAGTCGTCGACGACCTTGCGGAATTCCTCGGCGGCCTGGGTGAACTGCCCCTGCGCGTAGTAGACCTCCCCGATCCAGTATTGCGCGTTGTCGGAGAGGCGGGTCGCCGGATACTCATCGAGGAATGCGCGGAAGTTGATCAGCGCGAGCTGGTAGTTCTCCCGCTGGAGGTCGCGATAGGCCGTCTCGTAGCGGCGACGGCCCTCCTCGGGTGGATCGGGAATGAGGGTTCCCAGATCCCCCGCCTGCCGCATCTCGCTCACATCCAGCGGCTCGCCGGCGCCGGCGTCGGGCGCCGCGGAAGGGGCCCCTGCATCGGCGCTGTCGGCCGCGGCGATCGTCCCCGATCGCGGCTCCGCCGGCGGTAGCCCTTCTGCGCCGGGGGCCGTCGCCGCCCCGGTCCCCTGCGGCCCTTCGGCCTGCACGGAGTCGGCCTCCGCCGAGGGCGGCGGCCCGGTGGCCGGACCGTAGCGCACCCTGGCGCTGCGGTCGGTCGCATAGGGATCGGGTCCGTCGAGACGCGTGATCGTCTCACCCGGCTGCGGCGCGAGGACGTCGAGGTCGTCGGTGTCGGCCTCCAGTGCAGGCCGCCCGGATCCGCTGACCGCCGAGGCGGCCCGGCTGAGCAGCCGATCCTGGGCCGCGACCTTCGCATTCAGAGACGCGAGCTGGGCGCGCAGCCCGTCGAGCTGCGCGCCGCTCTGTGCATTCAATCGCCGAATCTCGTCCTCGACCCTCTGGATCGACGCCTCGAGCTGCTGGAGGCGGCGCAGGATCTCCTCCTCCCCCGGCGTGGGCCGGGCGGACTGGAGGTCGGCCGCGGAGGATGTTCGTGTCCCGGTCGCGCAGCCGCACAGTGCGCCGCTTGCCAGCAGGAGAGCGACCGCTCCCCAGGCTATGAGTCCATTTGAACGCACGCCCATCCCCATCGCGTCTGCGGGTCGCCGAGGAGACGTCTTCGCTTCGCGCCCCGAGCGCGGTTGTGGGCCTTCATCAGGCGGGATTACTTGGTCCGGAAATGCGCCCGCCGGTTCTGCTGCCACGCAGTCTCGTTGTGGCCCGCGGCGAAGGGACGTTCCTCGCCGTAGCTGATCACCTCGATGCGAGCTTCCTCGACCCCGAAGCGCACGAGGAAGTCCTTGGCCGCCCGGGCGCGGCGGTCTCCCAGCGCGAGGTTGTACTCGCGCGTGCCGCGCTCGTCGCAATGCCCTTCGATCACGATGCGCGCTTCGGGGTGATCCATCAGGAGCTTGGCGTTGTGGGTCAGGGCATCACGCGCATCGGCCCGGATGTTGTACTTGTCGAAATCGAAGAAGGCCGGGTCGAAGCTCAGCTCCACCGACGGCTCGGACACAGGAGGCGCCGGGCGCGACGGCTCGGCGGGGCGGGCCGGCTCCACCTGCACGGGAGGCGTGACCGTCTCGGTCTGACTGGCCTTTTTCGAGCATCCTACGGCCCCGGCGGCCAGCACCGCTAGCACGAGACCAAGGGCGAGATACGCGGATCGCGTCGTGTGCGACATGAGGAACTATCCTCCTGGATTGAGTAAGCTGAGCCGTTCCCTGGCCGGTTGCGACCAGGCCGGATTATAGGTATCCCCGTTCAGGCCTGTCAATCGGCGCGCGGCGCCTGTGTCGACGTCGAGGATCATCAGCGTCCGTTCGTCGCCGCGGGAGCGCGCGAAGACCACGTGGCGCCCGTCGGGCGCCCAACGCGGGTTCTCGCAACCGCCCCCCATGGTGAGGCGCCGCCAGCCGCTGCCGTCGGCATGGATCAGGGCCAGCTCGTACTCCCCCTCGATGCGGCTCACATGGACGATGCGATCCCCGGTCGGCGACCAGTCCGGGGAGCCGTTCCAGGAGCCGGTGTAGGTGAGCTGGACGAGATCGGAGCCGTCCACGTTGACCGCGAACAGGTGCGGGTTGCCCCACCGGTCGGAGGTGAAGACGATCCGCCGACCCGAGGGCGACCAGCTCGGCGCGGTGTCGATCTCGGGATCGAATGTCAGGCGCCGCGGACGGGAGCCGTCGGCGCGGGCGACGTAGATCTCGGCGTTGCCGTCTTCGGTGGTGGAGAAAGCGATCTGCTTGCCGTCCGGCGAATAGCACGGAGCGCCCGGCGTGTGTGCGCTGCTCAACACCTCCAGCTCGCTGCGCATCAAGTCCAGGCCGGTGAGCGTCGGCTGCCCCAGGTGGTAGCTGGTGAACGCCAGCCAGCGACCGGAGGGGTGCCAGGCCGGAGAGAGGATGATCGAGCCCAGGGCGGTGAGCTGCTGCTCGCTGTGACCGCCCCAATCGACCAGGCACAACTCCTTCGCGCCGTCCCGCGCCCGGACGAACGCGATGCGCGTGGCGGCGGTCCCCCGGCTGCCGGTCAGGTAGTAGACGATGTCGTCGGCCAACACGTGCATGCCCCAACGATCCGCTTCCAGCGCCCGCGCGTTCCAGTCGATATCGTAGGTGCGCTCGAAGATCTTGGTGCCCGAGCCCTCATCGACCAGCGTGGCCTTCAGGCGCAGCCGATGACCCTCCCGGCGGACCTCGCCACGCACGCGCGCCCGCACCGGCCGATCGAGCGGGTGGCCCTGGACATCCAGGACGACACCGGGATGGACCGGGTTTTCCTGGGGCATGCGCACGGCCGTGAACGCGTCGGAGTAGACCAGGTCCCAGGCCAACACATCTTCCGCGCCCTGACGTCCGCCCTGGAAGCGAACCGGATCCAGACCGAACCAGTGGAACGCCTCGATCACGATCGGGGTCTTGTGGAGCTCCCCCTTGCGCACCTCGGTGAACACTTCCGCCTGGCCCAGCGCGGCCGGCGTCCACGCCGCCAGCGACAGGATCAGGGCCAGGCCCGCAGCCAGCGGCCGCTGAGCCCGCGCCGCCTCGCGATTCCTGCGTCGAACCAGCTCCTTCTTCATGCGCTCCTCTTCGGCCCGCCTCTCCGTAGGCTTTCGAGCCGCATCGGCGGGGTGGCCCGACGGGATGCCGGCGCTCGACCAAGAGACCTTCCCGCTACCGCCGATACAAGCCCGCCGGACGCGGATCGCTGTAGACAAACCTCAGGTGCACCGTCAGCCACTGCCCTCCGTATGCCGGGGGCAAGGGGGGCAACGGCTGGGCGGCGGCCACGGCCTCCAGCGCGCTGCGGTCGAACAGCGCGGCGCCCGACGGATCCTCCATGGTCAACCCGGTGACCACCCCGTTGCGGAGGATCCGGAACCGCACGATGGCGGCCGGGCCTTCTCCATGGCCCGAGATGCCGGCCGGCTGCATCCAGGCGGCCGAGATCATGCTGACGACCTGGGGCAGGTAGTAATCGAACGTGAAGGCGGCCTCATCCACACGCGTGGCCATCTTCAGATTGATGCTGGACGACGGCTGCGCGCGCATCGAATCGGGCGCCGCGGCCGCGCGGATCGCCTTCTCGGGCTGTTTCACCGGCGGCGCGGGCGGCGACGACGCCTTCGGCTGGGGCTCCTGGATCGTCGGGCGCTCCTTTTGCGGCTCCTGCGCCGGCTTCGGCTTCGGCTTCGGCTCATCGGGAGGCGTGGTCTCGGCCGGCGGCGGCGAAGTGCGCACCTGCGGCTGGGTGTCGGTCACGGTGATGAGGGAGACCACCAGCGGGGTCTGGAAGCGTTGCGGCGAGTCGGAGCGCGCGGGGACGATCGCCAGCGCCGCGAAACAGGCCACGTGCACCACCCCGGAAATGGCGATGCTCTTGCGCAGCGGACGGTCGCGCCGGCTCAGGTAGGTCCGCAGACGGCGCAGGCGGTATCGCGCTCCCAGCGGCAACCGCCGTTCCAGCGCCCGCCCACAAGGCCGAAGCGCCGCGCGGGCCGCCGTCCAGATCAGCGTTGCCACGAGCTCGACGGGCAGGAGCACCAGATCGACGATCGCCCGCCGGCGCCGACGCCGGCGCCAGCGCGGTGCGCTTCCCGATCCCGGACCTGTGCCGCGCGCGACCGTGCCCGCGGTCCACAGCCCTCCGTCGCCGGTCCGCTGGGAGCCCGCATCGTGGCGGGCGCGGTCGATGGGATGTTCCCGAGCCATCTGCCTGCCTACCCGGAACCGTCCCGCGGCCCGCCCTGCGCCGACACCATCGGCCGCGGCTCCTCGTTGACGCGCAGCTCGCGCAAGCGGTTCAGGAGCGCCACGAGCTCCACGCTTCGCACCGCCGCCAGATCGCCGCGCGGATGCCGGCAAACCCGGTCGAGCACCTCGTCGCCCAGGCTCTCCAGGGCCGCGTGCAGCTCGCGCGCCGTGGCCCCGCGCGCCCACCGTTCCCAGGAACCGCCCCCGCGCTCCACCAGGCGCGCGAGGATCTCGGTCAAGGTGCGCGTCTGCGACGGGGAGACGATCTGCTCGCATGCCGACAGATCCACCTCTTCGCGCTCGAGCAGCACCCGCGACCGTCCGGGCGCCTTGACGCGCGGTCCTTTCGGGCCCACCCGGCGCCGGTAGGCTTCCAGTTGAAAGCGGCGCGCCCTGCCCGGGGCCGGGAAGGAATCCTGCCGCGCATCTCCGGGCGGGGCGATCCGGCGGGCGAGATCGGTCACATCGGCCGGCAGATACCGGTCCATCTGCACTACCCGATCGGCCACCCGGAAGTACTCCCCGCTGCCGCCCACAACCAACACCGTTGAAACCCCGCGATCCTGGTAGAGGTTTCGCACCCGGTCGAGGAAGGGGGTGATCGGCTCCTGCCCCGGCTTCAGCAGCCGCCGCATCGGCTCGTCGCGGATCATGAAATTGGTCGCCGAGGTGTCCTCGTCCAGAAGCAGCACGCGCGCGCCGACTTCCAGCGCCTCGATGATGTTGGCCGCCTGAGAGGTGCTCCCGCTCGCGTTCTGGGTGCTGAACGCGGTCGTCGAGCGCCCGTAGGGCAGCTCGCCGATGAACGGGCTGATGTCGGTGGCCGTGACCGCGCGGCCGTCCTCGGCCCGCACCTTCACGGTCAACGGGTCGGAGGCCACGCGCTCGCGGCCGTCGCCGGGGATGTGGGGATAGATGCCGCGCGAGACCGCCTCGAGCAGCGTCGACTTGCCGTGGAAGCCGCCCCCGACCAGCAAGGTGACGCCCGCGGGAATCGCCATGCCGCGCACCTTGCCTGCATGGGGCAAGACCACCTCGCACTCGAGCGACGGCGGCGAGCGGAAGGCAATCACGGGCGCTTCGCCCCCCTGCTCCAGCGGCCGATCGTCGTGCCCGGCTCGGCGGGGAAGCACCGCGCCGTTGGCGATGAAGGCCGCCCATCCGTGCTCGCCGAGAGCGGCGATGAGGGCGCCGTGATCCTCGATGACGTCCTGGTGGCGGACGATCGCCGCCCGGTCGAGCGAGCCCGCTTCCAGCCCCGCGGCCAACACCGCGGGCAGCTCGTTCAGGAGGATCCGGGCCGCCTGGCGTCCCAGGATGCGTCGTCCCGCGGCCGGTAGCTGCACGAAGAGCCGCGCCTCCAGCCCGCGGGGCCGCACCCGCACGACGGTGCGCAGGAGCACCTCCTGCCCGAAGCGGTCCACGCCGATCTCCCGCGCGCCCACCCGGCGGATCGCGGCGGCGAGGCTGCGACCGAGGAAGTCCTCCAGCCCGCGGATACGGGCGTCGCCCCCCCCCGCGAGCTCGGTCCAGCCGCCGTCGGAAAGCTCCAGCGTGGCATGCACGCGGGAGGGCGGCGCGTAGGGATCGCCCTGCACGTGCGCGATCTCGATGCGCCAGGCGCCCAGATCATAGGATCCCTGCAGATCGCGGTAGGCCTTGTAGCCGCGGCCGTCGATGCGCGCCAGCGTGCGCTGCAGGTCCTCGGCCCCATATGCCCGCATCGCCCGCTACCCCCGGACCACGCCCTGGTCGGTCGCCTCGCGACGGCTGCCCGGCCGCGCGCCCGATGCCTGGAGCTCGGCAAACTCCGGACAGACCTCGCGGAACACGCACCGCCCGCAGAGCCGCAGCGAGGGGTCGGCCGGAAAGCTCTCCAGCTCGGCGACGTTGTGGTCCACGTCGGCCAGGCAGGCGCGCATCTCGGCGATGCTGGCGCGGATCGCCTCACGGGCTTCGTGCAGATGGGCGGGCGTGATGTGAGCGCTGCCCACCGCGCCGGTGTTGATGTTGGCTTCGATGACCTGGATGCGCTCGGGCTCGACCGCCCACGCTTCGGCCGCGTAGATCGCGTAGCAGCCGAGCTGTAGACCCTCGGGCTGGGGGCGTCGCCGGCCGGTCTTCCAGTCGAGGATCACCGCGCCCCCGTCGGGTCGTCGGTGGGCCAGATCCATTTTCACGTAGACCTTGGCCCCGTCGATCTCGAAGGAGAGAAGCTGCTCGAGCGTGAGCCAGTCCTCGCGAGAGAGCTGCGTGGCTGCGTTCAGATAGGGTCCCCGCGCAAACCCGTGAATCGAGCGGCGCACCATTTCGGCGAAGTCACGCCACACCGCATCCGCGACGGGCTCGCGGTAGTGGTGCTCCGTCAGACCGACGCAGCGCTTGGGGTCCTCCAGGTAGGCTTGATCGCGCGACTGGCGGAACTCGCTGCGCATGCGCGCCACAGCTTGCTCGGCGACCTCGTCCGCATCGGGCGGAGGATAGCCGGCCCGCACGTGCTCGAGCATGCCCGCCACCGCGTCGTGCACGAGGCTGCCCGTCCAGAGGTAGCGGTTCTTCAGGTTGCGCAGGACGTAGAGCTTGCGCACGAACGGGTCGGCGTCCGGCGCCCAGCCGCCCCAGTAGCCGTAGTACTGATAGTAGTACCGGCGGCGGCACTCACGGAACGTCCCTTGGCGGCTGTGACTCCAGCTAAACTCGTTGCGAAACCCTCCCGTCGCGCGCCCGCCGGCTCTCGAGGCACCGGCATCCCGTGCTCCGCCGTCCGGCATCCGTCCATCCGTGTTCTGATCGCTCATCTCCAAGAGCATGCTCCCCATTGTGACTGGATCCGCGGGGGTCGTGCGGCCGCCCCGCTCCGGGAGCCGCCGGCGGCCCGCCCCTGGGAAGAGGGACGAGCCTTCCACCGCAAGTATTGGTGTGGAAAACCTTTGCAGCGAAGATCGCCGGGCTGGGGCTCGCGGTCAAGACCTAATCGCGCCGCCGGAAAGGAGTCGGTCGCCGCCCCGGACGAGACGGAGAAGGCCCGGTGCGCATCGCTGCGCACCGGGCCTTGCGCCAAGGAAGAAATCGGGTACTGGGTGCAATGCCCGTTCAGGTTTTACCGGAAGAGGTCCTTAATGTTCCCCCACGTGCTCTGCTGGGTCGGGGTGGGATCCATCACTCGCACCGTGATGCGGCTCGAGGGCGGAAACTCGTAAGAGATCATCTTGTAGGTCGGGTCGTTCATCACCTCGTAGCTCGAGATCATGGCCACCGTGTTGTTCTCGTCCGGCCCCACGAAGGTGTTGCCGTAGAACGGAATGTGCTCGATGAGCCCCGTGTTCTCTTCCGTCCCGGCGTCGTAGACGTTCGTCGGATCGACGACCGTGCTTCCCGCTCCCGGAAGCACCAGGTCCGCGACGCCCGTGATGAGATCGTTGCTGCGTGCGAGCATGGTGACCACCGAGAGCAAGTCGCCCGCGTTGCCTTCGATCTGTACGACCACCTCGTCGAAGAACGGGCCGCCGCCCACCTCGACCTGGTAGACGTCCGCGCTGGCCATCGCCTCCGCGACCAGATCGTCGGTCACGCCGTCTTCGGCCAGCTTCTCCAGACCGGCGCTGGCGAAGTCGCCCGGCGCGAAGAGCGCATAGCCGGCGTTGTGCACGACGACCACGGGGGGCGTCATGGGCTGACCGGTCTCCGGTCCGCCGGGAATCAGGTTCTCGATCTTGACCTCATACAACGTCGCCGAAGCGTTCGAAGCAACGGCCAGCCCGAGAGCGGCCAGCGCCAGTGTCAGAACGTGCTTGCTCGATTTCATGGAAACCTCCTTCGGTCCTTTCCTGGACTGCCGTGGGTCTCGTGTGTTCCGCGGATCTATCGGCTCCTTCAGGTTCGTGGCGTCCTGCAGGCCTCACGATCCTTCTCGATCGCTGCGGGGCCGGGGGCGCATCCCGCGGCGGCTTGGCTGGGGTACGCGACGACCGAGAAGGTGTGACGCGCTTTGAGGCGGGGGCGTGATTTGTCACACTCGACCACCTTGGCGCGTACCCCTTTGTTTCGGGGTGGGGCTCCGCGCATTGCGACCCACGGCGGGCTGACGTATGATCGCGGCCGAGCAGCGCACCAGAGAGCAGCGAACGATGAATCAATGTTGCGGGTAGCGCGCGAACGTGAGGCAGCCTTTCGGACCGGGCCGCTGCGTCACCTGCAGGTCGCGGTTCACGCGTGGAGCGAGCGGTGAACGACTCGGGCGATCAGAAGCACCACCCCCTCGGGCAAGAGGGCCGGCCGACCCGACCCGAGGGGCCGGCGCGGGCCGGATCCGAGCGATCCAGAGCCGAAGAGCGCCGGCTCGAGCCGCCCGAGCGATCGGTCATCGAAGGCGTCCGCCGCCGGGACCGCGGGGCGCTGGGGGCGTTCTTCGATCACTATTTCGACGCCATTTACGGTCTCGCCTACCGCTTCCTGGGCAACGTCGAACAGGCCCAGGACGCGACCCAGGAGGTCTTCCTCCGGGTCCACCGGGGCGCCCCCAATCTCGATCCCGAGCGCGATCCGGCCCCCTGGGTGATGACCATCGCGCTCAACACGTGTCGATCCGTGGTGCGCACGAAGTCGCACCGGGTGGCCGCGCAGGCGGTCACAGTCAACGGCTCGATCGACTATAGGGAGGAACTGACCGATTCGGCCCCGACGCCGGACAAGGAGCGCGAGCTCGGCGAGCGCGAGCGGCTGGTCCAGGAGGCGCTGGGCGAGCTGCCCGAGTCGCTGCGCGAGATCGTGCTGCTGCGCGACTACCAGGGGCTGACGCACAAGGAGGCGGCCGAGATCTTGCAGCTCGGTCACGACGCGGCGCGCAAACGCTACTCGCGGGCGCTCGCGGAACTGGGAGCACGGCTCAGGAGCAAGCTGGGATGATGGGCGAGAACCGATACAGCGCAGAGGCGCTTCGCATCCGCGAGGCGGTAGGATCGCTGCGCACGCCCGCCGCATCCCCGGCCTTCCGGGCGGACCTGAAGCGGCGCTTCCTGGACGGAACGCTCGACCAGCCGGCCGGCGCGGCGGCCCCGCGTGAAGCCCGGCGGGCCGACGCCTACCCGGACGCTCCTCCAGCCCGACCGGATCGAGACGCCCGACCGCGGCCCCGGCGGCTCAGTTTCCTGGGCCTGGGCTTCGCGGCGGCGGCGGCGGTGGTGCTGCTGATCGTCGCGTCGGCGCTGAACCGCGGACCCACGTGGCAGCTCGCCGACCCGCTCGCCTTGGGTCACGTCGTCATCGACGGCACGCCGATGGCGCTCGACGACCTGGTGGGGATCGAAACGAAGCTGCGACCCGGTGTCCACGTGACGCGCCCCGATTCCACGGCGCTCGACCTCGTGGCCGGCGATCAGCTCTGGGTGCAGATCGCGCCGCAGGGCGAGGTCATTCTGCCCGAGCCGGCCGGCCGGTGGTGGAGTCGCACCGCCCGCGCCGAGGTCCCCCAAGGCGAGGTGCGGTTCACGACGGGCCCGGCCTTCGCCGGGGCCCGCCTGGTCGTCGAGACCGAGATCGCCCAGGTGGAGCTGCTGGGCAGCACGATCGCCGTGATCGATTCCCCGGAAGCCACCTGCGTCTGCGTCCTCGAGGGGCGGGTGACCGTGGGCCCGCGTGAGGGCGAGCTCGCAACCGTCCCGCCCGGGATGCGCAAGGTCGTCTACGCCGACGGCAGCCCTCCCCTGCTCGAGGAGATCCTGCCCATGGAGAACATGAAGCTGGGCATGCTCCGTGACCGCGCGTTCCCCTAGTTCGCCGCGGCCTGCTCCAGGTAGGGCATCAAGAGCTGCAGGTTCTCGGCCACTCTGGCGCCGGACAGTCCTTCGGTGGGAATGAGGCAGCCGTCACGACCGAAGATCAGGTAGATGCGCGTGCTGCCCACGCCGTAGAGCTGGTCCACCCCCACGCCTCCGACGTCCTCGAGCACGGGCAGCTCGCGATACTCGACCATGGTCCGAAGCTGGCGCTCGGTGGCGTCCCGCCGCAGGATGGCCCAGACGACCAGGTCGGCAAACGCCTCCTGGTCGCGCAGCTCGAATGCGAAATCGTCCAGAGCAGCAAACTGCTGCTGGCGATCGCATCAGGTGCTGACCGTCACGATCCAGGCCAAGACCGGTCGCCCGCGGGTGTCCGCCAGCCGAAAGGACCGGCCGCGGGTCGGGGAGTTCGGGTTCACATCGACCAGCGTGAAGTCGGGCGGCGGGCAGGCAGGGTGGATGGTGATCGGCGGTGCGGTGACCGAATCGGAGCGGCCGCCCGTGTCGCGCACCTCGAGTCGCGGCGCGTAGCGTCCCGGCCGCTCGAACGTGTGGCCGACGCGGGAGCTGCGCTGAAAGCGGGTGTCCCAGGTTCCGTCGCCGTCGAAGTCGAAGCGCTTCTGGAGCTGCCCCGAGAGCGAATAGTCGTCGGAGCTGAGGCCGGCGTCGAAATGGACCGCGGTGAGACCGGCCCAGCCCTCCTCGGGGATCACCTCCAGCCGGGCCTTGGGCGGCTCGTTGACGTTCGCCCGGGCGGTGTTGAGCTCCTGCTCTTGCCGCTGCACATGCTCGCCGCTCGAAACCGCCGGGCGGCGCGGACCGCCGCCGCTCTCGCCCTGGGTCCCCGATGCGCTCTCCGATTCCTGCTCGGAGCCCCCGCATCCGGCCGCGGACAGCGACATGGCCGCACCCAGGAGCAGCAACCCCGACCAAACCCAAGACCGACGTGCAGACCGTCCCCCTGCCCTCGTCCTCACAGCATCCTCCTGCCTTCGAACCGCGGGTCTCAACGTCCACCGCGTCTTACCCGGCGCGGCGTGAGCGGATCCGCCGGGTGCGCCGGTGCAAATCGCGGGCAGTATACTCCAAGTCGTTGGCAAGGACGATCGTCGAACCCCGGATCACGAGCGCGGTGACGCGGACGCTTGCGGCACGCGGCATTTGCCCCGGGCGCAAGGATTCGCTATCCTACTCGGCAATTCGTTGCCAGACGCGCGGGCCGGCACGCAGGGCAGCCCGCCGCCGCGAGAAGGCGACCCGCCTGTGCTCGTGGGCGGGTCCGCGCCATGGGCGAGATGGAGAGACCGATGCGACGCGACACCTTCTACGTGACGACCCCGATCTACTACGTCAACGACGTGCCGCACGTGGGCCATGCCTACACCACCATGCTCGCCGACGTCCTGGCCCGGTACTACCGCCTCCTGGAAGTGCCCACCCATTTCCTGACCGGCACCGACGAGCACGGCCAGAAGGTGCACGACGCGGCCAAGAAGCTGGGCATCTCCGCCCAGGAGCAGGCCGATCGAACGGTCGTGCGCTTCATCGAGGCCTGGAAGCGCCTGGAGATCTCCAACGACGACTTCATCCGCACGACCGAGGACCGGCACACCTCCGTCGTGCAGGAAATCCTCCAGGATCTGTATGACCGCGGCGAGATCTACCGGGGCGAATACGAGGGCTGGTACTGCGTCAGCGAAGAGCGCTTCTACACCGAGAAGGAGCTCATCGACGGCAAGAGCCCCGAGGGCAAGCCGGTCGAGAAGATCGTCGAGACCAACTACTTTTTCCGGATGAGCAACTACCACCAGTGGCTCGTCGACTACATCCAGCAGAACCCCCAGTTCATCCAGCCCGACTTCCGCCGCAACGAGACCCTCGGCTTCCTGAAGAAGCCGTTGGGGGACCTCTGCATCTCGAGACCCAAGACGCGGCTGCCCTGGGGCATCGACCTGCCGTGGGACCCAGACTACGTCTGCTACGTCTGGTTCGACGCCCTGGTCAACTACATCAGCGCGATCGGGTATCGGCGCGACGAGGAGCGCTTCGGCCGGTGGTGGCCCGTCAGCTACCATCTCATCGGCAAGGACATCCTCACCACCCACACGGTCTACTGGCCGACGATGCTGAAGGCGATGGGCGTCGCGATGCCCCAGACGATCTTCGCGCACGGCTGGTGGCTCTCGGGTGGGTCGAAGATGTCGAAGTCGGAGGGCAACGTCACCGATCCGATGGTGATGATGGAGCGCTACGGCGTCGACAGCCTGCGCTACTACCTGATGGCCGAGATGACGCTGGGCCAGGATGCGGTCTTCACGGAGGAGAACTTCGTGAAGCGCTACAACTCGGACCTGGCCAATGACCTGGGCAATCTCGCCAGCCGGGTGCTCAAGATGATCGCCAAGCAGTGCGAGGGGAAGATCCCCCGGCCCGGGCCGGCCGGGGACGCGGAAGCGGGCTTGCGCGCGAGCGCATCCGGGGCCGTGCAGGCGATGCAGGACCATGTCGAGGGCATGGCGCTCGACCGCGGCATCGGCCGGGTGCTCGAGACGGTCCGTGAGGCCAACCGGTACTTCGATCAGGCCGCGCCCTGGAAGCTGGCCAAGGAGGGCGACACCGAGCGCCTCGCGACCGTCCTCTACACGAGCGCCGAGTGTCTGCGCGTGGTCTCAGGACTGCTCTTCCCGGTGATCCCGTCGAAGATGTCGGTGCTGCGCCGCTCGCTGGGCTTGCCGGCGCAGCAGATCGATCCCCACCTCGGCGGGCTGCGCGAGTGGGGGCGCCTGGAGCCCGGCCGGCCGATCGGCGCGGTCGAAGCGCTCTTCCCGCGGATCGACACGCGCACCCCGGCGCAGACGGAAGCGAAGGGCCCTGCAAGCGCGGCGAGCCCGCAGGTCGCGACGGCTCGAGGGGCCCCGGAGGGTATTGCTTTGATCGACATCAAGAGCTTCTTCAAGACCGAGTTGCGCGTCGCCAAGGTAGTGCGTGCCGAGCGCGTTCCCAAGGCCGATCGTCTGCTGCGGATGGAGATCACGCTGGGAGACGAGGAGCGCCAGATCGTGGCCGGGATCGCCGAGCACTACTCGCCCGAAGAGATGGTCGGCAAGCTGATCGTCGTGGTGGCCAACCTGGAGCCGGCCAAGATCCGGGGCCTGGAATCGCAGGGCATGCTGCTGGCCGCCCAGGCGGGCAAGCAGGTCAAGCTGGTCACGATCGACGGCGACGTGCCGCCGGGGTCGAAGGTCGGGTAGTCGGCACGACCGGCGGGTCAGTAGCCGGGTGGCCGCGCGACCGGCGGGTCAGTAGCCGGGTGGCCGGCGCAACCGGCGGGTCAGTAGCCGAAGCGCTTCAGCGCCCGTGCGTCGCGTCGCCAGTTGGGCATCACCTTCACCTGCAGGCTCAGGAAGACCCCACGGCCCAGGAACTCCTCGATCGCCTTGCGGGCGGTCTGGCCCAGACTCTTGATGGCGCGGCCGCCCTTGCCGATGAGGATGCCCTTCTGCGATTCACTCTCGACGAAGATCACCGCGTCGATGAAGTCCTTGCCCTCCGGCTTCTCCTGGAAATCGAGGACCTGAACCTCGGTGCTGTAGGGCACCTCCTGCCGAAACCGCTCGAAGATCGTCTCGCGGATGATCTCGCCCACGAAGAAGCGCTCCGGATGTTCGGTGATCTGGTCGGGTGGATAGAAGTGGGGGCCGGGGGGCAGCAGCTCCCCTACCCTGTCCAACACCTCGCGGATGCCCCGGCCCTGCAGAGCGGAGATCGCGAAGAACTCGCGGAACTCCCCCTGGCCCCGCATCCGCTCGATGAGCGGCAGGTTCTCCTCCTGGCGCGCCACCGTGTCGGCCTTGTTGAGCAGCACGATGACCGGCTTCTGGCGGCTGATCCGGGCGATCTGGTCCGCCATCCGGGGTCGCGTGAGGTCGACCAGAAAGAGGACCACGTCGGCGTCGAGCAGGCTCTGGTCGACCTGTTTCATCATGGCCGACTGCAGATCGTAGCGCGGATCGAGGATGCCGGGCGTGTCGATGAGGATCATCTGCTCGCGATCGGTGGTGCGGATGCCCAGGGTGCGGCGCCGGGTGGTCTGCGGCTTGGGCGAGACGATCGCGAGCTGGTGCTGCATGATGCTGTTGAGCAGCGTCGATTTGCCGGCGTTGGGATGGCCGCAGATGGCCACGTAGCCGGACCGGAAAGAGGGGCCGTCGTCGCCCGCGCCCTGGGTGCGCGGGTCGCGCGGGTCAGCATCTTCCGGGGGCATGGCTGCCTACCTTCCTATCTTCCTTGGTGATACGCACCCAGGTCGCGAAAGCCGGCTTCTTCCCGGCCAGTTTGCCTTAGAATAGCCCTGACGGCAATTGCCGCTTCGCCGAGGGTCCGGCGACCTCACGGCGCCCGGCCGTCCGGCGCGCGGCGGGAACCACGCGCCGGGCGTCCGGTGGGTAGACGGGGAGGATGGCGCTCAAACCATGAAGTCCGACCGCACGACAGACGCCCAGGACACGCCCCGATACCGGGCTGTTGACGCCGTTGACGGATCGCTGCGTCCGGCGCTCGCCGAGCTGCGCGCGCGGGGCCGGCTCACCGACCCGTGCGGCCTGACGATCCGTCTGGCCCAGACGTTCGGCTTCTGTCAGGGCGTCCAGAGCGCCGTGGCCCGTGCGTTGCGGGCGGCCGAGGAACTCGAGCACTGGCAGGGACCCGCTCCCCGCCCGCGGATCTTCCTGACCGGTGAGATCATCCACAACCCATCGACGAACGAGCGGATGCGGCGTGCCGGCATCCGCATCCTGCCCACCAACGGCGCCGCCGACCGGCTGAGCGTGATCCGGGCCTCGGACTGGGTGATCGTGCCCGCCTTCGGCAATCCGATCGAGGAAGCGCGAGCGCTGGAGCGCATCGGCTGCCGCATCATCGACACGACGTGTGGATGGGTGCGGCGCACCTGGCGGACGGTCGAGCGCTTCGGCCGCGAGGGACTGACCACCGTGATTCACGGCAAGGTGGAGCACGAGGAGACCCGTGCGACCGCCTCGCGAACCACGGGTCCCTATGTCATCGTGCGCAATCGACGCGAAGCGGAGCAGTTGGCCGCGGCCGTGCGCCGGGAGGCGCCCGACGGCGCGGCCACGACCTTCCGCGAGGCATTCGCCGCGGCGTTCGCGGGCACATGCAGCCCGGGCTTCGATCCCGAGCGCGACCTCGACCGCCTGGGGCTGGTCAACCAGACGACCATGCTGAGCAGCGAGACCGAAGCGATCGGCGACATCCTGGCCGCCGCGGTGCGCGTGCGGCGCGGCGAGATGAGCGTGATGGCCGGAGCAACGCCGCCCGACCTCCGCCTGTGCACGGAGGACACCTTCTGCCCCGCGACGCAGGAACGCCAGGATGCCGTGCGACGGCTGCTCGCCGAAGGAGACCTGGATGCGATGCTCGTCGTAGGCGGCTTCCGCTCGAGCAATACCGCCCACCTGGCGGCGCTGGCCGCCGGGCAGACGCGCGTGTTTCACATCGAGGATGCGGAGTGCCTCATCGACGGTCGCCGCATTCGGCGCCTGGCGCCCGGCTCATCGGAGCCGGAGGTCGTGACCGACTGGCTGCCGCCCGCGCCGGGCACGATCGGCGTCACGGCGGGGGCCTCCACCCCCGACCCCGAGACCGACCGCGTGTGCGCGCGCCTGCTGGCGCTCTGCCGGGAGGTGAAGCGGTGAGCACCCGGCGACACAGGTTCGTCATCCTCGCGCTGGCGCTCGGCGGTCTCCCGATCCTGCCCGGCGGCGCCTCGCCGGCCCGCGAGCTGGGGCCGACGCAGGGGTTCGCGGCGTCGTCCGGGCATGGTGCCGGCGCGCCCGCGGATCGGGCGGACCGTCCCGAGCTCCTCACCTGGAACGGCCTGCCCCCCTCGCCCGCGGAGATGGCCGACCGCAAGGCGGCCGCGGCCCTGGCCCTGGGGCTCGACGATTGGGCCGCGCGCGAGCTCTGGGACCCCGACTCGAGCGGCTACGACGCCATCTACGTCGATCTGCTCGTCGAGCCCCTGTGGGACATCGAAGGCCTCAGCGGGCTGGCCACATGGACACTGGTGATCACCGACCCCACCATCACGGCCCTCGACTTCGACTTCACCACCAGCCTTACCATTCATCAGGTCCTGGTGAACTCCCAACCGGCGTCCTACACGCACGCCGACGACCGCCTGCGCCTCGAGCTTCCCGGGCCCGTGGCGGTCGGCGACACCGTGAGCGCGGCTGTCGGCTACCGCGGCGTGCCCGAGCTGGGCTTCCTGTGGGGCTTCGACTACCGCGAGCACGACGGCGTGCCGTGCGTCTTCACCAACTGCGAGCCGATCGCCGCGCGCACCTGGTGGCCCTGCAAGGACCGGCCCGACGACAAGTTCACCGCCGACCTGACCTTCATCGTGCCCGACACGATGATCGCCGCCTCGAACGGGACGCTCGTGGAGCGCATACCGGGTCCCGGCGACACGATGTGGTTCCGCTGGAACGTCTCCTATCCGATCACCACCTACCTGGTCAGCCTGACCGCCACGAACTTCGTCGAGTTCGGCGACACCTACGTCGCGCTCGACGGGGTGACCGAGATGCCGCTGGCCTACTACGCGTACCCCGAGCACCTCGAGGGCGCTCAGGACTACTGGGCCTTCACGCCCGAGGCGATCCATGTCTTGGCCCAGCTCTACGGCGAGTACCCGTTCCTGGACGAGAAGTACGGCATGGTCGAGTACCCGTGGGGCGGGGCGATGGAGCACCAGACGCTGAGCAGCATGGGCGACTACTTCCAGGTGCTGCCCGAGCGGCCCGACTGGGTGATCGTCCACGAGCTGGCGCATCAGTGGTGGGGCAACCTGGTGACCTGCGGGACCTGGCGCGACATCTGGCTCAACGAGGGCTTCGCCACCTACGCGGAAGGCCTGTGGGCCGAGCATCTGGGCGGCCCCGACAGCCTGCGGGCGGTCATGCTCGCCAAGGCGCGCGACCGATTTCCCGGGTCGTGCTACGACCCCGACTTCCTCTTCAACTCGACCGTCTACCGCAAGGGCGCCTGGGTGATGCACATGCTGCGCCACGTGGTGGGCGACGAGACGTTCTTCGCCGGCCTCCAGCTCTGGGGCGAGCGGTTCGCCTACGCGAGCGCCGTCACCGAGGACCTGCGCGCGGTTTTCGAGGAGGCGTGGGGCGCGCCGCTGGATTGGTTCTTCGAGCAGTGGGTCTACGGCGAGGGGCAGCCCCGCTACCGCGTGCACTGGAACCCGGTCGCCTCCTCGACCGACGGAACGACGATCGTGGTGATCGACATCGGGCAGACCCACAACGGCACCCAGTACTTCAAGATGCCGCTCGATGCGGTCTTCACGCTCACCGGCGGCGACACCTTCACGACGGTGCTGTGGGACAGCCTGCCCGATCAACAGTTCGTGGTCGAGGTGCCCGGCGTGCCCGAGGAGCTGGCGATCGACCCGATGAACTGGGTGCTGGGCAAGGTGCTCTTCGTGTCGGATCCCCAGGCCGTGGCGGAGAACGAGGGACGTCTCGCGGAGGAGGGCGCACGCGGCGAGGACGCAGGGTCGGTGCGCCTGGGACGTGCCTACCCCAATCCCACCCGCGGCGAGACCATCATCCCCCTGCGACCGGCGGCCGACGTGGCCGCCGCCCAGAGCGCCGTTGCGGGACTGCGCCTGCGCATTGTCGATCCGGCCGGCCGCGTCGTGCGCCATTTGACGCCGGAGGCCGGCGTCTTCCGATGGGACGGGCGCGATCGCTCCAATCAGCCCCTGCCCGCGGGCGTCTACTTCGCCACGCTGGAGCCGCCGGGGCCCGTCGCGGCGGAACGCCAAGAAGACCGGGTGCGTATTTTACTACTGAGATAGACATTGCTAGAGAGACCTCATGGAAGACCTGAGCCTGCTGCGTGGGATGGGTGATGGGTGATGGGTGATGTGTGATGCGTGATGCGTCCCCATGCGACCGGGAACCGATCGGCGGCCGAGCAATCCTGCGCGTCGAGCCGGCCCAGGCCTCCGATGCCGCCTGGATCGAGCGACTATTGCGAGCGCATTGGGGATCGCCTCGGATCGTGACGCGGGGCCGAGTGCACGACGCTTCGGCCTTGCCCGCCTACGTGGCGCGGGATGGTGACCAGCGTGTGGGACTGGCCACCTATCGCATCGACGGAAGCGACTGCGAGCTGGTCTCGCTCAACAGCGAGCGCGACGGCGCGGGCGTCGGAGGCACGTTGCTCGCTGCGGTGGCCGCCGCCGCACGGTCGGCTGGATGCAAGCGCCTGTGGCTGATCACCACCAACGACAATCTGCCGGCGTTGCGCTTCTACCAGAAACGGGGCTTCCGCCTGCTCAGGATTCACCGCGATGCTCTGGAGGCCTCGCGCCGACTGAAGCCGTCGATCCCGCGCATCGGAATGGGCGGCATCGAGCTGCGGGACGAGATCGAGCTCGAGATGCGCCTGGATCCTCCCCAGGACCGCCCCGCGCGTTGACGCGACGGGAGATCGTGCCCGATGGCTTGACGGCCGCCTAAGCCTGGGCCCGTGAGGCCTGAAACCCCGAGGACCGGACCGCCTCGACCAATGCCTCGACCTCGAGCTCCTCTCCCGACACGGTCGCCGATTCGGTGTCGAGCGACACCTCGACATCCACCACCCCTTGCACGCCACGCAGCGCCCGCTCGACGCTGCTCTGACAATGGCCGCAGTTCATGCCCGTGACGTTCAGGCGGACCGTCTCCATCTCGGTGTCCTCCATCGCCACCCGCGCGCGGCCGCGAAGCGCATAGCGCAGGCGCAGCTTCACGACGAATGCGCGCAGCAGCAGACCCATCAGCAGCAGGCTGGCGGCCCACTCCCACCAAGCCATGCGGGCGAGCGGCCCGACGCCCTCGCCGTGCGCGCCGTGCTCGTGCACCATCGGGGGCAGCGTCGCCCCCGGAAAGAACACGCCGAAGAGCAGACCGAAGGCGTAGCTGACCACCACGATGGTCGCCAGGTAGACGGCGACCGTGCGCCGGCCCAGGACCTTCGTGAAGACCGTCAGGGTCGCCACGTTGGTCGCCGGTCCGGCGATGAGGAAGACGATCGCCGCGCCCAGAGGCATCCCTTTCATCACCAGGGCGGCCGCCACCGGCACCGATCCGGTGGCGCAGACATAGAGCGGCACGGCGACGGCGAGCACCGCGATCATCTGCAGGTACGGGTTGGGAAAGTTCTGGGCCAAGAAGTCGTCGGGCACGAACGCCGCGATGGCGCCGCCGATGACCACGCCGATCACGAGCCAGAGGGCAACCTCCTCGACCAACATGCCGAGACCGTAGGAGAAGATGCTGCGCACGCGGAGCATCCACGCCCGCGGCACCGGCGGCGCGTCGCTCGTGCCGCCCATGGCCGCGCCGGCGCCCACCGCACCCGACGCGGGGGGCCCGACGGCGCACGCCTCTGCGGCAACGGGCGGCGATCCGAACCGCTGCTGCGTGTCGCCTCGCTGCTGCGACTCGCGCCCGGGATCCTCCTCGCCACGCGACAACCATCCGTTGATCGTGCCGCCGATGACGCCCGACACCAGCGCCGTGACCACCTTCCACAGCGCGAGCGGGAGACCGAGCACCGCGTAGGAGGCGAGAATGGAATCGACCCCGGTCTGCGGCGTCGAGATGAGAAACGACGTGATCGCGGGTCTGGACGCACCCTGCCGCTTCAACAGGTCGGCGAACGGAATCACGCCGCATGAGCAGAGCGGCAGCGGCGTCCCGACAACGGCGGCCTTGATCGCCGAGGCCATGCCCCGTCCCCCAAGATGACGCGCAACCCACACCCGCGGCACCAGAGCGTGCAGGATCCCCGCCAGGAGGAATCCCAGCAGCAGATAGGGCGCCATCAGACGAAACAGGTCGAGCGCCTCGATCAACCAACGCGCCAGCAGGTCCATGATCTTCTTGGTGGCTCCTCTACAGTTCCCTCAATCCCTGGCCACGCCACGCCGCGCCGCGTCCGCCGGCGCGACGGGGTGGCGCCGCGCGCTCTTCCGGCGACGCTGTGCCCCACACTCGCGCGATGCGGGCGACGCTGTGCCCCGCACTCTACTGCGTCGACCCGAATGCGACAACGTCCTCATCCAGAAGCAATTGCAACATCGCGGCACAATGGAAACGGCGGGGAGCGCATGGCTCCCCGCCGCGATACACTTCGTGGTCGGCGCTGTTCCGCGCCGCCGGTTGCGCCCTATCAGCGCGTCACCACGGTCTTGACCGACCGCTGCACGCCGTCGGCCTGGGCGCGGATCCAGTAGATGCCGCTGCCGACGCGGGCGCCCTCGGCGTCGAGTCCGTCCCACGTGAACACGTGATAGCCGGCCTGCAGGGTACCCTGCTGCAGCACGCGCAGCCGCCGTCCCGTGGCGTCGTACACCTGCACTTCAACCGGCGCCGTCCGCGGCAGATCCAGGCGCAATGCGGCCCGATCGGCGAACGGATTCGGCCGCACCGGGTGCAGCCGCAACTGCCGCGTGACCGGATCGGATCCCACGGCCGAGGCCTGGAAGGTCAGCTCGAGGTCGTCGATGTACCAGCCCTCACGGGAATCGGCGCCGTCGCTGCCGAAGGCGAAGCGGACGCGGGCGCTGCCCTCGTAGCCCGACAGGTCGAAGTACACCTGCTCCCAGTCGTGGCTGCCGCTGAAGACCGGCGTCTCGGCCGGGAACGGTCCGGGCGTGCTACCCTCGCGCACCAGATAGGGATACCCGCCCACCGGGTCGATCGTCTCCCAGGGGCCACCGTCGATCGAGATCTCGACCAATCCGCCGTCGTAGCAGTAGCCCTGATGAGCCCCGCTCACCTCGGCCTCCATCCAGTGCCAGCAGGAGAGCTGCCCCGACGCCGGGAGCGTGAAGGGCGAGGACTCGAGCACCGCGTAGAGCAGATCTCCGTAGTCGGCGCCGCCCGCACCGCCGCACTTCCAGGAGTAGCTTCCACCGTAGGTGTGGTTGCGGTAGGTCTCGACGTGCCACTCGTCGCTGAACCCGGTTCCGCCCGCGTAGTGCGACCAGCCCTGTCCCCCGTCCTCGATGTCGTCGGCGAAGATGTCGCCGATGTTGAAGCCGAAGGTCTCGTTGCGCTCGTAGTCCAAGGCGCCCGTGAGCGCGAGGGTGAGGAGGCTCGTGTAGAGCTCGGGGGCCGAGGGGCTGACGGCCACGGAGAAGGGTCCCCCCTCCGCGACCGCGCCCGGCGCCATCGTGCCGTAGCTCTGCGGCGTGGGATCGGCCTCCAGGAAGGCGCCCCCGGTGAGCACGCCGATGACGTCGGCCACCTCGGCGTGTCCGTCGTTGGCCACCGTGATCGTGAGCGCGATCGTCTCCCCCGGCTCGGGGATGCCGTCGCCGTCGCCGCCGACCGTGTCGTCGGCGTCGAAGGCCACGACGTTCAGATCCGGCGCCAGCACCGGCAACGAGAAGAGCAGCGTGTCGGGCTGCTCGGTCACCGCCAGCGCGAAGTCGACGACGTGCTCGTCGGGCACATCCGAATGCACCGCGAAGACGAACGGCGTGCTCGACGCGGCCAGCCCCCCGCCGCCGGGGATGTTCCCGAAGGTGGTCTGCGCGCTCAGCAGGCTGACGAAGGTGTCGTCGGTCAGCAGCGTCGCCTCCACGCCCACCGCGTCGGGGATGCCGAGGTTCTCGAGCGTCACCCCCAGCTCGATCGTCTCGCTGTACTCGATGATCCCATTGCCGTTGCCGCTGGAGGCGCCGGAGGCGTCGTCGTCGATCGTCCAGGAGTCGAGCGCCAGATACGGAACGTCCGGCTGCATGGGGATGGCCGTCTGGGCCACGGCCGCGATGCCGGCCGTCGCGCAATGCGTGGGATAGTCGGTCGGATACTGCTCGATCCGATCGTTCGAGGTGTGGTACCAGGGGCAGAAGTCCCCGCCCCAGGCCTCGTCCTCGATGCCGCAGATCGCCTTGTAGCCGTAGTTCCAGAAGGAGGCGTGATCCGAGCCGCTCATCGACGAGACGGTGACCAGCGGCTCGAGGTCGTTGGGGAAATATGTGAGACAGGCGTCTTCGAGCGTCTGCGCGAGCTCGAGCGAGTTGTTGTCGGTGTAGATCACCAGGTCGGCCGGGGCCGGATCGGTGCCCCGGTAGGCGATCATGTCGAAGTTGTAGCAGCCGACCACGTCCTCGCCCGCGGCGGCGATGTCCGCGACGTAGGCCGCCGAACCGTAGAGGCCCTGCTCCTCGCCGTTGAAGCCGATGAAGCGGATGGTGTAGTGGAAGGCGTACTGGCTGAGCACGCGCGCGGCCTCGAGAAACGCGGCCGTGCCGCTGCCATTGTCATCGGCCCCCGGTGCGCTGGTCTCCGGGATCTCGCTGATCGAATCGAAGTGGCCGCAGATGTAGACCACCCGATCCGGCTCCACCAGACCGGGCAGCGTGGCGTAAACGTTGCGCTTGGTGCCCGACTGCTGGTACTCGTGGAAGGTCGCCTCCAGGCCGAGGGAGGTGAAGTAGTCGTACATCCACTGCGAAGAGGCCACGTTCTGGCTCGTGTGGGTGTAGCGCGTCTCGAAGTCATCGAGCACCTGCCACTTCGCCACGTACTCGTCGAGCGACACGTCGGCCACGATCGCATCGACCAGCGGATGGAACTCCCGGTGGTCGCGGGCGGGCATCTCCGGCTGAACCGCCGCGGCCGACGGCCACGCCTTCGGGGTCAGGGCCACATGCACCGGCTGAACCAAACCGCGCATCCCCGCACGGCTGGACGCCGTCAAGCGCGGGGTAGCCCCGTCGGTTGCGACCAGCACCGTGTGGCCGCGGGCGGCCAGCACGCGGGTCGACCCTTCGAAGCGGGCGGCCGAGGGATCTTCCAACAGCACGAAGAAGTAGTCGCCCTGGCTTGCGGGCGTCTCGATCACGCGCATCGCGGCGCGCACCGGCTCGGGCAGCGGGAAGGCCGGCGGCAGAAGGAAGAGCGCCATATCCTGCGTGTGTCCCACGATCCAGCACTCCTTCTCGAGCGCGTCGATGGGCATCGATTGGGGTCCGTCCCAAGGCAAGACCGCAAGCACGCCGTCGGCGCCGTCGAAGCCGGCCGCGCCCCCCGGGGCGAAGCAGACCGCGAGGCTCAAACCGGCGAGCAGAAGTCCAAGCATCCGTTGACGAAGCATGGCGTCCTCCTCAGAGTGCTCAAGTTGTGCCCGAAATAGGGATAATCCCTGTAAACCATAGCACGTTCCCTGGGCCTGCGGTGGGTTTGCTTGCGGCAAGCACCCTGAAGACGAGCCGTCCCGGCGAGCATGCCAACCACTAACGTATTTCAAGAGAAATAGTTAGAGCATCCCGCCCATTCGAATCCGCTCGGGGTCACCGTGCCGAGCCGCAGCCGACTGTCCCCGCGCCGATGGGGCCGCAGCCGGTCGAGTCGGCACTGCAGGGCGAGTCCTCGGGGATGCGGAAGTCGTTGTTCTCCGGGTCGCAGAAACGCGGATCGACCGAGAGGTTCTGGTTGAGAGCGTACTGCTCCGCGATCAGGTCCACCCAATCGCCCCATTCGTTGCCGAAGATGTCGCAGCACTCGAACTGGGGCGTGCTGCCGGCGCCCGAAGACCAGACCGCCTCGCTGCCGGTGCAGAAGACGATGAGGGTCGCCTGAAGCGTCGGCAGGCACCCTTCGGTCAGGTGTAGGGCGGCGCCCGAGTTCTCGGCGTGCTCCCAACAGAAGGTGCAGGAGGTGAACCGGGGCGTGGAAGCATCCTGGCCGTGGAACGCGCCGCCCACGCGCGAGGTGTTGTGGTGGAACGTGCAGTGGGAGAAAACGGGCGAGCTCTCGGCGGCGAAGATCGCCCCGCCGTAGTCGGCCACATTGTGGGCGAACACGGTGGCGTCGGCCGACAGCTCGCTCTGCTGCAGGAGCGCGGCGCCGCCGGTGGAGCCGTAGTTGCCGTCGAAGAGACAGTCCTGCAGCTCGAGCGGGACGTCCTCGATCAGCATCGCGTGGATGGCGCCGCCCAGCGAGGCGCGGTTGCCGGTGAACCGGCACGCTTCAAACGTCGGCGAGGCCCCCGAGCAGTAGACGGCGCCCCCGTAGGTCGCGCGATTGTCGGCGATCTCGCACGCGACCACGCGCGGATTGGATCCACCGGTGCAGCACAGTCCGCCCCCCGCCAGCGCCCGGCATTGGGTCAGCACCAGGTTGCGCAGCGTGGGCGACGAGCCGTGCTCGCAGCGAACGGCGCCGCCGAACCCGTCGGTGTAGGCCGCACGGATCGTGAACCCGCTCAGCTCGGTGGCCGGGCCCTCGCCGCGGTGCAGGTGAAATCCGCGTCGCGCGACGGCCGAATCCCCCTCGCAGTCGATGACGCACGCGGTGGGATCGCCGCTGGCGGAGCGGATGGTGATCGCCTTGCGCAGCAGGTCGAGGTCGCGGTTGCCCTCGCCGCGGTAGATCCCGTCGGCCAGCTCGATGACGTCGCCGTCGCGCGCCGCTTCGATGGCGGCCGCGATCGTCGCGGCGTCACCCGTGCCGTCGGGACGCAGGGCAAAGGTGCGCGGGGGCGCCGTGCGCGCTCCTTCGTCATCGTCGCAGCCGACGATCGCCGCCGATGCGCCGGCCACCAAGACGGCCACAGCCCACAGGCCGAGCCGCACCCGCCGCCGACGTGTGCCCCGACGCCGGACGCCGGGCGGCCCTGTCGGCCCCCGACCGTGCGCATCCTGCGCTCGCACCTGGGTCCTCCTTGTCCCCGCCGCCGCGACCGCGGCCGGTCGTCGTCCCCGCGCCCTCACGGACGCGCCGCGTCCTAGGGCAACCGCACCAGGCGCACGGTGCGCGTCTCATCGGGCAGCGAGAGCTTGACCCAGTAGAGCCCACCGGGCAAGGCCTGTCCATCGTCGTCGCGGCCGTCCCAGTGCACCTCATGCCACCCCGCTCGCCAGCACTCTCCGCTCAGCGTGCGCACGCGGCGACCCGACACGTCGATGATCGCCAGCCGCGCCAGCGGCGCCGAGGGCGAGTGGTAGCGGATGGTCACCGCACCGCGCGCCGGATTGGGTCCGGCGATCAGCGCGCTGCGACCGCCGGCGGCAAGCTCCCCGCCGATCCCCGCCAGGTCGGTCACGGTGAACGACCAGGCCGAGGGGCACAGGCCGCGCGCCTGCGGATCCGCGGCGAAGGCGCGCCAGTAGTAGGTCTGGTTGGCCGCGAGCGGGGGCGTCACCGTCCAGGACGTCTGTCCCCCACCCCCTTCCGGGATGCCGGCGACCTCGACCACGAGCTGGGTGAGCTGCGGATCGGCGAAGACCTGAAACCCGTAGGTGAGCGGATCGCCCTGCGGGTCGCCGGCATTGGCCACCACCAGCGTGGGCGTCGCCGTCTGGCCGGCGTCCCCGTCGGGCGGCGAGACGAGCGCCGGGGCGCTGGGCGGATCGTTGCCGTCGCCGCGGTCGAAGATGTAGACATCGTCCAGACCCGCCTCCACGATGTCGCCCTCGCCCGCCTCGTCGCAGGCCTGCACGCGCAGCACCATCTGATCGGTGAGCGGCAGCAGGTCCTCGAGGTCGACCCGGAGATTGCGCCACGGCGCGCTGTGCTGCTCGTCCCCCACGAAGACCAGGTTGACCGGGTAGGAGGCGCCGCCGTCGTTGGAGACGTCAATGCGGAAGAAGTCGCCCGGATCGTCGCCGGCGTCGCGCTGTCCGTGGAAGTAGTTCAGGTCGAGCTGCACGTGGCCGAAGGCGGAGAGGTCGATCTCCGGCGAGCGCGTCGCGCTGATGCCGTTGTCGACGTCGTCGGTGCCCACGCCCCCGCCGGGGTTCTGGCCGGTGATCCAGCCGTAGATGCCCGGGTCGGGGGTCGTGTCGTCGCCGGGCTGATAGGAGGTCGGCACCGGATCGATGCGCACGAACGCACCGGTCGATGCGGTGTGGGTCGGATCCTGCGTCCATCCGTGGGTGGCCAGCTCGAAGTCGCAGCCGTAGATCAGCGTTTCGCGCCCGATGAGGATGGATGCGCCATCATCCACGACCAGCTCCCCGTCGGCCTCGAAGCGGACCGTGAGATCGACCGGGCGCGGGTCGGGACACGCCGGGTCCACGCTGATCACGAAGGGCGTCTGGCTGAGCGTCACCGTCTCGCCCGCCGCCAGGTCCCCGATCGCGATCTGCGCCGTCTGCAGCGCAACGTAGGGATCGTGGCAGACCAGCGTGGCGTGCAGGTTCGTGACCGGCTGCAGCAGCCCGGGGTTGCGCACCGTCAGGGTCAGCTCGCCCGTCTCGCCCGGGTCCAGATTGCCCGGCGAGGTCACCGCCAGATCGACCAGCTCCACGTAGGCGCCGGCGACCAGCGAGAGGTAGATGTTGCTGTAGAGGTTCTCCTCGATCAAGCCATCACGCTCGCTGGGGTCGGGCCAGAAGCCGCTGCCGCCGACCTCGGTCGTCACCGCGAAGATCTGGTCGTGCTCGCCGGTCGCGCCGTAACCCCAGTCGAACGCTCCGCCGCTCACCGTGTAGAGAATGTGCGAGCACTGCCCCACCTCGTAGCCGCTGTCGCGCGCCATCTCCTCGCACGTCGCCTGAAAGATGTCGGCCTCGGGCACGGGCGTGGTGGTATAGCCCCACGGGTAGAGGATCATGCCCGCCACGCTGTGATAGGACTGCCACACGGTGAACTGGTGGTCGTTGATGAAATCCATGAGCGCTGCGATCTCCGGCTCGGAGCCGGCGCTGGGCCCGCGATAGGTCTCGGAGCACGGGTCGCCCGAGGAGCCCTGGCCGCCCCACTGATAGGGATAGTTGCGGTTGGGGTCGACGCCCTCGCAACCGGGGATGCCGTTGTCGCGCCGGTTCTTGCGCCACATGCCGCCGCCGTAGGGCGCGATCAGCTCATTGTAGACGAAGCCGTCGGCGTTGACGATCGGCACGAACCAGATCTGGCGCTGATCGACCAGGAACGTGATCACCGGATCCTGGCCGTAGTTCTCGCACAGGTAGCGGGCGAAGTGCAGGCAGATCTCGACCGCCATGATTTCGCGCGCGTGGTGAACGCCGTCGAAGAGCACCTCGGGCTCGTCCTCCTGCACGCCCGGGTTGTCGGACACCTTCATCGCCCACACCGTGCGCCCCTCGCCCGTCGTGCCGATCGACATCGGCGCGGTGGTCAGCTCGGGAAACTCAGCGTGCAGGTCGAGCATCTCGGTGACCGTCTCGTCGTAAGTGTGCCACACGCCGTAGTCGCGCGTCCGCGCGCAGCGCTCGACGTAGTGCGCCTGCAGATCGGCGATCATCACCTCGACCTCGAAGCCGCGCGACCGCAGCCCGGCGGTCAGCTCCGGTGTGGAGAGCAGGATGAGCGCGCCATCGTCGTCGCCCATCAGCTCCAGGTCGGGATGGTAGAACAGCGCCGAGCGATCGGTATCGGGCCCCACCGGCACGCGGATCTGCTCGAAGACCTTGGCCTGGCTTGGCGCCAGGCACGCGCACAGCGCGACGGCCAGAAGAAAGAGGATCGGGATGACCCTACGCCCCGGTGTCATGACCCTGCGGATCGGCAACGATGATGATGATGACAGCATGCCTACTCCCCTCGGTGATCGGTCCTCGGCGCCGGCCCCGTTCGTCCCGGCGCCGGCAGGTCCCGCGCGTCGGGCACGGGCCGGTTTGAGTATACACCCATCCTCCGGTGCCTGCGCCCCTTGGTTGCTTCCGGCGCAGCGCGGAGCTTCCGGTCGGGGCACCGCGGGAGCGCAGCGCGGAGCTTCCGATCAGGGCACCGCGGGAGCCAACCGGCGAGAGTCCGCGCCGGTCACCTTGCGTCACGGCCCGAGCCGCGGCATGCTGAGCGGCGCTGGCGGCGAATCGACCGCCATGGAGGGAGAGGGGATGCAGAAGCGCTTCTTGCGCGATTTCGCGGCCGGCCGCCATCTCGATCTGATGCTGGTGTCGGCCGTCACCGCCGTGCTGCTGATCCGCTTCTTCCTGGTGGTCACGGGCTACCCCACCCTGGGGGGATCGGGTCTCCACATCGCCCATGTCCTGTGGGGCGGGCTGCTGATGCTGCTGGCGCTGGTGATTCTACTCTCCTCCCTGGGCCGCGGCCTGCACGCCCTGGCGGCGGTGATCGGGGGCGCGGGGTTCGGGACCTTCATCGACGAGGTGGGCAAGTTCATCACCCACGACAACGACTACTTCTATGAGCCGGCGGTCTCGATCATCTACGCGGTCTTCGGCCTGCTCTATCTGGGCCTGAGGTCGATCCACCGCGAGCGCGCCGCCACCGGCGCGGAGCATCTGGCCAACGCGCTGGAGGATGTCACCGAGATGGCGGTCGGCGACCTGGATCGAGGGGAACGCGACCGCGCGCTGCGCCATCTGGATCGGGCCGCCGCGGAGTTCCCCTTCGCCGGACGGTTGCGGGCCATCCTCCTGGAGGCCGACCTGGTGGCGTCGCGCGAGCCGGACCCGATCGCTCGCCTGGGCGCGCGACTGGTGGCTCGGTACCATCGTCTGGCGGCCTCGCGCTGGTTCGGCCGCGGGCTGGTGGCCTTCTTTCTCATTCAGTTGGTGCTGAAGCTCCTGCGTCTGACCGCCCTCGCCCACCTGCTGCCCGATGAGCGCAACCGGCTTCTGGAGGTGCCGCTGGTGAGCTCGTTGCCGGTGGAGACAGAGACCTACTCGCTGGTGGACTGGCTGCAGCTCGGCTCGAGCCTCCTGGCGGGGGTCTTCGTGGCCCTCGGGTTCGTCTACGTGTTTCGCGATCGCCTGCGCGCACTGCGGATGTTCCAGCGGGCCACGCAGGTCACGATCTTCCTCACGATGGTCTTCGTCTTCTACCGCGTGGAGTGGTGGGGCCTGGCGGAGCTGGCCTTCAACCTGCTGCTCCTGGCCGGACTGCGTTTCGCCATCGACCACGAGGAGCGCCTGCGCAGCGGCTGACGCGCCGGCGCCCCATCCGAGCCGGCTTGTGCCCTTCGGGAGCATCAGGCACTATGCGATCGTCACGCGGTCAAACACCATCTTCGATCGGAGTGGATCGGGTGAGCCAGATGCGCATCATCGGCAAACCGCACCGGCGCGTCGACGCCCTGGGCAAGGTGACGGGCCGGGCGCGGTTCGCCGCCGACCTGTCGGCGCCCGCCATGCTGTGGGGCGCCGTGCTGCGCGTTCCCTGCCCGCACGCGCGGCTGATCGCGATCGACACCCGCGCGGCGCGGGGCGCGCCCGGCGTGGCCGCGGTGCTCACGGCCGCCGACATCCCCGGTGCGAAGCGCTTCGGCGGGATCGTGGCCAACCAGCCCGTGCTGGCGTTCGACAAGGTGCGCCAGTACGGCGACGGGGTGGCGATCGTCGCGGCCGAGACCCGTGCGGCGGCGCAGGATGCCGCGGCGCGGATCGCGGTGGAGCTCGAGGAGCTGCCCGGCGTCTTCGATCCCGAGGAGGCCCTGCGCCCGGACGCGCCGGTGGTGCACCAGCCGGCCGCGCCGCCGAGCGAGCCGGCGCACGCGGATGCGCCCGACGCTCCCAATCTGTGCGCCCACCACCGCATCCGCAAGGGCGACCCCGCCGTCGGCTTCGCGGCCGCGCACCTGGTCCTCGAGCGCACCTACCGCACCCAGCCCATCGAGCACGCCTACCTCGAGCCCGAGGCGGTGCTGGCCGAGCCCGAGCCCGAGGGCGGCGTGCGCGTGACCGGCTCGATCCAGAACATCTTCTCGACGCGCCGCGCGATGGCCGCGGTGCTCAATCTCGACCTGGCGCGCGTCACCGTGAAGCAGGCCACCCTGGGCGGCTCCTTCGGCGGCAAGGACGAGGTGATGAGCCAGCTCGCCTGCCGCGCGGCGCTGCTGGCCCTGGCGACCGGCCGGCCGGTCAAGATGGTCTACACGCGCGAGGAGTCGCTGATCGAGTCCTACAAGCGGCATCCCTACGTTCTGCACTACAGGGCCGGTGTCGACCGCGACGGCCGGCTGCTGGCGATCGAGGCGCGCATCTTGGCCGACGCGGGCGCGTACGCGGCCACCTCCCCCTTCGTCACCTGGCGCTCGGCCGTGCAGGTCACCGGGCCCTACGCCTGCCCGCACGTGCACGCCGACGTGATGGCCGTCTACACGAACAACGTCTACACCGGCGCCATGCGCGGCTTCGGCGCGCCGCAGGTCAACTTCGCCGTCGAGTCGCTCGTCGACGAGCTGGCCGAGCAGTTGGGGATCGATCCGCTCGAGCTGCGCCTGCGCAACGTGCTGGGTCAGGGCGACCGCACGGCGACGGGACAGAAGCTCGACGGGCATCGCGTATCGATCGGCGATGTGCTGCGCCGGGCGGCCGCGGCGGCCGACTGGGAGCGCGCGCGACGCGAGCTGCCCGCCGCGGCGAGCCCAACCCGCGCCCGCGGCATCGGCGTGGCCTGCTCCTTCCGTGGGGTCAGTCTGGGCGCCGAGGGCGTGGATGCGGTGGGCGCGATCGTCTCGGTCCAGACCGACGGCTCGATCCTGATCAGCCTGGGCCTGGTCGACATGGGCCAGGGACTCTCCAGCGCCATGGCCCTGATCGCGGCCGAGGTCCTGGGCGTCGGTCTGGAGCGCATCCGCTGCTTCTGCGTGCACACCGGCCGCGTCCCCGACTCGGGACCCACGGTGGCAAGCCGCTCGACGATCATGGGCGGACAGGCGGTCAAGAAGGCGGCCGAAGCGGTCCGCGGCGAGCTGCTCGCCGTGGCCGCGCAGTCGCTGGGCGCGGCCTACGACGATCTGCGCTGCGAGGACGGCGCCATCGGTGACGGCCGTGGCCACGCGATCACCTTTGTGGAGGCGGCCGCGCGCGCGCACGCCGCCGGCCGGCCGCTGCTCGGCTTCGGGTGGCATCACGCCCCCCAGACCGACTGGGACGAGCGGCACGGCACCGGTCAGGCCTACTTCACCTTCGTCTACAGCGCCAACGTGGCCGAGGTGGAGGTGGATCTGGAAACCGGACAGGTCGAGGTGATGCGCGTCGTGGCGGCGCACGACGTGGGCCGCGCCATCAGCCCGGCCATGGTCCGCAACCAGATCTACGGCGGCGTTGCGATGGGCTGCGGCTACGGCCTGTGGGAAGAGCATCGCCTTACGGGCGGCGTACCGCGGACGCTCAACCTCAACACCTATCTTCTGCCGACGGCCATGGACGCCCCCGAGGTGGATGCGATCATCGTCGAGAACCCCGATCCGGCCGGCCCCTTCGGCGCCAAGAGCGTGGGCGAGCCGGCCACGGAGATCACGGCCCCGGCGGTGGTGAACGCCATCGCGCACGCGACGTCGCGGCGCGTGCGGGAGCTGCCGGCCGACCTGGAGGCGGTGCTCCTGGGGCATCACCTCCGCGCGGATGACCCCGGCCCGAGCGAGGTGTCCTAGTGCGCAGCATCACGTTCCAACGAGCGGTCGCCGTGGATGAGGCGCTGGCCTTCAAGGCGGACCATCGGGACGCCGGCCGCTTCGTGGCCGGCGGCACCGATCTGCTCGTGGCGCTGCGCGAAGCCGCGTCCGACGCCCCGGTGCTGGCCGTGCTGGACATCACGCCGGTGGAAGCGCTGCGAGGGATCTCATCGGACGAAGAGGAGACCTCGCCCCGCGGGGCCGGGGGCGCGATGATCCGCGTCGGCGCGCTCGCCACGCACGATGAGATGGAGCGCAGCGCGCTCCTGATGCGCGCGGCGCGCGTGTTGTCCGAAGCGGCGGCAACCGTCGGGTCGCCTCAGATCCGCCGGCGCGGCACGCTGGGCGGCAACATCTGCACCGCCTCGCCCTGCGCCGACACGCTGCCCGCGCTGCTGGCGCTCGAGGCCCGGTGCGTCTGCGTCTCCCGGCGAGGCTCGCGGAGCGTGCCGATCGACCAGCTCGTGCAGGCTCCCTACGAGACCTCGCTGGCGCCGGACGAGCTGGTCACCGAAGTGCGCTTTGCCGCGCCCGGGCCCGGCAGCGCCTTTCTCAAGCTGGGACGTCGGCAGGCGCTATCGATCTCGCGCATGTCGATGGCCGTCGTGCTGCACCGCGGCGCGGATGGGACGCTGACCCGCGCGCGCGTTGCGGCCGGCTCGGTCACGCCGACCCCGCGGCGGTTCCCCGTCGTGGAAGCGCTGCTCGACGGACAGAAGCCCGGAGAGGCGCTCTTCGCCGCGGCCGGCACCGCGCTGGCGCAGGAGATGCTGCGCATCGTGGGCCGACGTTGGTCGGCGCCCTACAAGGAGCCGGTCGTGGCCGCCATGCTGCGGCGCACGCTCGAGCGCGCCGCCGCGCGGCTTCCGTGAGCGAGGAGAAGAACCATGGACACATCGGGTGAGCATGCCCTCGAGATTCGCTTCGAGATCAACGGCACACCCCGGCAGGTCCGCGTGTCGCCCGAGACGACGCTGCTGCAGCTCGTGCGGGACCACCTGCACCTGACGGGCACCAAGTGCGGCTGCGAGATCGGTCAGTGCGGCGCCTGCACGGTGTTGCTGGACGGCCGCGCCGTGGCCAGTTGTCTCGTGCTCGCCGGTCAGGTGGAAGGACGACGCGTGCTGACCGTGGAGGGATTGGGCCCCGAGCTCCATCCGCTGCAGGTCGCGTTCCTCGATCACGACGCGGTGGCGTGCGGCTTCTGCACGCCGGGGATGATTCTGTCGGCCAAGGCGCTGCTCGACCGCCAGCCGCACCCCACGCGGGCCGAGATCCGCCGCGCGCTGAGCGGCAATCTCTGCCGCTGCACGGGGTACCTGCCCATCATCGACGCGGTCGAGGCCGTCGCCGCCGGACGGTACGACACGCCCGGGCTCGCGCGCGGCGAGGCCGGCGCGGGCGCAGGCGCGCCCGAGAAACCGCAGACACCCGACCCAGGAGAGACGCCATGACCCCCAGGAAGGCCGGGCCGCGCCGGGCGGGCCGTGTGCTGCCCCCCTATCGACCGGCGCCCGCCACGATGGAGGCCGAGCCGCTGTTCGACGACGCGCAGGCGCTCGCCGAGGCCTGGCGCTGCCTGCAGTGCCACCAGGCCCCGTGCACCGAGGCCTGCCCGGCGCACATCGTGATCCCGCGCTTCATCCGCATGATCCGCACCGGCAACCTCGCCGGCGCGGCCGAGGTGGTGCGCGCGTCCAACCCGCTGGCGGCGAGCTGCGGTCAGGCCTGCCCCGACGAGCAGCTCTGCGCGGCGCACTGCCTGCGCGCGGCGATCGACCGGCCGATCGAGATCCGGCGGCTGCACCGGTACGCCACGCGGCAGGGCGAGACCCGCAGGGCGCGCCCGCCCCGGCGCAGCGGCTCCCTGGCAGGCCGCGTGGCGGTGGTGGGCGCGGGGCCTGCAGGCATGGCCTGCGCCCACGAGCTGTGGCGGCGCGGTCTGCGGGTCACGCTGTTCGAGCAGCGCGACCGGCTGGGAGGCGTCCTCGCGCGCACCATTCCGCTCTACCGCTTCCCCGACGACGTCGTGATGCGCGACGCGGCCTGGGCGCTGGGCTGGACACTCCGCGCGCCGAAGCGCGAACGCGCCTCCGACGGCCCGCGCATCGACATCCGACTGGAGCGCCCGGTGGCCGATCTGCACCGGCTCGCGCGCCGGTTCGATGCGGTGTTCGTGGGGGTGGGCCTGGTCGACGCGGTGCCCGATCTGCCGGGCGTGGATCTGCGCGGGGTATCCGCCGCGAGCGCCTTTCTGGCGCACTGCCGCCGGCGGCGTTACCGGGTGGGGGTTGGACGCGAGGTGGTGGTCATCGGCGGGGGCAATGTCGCCATCGACGCCGCGCTGGCCGTGGTGCGCTGCGGCCAGATTCGGGCCGAGCGCGACGGGCCGCGCCGGCGTCCGCCGCGCGTGCACCTGATTTACCGCCGCACGCGGCGCGAGATGCCGGCCTGGGAACGCGAGATCCAGGAGGCAGAGTCCTTCGGCGTCGTGCTCCACCCGCTGCAGGCGCCCGAGGCGCTGCTCGGCGAGCGCGGCCGTCTGACCGGCGTGCGCCTCCATCGTCTGCGGACCGGCGAGCCCGATGGCAGCGGCCGCCCCCGTCCGGTCGTGGTGCGGGGCGGCGCGTTCGAGATGCCCTGCGACCAGGCGATCCTGGCCACCGGGCTCGCCCTCGAGCCGGGGCTGCCCACCGCGCTCCCCTGGACGCCCGACGGCTTCCTGCGCGCCCACCCGCGCACGCGCCGCGTGACGGGGACCATCTACGCGGGGGGCGATGCGGTGGGACTCGACCAGACGATCGTCACCGCCGTGCGCGACGGCCGTCTGGCCGCCGCGGCCATCGCGACCATGCTGCAGCGGCGCGGCGCGGCCGAGGCCGGCCGGCGGGGGGGTGGACGATGAGTCGCAAGGATGTCCAGACGTCCCGCAGGGATCCGGAAGACCGTCTGAGCCACGAGGCGCCCTACCCCAGCGACGGCCTCGTGACCGAGGTCTGCGGCCTGCGCTTCGAGAACCCGTTCATTCTGGCCGCCTCCCCCTGCACCGACAACGAGGAGATCGTCGCGCGCGGCCTCGAGATGGGATGGGCCGGCGCGGTGCTCAAGACCACGTCGGTCGAAGGGACCGCGGTCGACCTGGCCTATCCGATGATGACCTCGCTCGACCACGCCGATCGCCGGCTGCTGGCCATGGGCAACATCGACCTGATCAGCGCCCACACAATCGATGTCGTCGAGAAGCGCGTCCGCCGGCTGAAGAAGCGCTTCCCGGAAAAGGTCATCCTGGCCTCGATCATGGGCACGCGCCGCGAGGACTGGCAGTCGCTGGTGCGCCGGCTCGAGGATGCGGGCGTCGACATGATCGAGTGCTCCTTCTCGTGCCCGCAGGGCAGCATGGGCGAGGACCCGGGCAAGATGCTGGCCCAGTCGGTCGAGGCGACCGAGCGCGTGGCCACCTGGGTGCGGGAAGCCGCCGACCACGTGCCGGTGGCGATCAAGATCACGCCCCAGGTCACCGACATCGTGGCCGTGGCGCGCGCGCTGGCGCGGGCGGGCGTGCACGCGATCACCGCGTCCAACTCCGTGCCGGCGCTGATGGGTGTCGACCTGGAGAGCTTCGTCCCCTACCCCTCTCTGGGCAGGCGCTCCACCTACTCGGGTCTCACCGGCCCGGCGATCAAGCCGATCACGCTGCGGACAATCGCCGAGATCGCGCGCCAGGTCCGGCTGCCGATTCTGGGAACCGGCGGGGCCGCGACCTGGCGCGACGCGGCCGAGATGATGCTGGTGGGCGCGCACCTGGTCCAGTACTGCACGGCGCCCATGCACCATGGCTTCCGCATCATCGACGACCTGAAGAGCGGGCTGGCCCACTACCTGCGCCGCAAGAAGCTGGACGGGCCCGGCGCGCTGATCGGCAAGGCGCTGCCCAGGCTGGGCGGCCACGAGGAGCTGCCGCGCTACACGGTCCGCAGCCGCGTGGTGCCCGAGGCGTGCATCGCCTGCGGGCTCTGCTACCTCGCCTGCCGCGACGGCGCGCACGACGCCATCCGGTGGCGCGACGACCGGCATCCCGAGGTCGACGAGGAACGGTGCGTGGGGTGCGGGCTGTGCGTGACGGTCGCGCCAGTGAAGGGGTGTCTGGTGCTGGAAACCCGCACAGAGGACGGACGCGTGAGCGTGGGCTCGTGGCACGAGCGACCGCGCTGAGGAGGCACGCATCCGAGCCGACCGGGCCGCGCTCCCGGTCGGCGGGCTGACGGTCCCATGAAGGAGCACGATCCGATGGGCGCAGCGCACGAGCAGATCGTCATCGACGGCGGAGTCGTCTTCAGCGGATCCGACCTGCTGGCGCCGGCCCGGATCACGGTCGACGGTGCGACGATCGCGGGCGTGGATCCGTCCCCGCACGCTGGTCCCTCCCCGGATGCAGGCGTGCGCTTCGACGCCTCGGAACGGCTGGTCACACCCGGCTGGATCAACGCGCACACCCACGCCTACTCGGCCCTGGCGCGCGGCATCGCGCTGAAGGACCCCGCGCCCGCCGACTTCCGCCAGACGCTCGAGCGGCTCTGGTGGCGTCTCGACCGGACGCTGACGCTCTCGGACGTCGAGCTGAGCGCGCTTCTTCACGGGATCGAGTGTCTGCGCCACGGGGTGACGACCGTCTTCGATCATCACGCCTCGCAGAGCGCCGTCACGGGCTCGCTCCGGACCCTCGCCGACGCCTGGGAGACGCTCGGCCTGCGCGCATGCCTCTGCTTCGAGGTCTCCGACCGCGACGGGTCCGAAGCGGCGCAGGCGGGCATCGACGAGAACCTGGCGTTCATCCGCTCCTGCGATTCGGAGAAGGCGCGGTTGCGGGCGCGCTTCGGCTTGCACGCCTCCCTCACGCTGTCGGACGAGACGCTCGCGCGCTGCGCCGGCGAGCCCGACGCCCGCTCGGCGGGGTTTCACCTGCACGTGGCCGAAGACGCGATCGACCAGCGCGACGCCCGCGAGCGCTACGGGTGCAGCGTGGTCGAGCGGTTGGCGCGGGCGGGCGTGCTCACGCCGCGCACGATCTGCGTTCATGGCGTTCACCTGGACGAGCACGACACGCGCCTGTTGGCCGAGAGCGGCGCGTGGCTGGCGCACTGCGCGCAATCGAACATGAACAACGCCGTGGGCGCGGCCTCGCTGCCCGCGTTGCAGCGGGCCGGGGTGAAGCTGGCCCTGGGCACCGACGGGTTCACGGCCGCGGTCCTCACCGAGGCGCTGGTGGCCCATCTGCTTCAGAGCCACACGGCCGGCGATCCGCGCGCCGGATACTCCACCGTGCCCGGCCTGCTCCTGGATGCCAACGCGCGCCTGGCCTCCGAGACATTCGGGCTCGCGATGGGCCGCCTGGCCCCGGGCGCCGCGGCGGACCTGGTCGTCTGGGACTACCGCCCGCCGACGCCCATCACGGGCGAGAACTTCTGGGGGCATGTGCTCTTCGGCCTGGCGCAGGCGCGGGCCGAGGAGGTGTGGATCGGGGGACGCCACGTCTTCTCGCGCGGCGCACCGGTTGCGGTCGACGAGACCGACGTGCGGCGCCGTTGCCGCGCCGCCGCCGAGGGACTCTGGGAGCGCTTCTGAGACGTTTCCCGGACAGGGATCTCGGCGCGACACGAAAGGGAATCCGCGAAGATGCGCGACACCTACCTACAGGAACTGCGCTGCGTGCGCTGCGGGCGCCCCTTCGATCCCGCTGGCGCGGTGCACACATGCCCCTCCTGCGGTCCTCTGAACGGCACCCTGGATCTCCTCTACGACATCGCCGCCCTCAAGCCGCGCATCACGCCCGAGCGGCTGCGCGCGCGAAGCGATTCCACGCTCTGGCGCTACGCCGAGCTTCTGCCGGTGGCCGCCCCCGACCCGCGTCCGGCGCCGCCCATCGCGGTGACGCCGCTCTACCGCCCGCGCTGCGACTGGGGATTCGCGGTGCCCGACCGGCTCTGGATCAAGGACGATGCGCGCCAGCCGAGCGGCTCGTCGAAGGACCGCGCCAGCCTGATCGCCGTGGTTCACGCCCGTCAGGTCGGCGCCCGGGCCGTCGCGGCCGCCTCCACCGGCAACGCGGCCGCATCGCTCGCGGCCCTGGCCGCCGGCGCCAACCTGCCCGCCTACATCTTCGCGCCCTCCTCGGCCCCGGCGGGCAAGCTGATGCAGATCCGCATGCACGGCGCCCACCTCTTCGCGGTCGACGGCTCCTATGATCAGGCCTTCGACCTGTGCGCCGAGGTCTGCGCGCGCCTCGGCTTCTACAACCGCAACACGGCCTCCAATCCCTACCTCGGCGAAGGCAAGAAAACGCTGGCGCTCGAGATCTGGGAACAGCTCGGCTACCGCGCTCCGGACGCGGTGCTGGTGCCGGTTGGGGACGGATGCATCCTGGGCGGCGTCCACAAGGGGTTCCGCGACCTGTGCGACCTCGGCCTGCTCGCAGCGCCTGTGCGCTTGATCGGCGTGCAGGCCGCCGGGTCGAGCGCGCTGGCCGACGCGTGGCGCGACGCCCGGCCCGCGTGTCGCCCCGTTGCGCCCCACACGGTGGCCGACTCGCTCGCGGTGGGCACGCCCCGCGATCAGATCAAGGCCCTACGCGCCGTGCGGGAGACGAACGGCGCTTTCGTGACGGTCACCGACGAGGAGATTCTGGAAGCGCAAACGCTTCTGGCCACCCGCGCCGGCCTGTGGGCCGAGCCGGCCGCGGCTGCGACACTGGCCGGACTGCGGCGGGCGATGGAGGAGGCCGTTCTCGCGCCCGAGCACGAGGTCGTGTTGATCCTGACCGGCCATGGGCTCAAAGATCCCGCCGCGGCCGAGCGGACGCTGCGCCCCGAGCGTCTCCACCACGTTGAGCCGGATCTTGATCGCGTGCTGGCACTGATCCAGTCTTGAGCGCGCGAAGCTTGGCATTTCGTCACGAAGGAGAGGGCCCACGACGATGAGCGACGACCGAACAGGCGGTGCGATACGCGCCGGGGCGGCACAGATGGCCGCCGAGGCGGTCGGCTTCTTCCAGGAGCTGGTGCGCACGCCCTCGCTCTCGGGCCGGGAGGGCGAGGTGATCGCCCTCATCCGCGACCGGATGACGTCCCTGGCGTTCGACGAGGTGCGCATCGATCCGTTCGGCAACGTCCTGGGCCGCATCGGCGCGGGTCCGCGCACGCTGGCCTTCGACGCGCACGTCGACACGGTCGGCGTCGGGGATCGCCGCCTGTGGAGCGTCGATCCCTTCGGCGGCGAGATCCGCGATGGGGTTCTCTATGGGCGCGGGGCGAGCGACCAGAAGGGCGGCATGGCGGCACTCGTCTACGCGGGGACGTTGATCCGGCGCCTGGGGCTAGCCGAGGGGTGGACGATCTGGATCGTCGGCTCGGTCTTCGAGGAGGACTGCGACGGGCTTTGCTGGCACTACATTCTGAGCGAGAAGGTGATCGCACCCGAGGCGGTCGTGCTCACCGAGCCGACCGGCCTGCAGGTCTGCCGGGGACAGCGGGGCCGGATGGAGATCGAGGTCACCACACGGGGCCTCTCCTGCCACGGCTCGGCGCCCGAGCGCGGCGTCAACGCGATCCACCGCATGGCGCCGATCGTGAGCGGCATCGCAGAGATGAGTGCGCATTTGACCGATGACCCCTTCCTCGGACGCGGCAGCATCACGACCTCGCAGGTGCGCTCCACGGCCCCCTCGCTCTGCGCCGTGGCCGACTCGTGCACCATCCATCTCGACCGCCGCCTGACCGCAGGTGAAACCGAGGCGAGCGCGTTGGCCGAGATCCGGGAGATCGTCGATGCGGCCGCCGCCCGCGAGGATGCAGCGCCGGTTGTGATCGAGGTGCCCGTCTTCGAGCGGCCGACCTATCGCGGCTTCGTCTACCCGATGCGCCAGGTCTTCCCGCCGTGGGTGCTGGAAGAGACGCATCCGCTCGTTCAGACGGCGCTGCGCGCCCGGGCGCTCGTGCTCGGCGATCCCGGCGTCGCCGGCCGGTGGACCTTCTCCACCAACGGGGTTGCCACCATGGGGCTGCACGGCGTGCCCACGATCGGCTTCGGGCCGGGTCAGGAAGCGCACGCCCACGCGCCCAGCGACCAGTGCCCGGTCGATCATATCGAGACGTCGATCGCCTTCTACGCCACGCTCGCGTCCCTCATGGCCGCCGCCGGGGCGGACGCGATGTGAAGGCGATGACGCGCGGCGCTTGCCCGTCGTCTCGCGCAGGCAACGGGCACCGGCCGCAGCAACGCATGGAGAGCTCGCATGTCCGGTGACGGGAATCAGGAGCTGACGCTGGGCGGCGCCTACCGGGGCCGCGATTGGATCGCCACGCAGGATTGGACCGTGCCCGAGATCGAATCGCTGCTCGATCTCTCGCTGGCGATGAAGCGCCGCTTTGCGGCCGGGCAGCCGACGATCGTGCTGCCCCACAAAACCATCTTCCTGCTCTTCTTCGACAACTCCACCCGCACCCGCAACTCCTTCGAGGCCGGTGCGACGCAGTTGGGCGCCCACGCCCACTTCATCAGCTCGGAGACTTCCCAGGTCGCCCACGGCGAGTCGGCCAAGGACACGGGCGTGATCCTGAGCCGCTACGGTCACGCGATCGCCGTCCGGCACGACAAGATCCCGGGCGAAGGGCAGTCGTACATGCGGGAGGTGGCGCGCTGGGCCGACAAGCCGGTCCTCAACATGCAGTGCGATGTCGATCATCCCTGTCAGACGCTGGCCGATCTGATGACGCTGCGCGAGAAGCTGGGACCGGACCTGCGCGGACGCCGCGTCGCGGTGAGCTGGGCCTACACGCGCACCTACGCCAAACCGCTCTCGGTGCCCCAGGGCCTGATCACCCTGCTGACCCGGTTCGGCATGGATGTCGTGCTGGCTCACCCGCCCGAGTTCCGCCTCATGGACGAGCCCCTCGCGCAGGCCGAGGCCAACGCGCGCTCGAGCGGGGGGCGCTTCACCGTGGTCCACGAGATGGACGCCGCCTTCGCCGACGCCGATGTCGTCTACCCCAAGAGCTGGGGCTGTCTGGACCTCTTTTCGCGACCCGAGGAGTCGCTGAAGCTGGCCGAGCGCTACCGCGCCTGGATCTGCGACGAGACGCGGATGGCCCGCGCCAAGCCGGGCGCGCTCTACATGCACTGCCTGCCGGCCGACCGCGGGGCCGAGGTGACCGATGGGGTCATCGATGGACCTCAGTCGGTGGTCTACGACGAAGCCGAGAACCGCCTGCACACCTGCAAGGCGCTGATGGCGGCGTTGATGTAGCTTGATGCCGTTGCCCGCGGTTGGGTGGGGGACGAAGCGAGTCGAATCGAGACGAGACGAGACGAGATGACCTCGCAGCCGCACACACAAGGAGCCGGCCAGGGGCCGGTCGACCGGGTGATCACCGGCGGCCTCATCGTGTCGGGCGACGGCCCGCCGGTCGTCGGAGATCTCGCCCTGTGTGGCGAGACGATCGCTTCCATCGCCCCCCGCATCGATGCGCCCGGCGCCGAGCGGATCGACGCGCGAGGGTTCCTGGTGCTGCCGGGGCTCGTCGATCCGCACGTTCACCTGCGGCTGCCGATGAAGGGCGCCGTCTCCAGTGACGACCCACAGAGCGGGACGCGGGCCGCGCTCCACGGCGGCGTCACCACCGTCATCGACTTCACCTGCCAGCATCCCGGACAGGCGTTGGCGGAAAGCGTGGGCGTCCGACGCGCGGACTTCGACGGCCACAGCCACACCGACTACGCGCTGCACGCCACCTTGACCGACTTCCCCGCCGACTTCGCGCGCCGTCTTCCCGATGACCTGCGTGCGGTGCGCCGGCAGGGTATCGCGACGATGAAGGTGTTCACGTGCTATTCGCGCCAGGGCCACGCCATCGGTCCCGACAACCTGCGCCTGGTGCTGCGGGCCGCGCACGAACTGGGCATGCTGGTGCTCGTGCACGCCGAGGACGACGCGATGCTCAACGAGCGTACCGATCGCCTGCTGGCGGCCGGCGAAACCGCGCCCCGCGACCATGCGCGCTCCCGGCCGGCGGAGGTGGAAGCGGCGGCAATCGCGGCCGTGATCAAGGCCGCCCGCGATGTCGGTGCGCCGGTCTACTTCGTCCACGTCTCCTCTCGCGCCGGCCTGGAGACCATCCTTGCCGCGCGGGCAGGCGATTCCGGGGCACAGCCTGTGTACCTGGAAACGTGTCCTCAGTACCTCGCGCTCACCGCCGAGGTCTACGAGCGCGCCGATGCCACGCAGTTCCTGGTCGCTCCCCCGTTGCGGGGCGAGGAGGACCGCGCCGCACTGCTGGCGGCGCTGAAGCGCGGCGATGTCGACGTGATCGCCACCGATCACTGTCCCTTTCACAGCTCCCTGAAGCTCCCGCAAGGGCGTCCCTTCTCCGAGATCCCCAACGGCCTGCCCGGCGTCGAGACGCGCCTGCCCCTGGTGCACACCCTTGCGGTCCGCACGGGGTTGATCGACCTGCAGCGGATGGTCGCGCTGCTGGCCACCGGCCCGGCCCGCGTTCACGGTCTGGCCCCGGTGAAGGGATCGCTGCAGCCGGGGGCCGATGCGGACGTGGTGCTCTTCGACTCTGAGGAGCAGTGGGTGCTCGGGCCCGAGGCCTTGCATTCGGCGACCGATTTCTCGCCTTACGACGGCATGCGGGTGCGCGGCCGCGTGCAAGCGGTGTTCCTGCGGGGACGGTGCGTGCTCGAACGCGGCAAGGCAACCTCGGCGCCGTCGGGGCGGTTCTTGCATCGGGCGCGAGAGACGTATGACTAACCCTAATCCGGCAGAAATCAGGCTGCTCGTGACGCCTTTTCCGCCCATTGAGCATACGTCTTCTCGATCTTCGACGAGGCCGGCAGCCTGAGCGTGAGCCCGGAGGCCAGGCGCAGCAACCGCCCCGCCGTGTTGAGCCATTCAAAGCGCGCTGTGCCGATCGACTGAAGCCGGAAGAGGAAGGTCCTCTTGCGCGTCTTGCGTCCACGTTCCTCCTGCATGGAGATCTGAAAGTCGCGGAACAGATTGTGCGCCAACACGCTCAGCCATTGCCATGCGCTGTTGGCTCCGTAGTGATTCGTCGGCACCGTGTCGAACGCGAACCCGCTCTTCAGCTCCGCAATCGTTTTCTCCTGCGCCCCACGTCCGGCCATGAAGAACCATAGGTTCGCGATCGTCATCGTCTTGTTTGTCGCCACGGCCGAATACTCGTAGGTACCGTCGTCCGGCGAGAAGAGATCCAGCTGGTAGTTCTTGGCCGTCTCGTGGAAGACCCGCTTGCGATAGCACGCCACCCGCAGCTTCAGTCCCCATTTCGGGACCGGTAGAACCGCCGCGAAGCCCGAGATGCCAGGCGCTACCGGCTCCCAACGCATCCGCATCTGGATCAGTTCCTTCACCCCCAACCACCGCCACATCGGTACCTTGATGGCGTACTCACAGCCGTAGCGCTGCAACAAGTGCAGCAAAGGCCGCTGAAAGAAGGCCCCATCGCACCGGAACTCGAGCTTCATCCCGTTGCCCAGCCGCCGCAGGTCGCGGATCAGGCCGCGCACGAAACCCTCCGACCGGGCGCCGTCGTGCACGTTCCCCGGGCGGTTCTTCAGATCGATGATCTGCCCGGTCTGCGCCACGTGAGCCAGGATGGGGTAATAGCTCGGGACCTTCCGCTGGTGGGGATTGAAGCCCCGCTGGGCCCAGGCGACCCGCAGGCCGGTCGGGTTGACCGTGCCGTCGAGATCCAGCGTCAGCCGGGCCAGTCCCAAGACACGGATGCGGGCAGTGACCAGAAACAGGTTCAATGACCGCAAGCAGGCCAGCGCCCTTTGATTAAACTGCTTCAGCCAGCGGCTCAGGGTCCGCTCATCCGGCAGCGCGACCAGACCGGCGAAGCGCATGACCAGGGGATCCCGGGAGAGGAACTGGACATGGCGCAGGCGGCGACCGCCCACCCAGAGCATGGCCAGGAGTAGACGGACGACCGCGACCAGGGAGTAGTCGCCGCGCAGATCCACGCCGCGGAAGCTCTCGCGCAGTAGCTCGTTGAAGCCGATGGCCCGCAGGCGCCGCGCGAAGAGCTCGAGGCCGGCATGGGAGGTCAGTTGCTCGTCGCCGAACTGGAGATTCAGATCGGCGTTGACACGGCGCCCCAGAATGCGTTTTCTTCTTCTCATTGGGAATGGGCTCTCCAGACTTGTGTTTCGGTTGATTGATACTTCCGAAAAAACACAAGCAGAGCCCATTTTCAATACCTTTCGCTCACCATGCCGCTCTCAAGTCTGCCGGATCAGGGCTAAGGCAATTCCGGACGTTGTAAGACTCCCCATCCGGCGGGGGAGACATTCAACGAAATACACCTGTGGAATGGAGTGGACACGGCCTCGAACCTGTGCTTTGCTGAGCCTCATGAGAAGTAACCTTCGGGGACTCGTGCGGTGGTGGTCTGTATAACTCCCTAGTGCCGGCCCCGGGGGGCCTTCTTCGAGTGCGAATGTTCCTGATCAGCTTGCTCTCATGCCATTACAGGGCTGGCCTCGAGCTTGCGTCGAGCAAGCCCGTTGGACAAAACAGAATGCTGCAGGCCGAGGGCATCAGGATGACACCAACCATGACGGAGGAGAACTTCCCAAAGCATGTGAGGCAACGCGAGGTCCAGTTTGGCAACCGAGATTTCATGGCTGTTTGTGTCAAGGCCCTGTGGGCCGCCCACGCGGCGGACACGCCCACCATCGCTGCGAGACGAGTGAACGAGCCGGTTCGTCCGACCGCTGCCGGAACAGCCCCGCCTGGCGGCGCCGACGTCGGGCACCACTCGCGGGAGTTGTCGCATGTTGCGCAGGAAATCCCCAGCTAGGCCACTGCCCGCACTGCCTTGGCAAAAATGCGTAGCCAAGTCCACGGCCGAGGACCGCCCGGGGATGAGCGTTCTCGAGCACTGCTACGACGCCGGTCAGGTCGCAGCGGCGTTGCTTACCGTGCTGCCACTCTCGACGCGCCGGCTGCTGCCAGAGGGCGCACCCACCGCCGTGGCGGTCCACGACGTCGGGAAGGTATCGCCTGGGTTTCTGCGCAAGTACTTCATGGATTACCTGCGCCGCGAGCTGCCGGAGTTGGTCGACCACGGTGGTGGCTTCGAGACCAATCACGCGACGGTGGGCGAGCTCGCCCTCGCAGAGTGGAGCGGAACGCAGGCAACAAGATTGCACGAGGTCGTCGGAGCACACCACGGCGTCCGGTCGGAGAACCGGGGCAGACATACAGACCGAATCTACGGAGGACCTGCATGGGCGGCAGAGCGGCACGGGTTGATCGCCGAGCTGGTGCGGCTGCTCGGCCCCCTTCCCAGCGGTTCGTTGACCCATCAGCAACAGAACATCCTGGCCGGTCTGACCTGCGTGGCCGATTGGATCGCTTCGGACGAGACGCTTTATCCCCCAGCGGGAGGTAGCCCGTTCGCGGAAGGCTCAAGCCGGGCCGAGCGAGCAGTTCGCGAGTGCGGCTGGCAACGCCCGAACTTTGCCGAAGGTATGAGCTTCGAAGAGGTGTTTGGATCCGGATTCCAGCCGAACCCGATGCAGCGTGCGTTCATCGACTCCGTCAAGGGCCCGGGCGTCTACGTATTGGAGGCCCCGATGGGCCTGGGCAAGACCGAGGCCGCCCTCTACGCAGCCTACAGACTTATGGCTGCGGGCATGCACCACGGCCTGTACTTCGCCCTCCCTACCCGGCTGACTAGCAACCGCATCCACCTGCGCGTGGAGCGGTTCCTCTCCCGCATCTGCCTATCCCCCTCCGGTGCTCGACTGGCGCACGGTGGCGCCTGGTTGGTTGAGCGCGGGGGCGAGGAACTTAGCGGCGGCGGCCGCTGGTTCACGCCGGCCAAGCGCACCCTGCTCTACCCCTTCGGTGTGGGTACGATCGACCAAGCGCTCCTCGCCGTCCTGCGTGTCCGCCACTTCTTCGTCCGAGCCTTCGGCCTAGCCGGGAAGGTCGTCATCCTCGACGAGGTTCACTCCTACGACATGTACACCGGCAGCTTGCTTGATCGTCTCGTCGACTTGCTTGCCGGCATCGGCTGCACGGTCATCGTTCTTTCAGCGACCCTGACCACGCAGCGGCGAGCCCAGGTTCTGCCCTACTCCAACCCACCCGCCGGTGACGAGTATCCACTCACCACGTGGTTCGCCAGCGGCTCGTGGGGGAGCTGTCCCGCCGAGCCTCCGCCGTCAATGACCGTCCATCTCTCGCTCGAAGCGCTTAGCGACCAAGAGGTGGCCGCCCGTTCAGTCGAGCGCGCCGAACAAGGCCAATGCGTCGTCTGTATCGCCAACACTGTCCGCCGAGCCCAGGAGTGGTTCCGTCTGGTCAGATCCGCCGCCCGCGAGGGCCTCGACGTCGGGCTGCTGCACTCGCGCTTTCCCGCCTGGCGGCGAACCGCGCTTGAGCAATTGTGGATGGAGCGTCTCGGCCGCGACGGGAACCGCCCGCCCGGAGCAGTGCTGGTCGGCACTCAGGTCGTCGAACAGAGTGTTGACATCGACGCCGACTTCATGATCAGCGAACTCGCTCCGAGCGACATGCTGCTCCAGCGACTTGGCCGGTTGTGGCGCCACCCCCGCACCGGCCGGCCGTGTGATCAACCCGAGCTCTTGGTGGTTGCAGGACCACTACACCAGGCGACGGACGCCGCATCTCTTGAAGAGCTGATCGGCAAGCCGAATGCCAGGGTCTACGCGCCCTATGTACTATGGCGCGCGTACCATTTGTGGAGCGCCCGAGCGACGATCACGCTACCGACCGACATCCGGCAAGTGCTCGAGCAGTCGTACTGCGCACCGCACGAGGCCATGCCCCCGTTTGTCGAGCATCTGCGGCACAAGCTCCAGCGACACCAGGAGAGACTGCGCGCCTGCGCCGCAGCATCACTCGCCGCGGTCACGTCGATGCCCGTGCAGCGCGACGATGAGTACGCCGCGACGCGGTACGAGAGCTATCCGACAGTCGACGCGCTGCTCCTCGCCAAGCTGGACTCGACCGGGTCCGTGGCCTCGATGACGCTGCTCGACGGTACACGGGTGCGGGTCTCCGAGCATGAACCGAATGCCTGGGCCAGCCGTCAGATCCACTCGAACCTTGTCGCGCTGGCCCGCTACCGCTTCAGCGAGGTCACCGGGCCGCGTTATCTCCGGCGCCATATCCACGGCCCGATTGCTGTGTTGATGCTGGACGGGGATCGGTTGACCATGTCAGGAAGGGACACCGGGTTCGGCTACACCCCCGAACTTGGGGTGTTCACCGACGCCCCAGGTGCCGGGTCGTGGTCACCCGCCCCGAGCGGCGTAGACTGGGAGGTTTGTGACGATGAATTTGAGTGGTGACCCTTGGATTCCAGTCGCTCTGCCTGACGGCCGGGCCGATCTGGTGGGGCTCGAGGATGCCTTCCGCCACGGCCGAGAGATACGTGACCTGCTCGTCGAACCGCCGCAGCGCGTGGCCTTGATGCGCCTGCTGATCTGCATCACCCAGGCCGCGCTAGACGGACCGGAAGACGAGGAGGACTGGTGTGGTTGCGCCGACAGGATAGTCCCAGCGAGCCTTGCCTACCTCGAACGCTACCGAGACAAATTCGAGCTGTTCGGCCGTGGGGCGTTCCTCCAACCCGACAACCTCGAGCGGACGGACAATGCATTGCTTGACAAGCTGGACTTTGGGCTCGCGGCTGGAAACAACCCGGTGTTGTTCGACCATGCTGCCGCGGCGGAGGGTCGACCGCAGAGGCCCGCCTGGATGGCGCTGATGATGCTAACGTATCAGTGCTTCTCTCCCGGTGGTCTGATCGGATCGAGCAATTGGGACGGCGCCCCAACGGGACGCTCCAGCGAACACGCGCCGTGTGTGGAGGGCTCTGCGCTCCACCTGTTGCTGCGCGGGTCGGACCTTCAACAGACTGTGCACCTCAATCTGGTCACCAAGGAGCAGGTCCTGACACTGCCAGAGCCCTCTTGGGGTCGGCCAGTTTGGGAGGCCTTCCCGCGTTCCCCCACTGATACCTCCGCCAGGGAGCTCGCCAGCTCATACCTGGGGCGGCTCGTCCCTCTGTCCCGGGCGATTAAGCTCCAATCGGAGAGCCGCCAGTTGACGTTGGCCAACGGACTCACCTACGGGAAACTCCCCGCGGTGCGGGATCCGTCGCTAACCGTCATCGTGCGCAAGCAGGGTGCCAAGGAGGCTTTGGTGTACCTGGGGATCGATCTCGAGAAGCACCCCTGGCGCGAACTCGGTTCGGTGCTGACCCTCAAAGCTGGCGAGCTCACTGGAGGCCCCCTGGCCCTGCAGCATGTGCGGAACTCCGACGTACGGACAATCGACATCTGGACCGGTGGACTCGCCACCAACCGAGCAAAGATCTTGGACAGCGCCGAGTGGACGTTCGCATTGCCAATCGACCTCGTCGGCGACACGGCGCTCAACCAGTACCGAAAAGGCGTTGAGTTGGCCGATCGGGGGGCTCGATCGCTGTTCGCTGCGGGTAGCGCGTACTGCGACGACATGAAAATCTCCAACGCCGGCGGCAGCCGACAGAAATCCAACTGGATCCGTCGCACCCAGGCGGACTATTGGCGCCGCCTCAATCAGCAGTATGGCGAGCTCGTGAGAATTGCTTGCGACGAGGAGGCCGACCTGCAGCCGTGGCGGAGGACACTGCTCAGTTGCATGCACCAGGCCTATAGCATCACCTGCCCGCACGAAACGCCGCGTCAGCTGAAGGCCTTTGCGCTTGGCCGCAGCCGGCTGAGACTGGCCAAAGACACGGACAAGTGAGGAGTCCAACAATGAACGACAGCCACCCTATGGAACAGGCCTTCGTTGCTTTCCTGGAGACGCGCACGTCAGATCGGGGGACGATGGCGGACTTGCGCCACGGTTTCAGCGAGGGCACACAATACCGCTCCTGGCCGCACCTGGCCCCTTGGGTCGACCTCGCCGACGACCGATTGCGCGCTGCCGCCGTTACCGTTGCCGCCGGCTTCGCGCTTCACGGCCGCAGCATTCCGGGAGGTAATCTGGGCACAGTCTGCCGGAAGCTGGCCACCGCTGGCGCGCTCGGCGAAAGGGGATTGGCCACCTTCGACGGACGGTTTCGCAGAATCCTCGCCTGCTCATCGACTGAGGAGCTGGCCGGGCACGTGCAGGGGGTCCTGAGGGCCGCCGAGCGCCGCGGCATCGGCGTCGACTTCGTCCGCCTCTTCGCAGACCTCAGGTCATGGACGTGGCGTGAGCGAACTCGGCTCGAATGGGCTCAGGAGTACTGGGGACCGCCGCGGGAGGACCAGCAAGCGGGCAGCCACGAGCAGGTAGTTGAGCAGTCGCAGCCCGAGGAAGGAGGCGCCGAATGAGCTACCTGACCCAGATCGACGTCGACCTGAGCACCGCTCGCCGCCAGCGGCTAGTCGACTCCTACACCTGGCATCGTACCATCTGGGAGTCAATACCTGACCGCCGCGACAGGAAACGGGACTTCCTGTTTCGCGTAGACCATCTACGCACTTCTGTGCGCGCCTGGGTGGTGTCCGAGGAACCACTCGCCGACCCGGGCTGGGGAACCTGGCGCACCGCGGCCATCCCCGAAGCGTTTCTCGAACGTGAGCGCTACCGCTTCCAGCTCAAGGTCAATCCGACTATTAAGCGAGTGGTGGATTGGAACGGCGAGCGCCGGTCCAACGGCGTGCGGGTGGGCATCTACAGCGAAGACCAGCTCCTCCTGTGGGCCGAGCGAAAGTCCCGGCAGCACGGCTTCCGGCTGGAGCACTGCGTGCCATCGCCGCCGGTCGGGCAACCCTTCCGGCGTAACGGCGTGCGCGGCAAGCACAGCTCGGTGGACTTCGCCGGGGTGCTCGCCGTCACAGACCGTAAACGGTTCAAGCAGGCTTTCCGCACGGGAATCGGCCCGGCCAAGGCCTTTGGCTTCGGGCTGCTCGTCCTCGAACCTCTGGGCTCAGCTCAGAACGGTGGGACCACGGCTCGAACAAGCAACGACCTTGATGAAAGGAAGTGGACCAATGAACATGATTGAACTGCACATCCTGCAATCCTTCCCCACCAGCTGCCTCAACCGCGACGACGTGGGCGCTCCCAAGTCCGCAGTCTTCGGCGGGGTATCCCGCGCTCGCGTAAGCAGCCAGGCCTGGAAACGCCCCATCCGAGAGATGGCGCGCGAACTAAGACCGGACCTCTTTGGCGGAACTCGCGGGCACTTCCTCGCTGAACGCATCGAACAGGCCGTCATCTCTCGCGGCGTAGACGCAAAACAAGCTCGTGAGGCAGCCGAGAGCATCGCGACATTCCTGGGCAGCAAGAACGAGAAGTATAAGGACGGCCACAAGACGGATGTCGCGCTATACTTCTCTCCCTCCGAGATCGATGCCTTGGCTGAGGTGGTTGCGCAGCAGCTGCGCGAAGCAGGTCAGGTAAACCTCAAAAAGGGAGAACTCAAGAAGGCGATCAAGAGGCTCGCGCCGCTGGACTTGGCTGACATCGCCATCTTCGGTCGGATGGTGGCCGCTGATCACACGCTGATGATTGAAGGCGCCGGGCTCTTCTCTCACGCATTGTCAACTCACCGCGTAAGCAATGAAATCGACTTCTTCTCCGCGGTCGACGACATGCGCCATGAGCAGGACGAAGGCGCGGGGCACATCGGAACGCTGGAGTTCAACGCTGCCTGCTACTACCGCTACATTGGGATGAATCTCGACCGGCTAGCGGATGAAGAGCACCTGGGCCACCTGTCCGACGACCAGAGGCGCACGGTCCTGGACGTCTTCCTGCGGAGCGCCATCCTTGCCGTACCCAAAGCGCGCAAGAACTCCATGTTCGCTCTCAACCCACCGGGATATGTTCTCGGCCTGCGTCGCGCAGGACACCCGATATCACTGATCAATGCCTTCGAGAGCGCCATCAGGCCCTCCGGCGAAGGGTACCTGCCCCGCTCGCGGTCGGCGTTGAGGGATCACTTCGATCAGCTGAAGAGAGCCTACAACCTAGCGGTGGAGGTTGAATCAGAGCTTCCCGAGGCGGATCTCGAGTCGCTTATCAAGGCGCTCGTCTGAGAGGCACCGTAGGGAGGACGCCGACATGGCCAAAGAAGTACATCTGGCACTCTACCTGGACGCGCCAATGCAGTCCTGGGGGCACTCAAGCCGATATGATCGCCGGACCACCATCGGATTCCCAACGCGTAGCGGAATGCTCGGCATGGTGTGCGCTGCGCTGGGTGCCGAGCGAACCGACCTTGAACTCCTCGAACGCTTGGGAGGTTTGCGTATGACCACCTACAAGTTGCGCAGTGAGGGGCATCTGACCGACTACCACACCGTCGGCGGCGGCTATGACCCCAAGCTTGAGCGGATGAACGTCGTCCGCAAAGCCGATGGCGGCTGGGGCAAGGACCCAGTCCAAACCTGGCGTGAGTATATCCTGGGAGCCCGCTTCGGCGTCGTCCTGAGCGGGGAAGAGGGGCTCCTCAAGCGGATCGCGCACGCCTTGCGCGATCCGCGCTGGGGCATCTGGTTCGGCCGCAAGTGCTGCATCCCCGCCTCACCGTTGGTCCATGGGCTCCACCCTACCCAGGCGGAAGCCTTGGAGACCGTCGAGCAGCTTGCTGGGACCCGGCACCGGCAGCGGATCGAGGAGGTGGAGCGGTTCGATGAGGGTTCGGACACCGTGCGCGATGTGCCACTGGATTTTGGTGAGCGCCGCTTCGCGGCTCGGCGGGTGCGGGTGGACTTCAACGAGTGACTCGGAGAAACCCATGCCGATCTTCGAGAAGCCCCCGCATGAGACGCTGGCGACGGCGCGAGATCGCTGGACGCCCCTGTACTTACAGCATGGACGACTTGAGGTTGATGACTCGAGTGTCAAGTGGATCGGTGCCGACAGGACTGTGTTCCGGGTCCCGATCGCCACCGTGAGCGCGCTGCTACTGGGCCCCGGAACGACGGTGACCCACGCCGCGATCAAGGCCTGCAGCGACTGCAACACCCCGCTGTGTTGGGTCGGAGCCGACTCGATGCGGTTCTACGCCCTCGGCACCGACGCCACGCATGACAATAGCAATGCGCGTAAGCAGGCCGCATGGTACGCCTCGACCCAGAGGCGAGCCGAGGTCGCCAGGCGGCTGTTCCTGAAGCGTTTCCCGGCAGAAGAGGTGGCGGGCAGAACGATCCGCGAGCTGCGTGGCATGGAGGGACGGCGGGTCAGGAATCTCTACGGCGAGATGGGAGCCCGCTATGGAGTAACTTGGAAGGGCCGGAGGTATGACACTTCGAGCTGGGACTTGGCCGACAACATCAACCGTGCGGTCTCAGCCGCGAACCATTGCCTGTATGCCTTGTGCACGGCGGTCATCTCCTCGATGGGCTTCCTGCCTCAGCTGGGGTTCATCCACGGTTCCGGCAACCTCTCCTTCACGTACGATATTGCAGACCTGTACAAACCTGAAACGACACTGCCGGCAGCGTTCCAGACAATTGGAGTCAACCCACAAGCCGAGGAGCGGGAAGTAGTCCGAATGCTCAAGACGCACATCGAGGAGAAACGTCTGCTCAGCCGGATTCCCCATGACTTGGAGAACCTGTTCGAATGACAGTGATCGTAGCCAACGACACACCGCCTGCCGTTCGCGGCATGCTCAAGCGCTGGTTCATCGAGCCGCGCCCCAACGTGTTTGTAGGCACTGTGAATCGACGGACTCGCGAGAAGACGTTGGAGTACGTGCGCCGCAATGCCCCCGAGCTGGGCCTGTTGGTCATCGCCGCGGACAATAGCTGCCAGGGTTTCTCGATGGAAACCTATGGCCAGACCCACCGAGCTGTCGCGAACATCAACGGGCTCTACCTCGTCGCCGAAAGCTGGCAGGACCTGCAGGAACAAGATGCCCAGGCCGAGTCCCCGTCAGACCAGTCCACGGGCGCCGAGCCTTCGGAGGATTGCCGCGCGAAGGCAGGGCGAGTCCAAGGCGATCCGTTGTGCTCCGAGGATCCGCTGGCCTAGTCGGCATCGCCAGTGCCTCCTGCAGAACCACACCAGGGGCACCCTTTTCGCAGGCGTCGGGGCGCCGAGAACGGAACTAACGGACTCCGGACGGCCGGACGGGAAGCTCGCTGGGGGAGCCCGTATGCTGAGAGCCACATTCTCCCATCTCCGGGGGGTAAGCCCGGCCGCGGAGCGCCGCCTGTGGCAGGCGGGAGTCTGCTCGTGGCGGGAACTGGAGCTTTCCGTGAAACGCCACTTCTCGCCACGCAAGGTCGGAGCGATCGTCACTCAGCTTAAGGAGTGCGCCGCCGCGTGGGAGGCAGACGACCATAGGTACTTCCTTGCCACGCTGCCGCCGGCCGAGCAGATCCGGGTCTTCGGTCGCTTCCGCGATCGTATGACCTTCCTGGACGTCGAAACGACGGGTCTGAGCAGGCAGGATCAGCTAACCGCCGTCTCGTTGTTGTCTCGCGGCGACCTGTGTCAACTTGTCCGAGGAGTAGACCTCGATGAGCTGCCAGGCGTGTTGGCCCGGGCGGGAATCCTGGTGACTTTCAATGGCACCCGGTTCGACCTCCCGTTCATCCTGCGGGAGTTCGGAGCTGACTGCCTGACTGCGCCATCGCATCTGGATCTCTACCCTGTGTTCCGGGCAAATGGCTACCGTGGTGGACAGAAGAAGATGGAGCAGCAGCTGAATCTGGCCCGCCAGCTGCCGGACGTGGATGGAGCGGTCGCGGTCGAGTTGTGGCAGCGCTACGCTGCCGTCGGTGACGAGCGCGCGCTGGCGCGCCTGCTGATCTACAACGCGGAGGACGTGCTGCTGCTAGAGCGCCTGGCGCACATGCTTTATGACCGCAAGGTGAGGGAGTGTCCACTTCCACTGCCGAGGATTCAGGCGCCTAATCGGGTAGGCGCGCTGAAGATGTCTCCGGGGTTTCCTCTGGTCTTTGGCAACTGAAAAGTCACAACATGTTGTAGTCGGACGTGACCTGAGCTACAAGATGCTGGAGATGTCCCCACGCGCGTGGGGCTGGTCCGCGCCACGAGGCAGCAAAGTCTATCCACGAGATGATGTCCCCACGCGCGTGGGGCTGGTCCGGGCTTGCATCCGGCCGCGGATGACGACGTGGTGATGTCCCCACGCGCGTGGGGCTGGTCCGTGGAGGGGGGACGCGATGCATAGGGGCCTCCTGATGTCCCCACGCGCGTGGGGCTGGTCCGTCTACAGAGTCTGCTCCGTCCGGTGGTCGTGGGATGTCCCCACGCGCGTGGGGCTGGTCCGAAATTGACGGCTCGGTCGGCGGCCTTCTCGTCGATGTCCCCACGCGCGTGGGGCTGGTCCGGCCAATCCGCTGATCAAGATCGCGCGCGACGCGATGTCCCCACGCGCGTGGGGCTGGTCCGGCTATGGCGATACGTCGATCGAGGCGATGAGGGATGTCCCCACGCGCGTGGGGCTGGTCCGGACGAGGAGGCCCGGGCCAGATCCGCGCCGCCGATGTCCCCACGCGCGTGGGGCTGGTCCGTAATGGTGACCGCCGTCCGCCACCAGGTATCCGATGTCCCCACGCGCGTGGGGCTGGTCCGCGCCCGAACGCGAGCCGGTTAGAACGGTACTAGATGTCCCCACGCGCGTGGGGCTGGTCCGGTCCACCAGAGCCGGGAACAACGAGGCGAATCTGATGTCCCCACGCGCGTGGGGCTGGTCCGAGCCGAGTCGGCGTCGATATCGGTAATGTCGCGATGTCCCCACGCGCGTGGGGCTGGTCCGCACCGCTGGGCCATCAAAATCCTGATACGTCCGATGTCCCCACGCGCGTGGGGCTGGTCCGTCGAGCAACAGCGCGGGTTGACCGGCCTGAACGATGTCCCCACGCGCGTGGGGCTGGTCCGTGGTGGGATGATTGATCCGCGGCAACGGCTCAGATGTCCCCACGCGCGTGGGGCTGGTCCGATCTCGCGGCGGTGATGGCGCGCAAGGACGTCGATGTCCCCACGCGCGTGGGGCTGGTCCGTGGGGCTATCGATTCGCGTGCGGATGGGCTCCGATGTCCCCACGCGCGTGGGGCTGGTCCGTCCTGGTTCTCGTTCCATGTCCCGGCAGCATCGATGTCCCCACGCGCGTGGGGCTGGTCCGTACATGATCCTGGCGCTGTGTCTGTGCGCCATGATGTCCCCACGCGCGTGGGGCTGGTCCGGTCTACACGTCGACCACCAACGGCAAGGGCACGATGTCCCCACGCGCGTGGGGCTGGTCCGAACGGGCACCAGGAGCATACGAGCGTGCCGGGGATGTCCCCACGCGCGTGGGGCTGGTCCGCACGGCATTGTCTCACCCCCGACCTGGAATGCTGATGTCCCCACGCGCGTGGGGCTGGTCCGCGGCGCTCTTCGAGGCCGACGGTGGAGGGTGGGATGTCCCCACGCGCGTGGGGCTGGTCCGGAATCTACTCGACGTTGCCACACCGAGTCCATGATGTCCCCACGCGCGTGGGGCTGGTCCGGGGTACATCGACTGCCACAACGACCGTGGCCCGATGTCCCCACGCGCGTGGGGCTGGTCCGCCATCACGCTGATAGATTGCATTTGCGTCGACGATGTCCCCACGCGCGTGGGGCTGGTCCGCAGTCGAAGGCGCTCATCACATCCAACGTCGCGATGTCCCCACGCGCGTGGGGCTGGTCCTCGCCGCCAACGAGAACAGACCCGTCTCTGCTACTCTGAACTGACCCACCT
>CAZPGB010000027.1:0-79435 GCA_964585945.1 uncultured bacterium | reverse complement strand
GCTTCTGCGCCTCCTTCGGCACCGGACCCTTCCTCCATCCCTGGATGGGCCAGGGCCCGCCGGAGGGCTGCGATCTCCTGCTCACCGACCTGGGCGCGCGGTTCTTGATCGAAGTCTTCTCGGAGGCGGGTCGAGCGCTGCTGCCGGAGAAAGGCCTGGCGCCGGCCGGGGAAGGCGACCTGGAGGAGAAGCGGCTGCGGGAAGCCGAAGCCCTCGACCGCTTCCAGAAGCGGCTCGACACACGCCATCTTCCGGAGCTGCTCCTGCGTAATCTGGAGCATCCAGTCTGGGAGCGCGTGGCCGAGAGCCGCTGTCTCTCCTGCACCAACTGCACCATGGTGTGTCCGACCTGCTACTGCTACGACGTCGCCGACGAGACGGCCATGGATCTCACCGGAGGCGTGCGGCGCCGACGGTGGGACTCGTGCCAGGACCAGCACTTCGCCGAGGTGCACTTCGGCAACTATCGCGGCACGCGCGCCTCCCGGCTGCGTCAGTTCGTTTGCCACAAGCTGTCCTACTGGGTGGAGCAGCATGGCTGCTTCGGGTGCGTCGGTTGCGGCCGGTGTATGCACTGGTGCCCCACCCACATCGATCTGGCGGACATCGCCGCCGAGATCCGGGAGGACGAGGCCCAGCAATGACCCCCATGGTTCCACAGACAGCGACGGTCACCGCGGTGGAGGAGGAGTGTCCCGGCACCCACACTTTGACCTTCGAGCTGCCGGGGCCTGAACTGATCGAGGCGACTCGACCGGGCCAATTCAACATGATCGGGCTGCCCGGCTTCGGCGAGGTCCCGGTGGCCTTCAGCTCCGTCCTCTCAGCGACCGTGGGTTGCCACACCGTGCGGCTGGCCGGGCGCGTCACCCAGGCGATCGCGCGGCTGAAAGCCGGGGACACGCTGCAGATCCGCGGACCGTTCGGACAGGCGTGGCCCTTCGAGGAGCTCAAGGGGCGCGATCTGGTGCTCGTCCTGGGGGGCATGGGCATCATTCCCCTGCGGATCTATGTGCGCAATCTGATCGCGAAGCGCGGCGAATTCGGCGACCTGCTCGTGCTCTACGGCGCGCGGGAGCCGGCGCAGATGCTCTTCACGGATGAAGTGGACCGCTGGGCGAACGAGCCCGGGGTCGAGGTGCGGCGGATCGTGGACCAGGTCCCGGGCGGACAGCCATGGCGCCACCGCGTGGGTGTGGTCACCGACCTGCTGGACCACCCATCGCGCGGCGCCCCTGCGGACGCGGCTCTGATCTGCGGCCCCGAGCTCATGATGCGCTTCGCGGTGCGTGAGCTGCTGGTGCGCGGGATGCGCCCGGGACGCCTCTACGTTTCCCTCGAGCGCCACATGAAGTGCGGAATCGGGCACTGCGGCCACTGCCAGCTCGGCCCCCACTACATCTGCCGGGACGGTCCCGTCCTGCCCTACAGCAAGATCCGGGACCTGCCCGACACGCTTTTCTAGCCACAGGAGGCAGGGAGGAAACCATTGAGCGCCGCCGAGACCAAACCCAGGATTGGCATCTTCAAGTATAGCTGCTGCGCCGGCTGCCAATTCCAGCTCATCTTCTTCCAGCGGCATCTGCTCGCGATGCTCGGCGCGGTCGACATCGTCTACGGACGCATGGAGACCGACCGCGACGAGGCGCAGGGCCCCTTCGATCTGGCGCTCATCGAGGGCGCGATCACCGAATCGTGGCAGGCCGACGAGCTCAAGCGGGTGCGCGACTGCAGCAAACTGCTGGTCCCGATCGGATCGTGCGCGACAAACGGCGGCATCCCGGCCATCAAGAACCTGACCAACGAACGCGACATCCAGGGCCGGGTCTACGACGAACTCTCCACCATTCATGCCATGCGCGCGGCCCCGGTGCACCACTACGTGCGCGTGGACGCCATGCTGCGAGGCTGCCCCGCAGGTGAGCGCGATCTGGCCGAGCTGGTGAGCTCCCTCCTCCTGGACCGGAAACCGCGCGTCGTCGACACGGCGGTGTGCGTGGAATGCAAGGCCAGAGGAAACACCTGCATCCTGGTCGCCGAGGGCAAGCCCTGTATGGGCCCGGTGACCAACGGCGGCTGCGGCGCCCTGTGCCCCTCCAACCACCGGGCATGCTACGCCTGCTGGGGTCCGCTGCCCAACGCGAACGGTCCCGCCCTGGCAAGGGAGTTCGAGCGGATGGGCGTGCCGCCGGAGCAGATCGTGCGCCTGTTCAGCCAGTTCGGGTATCCGACGGCGGAGTTCCTGAAGGCGGCGGAGCTGTACGAGAGCCGGAGCACGCTGTCATGAGCGATCGAACGATCAGCGTGGGCTACGTGACCCGTGTCGAGGGCGAGACCGCCATCCGGGTGGCGATCCCCGAACGAGGCGGCCCCGATATCGAGGTCAAGATCTTCGAGCCGCCGCGCTTCTTCGAGGGGTTTCTGGTCGGGCGGCGCTTCGACGAGGTCGGCGACATCGTCGCCCGCATCTGCGGGATCTGTCCCGTGTCGCACATGACGACAGCGATCCGCGCCATCGAGAAGGCCACGGGAATCAAGCCGAGCACGCAAACCCGCCGGCTGCGAAGGATCGCGTGCAGCGCGCAGATTGCCGCCAGTCACCTCGTCCATCTCTACGCGCTGGCGATGCCCGACTACGTGGGTTGCCAGGGCCTTCCCGACATGCTCACGTCGCGGATCGAGGACGTGCAGAGACTGGAGCGCATGCGCATCGTCGTCAACGACTTGACGGCGCTCATCGGCGGGGGACGGGCCTTGCATCCCATCGCCACCGTCCCCGGCGGCTTCACCCGTATTCCGTCCGTGGAGGATCTCCGCCGTGTCTGCGCACGTTTGGAGGAGTTGCGCTCCGATGCGGCGGCCACCGTGACGACCATCGCCGCCCTCGATGCTCCCGACTACCGGCGCGAACGCAACTTTCTCGCCCTGTGCTCCGAGGAGGGATATGCCCTCAACCGCGGCCGCATTCGCTCGAGCGGGGGGCTGGACTGCGACGAGCATCACTACGCCGAGGCGATCGAGGAGACGCAGGTCCCCTACGCCATGGCGAAGCGGCTGCGGCTTCGCGATGGCGGCGGGCCGATGGTAGGAGCTCTTGCGCGCCTGCACCTGAAGCGCGATCGGCTGTCAGCCCGAGCGCGTGAGCTGGCGGAGGAGGCGGGCTTCGAGCGGCCCGACGCGAGCCCCTTCCACAATAACCTGGCGCAGGCGATCGAGCTCGCGCAGTGCATCGAGATCTGCATCGAAGAGCTGGAGAAGCTCGATCCACACGACGAAGAGCCCGCCAGGCCCAGTGGGTCAGGCCGCGGGTCGGCGGTCACCGAGGCGCCGCGGGGGCTGCTCTATCACGCGTACGAGGTAAATCATAAGGGCGTCGTGGACTGGGCGCGCATCATCACCCCCACGGTACACAACTTCCTCAGCCTGGAGGAGGACATGCGCGGACTGGTGGCGGAACACGCCGACCTTGACAACGTCGAATTGCGGAAGCTGTGCGAGATGCTCGTGCGGGCCTACGACCCCTGCTTCTCCTGCTCGGTCCATTGACGCCGCCCCGGGCAAGGATCGGTGTGACACTCGCTGCAATCCGTGAGGTGCAATCTGGTCGCATAACCTCTCTGCGTCGCCGGCCAACACTCCCTGTCACCGGAAGGCACGGGATGTCGTCTGTGCGACCAGGACGGAGCTTGCCTGCCTTGACGGAGCGAACACCCACGCCACACTCGGAGTGTCACACCTCCCTGCCCGGTCGAACGCTCCACGCTCTACGCGTAAGGAACACCAAAGATGATCCGCCGTGTATCGGGCAATCCCCCATTCGACTTTCCGGCCTTCTCTGTCCCGGGTGAGCTTGCCGCTCGGTGGCCACGATCGACGGCCCCCGAGGATGCCCGCGCGCTCGCGCACGGCCAAGTGCGACCGTCGACTGGAGAAACTCCCTCGCTGAACTAAGGGCTCCGCCTATGTCAACAGCTCTCCTCTTGTGCTGGGATGGACGCGTCGATTTCGGGGTGGTGCCGCGTCTCGCGGGGCGGCGCCCGGTTTGGTGGTGGTGCCCGGTCTCGCGGGGGGACGTGGCTCGTGGTGATGCCGGGCGGAACGCTGAACAGAAGCAGGTATCCGATGGCCAGTTTTCGTGATCGAAGAGATGCGGGACGTCGCATCGCCTCTCGGCTGACGGAGTACAAGGACCGCGAGGATGTCGTGGTCCTCGGTCTGCCGCGCGGCGGCGTGCCGGTGGCGTGCGAGGTCGCCAAGGAGCTGAGCGCGCCCCTGGATGTCTACATCGTGCGCAAGCTGGGCACGCCTGGGCGGGAAGAGCTCGCGATGGGAGCCATCGCGTCCAACGGCGCTCGGATCCTGAATGACGACGTCATCGCGGCACTGAGCATCCCGAAGGACGATATCGAGCGCCGGACGAAACAGGAGCGCGCCGAGATCGCGCGCCGTGAAGCCGCTTACCGCGGCGACCGGGAGCGTCTGTCCTTGCGGAGCAAGGTGGTCATCCTCGTGGATGACGGGCTGGCCACCGGCGCCAGCATGAAGGCGGCGGTGCAGGCCGTTCAGGCCTCCGGCCCCAAGCAGATCATCGTGGCCGTCGGCACGGCGCCGCTGGAGACCGTGGCGGAGTTCCGGGCCTGGGACGAGGTGGATGATCTAATCGCGGCCCAGACGCCCGCCATCTTCCTCGGGGTGGGCGGATCGTACGACGACTTCTCCCAAACCACCGACGAGGAGGTGCGCGACTGCCTGGACGAGGCCTATAGCGCCTCCTAGGGACCGTTGCGCGTGCCCAAGACCCACCTACATCGCCCCAACCGGGAGGATGCACAGATGGAAACGCAGAAGCAGGAAGAAGGCTTCGTGAAGTTCAGGTCCGACTCCACGGAGCTGGAGGGGATCCTGAGCGTCCCCGAGCAATGCAAGGGCATCGTGCTGTTCGCCCACGGCAGCGGCAGCAGCCGCCACAGCCCGCGGAACAACTTCGTGGCCGAGCAGCTCCGGGACGCGGGCCTGGGCACGCTGCTCTTCGATCTTCTCACCATTCCCGAGGAGGCGCTGGACCGGCGGACGGCCCAGTTGCGCTTCGACATCGACCTGCTCACACGACGGTTGGTGGGCGCCACCCGGTGGTTGCAGGCGCAGGAGATCGCCCGCGGGAAGCCGCTGGGGTACTTCGGGGCCAGCACCGGCGCGGCGGCCGCGCTGAAAGCGGCTGCCGAGGTGGGATCGCCGATCCGCGCCGTCGTCTCTCGCGGCGGCCGCCCCGATCTGGCCGGGGCGGCGCTCGGAGAGGTGAAGGCCCGCGTGCTGCTGATCGTGGGCGGACTCGACCTCCAGGTTCTCGAACTGAACCAGACCGCGCTCTCACAGCTACGCTCCGAGCACAAGGAGATCGGCATCGTCGAGGGAGCGTCGCACCTCTTCGAGGAGCCCGGCGCGCTCGCGGAGGCGGCTGGCATGGCTCGCGAGTGGCTCACCCGCTGGCTGGCGTGACGCGCGGGCGGAGCGTTCACTCGACCAGACGCGCGAACGTTCGCATGTGGCGCTGGAATCGGCGGTCCTGATCGGGAAAGCGCATGGCCGCGGCGGGATGGCTCGTGGCCACCGTCGTGATCTGACGCATGATGCCGGCGCCCTCGTTGGACTGCTCGTCGCGGATGATCTCCTCCAGCGCCCGCTGCGCGGTCCGCCCCATGACCAGCAGGTACCGGGGTCGGAGCGCCCCGATCTGCCGGAGGGTCCAGGGCCGACACCGCCTGATCTGGGGCTGCCGGGGCCGGCTCGGATGTCGACACTTCAGAATCGAGGTGATGTAGATCGACCGGCGTTCGAGCCCGTAGCGCGCCAGCATCCGGTCCAGGTAGGCCCCGGCTCGTCCCACGAAGGGCCGACCGGTGCGGTCCTCCTCCCGGCCCGGCGCCTCTCCCAGCAGGACGATCTGCGCCTGTGCCGGGCCTTCGCCCGCGACGGCATGACGCCGGCTACCATGTCGCTCGCACCGGCGGCACCGTTGGATGCCGCGCTCGAGCGATCTCACGCTACGGCTCACGACCCAGCCTCCTCGTGCATCGGAGTCCGGCTGCTCCCGACGGACGTCATTGTGATGCTGATCGCTCGGGCCACTGCACGCCATCCGGCAGCCTCGAAGGCCACGCTGGGGGCATTCCCGACAACGTTCATCGAGCTCGACGGCACGTTCATCGAGCTTCGCCGAAGTCGCGCGGATCCACGCAGTGCGTCACACCTGGGGGATTCGCCCGAACGGCTTTGCGTCTTCTCCCGAACACCCGGGCGGTGGCGGGCCGATGGATCCCGCGCGACGAAGCTCCTACCGTGATCGCCGACGCTGCGGCTCGTCCGGCACGGGCTGCCCGTCTGAACCGGGTGCGCTCACACAGTGCAGGATCCCCGGAACGAACACCAGGAGGAAAGCACGTGGAGTACGATCACTTCATTGCTCGGGTGCAGGAAGAAGCGGACATGGCCGACTGGGATGCGGCCACCGAGGGTGTGACGGCGGTTCTGGCCACGCTGGGCGAGCGGCTCTACCGCACCGAAGCTTCTCATCTGGCCGCCCAGCTACCCCGCGAGCTGAAAGGTGCGATCCGTGCCGTGCGCCCGCCCGCACCGTCACGCACGGCCGTGGAGTCCTTCTCCCTCGAGGAATTCTATGCGCGCGTGAGCAAGCGGGCGGATGTGGGGTATCCCCAGGCGGTCCAGTTGACCCGCGGCGTGGCCGCCGTGCTCAAGGAGGCCGTATCGCCAGGGGAGCTGGAGGACATCCGCTCCGAGCTGTCCGCCGACTACGCGGAGCTCTTCGATTGACCGATCGCGTCCCGCTGAACGGAGCATCGTTCCGCACCCAGGAGGGAATCATGATTCTACGCGGCATTCGCTCAGGCAGCCTTGCGTTCGCCGCCGTGGCGGCCGGCTATGCGATGTTCCTGGCCGACCACTGGCTGGATGGCTTTTTCGGGCTCTTCGGCGTCTTTCCCGGCACCGAGAGCGCCTGGTGGATGTTGACCCACCACCTGGACAGCGTCCTCTTCGCGTTGCTCTTTGCCTGGAAGCCGCTCTATGACCGTCTTCCCGGGGCCGGATGGACGAAGGGCCTGGTATTCGGCCTGCTGTGGGCGATTCTGGTTTCGCTGGTGGCGTTGATCGGTGGCGGGCTGGGCGCGCAGCCTCTGAGCGCCATGGGCTTCACCCCGTCGGCGGCGGCGACCAACCTGGTGTTGCATCTGATCTGGGGATTCGTGCTCGGCGCCCTCTACCTTCCTGTCCACGGGGCGCGCGCCGAGAGCGGTGGGCAAAGGGTGGAAGCGTCCACCGCGTCCGCAATCGAGTAGCCTCACATGACCTGGCGGTGGATCGGGCGGTTTCCCCAGCTCATGGCAGGCGCCCTGGCCGAGTACATGGAGGACAAGGCCGCCCGGATGGGCGCCGCGCTGGCGTATTACACGCTCTTCTCCATCGCCCCCATCCTCGTGATCCTCATCGGCGTCACCGGACAGATCTTCGGCGCGGAGACGGTGCACGGACAGGTGTTCGATGAGATTCGCGCGACGCTGGGACCGCGCACGGCCGAGACGATCGCATCGATGCTCGAAAGCGTGCGCGCGCACGAATCGGGCTTGCTCGCCACGCTGGCTGGTCTGGTGTTGATGTTCGTGGGGGCCACGGGCGTCTTCGTCGCCCTTCAGGACGCTCTGTTCATGATCTGGGGCGTGGAGCTGAAGGGCGAAAGCGGCATCCTGAACATGCTCAAAAAGCGGGGCATCGCGTTCATCCTGGTTCTTGGATCGGGATTCGTGCTGGCCGTCTCCATCCTGGCCAGCACGGCCTTCACGGCCGCTCTGGATCTCTTCGGCGGCTTGCTGCCCCCGCCGATCCACAGCCTCGGCGTGCAACTGCTCGATCACTTTCTCGTCTTCCTCGTGGCGACGGTCCACTTCGCGATGATCTACAAGATCATCCCCGCCATTCCCCTGCAGTGGGGCGACGTCTGGGTGGGTGCGGCCATCACGTCGCTCCTGTTCAACGTTGGGAAGTGGGGCATCGAGCTCTACCTGAGCTGGAGCGGCATCGCCACGATCTTCGGGGCGGGCAGCTCCCTGGTGATACTATTGCTCTGGGTCTACTACTCGGCGCAGATCGTGCTGCTGGGCGCCGAGTTCACCAAGGTGTATGCGCGGCGCTTCGGATCGCAGTCGGAGGAAGACCGCACCGAACGCGCCTGAACCGCCCCCGCTGCATGGCGCCCGGCACTTAGAAGCTCCGGTCCCAACTGACGATGATGCCATCCTGGTCGTTGCGGCGCGTGTGCATTTCGAGCTCGAAACCCGACCCCAGGTAGTACTCCACCACGACGCCTACCCCGAGCGGCTCCTCGAGGCTCTGCTCGTACTTCACCAGCAGATCGGGGCTCAAGTACTTCCCGATGGTCACCGATCGTCCCAGCGAGTCCGCGCCCCCGCCCTCGTAGCGCAGGACGGCGTAGCCCAGCTCGCGCCTGATCTCTTGCGCCAAGCGCGACGCGGCAAACTGCTCGGCCGTCGTGAGCGCCCGCTCCTCGAGGCGGCGTGACTGGGCGTGGTCGAGGCCCTCGGACCGCTTGCCGAAGATCAAGAACGCGAGGATGTCCGACTGGGTCATCTCCGGCTGCGATTCGAGCGACAGGCTCGGGTCCTTCAGGGTGCCGGTGACGTGGACCGTGACCCGGATGCCGTCGTGTTCCTTGTAGAGTCGGATGTCCAGCGACGGGTTCGGCTCGGGGGATCCGTAGAAGGTCACCGTTCCCTCGGCCACCTGCAAGCGCCGTCCGTGGAATTCCATGCTGCCGCGGCGCGCTTCGAGCGTCCCCAAGAGGGCGATCGGCGTACCCGAGTCGGGCGAGCGCATCACCGTGAGATCTCCGGTCAGCTCCACCTCCAATCCCCGCCCGGTGAGCCAGACACCGGATGGAATCAGGATGTGGGTGTCGAGCTCGACACCCGCGCCCGACGGGCTCGCTGAGGCATTCGTCGCGCGAGGACGGCGGGTCGTGGCCGAATCCGCCGGGGATGGACCCGATCTCCTCGAGGCCCGCGGCGGAGATTCCGGCGGGGTGTCGTTCGCGGTTTGCCCGGACGCGGTCACGCTGTCGGCCACCGGCACGGGCGGAGTAGCGCGATAGAGGCGCTCTTGATCCCACAAGAGGGCCCCACCCTCGCGGGGATGAAGATCCTTTCGGCCTTCGGGGATCTGGATGCGGCCGTTGTTGACGGTGACGCTTCCCTTCACCGCGGGGGCTCGCGCCGTGCCGCCCAGCCGCAGGCGGCCGCTGCCGGTCGCGTGGTTTCCGCCCCGCAGCACGACCTGAGCGTCCGCCAGCGAGAATGTCCCCTCGAGATCCGGATCGCGTCCCGAGCCGCGCGCGACGAGATCGAACGAGATCCCGCCATCCAGACGCTGGACGCGTGGAATCAGGCGTGTGAGATCCTCGATCGGCATCTCATCGGCGCGCATGGTGAGGTCGATCGCTGTCTGCGCGCTGTCCGCACTCGAGGAATCCTCGCCCGCCCAAACGGCCGGCGCGCTCAGTCGACCCGCGAAGAGCTCCCGGTCGCCGTCCGTGCCGGACCACTGGAGGGAAAGTCCCGGTCGAGCCTCGGGAAGCCCGGATAGCTCGAGCGCCAGCGAGTCGGGGTCGAAGAGCGCAGCAATGATGGAATTCACCCGGACGCCTTCGGTGATTCCGCCGCCGGACGCTCCGGAGGGAAGGCCGCGCGCCAGGAACTCCAGGCGGTGGCGCTCGAGGTCCTGGTAGCCGGCGAAGGAAACGCTCCCCGCCGCGCCGAGCCGCAGCCTCCGGAGCGGACCGGTCATCTGGGCCCGGGCGACAACCCGCGGCGCCCGCTCCTGCTCACCCCGGTCGAGATAGCCCGGTGCACGCAAGGGATTGCGCGCCACGGCCGGCAAGGGAAACCCATTGAGCGCCGCCTGTGCGAGCGCGGTATCCGAATGGGAGACAAACGTCGGGGGCAGCAGCTCCACGGTCGCCGGATAGCGACCTCTCACCGCGAGGATCGGATCGTCCCCTCGTTCCGCTTCCAGATCCGCGTGAAGGTCGCCGTTCGCATTATATCCGCGCAAGCGCAGGACGATCCCCTCGTCGGGGCCGATCTGCAATCCGCGCGCCTCCAGATTCAGCCGCGTCGTGTCGTCGGGGGCGGCGCGGGCATGGATCTCGAGGCGCGCGGGCCACAGCCCCGCCGGCCACGCCGGCCAGACCGGCCGCGGACCGGGATCGAGAACGGCGTCGAGGCCCGCATGAACTCCGGCCGCATCGGACTGGAATCGCCCCTGCAGGACGCCCAGCGAGCCTTCCAGGTGAAACGAGTCCACCGTTGCTGCCCGACCTTCGCCGGGCACGCGGAGGACGACCGGTGCTCGAGCAGCCAGCGTTTTGCCCCCGAAGCCAAGCTGCAGGCTGTCGGCGGTGATTCGCCAGCCCTCGGCGAGGAGGATGCCGGCGGACGCGGCCAGATCGACCGGATGACCGCGCACGTGGACCGCCACGCTTGTGGAGGAGCCGCCCGCGGCCGGCGAGCGGAGGACGGTTACCTGCGCGCTGTCGACGACGACGACCCCTCCGGACGCCCCCCGAGGAAGTCGCAGCGCGGCCTCCCAACGGGCAAGCGAATCGTATCGCGCCCACCCCTCGAATCGGGGAACCGTCCAGGTCGCGCGGCGCAGCGCGCCTCGATACGTCGCGTCCAGACGAGGGCGACGGCGCGTCCCGGACAGCTCGGCATCCACGTGAAGCTCGGCCCGCGCCGAGTCGCTCCACCCCGGAAGCAGGCGGCGCAGCCACCGAGCGTCCTGGAGATCGATCGACAGCGCACCCCGCACACGTTCACCGCCGGTCTCCCCGTGGCCTTGCGCCTGCAGGCCGAGCACGTCCGCCCGCAACGAGTCGACGCGGTAGACGGATCCTGCGCGATCGGCCTCATCGCTACCGCCCGCGTGCGGTCCCGCCCGAACGCGCACGCGCCGGCTCAGGCTCACCTGCAGCCGATCGATCCACTCGGTCGCCGACAGGTCGAGCTCTCCCGTCCATTGCCCCGCCCGGGGCCGGTTACGCAATCGAATCGTCCCCTTCAGGTCCCGCAAGCTATCGACGTCGACAGGAATTCCGACGAGCGGGCCCAGAACGAGTGGTCCGGGCAGCCCGAGCTCGCCGTCGGCCGCGATCGAATCGCCTCGTGCGGTCGGCAGAAGCCGAACGTCGGCGGTGAGCGCGTAGGGAGGACGCCAGCGCGATCGCAGAGCCGCCCAGTCCGCGGAATCGGACGCCACCCAGCGGCGCAATACCCGGGGAGCCTCGGGCCATTGCGCGCGGACGTGGAACCGGCCGCGCCCCCGCACAAGGGACCCGTCGACCCCGAACGTCCCCACCGCACCCTCGACGCGGAGGCCTGTGACACCGAGGCTGTCGCGCGCGGGATCGTAGCTGACGGCTCCCCCGGCGTCCTCCGCGAAGGCCTCGGGCGGCTCGGCCACGTTGACCTCTTCACCTGCCGCCGCCGGCGCGATGTGCCAGGGCGTCAGGGAAGCCTCCAGATGGTCCGCGTACGAGAGCTCGCCGGCGCCGCGCACCCGCATTCCCGACGCGAGGACTCCGATGGCGAAGCGAACGGGGTCGCTCGGGTCCACGCTGCCCGCGGCTGCAAGCGAGAGGTCGTCGACCGCGATCCCGCCGGCGCGGGCGCCGCCGTCGACGCGCAGCTCGATCCTCAAGGCTTCCGGCGGACCCTCCGCGCGCACCGTGGCCTCGGCCGCCAGACTCTCCACCGCCGCGATACGATGACCGAGCGGCTCGAGCCACTCGGTGCCCTGCACCGTCACGCGGGCTTGGACCGCGTGCTCGCCGGCCTGCTTGCGCCAGTGGCCGCGCAGCCGCACGTCGGCGAACTCCAGCTCGACGCTGTCGGCGCGGGCGACTCCGGGTCCGAAGGAGAAGCGCCCCCTGGCTCGGCGGACCCAATCGTCGGGATCCACATTCACCCTCAGCACACCGCGCACCGAGGGATGCGTGTGAACCGATCCCGCCAGCGCAGCGCCGAGACCTTCGAAGCGCGGCAGACGATCCACCTCGGCTTCGAGCAGCGGGATACCGCGTAGCTCTTCGGTCGGGGGAATCCTCAGCCAGGCCACGGCGCCCAGTCCGCGCAGGCGACCGTTCTCTCTGAGAAGGCGGCCCTGCACGTGCAGGCCGGCGCCGCTCGGCGGCTCCTCCTCTCCGATCCGGCGCACCACCACCTGCACGCTGTCGTCCTCGGCGATCGTTGCGCGCACCGTCACCGGCCACTGCGGCCCCAGGCGGCCCCGGAAGGCCGCCCGCAGCAGGCCGGGCCCGCCGGTGCGGTAGGCGAGCTCTCCCGATTCGAGCGCAACGGCCTCGTCGGGCAGGGCCAGATGCAGCGTGTCCAGAGCGGCGCGCAGCGGGCGGCCCTGCCGGATATCGAAGCGGCCGCGGATCCGGAGATCCGCGAGGGTCGTTTCCTCGCTCAGGCGCAGACGATCCATATCCGCGCGCAGGTCCCGCACGGCGATCGAGGGCAAGGCGTCAACGCGCCCTTCGCGCACCCACGGGATGCCGCCGCTCTCCTTCGGCGCCGACTGCTCCGCCGGCCTCTGGCGTCCGTCATGGTCGCCGACAGTGTCAGCCGCGAAACGGTCGCGCAGACCCGGCAGATCGAGGCTTGCGTTGCGGAGCCGGAGATGGCGAAGGAGAAGGTCCCGCCGCAGAAGGGCCAGGGCATCAAACGCCACGACGAGACTGTCGACTGACGCCAGGGTGTCCCGCCCGCTGTGCCAGGACAGCCCGGCGATCTCGATCCTCGTCGGCTGCGACCACTCGGCCGATGCGATGGCGAGGGCGCCGGGCGTCGCCGCGTCCAGCTCCGACAGCAGCCGGGCGAGCACCCGGCCGCGCAGCGCGCTCGACTGCAGCGCGAGAACGGCCAGCAGCACCAGGCCGACCGCCGCCGCCAGCAGCAGCAGCAGGACCTTGGCCAGGCGCCTGACCGTGGAATGCCCATCGGAGGGCCCGGCGCTCTTCTGCTGCGGACTCATCTCATCGTCCCCACTTCTCTGCGCTCTCCTGTCAGGCACATCACACATCCCCTCGATGTCTCGGCGTCTCGGAGTCCCCGATCAGTACATCTGACCCACGGACAGATGGAGGACCACGTCCGGCTCGCCGCCGGGTATCTCCGTGATCGGCACGCCGACATCCGTCCGCACCGGACCCACCGGCGTGTGGATGAGGAGTCCGGTCCCGACCGCCAGTTCCAGATCGACCGGCCGGATTTCCTCGCGCCGGTCCCACACCTGGCCGGCGTCACAGAAGAACGCCCCGACCAGGCGCCAGACGATCGGGAAACGGACCTCCGCCGAGGCTTCCAGCTTGCCGATACCGCCGATCGGCTTGCCTTGCGAATCGCGCGGACCCAGCTCCCGCCGGCGGTATCCGCGCATCGAATGCGGTCCGCCCGAGTAGAACCTCTTGTTGGGAAGCAGCTCGCGCGAACGACCCGTAGGCAGCGCGTAGCCCATCGCCAGCCTCGATGCGAACACGAAGCCATCCCCGAGGGACGTGTAGGCGATGGCGCGAAGCTCGAAGCGATGGTAGTTGCGGTCCGGCGCGAATCCTGGAAAGCCGCTCTCCGTGAGAACCTGATAGATCGTGCCGGCCGTCGGATAGAGCCGATCGTTCAGATGGTTGCGGCTCCAGGCCAGCGATGCGCTCAGCAGATTGGGACCCGGGTCGGGGTACGCGCCGGTCGAATCGGTCTTGGCGACCAGGTCATACACGGCGACCGACACCGCCGGCCGAATCGCCACGTACAAGGACGGCAGATAGGTGGCCGCCACCTCGACCTCGCCGCTGAGCAAGCGGTAGGTCTCCTCCGACTCGCGCCGTCCTTCCAGGCCGACCGATCCGCGCGTCCGCGAGTGGAACAGAACCGGCTTCCACACCTCGACGCCCGCGCTTTGCAGGAAGCGCGAATAGCTGCCTTCGACACCCAGACCGCGGCCGCGTCCCAGGAGGTTGCGGTGTCGCCACGATGCGCTGACGCGCAGCCGATCGTCGGTCCAGTATCCGGCTCCAACCGTAATGCTCTGAGGCTTGCGCTGCGCCAGATCGGCGATCACGTCGAGCCGGCGGCCGGCCGTCTCCCGGGTCAAGAGCCGGATCTGGCGGAAGAGGTCCAGCAGGCGGAGGTTGTCTTCCGCGTACGCCAACAATTCCGGGGAATAGCGCTCCCCCTCCTCGATCGGGATCGATCGGCGGGCGATCTCATGCAGACCCGGATCGATGCCGCGCACCGTCACCTCTCCGAACCGGTAGACCTCGCCGGCCATCACCACGTAGCGCAAGCGGGCACGGCTCGAATCGGGGAACTCCACGTGGGTCTGCACACGCGCGCGCGCATAGCCCTCGGATTGAAGGCTTTGCAGGATGCGCTCGGCCCCCTGCTCCACGCGGCGGTCGGTGAAGACGTCTCCGGCCCGCACGTCGAGCGCCTCGACGGTGCGCGACTTCAGAGGCGGCGGCACGGCCTCGGTGGAGACCTGCGCCAGGCGGACCACCGGGCCCGGGTCGATCTCGAACACGACCTCCACCGACCGTTGCCCCGCATCGGGCTCGAGCAGCGGCGTGATCTCGGCCGAAGGCCGTCCCCTGCGGGCGAGGAAGAGGCGGGCCCGCTCCAGATCGGCTTGCATCGCTTGCGGGTCGAAGATCGGATGGTCGGTCCAGAGCAGCTTGCGCTCACCGGCCAGGGTCAATCCCGACGCCAGGTCGTCCTTCAGATCACCGTCGAGGCCGCGGACTTCGAAGCCCGAGACGTCCCATCCCTGGTAGAGCAAGGGATCGAGCTGGGCAGAAGGTCGCGCGTGAACGCAGCGCGCGAAGAGCAAGACGGCGAGCAGCGCGGCCCCGCCGAGCCGCATGCTTCGTCCTGTGTTCCAACGCAACGCTCCGCCGGCATGCTCCATGTAATCCGTCTGCTTTCCTCGAATGCGCTTTGTCGCACTGTTGTCGCAGTTGTCGCAGGTTCCTTCTAGGGCTAGCATGAACGACGTCCCGACCGTCTCCCATCGGAGATCTCCCAGTTGCCGGCTGGTGGGGTTTGGCCTCTCGACGGGTGTGACGATACCCCGGCGGGGTCCTGGGGGACGCCCCGAAGCCCGCACACGGATGCCCCAGGCTGCTGAGTCCAAGTGGCCAGGGCATCTCCCACGCCCCTACGCGCCTCCTCCCCCGGCTCGGCGTGGGCAGCGCTCCAGTCGCGTGCCCCTCCTTCGTCGGGAGACACCTCATCGTAGGATTCCCCGCGCCCGTGAGGCTGGTTTGCCCGGATCCCCTGGCCCACCGCAGCGCGATAGGGTGAGGCCGATGCTGAAGCGTCGTGCGCTTGGGCGCGCGACAACCGCCGGCATCTGCAAAAGAGGGGCAGGCACTTCAGGAACAGCAAGGACACGAGGACGGGGAAGCGGGCCCTGCATGGCTACCGGCCGATCGGATCGCGTTCGGGCGGGCCACGGGGTCGCACGAATCATGGGAGGTACGCAATGAAACGCATGAGCATGGTGACCGGTACAGCCGCTCTGGTTCTGGCACTCGTGTGGCTGACGCCCGCGGCTGGACAGGATCCGTACGCAAAGGCCGACAACACATGGATCAGCATCAGCGGCACGGTGGAATCGGTCATGCCCGACGCCTTCACGCTGGACTACGGCGACGGCATCATCACGGTGGAGATGGACGACGGCGATCGGGATGCGGACGGCTACAAGCTGATGAAGGGCGACAAGGTCACCGTATCGGGGATGATCGACGACGACTTCTACGAGAGCACCACGATCGAGGCGAGCAGCGTCTATGTGGACAACCTGAACACCTACTTCTACGCCAGCCCGCTGGATGAGGAGGACACCTTTGTGACCTACTGGACGCCGGTCGTCCTCTCCAAGACGGTTGTTCAGGGAACGGTCACCAAGGTCAACGACGAGGAGTTCACCCTCGACACCGGCATCCGGGAGCTGACGGTGGAGGTCGAGGAGATGGCCTACAATCCGCTGGACGACAAGGGCTACCAGAAGATCGAGGTCGGCGACGTGGTGAGCGTGACCGGAGAGATGGACTCCGACCTGTTCGAGGGACGCGAGCTGGTGGCCGAGACGATCGTCACGCTCAACCGGTAGTATTCCTTCGCGAGCCGAATCGACAGCCGCCCGGCGCGGCGGTCCGAACACGGGCCGCGGCGCCGGGCTTTTCGCGACCCTCCGCGGGCTCGGCGTTGCCCCCATCACAACCCGCCGCGGGCTCGGCGCGGCCTCATCACGAGGACCGCCGGGCTTCCACCTCGGCTACCTTGCGGATCACCTTGATCACGCTGTCGGGATTGAGCGAGATCGAGTCGATGCCGGCCTCGACCAGGAACGCCGCGAACTCGGGGTAATCGCTGGGCGCCTGACCGCAGATGCCCACCTTGGTTCCCGCCCGGCGCGCGCGTTCGATGAGGTCCGCGATGGCCTTCTTCACCGCCGGGTCGCGCTCGTCGAAGAGCTCGCGCAGCTCGGCCGAGTCGCGGTCCACGCCCAGGATGAGCTGCGTCAGATCGTTGCTGCCGATGGAGAAGCCGTCGAAGCGCTCGGCGAACTCCTCCGCCAGAATGACGTTGGACGGGATCTCCACCATCACGTAGATCTCCAGTCCGTTTTCCCCGCGCTTCAGACCGTTCTCGGCCAGTGTCTCCAGAACCCGATCGGCCTCCTTGAGCGTGCGGCAGAAGGGAATCATGATGACCACGTTGTCCAGCCCCAGCACCTCCCGCACCCGGCGAAGCGCGCGGCACTCCAGGGCGAATCCCTCACGATACCGCTCGCTGTAGTAGCGCGAAGCTCCCCGCAGACCCAGCATCGGGTTCTCCTCGTCGGGCTCGTAGCGCTTTCCCCCGATCAGGTCGGCGTATTCGTTGGTCTTGAAGTCGCTCATGCGCACGATCACCGGCTCGGGATACTGGGAGGCCGCGATCGTCGCGATGCCGCGGGAGAGGTTCTCGATGAAGAACTCGCTGGGGTCGTCGTAGTCACGGGTCAGATCACGTATCGCGCGCCGGGCGTCCTTGTCTTTGAGCTCGTCGTGGTGCAGCAGAGCAAGCGGATGGGCCTTGATCACGTTGTTGATGATGAACTCCATCCGCGCCAGTCCAACGCCCCGCGCCGGCAGTCGCCACCACCGCAGCGCGGCCGTGGGACTGGCCATGTTCAGCATGACGCGCGTCTCGATCTTGGGCAGGTCCTCGAGGTCCAGTTCCTCGGTCTCGAACTCTAGAATCCCCTCGTAGACCTTGCCCTGGTCGCCCTCGGCGCACGACAGGGTGATCTCGTCGTCGTCGTTGAGCGTATCGGTCGCGTCTCCGGTTCCCACGATGGCCGGCAGGCCCAGCTCGCGACTCACGATGGCGGCATGGCTGGTGCGGCCTCCGTGATCGGTGATGATGCCCCCGGCCCGCTTCATGATCGGCACCCAGTCGGGATCGGTCATGCCGGTGACCAGAATGTCGCCGTCCTCGAAGCGGTCCATCTCGTCGGGGCTCTTCACCGCCCGCACCTTTCCGGCCGCAATCGCCTCCCCGATGGCCAGTCCGGTGACCAGCTCTTCGCCACGCTCTTTCAGCGTATAGGTCCGCAGCGATTGCGCCTCGCGCTGGGTCTGGACCGTCTCGGGTCGCGCCTGCACCAGGTACAGCTCACCGCTGTCCCCGTCCTTGGCCCACTCCATATCCATGGGCTTCTCGTAGTGCTCCTCCACCACCACCGCCCAGCGGGCCAGCTTGAGGATCTCCTCGTCGGTGAGCACGTAGCGCCGGCGGTCCCGCTTGCGCACGTTGACGGTCTTGACCGCCTGCCCGTTGCCCGCTCCGTAGACGATCTTCTTCGTCTTGTCCCCCAGGGCCTTCTCGATGATGGGCTCGAAGCCCTTCTGCTTCAGCGGCGGCTTGAAGACGCGGTACTCGTCGGGCGTGACCTGACCCTGGACGACGCTCTCACCCAGTCCCCACGCGGCATCGATCACGACCACGTCGGGAAACCCGGTTTCGGTGTCGATCGAGAACATCACCCCGGCCCCGGCCCGGTCCGACCGCACCATCTTCTGCACACCCACGGAGAGGGCCACGTCGAGATGATCGAAGCCCTGCTCCTCCCGGTAGGCGATGGCGCGATCGGTGAAGAGGGAGGCGTAGCACTCCCGGCAGGCGTCCAACAGGTCGTCCGCGCCGGTCACATTCAGAAACGACTCCTGCTGGCCCGCAAAGCTGGCCTCGGGCAGGTCTTCGGCCGTCGCGCTGCTGCGCGCCGCCACGTCGACTTCGTTCTCGTCGTACTGCTCGCTGAGCTGAGCGTAGGCCTCTTCCACCGATGTGCGGATGTCCTCGGGAAACTCGGCCTTGCGAAAGAGCCGCCGGATCGACTTGCCCACCTGGGCGAGCTCCGACTCCCCACGGTCCATGGACTCGAGCCGCTCCTTGATCTTCGCTTCCAGCTCATTCACTTCCAGAAACCGGCGGTAGGCGGAGGCCGTCGTGGCGAAGCCGCTCGGGACGCGCACCCCTTCTTCGCTCAGGGCGCGCAACATCTCGCCCAGCGAGGCGTTCTTGCCGCCGACCTCGGCCACATCGTCCTGTCCGACATCTTCCAACCAGTGCACGAACTCGCTTCTCGGTGGAGAATGGCCGCCTTGTTCTTCTTTGGGATCGGCATGCATGATACTCACTCCTCTCTTCCTCGCCACGGTGCCTCAGTGGTTGCGGTCAGCGTAAGCGTCCGGAATGGCGCGGCATATGGGGAAGGCTCCCAGCCTGGCTTCAGAAGGGCTCCCATTTGAGGCGCCTGCGCCGAGCCCTACGATGGAGCTCGATCAGCATCCAGGCGCGGTCACGCACGAGTTCGATTGAAGGGGGGATTCAATGCGGTCACTCAGGATCGGGCTGACCTTCGGCTTGATGACGGGCATGCTCTTCGGGGTATGGGGATGCGACGACGATGACGATGGTGAAGTTCGACCGGATGTCGTGGCCCCCGCAGCGATCTCCGACCTGTCGATCGACGGCATCGCGGCGCACAGCGCCACCCTCTCCTGGACCGCGCCGGGCGACGACAGCACCCAGGGCACCGCGTCGGCCTACAGCATCCGGCATGCGCCCGACGCGATCACCGACGTGACCTGGGAGGATGCGACTCCGGTGCCCGACCCGCTCGCTCCACTGGCGGCCGGGACGCAGCAGGAGACGACCGTCCAGGACCTGCGCAGCGAGTGGATCTACCACTTCGCCATCCGGGCCCGCGACGATGCCGGCAACTGGTCGCCGCTCTCCAACGTGGTGTTCGACACGACGCTGTCCGAGGAGCCGGGCGCCGACACCACGGCCCCCGCTCCGATCACCGACCTGAGACTGGAGATCCTCGACCAGACCCGCGTGGGACTGGTGTGGACGGCGCCGGGCGACGACGGCGATCAGGGTCGCGCGACGACCTATGACGTGGCCTACGCCACGCAGTCCCTGAGCGAGGCGACGTGGGATGCGGCCACGCGCCCCGACGACATTCCTGTGCCCGAGCAAGCCGGCAATGACCAGGCAATCTTGATCACGGGACTCGAGCCGGGAACCGTCTACTACTTCGGGGTCAAGACCGCCGACGAGGTCCCCAACTGGTCGGAGCTGTCCAATGTGGTGCTGGCGGCCACGCTGGTGCCGACGGGCGAGCCCACCAGACTGACGCAAGCCGGCGCCCGGCGCCCGTCGGTTTCGGGCGACGGCGCCTGGATCGCGTTCCAGCTCCCCGACTCGAGCATCGCCGTCTGTGCGCGCAACCAACCCTCCGAATACGACACCCTCACCTCGTTCGGCCGGGAACCCCACTGGTCGCCTGTCGAAGACCGCATTGCTTTCCGGAGCGAAGACGGGCTCTATGTGGTGGATCCGCACACCAAGGATGTGACCTTGGTGCGCGCCGGCGGTGAAAACCGAACACCGGCCTGGTCCCCTGACGGAACCGAGATCGTGGTCGGCGAGGAGGACCGTTTGATGGCCATCTCGTATCCGGACGGCCAGCCCGAGGCCATCCCCTGCGCGGAGCCCGACTTGGCTCCGTGCGACGGCGAGCACCCCACCTATTCGCCCGACGGCGCCTGGGTGGCGTTCGAGGACGGTCACGAGATCTTCAAGGTCGCCCGCGACGGCGGCACGGCCGAGATCGCCGTGGACGACCTCGGCGACGTGATGTCCCCGGCCTGGTCGCCCGACGGCGAGTACATCGCCTTCTCGCGACACTCGGAGTTCGAGGGTTGGGAGATCTGGGTGATCGACGCCGATGGCGTGGACGCGGGGCTGTGGCAGCTCACCTCGACCGAGGAATACCAGGACCTGTATCCAACCTGGACGCCTGATTCGCGGGCCATCGTGTTCGACTCGACCCGCGGCCCCGTGCCCGAGCGGAACCTGTGGGTGATCGGCTTTGACCCCGACCGCTAGTCCGGGCCTGGGAGCATCACACCGCCAGTCCGGGCGTGGGGGCGCCACGCCGCTGGTCCGGTCGCCCGGGCGCGACCAGGCGCCCGCGCGACTGTCCCTGTCGCCGGCGCTCCGGATCAGCGGAAGAGCGCTTTGATGCGGCTCCAGGTCGTGATCTCGACCGGCGTCAGCTCATTGACCGTGACCACCGCCTCCATGGTCGGGCAGTGATAGGTGCAGAAATAGGGAAACTCTCCCGCCTCGTCGAAGAGCCAGCCGAACTGATCTCCGCTGTTCAGATCTCCCGAATCGATCAGACCGTCGTGAACGCACGTCTCGCCGCTGGTCACCGTGTGCACCACGTCTCCGGCGTGGGTCCAGTAGACCGAATCACCCTCATCGACCACCAGCTCGGCCGGATCGAACTCGTAGTCTCGGATGATCACCTCGTGCACCGCGCCCCAACCGGGCGTCATGCCCGCTCCGACGATGCCTACCAAGAGCAACAAAAGCCATCTGCGCATGGCGATCTCCTCCTTCCTGGTTGATCCCATCGTGCGCCGCCGCTGCCGGCCGGTCCACCCGGAGACGAAGCAATGGGTCCTGGGTGTCTCCCGGTACCGGCCTAGGGAGAACCACCAGGCCGGACCTTGCCCCTGTCGCCCACCCGGGCGCGCCGTCCACCCCGCAACCCGCGCTGGTTCCGAACCGTACAGCCAGACGAGACGCCGCCATCCCCCCTGCGGCGGGACCTGGGAGGGGCATCCCCGGGAGGAACCCATGAAGAAGCATCTCAAGTGGCTGCTGCCGCTCACGGTAGCCGTGGTGGTCGCGCTCGTGTTCGTGCTCCAGAGCCGTGGCTCGGGACCCCGGCCGGCCGAGGCCGAGGCGGGCGCCGGCGGGCTGTCGGCCCGTCAGGCGTCGGTGGAGGTGGGTGAGGTCTCCGTCCGGCTGACCGAAACGGGCACCATCCAGCCCAAGACGATGGTGCTCGTCAAGTCGAAGGTCAGCGGCAAGGTCACGGGTCTCCATGTCGAGGATGGTCAGTCGGTCCATCGCGGCGACCTGCTGGCCTCGGTCGAGCCGGATATGGCGCAGGCGCGCACCGTCGCCAGCCTCAAGAGCGAGTACGGACGGGCTCGCGTGGAGCTCGAGCGCACGCGACAGGACTACGAGCGGGATCTCGCGCTCCACGGCGAGGGCCACATCTCCGAGGCGCAGGTGCGTCTCTCCAAGGACGCCTATGACATCGCCCGCATCGAGTTCCAGTCGGCCCTCGAGCAGATGCGGCTGGCCGAGGAGGACGGCGTCAGCCTGGAGACCGACACCGAGTCGGCCGAGCTGCTGGACATCGTAGCGCCGGCCTCGGGCACGGTGATCGACCTGCAGATCGAAGAGGGCGAGATCGTGACCTCGGGCGCGCTCTCGGCCACGAGCGGGACCACGCTGATGACGATCGCCGACCTGTCGACCATGCAGATTCAGGCCGGCGTGAACGAGGTGGATATCGGCAAGGTCCGCCACGGCCAGCAGGTGACGATCGACGTGGACGCCTACCCGGATGTGCGCTTCAACGGGGTGATCACGCATCTGGCGACGGCCGCCCGCGACGAGGAAGGCGTCAAGATCTTCGACGTCGAAATCGATGTCACCGATGTGGACGACCGCCTGCGCCCCGGGATGACGGCCAACATCGAGATCCAAGGCGACCATCGGGAAGATGTGCTCACCATCCCCATCGAAGCCGCGTTTCTGAAGCAGGGCCGCTACGTCGCCTACGTCTTCGACGGCAGCGAGAACGAGCCGGTGGAGCGGGAGATCGAGACCGGCGTGGCCAACATCGAGAAAGTGGAGGTGGTCGCGGGACTCGAGGAAGGCGAGGTCGTCGCCCGCTTCGACCCGGAGGTCGAGGGGCGGGAGCTGACCGAAGACGAGATCCGCCGTCAGCGGATGGCCGCCGGGGCCGCGCGCGGAAGGGGCTAGCCATGCTCATCCAGACCGACGGGATCTGCAAATCCTACGACCTGGGGGCGGCCAAGGTCGAGGCGCTGCGCGGCGTGTCGCTCGAGATCGAGCAGGGCGAGTACATCGCCATCATGGGCCCCTCCGGATCGGGCAAGTCCACGCTGATGCACATCCTGGGGTGCCTCGATTCGCCGAGCTCCGGACGGTACGCTCTGGCGGGGCGCCCGGTGGGCCACTTGCACGGCCGCGCGCTGGCCGAGGTCCGCAATCGGGAGATCGGGTTCGTCTTCCAGAACTTCAACCTGCTGAGGCGTGTGGACGTGGTCGACAATGTCGCCCTGCCCCTGGTCTACCAGGGCGGGGTGGGCCGCCGGGAGCGCCGCCGCCGGGCCAGCGAGCTGCTCGAGCGTTTGGGTCTGGGCCACCGCTTGCGCCACCGGCCCAACGAGCTCTCCGGCGGGGAGCGCCAGCGCGCCTCGATCGCCCGGGCGTTGGTGAACGAGCCCAGCATCGTCCTGGCCGATGAGCCCACGGGCAATCTCGACTCGAAGACCGGCAACGAGATCATGGACATCTTGAACGGTCTCAGCCGCGAGGGAAGGACCGTCGTCCTGGTGACCCACGACGCCAACGTCGCCGCCCACGCGCATCGTGTCATCCGCATCGAGGACGGCTGTGTGGCGGAGGGCAACGGGTCATGAACCTGTTGGAGAGCCTGGATGCGGGGGCCCGGGCGATGGCCACCAGTCGGGCGCGGGCGGTCATCACCACCGTGGGCATCGTCATGGGCGTGGCGTCGGTGGTCACCGTGCTCTCCTTGATCGGCGGCGGTCAGGCCCAGACCGAGGCCTACTTCGCCGAGCTGGGCGGCGCCCGCGAGCTGCGCATCACCAACACGCGCACCGACCGCGTCTTCATGACCGCGGCCGAGCGCGCCTCCGAGCGTCTGACGTACCGCGACGCGCAGCAGATCCTCGCGGACTGCCCCTCCGTGCTGACGGTGGACCCCGAGATCACCCGCTTCCTGGATGTGGCCTACAGGGACAAGCGCTTCCGGATGAAGGTCCTGGGAACGAATCGCCACTATCCCTACGCCGACGATATGCCGGTGGCGATGGGCCGCTTCATCACCGATGAAGACTGCCGCAACCACGCCAACGTCGTCATGCTGGGACCCACCTACAAGGACGACCTGTTCGGGGGCGAGGACCCGATCGGACAGCAGATTTCACTGGACGGGGTCATGTTCACCGTCGTGGGCATCATGGAGAAGAAGGAGTTCTACTTCCGCGGCGGCGGCGGAAGCGGCGATCGCAACGTCCTCGCGTGGTTCAACCGCAGCCTCTACATCCCGATCACGACCATGGTGAAGCGGTTCACGGTGAACGACCGACTGGACGGCCTGGAGCTGTCGGCGAAGTCGGTCGCCGCCGTGCCGGCGCTCACCGACGAAGTCCGCCACGTGCTCCTGAGGCGCCACGGCGTGGAGGACTTCGAGATCGATTCGCGCAGCGCCCGGATCAGCGCCCAGGCCGAAGAGGGGGCGTTCTTCAACATCATCTTCTGGGCGGTCGCGTTCGTCTCGCTCTTCGTCGGTGGCGTCGTGATCGCCAACATCATGCTGGCTTCGATCAAGGAGCGCATTCGCGAGATCGGGGTGCGCAAGGCCATCGGGGCGACGCCCAGGGACATCTTCGTCCAGTTCCTGCTGGAGGCGGTCCTCGTGACGGCCGCCGGGGGGGTGATCGGCCTGATTCTGGGCCTGGGCATGACGGCCGCGGTCGATGCGTTTCTGGGAATGCCGACCCTGATCACGCCGCAGATCATGCTGATCGCGCTCGTGACCGCCGTCGGCATCGGTCTGGTCTTCGGGCTCGTGCCCGCGTTGCGGGCGGCGCGCCTCGACCCGGTCGCGGCGCTGCGCTACGAGTAAGGCAGGGAGCACGCAGATGAACCTCTTCGAGAGCATCGGGAGCGGCCTGGGGGCGCTCTGGAATCACAAGCTGCGCTCCACTCTCACGCTGGTGGGGATCGTCGTGGGCGCCGCGTCGGTCGTGGCCATGTTCTCGTTTGTCAGCGGCCTCAAGGCCCGTGTCCTGGAAGACTTCATCCAGCTCGGCTTCGACAACGTCTTCTTCATCGGCAATCGGCACGTCCACAATCCCGAGGAGCTCGCCCGGCTCAAGGCCTCCAAGGGACTCACGCTTCAAGATACCGAGGTGCTGATGGCCGAGGTGCCGGAGATCCAGCAAATCTGTCCCGCCACCGAGAGCTACCTCGTGGTCCGGGCGGGGAATGAAGCTCGTCGCTGCCCGGTGTTCGGCGTCAGCCCCGACGGCTTCCCCATTCTCAAGCTGGAGTCGGGCGACGGCCGTCTGCTCACCTGGCTCGATGTCGAGCACCACGCCCGCGTCTGCGTGCTGGGCGCGACGATCAAGGAGCGTCTCTTCGGCGACGTCCGCGCCGTGGGGCGCACGGTGCTGTTGGGAGACGAGGAGTTCGCCGTCGTCGGCGAGCTGAGGCGCAAGGAGTTCAGCGCCATGTTCGGAGGTGACGGTCAGCGCGAGGAGCACCAGCGCATCTACATCCCCACCACGACGTCGATGCACTACATGACCGGGACCAAGCGGATCGCCTACTTCGCGCTGCGCCTGCGCGACGGCACCGACATCAGCGCGGCCTACGATCGCGTCCACCAGATTCTGCTGCGGGAACACCGCCAGATCGAGGACTTCCAAATCCAGAATGTCGCGCAGAACATGGCCGAGGGCATGGCAGCGGTCGATCGCATCGCGCGCACGTGGAGCATGATTCTGGGCTCCATCGCCACGGTCTCGCTGCTGGTCGGCGGCATTGGCCTGCTTTCGGTGCTGATGATCTCGGTCAGCGAGCGGCTGCGGGAGATCGGCATTCGCAAGGCGGTCGGCGCCTCCGACCGCGCCGTGTTTCAGCAGTTCCTGGTCGAGTCGGTGACCATCAGCGCCGTCGGTGGCCTGGCCGGCCTGTCGTTGGGCGCGGTCCTCTGCCGGCTGATCACGATCTTCGCCGAGCGCGCCGGGCAGGGGGTCTCCATTCCGGTGTCCGGCACGGGCATGGCGCTGGGGATCGGGTTCGCGGTCGGGGTGGGTCTGCTCTTCGGGCTCTACCCGGCGCTGAAGGCCTCCCGCCTCGACCCGATCGCCGCGATCGCGAACCGACTGTGACGTGACTGCTGGAGCGCGATGTGCGGACGATGCGAAGGCGCGGTCCGGGTGCGTGAGGCTGCGCGCGGCGCGACGGCGTGACCCGGGCGCGCAAGGCTGCGTTCTTAGTCGAAGCGTGTTTCGGCCACGTCGAGGGCCGTGGCATAGTCGGTCAGGGCCGTTTCGAGCGCCTGCCCGACCTTCTTCACCTCTTGGCGGTCCGCCTCTTCCAGCTCCTCGAGCGCCTGACGCGCCTGCATCTGTTTCTCTTCCAGTTCGTAGAGCTGCTCCTGGAAGCCGATCTTGAGCTCGGGGTCGGCGTCCGCGGACTCCGCCTTGAGCGCGTCCAGCCGCTCGTCGAGCTTCTTCAACTCCGCCCTTCGTTTCTCGAGCAACCCGCTCTTGGTCGACTCCACGTGTATCCTCCTTCAGTTGCTCGCACGCTGCCTTCGGTTGCGTGCGAAGAGTGATTCTACCTGCGTCTCTTTGTGCCACCCATCGGGACAACCACCGCCGAGTGCGTGGGATCACCCCCCAGCCGGCCTGAGGTGGGCGCGGACGGGCCGGCGGCAGCAAGCGCATCCGTAGCGGCCCCTACCGGAGAATCCGGCTTGGCCGGATGGATCGGAGGCGGTCATCTCGGGTCTGCTAGGGCGTACAATGATGAGAAGCAACCCAAGCGGAGGATCGCGCTCCGGTGCGTCGGTTTCGATGCGCGGCAAGGGAACGCCATCTGACCCGAGTCCCAGGCAGGGATCTGTCGCTCTTCTGGCGCCGCTCGCCTATGTGGGCCGCGTCATCATCGAGGCCGTCCGCTCCGCCGGCGCGTTCGCGCTCTTCCTGGCCTATGTCCTGAGAGAGCTGTTGCCCGGTCTGCGCTACGGTCGGCGTCTCGTCGACCAGGCGCGATACGTCGGCGTCGGCTCGATGCCGCTCGTCATCCTGACGTCGCTCTTCGTTGGCGGAGTGGCTGCGCTGCAGAGCGCATACCAGTTTCAGGGTGCGATCCCTCTGGTCTACGTCGGCACGGTCATCAGCAAATCGGTCTTCATCGAACTGGGCCCCGTGCTCACCGCGCTCGTCGTCGGGGCGCGGGTGTCGGCCTCGTTCGCCGCGGAGATCGGAACGATGCGCGTCACCGAGCAGATCGACGCCCTCGAGACGCTCGCGATCCGTCCGGTGCGGTTTCTGGTCGTCCCGCGGGTGCTGGCGGGCTTCATCATGCTGCCCGTGATCACCGTCTTCGCCGACGCGATCGCCATCCTCGGCGGCATGGGCGTGGCCGTGGCGCGCGTGGGATTGACGATCGAGACCTTCACGCGCGGCATGAAGCTCCTTTTCGACGTCCACGATGTCTACGGCGGGCTGCTCAAGTCGTTTGTCTTCGGCGTGATCATCGCCGTTCAGGGCTGCTTCTTCGGCTTCCAGACGCGCGGGGGCGCGGAGGGTGTGGGCTCGGCGACGACGAAAGCCGTCGTGGCGAGCTGCGTGATGATCCTGGTCGCGGACTACTTCCTGGCGGAGGTGATCTTCCGCATTATCTTTCCGGCGTCGTGACGGGCAGGCGTCGGGGTGGTTTCGCAGCGCCCGCGCAAACGGAGGCTTGATGATCGAGATCCGGAACCTGCACAAATCCTTCGGCGGCACGTCCGTGCTGCGTGGGATAGATCTCGATGTCCCCACCGGGGAGTCGGTCGTCGTGCTGGGGCGCTCGGGAACGGGCAAGAGCATCCTGCTCAAGCAGATCATCGGTCTGATGAAACCGGACCGGGGATCGATCCGGGTGGACGGCCGCGAGATCGTCGGCACCCATTACGACGGTCTCTCGCGACTCCGGCGCCGATTTGGAATGCTCTTCCAGCAGGCCGCGCTGTTCGATTCCATGTCCGTGGCGGAGAACATCGGGCTGGGTCTGCGGGAGCACTCGAACCGGGACGAGGACGAAATCGCCACCAAGGTCGCCGAGACATTGGCTCTCGTCAACCTGCCGGGCGTCGAGACCATGCGGCCCGCGGATTTGTCGGGCGGCATGCGCAAGCGCGTCGGTCTGGCGCGCGCGATCGCCGTGGATCCCGAGTACATGCTCTACGACGAGCCCACGACGGGCCTCGACCCGGTGTCGGCGATGCAGATCAACGAGCTCATCCTCGAGTTGCAGGAGAAGCTCGACATCACATCCATCGTCGTCACGCACGATCTACACAGCGCCTTCATAGTGGGCAACCGACTCTGCCTGCTGCACGACGGTCGGATTCACGTGCAGGGCGGTCCCGACGAGATCCGCGCGACCGACGATCCGATCATGCGCGAATTCTTGGACGCGTTCGCGTCGCGCGGTCCGAACCGGCGGGAAGCCGCTGCAAGCGGCGCCGGGCCTGCCACCCCGTAGGGAGTTGCCATGGCGAATCAGAAGCACCAGGCTCAAGTGGGCATCGCCTTCATTCTGTCGATCGCGGTGCTGGTCGCAGGCGTGATGTGGTTCCGCGACTTTCAAATCGGGGGTCGTTACTACCGTCTCGATGTCGCCTTCCCGACCGCCAGTGGGCTGATGGGGGGAGACCCCGTGGAGGTCCAGGGGGTGCCTTCGGGCAAGGTGGACGAGATTCGCTACGAAGACGGGCGCGCGGTGGTGACCCTGGAGCTGAGCGAAGAGGTCAGCCTGCGGGAAGGCGCCCGCGTCGCCATCGAGAACGTGGGCATCATGGGACAGAAGCTGGTCGCCATTGACGCCGGTCCCCCCGAAGCGCCCCCACTCGACAAGCAGACAACGCTGCACGGCACGTACCAGCCGGGCATTCCGCAGCTCGTGGCCGGACTGAGCGGCACATTCGAGACTTTCGAGCGGCTGACCGTGCGAATCGATTCGCTCCTGGCGACATTCGAGGACGAGACGGGAACGGGCCTGCTCGCATCCCTGGAAAACACCGCCCGGGTCACCGATGAGCTGGCCCAGCTCCTGTCGGAGAATCGCGCGGAGCTCCGCGGCTCGATCCACAGCTTCTCCAACACGATGTCGGCGTTGGAGCAGGCACTGGTGGGCCGTGAGGGACAGGTCGGCGCCCTGATCGATCGCAGCGCGCGCGCGGCGGCCCGCCTCGACAGTTCGCTGACCGCCTGGGATCGGGCCGTGGGGCGCGCCGATTCGCTGCTGGCCGCGGCCCAAGAAGGTCACGGGACGCTGGGCCGGGCAATGACGGACCCCGCGCTCTACGAGGAAGCGCTGCGCGCGGTGCGCGAGACGCGCGCCCTGATCCGCGAGATCCGCGAGGACCCCGGCGGGTTCGTCCACTTCTCCTTGTTCTGATTCTGACATCGGGGCCAAGGAACGTGATGCCCCTAGCCCCATCCCCTGCTACACTTGTCTCAGATCGACGGGGCGGGATGCGCGCCCGTCGGACGCCTTCTGGATCGGTAGGGAGTCAAAATCTCCCTGCCGCGTGTGATTCTCGTCGTTCGCGGACGTCACCCATGACAGACGGCACCCACTGGAACAACCTGTCGGATCACGACCTGGTGCGCCTGCATCGGGAGCACCCGGACGGGCCGGAGAGGCAGCGCGCCGCCTGTGCGCTGCTTTCCCGCTATCGCGACAAGGTCTATGCCTGGTGCTACCGCCGCCTGGGCGACCCGGAGCGGGCGCGGGATCTGGCCCAAGAGGTGCTGCTGAATGCGTACCAGCACCTGGCGACGTTCGAGCTGCGCGCGGACTTCGGCTGCTGGCTCTACGTCATCGCCCGCAACCGTTGCTTCAGCGAGCTGCGCCGACCCCAGCTCCTGTACGCGGATGAGACCGAAGTGGATGGGCTGTCCAGCTCCGAGAAGGACCCGGGACAGCAGTACATGGAGAAGCTGTCGGAGGAGGCCATTCTCGACCTGATTCGATCGCATCTGGAGCCGCTCGAGCAGACGGTGCTCTGGCTGCGCTGCTTCGAGCGCATGCCCGTCGACCGCATCACGCAGCTCCTGGAGATCGGCCAGGCTTCAGGAGCCAGGGGCGTGCTGCAGCGGGCACGCCGGAAGCTGCGGGCGGTTCTGAAGGATCACCCGACGCAGGCCACGGAGGCCTCGCTATGAAGGACCGCTGTATACCGATCGAGGAGCTCCCGGCGGTGATGCGCCTGGCGGCCGACGATCCGCGCCGTGTCCACATGGACCACTGTCCACGTTGCTGGGCGCGCTGGCTGGCCTATCAGGACTTCCAGAACCCAGATGCGCTTCCGCCTGAAGCCCGAGGACAGGAAGCGGGCGAAGCCCTGGCGGCAGCGTTGGAAGCGAAGATCCTGGGGAGCGCCCAACCAGCCGTGGAGGGCCCGGCGACAAATCCGCGGCGAATCGACTCCCTCTTGCGCCGCGCGTTGGCGTTGTTGCTGCAGCCCACCCTACGGCCGGCCTGGGCGGTCCTTGCGGTGGCCCTGCTCGTGGTCGCCATCCAGCAGACCCGCCCACCGACATCCGGCCGGGGCGACGCCGTCACGTTGCGTGGGGAGGACGTGACGGCGGGATCGGTCTTGAAGGCCACGGTGGAGAGCGTGGGCCCGGAACAGATTCTCGTCTCCTGGCATCCCATGATGGACGCGGATCGCTACGAAGTAGCTCTCTACGGGAGAGATCTCGTTGAGACCCGGCGGCAAAGCACCGGTCAGAAGACATCGCTCTTGGTGCGAACGGTTGACGAGGCCCCAGCCTCCGACAGTCAGACGTCACGCTACCTGCGAGTCTTCGCCTTCCAAGGTCAGGAGGAGCTCGCACGTTCGGCGCTTACACCCATAAAGCCATCGCAGTAACCTCCGCACACCGCGATCTCCAGCGGGATCCCCCCTTCCATCTCTCCTGTCCAAGCTGTATTCTCACTGTGCGTTGGGTTGGAAGGGTCCGCAGCGGCTTCCCACCCCGCGGATGACCCCATCAGCCCCCGCACGGTCGGCAGTCTGCGTCTCTTCGTCCTTTTTTGTGTGCGCGTGTGATTTTCGAGCGGCCGGTGAGTCTCCGGTATTGGACGTGAGACGGACATACCCTGGTTCGTTGGCAGGCACGCGTTCGTTCCCTGTCGAGAGGTTCGTCACGTCCAACCTTGGATCGGAGGCTTCCCACATGCACAACAGGTCGGTCAACGTGGTTGAGGAGAAGACGGCGCTCCGTCTTCGGAAGGGGGTCAGCATGAAAGCGTTCAGCGCGGTTGTCCTGGGAGTCTTGTTGCTCGGCGCGGCGTCGCCCGCCTGGGGCGATGCGATGTCGAACATCCAGTTCGACCCTGGTTCCGTTTCAGCGATGCGGTTCAACGACCGTGTGGACATCACCTTCGACTACGATGTCCAGACAGCCGGCGGGGTGCGCATCTTCGCGCGTCCGTTCACGGAGGGAAGCCTCACGCCCAACTACGCCGCGAGCGGCTCGCCGCTCTATCCCGAGGGCACGGGCACCGGGTCAGCCTACTTCACCATCCAAGCCGGCAACACGGTCGTCGACGATGTTCGCTTCCAGATCTGGAACGCGGACCAGACGGTGATGCTGCTGGAGTTCTTCGTTCCGGTGACGTACTACTATGGGGAGCACGGCATCTTCAACATCCAGATGTCGCCCGAATCGCCCTCCAGCGTCAAGAACTACCAGTTCGTGGACATCAGCTTCGAGTACGCCACCGTAGAGCCCGGCGGCGTGCGGATTTGGGCCCGGCCGATGACGGGCGGTTCCCTCTCGCCCAACTACGGGGCTTCGGGATCGCCCCTCTATCCCTCGGGCACGGGCAGCGGCACCGGGAACTTCACGATCACCATGGGGGACTGCGACGTCGATGCGGTGCGCTTCCAGATGTGGGACGACGCCCAGACGAACCTCCTGCTCGAGCTCTTCGTACCGGTGGACTACCAGTTCCGGGCCGCTTCGGTCTACAACGTGTCGACCACGCCTTCCTCACCGGCCGGATGGCTGTTCAATGACAACGTGACCGTCGACTTCAGCTATCAGGCGGACCAACCCGTCCGAATCTGGGCGCGGCCCTTCACGAACGGATCGCTCACGCCCAACTACGGCGCCTCGGGATCGCCGCTCTACCCGTCCGGCACAGGGACCGGCAGTGGGACCTTCACGATCACATCCGGTGAGGTCACGGTCGATGCGATTCGCTTCCAGGTTTGGGACGATGCCCAGACGACCATGTTCCTCGAGTACTTCGTGCCGGTCGACTTCCACTTCAACAACCATGTCGTGGTGGCGTATCAGTTGGATCATCCGGCGCCCGCCTACTTCACCTGCGAGCACGATGCGACCATGGAGTTCCTCTACTACACGACCGAGCCCACCGGTGTGCGCATCTGGGCTCACCCCTACAAGCAGGGCAGCTACGCTCCGGGCGCCTACTACCAAGGGTCGCCCACCCATCCCACCGGCTCGGGGGTCGGTACCACCTATGTCGGAGCCTGGAGCCCGGTGCTCGTGGACGGTCTGTTCTGGTTGATGACCGACGCCGATCAGACCGTGACCTTGATGGAGTGGCTCACGCCGACGCACCTCCAGTTCGGCAGCGGCGCGCCCTCATCCGTGTCGCCCGAGGAGATGACCCGGGTTCACCAGACCATGTTCGCGGCAGTCCCCAATCCAATGCGCCTGGGGTCGACCTTGCGCTACGCGCTTCCCGCCGATGCGGAGGTCAGTCTGCGCGTCTTTGATCTCGAGGGCCGGGAGCACGCCGTGCTGATCCACGGATCGCAGCCCGCCGGAACCCATTCGGTCAAGGTCGATGAGCAGGCGCTCGGCAGCGGGATCTACTTCTGCCGTCTCGATGCCGTGACGCGTGACGGCACCAAGGCGTACGTGGACATCGAGCGTCTGGTGCTGGTCAAGTAGCCGCTTCGCACGCAGGGGTGCCGAGGATCGGCCCTCGTGGTCTCGTGGTCAGCACGAACTCTCGAGGCCGACCGTTCGGTGGCCACCTGACATCACGCAACGCGGGGAGTCGGGCAGCAAGCCCGATTCCCCGCGCCCACACCCCGGGAATGTGACGCCGAGTCGCTGGCACGAAGTCTCCCGAGGCCGCCCTCCCTGCCCAGCGCGGGGCGCCGAGCCTGTAAACACCCGCTTCTCTTCCCATGGATTTCGCCCCGGTTCCATCCTAGAATCGTTTTCAAAGACCGTCGCTTGCCCATATCAGAATCTCAGTCTCGGGGGGCCACGATGCTCGCCTCACGTGCCGGACGTTGTCTTGTCGCTCTCCTCGTGGTGACCGTGGCGCCACTGTCATCCTTCCACGCGACCGCGAGCAGCCAGGCGGGTGCAGCCGGCGAGGCGACCAAGCCGTCAACGGACTCCCTATTGCAGCTCGCCGAAGAGGACTCGCTCCTGCTGGCCCGCTCTCTGGTTGTGGAGCGCAAACTCGGACCGGCCGAGGCGCTGTTGCGTCGCATCCTGCCGCGCCGGGAAGCGAGATTCGGATCCACGTCGGTGGAGGTGATGCGGGTGCTCGACCTGCTCGTGCAGTGTCTGTGGCAAGGGGGCAAGAGCCAGACGGAGGAGACGGCCCGGCTCGCCGACCGGGCCGTCGCAATCAAAGAGGAGATTTTCGGCCCCGATCATCCCGAAGTGGCCCGCAGCCTCTTCAGCCTGGGCGTGATCCGCGCCATGGGAGGTGACTACGCGGGAGCCGAACCCATCTTCGCACGCGTGCTCGCCATCCGTGAGGCACACCTTCCCCCGGAACACGAGGACATGGCCTCCTCGATCAATGCGCTGGCGAACATCCGGTACCTGCTTTCCGACTTCGCCGGCGCGCTTCCGCTCTACCGACGGTCGCTCGCCATCGCCGAGTCGGTCGGAGGACCGCTGGACGCGCAGGCGATCTCGATTCGGGGGAACGTCGCCAACACCCTCATCAAACTGGCCGCCTACCGCCAGGCGCGGGCGGTGCTGGACCGCCAGATCGACTTGCTGGAATCCGAGGGCCTCGAGATCGAAGACCTCGGCTACGCGTACAGTCTGCTCGGGGCCGTTTTCACGGCCCTCGAGGATCACCAGGAAGCGCTGCGCGTCCGCCGCCGCAGTCTCGAGATTCGCGAAGTCTTCCACCCGGAGAACCACCCGCGGATCGCCGAGTCGTTGCTCAACATGGGAAACACGCTGTGCAAGCTGGGGCGACTCGAGGAGGGTGTGCCCCTTATCGAGCGGGCGAGGGAAATCTGGAAGACGCAGTACGGGCCCGAACACCCCTACATCTCCAGTTTCGACGCAACGCTGGCACAGATCGCTTTGGAGCAGGGACGCCTCGGGGAGGCACGGCAACTTGGGGAGCGTGCCCTGGCAATCTGCGAGCAGAGCATCGGACCCGAGACGCCCCGCGCCGCCGAGATCTTGCGGTCGCTTGGATGCGTCGCGTTGGAAGAGGGCCGGTACGAGGAAAGCCGCGAGAAGCTCGAGACGGCCGTTCGGATCGTTGCGCAACAGATCGGAGCGCATCATCCTCTGGTCGCGGAATACGGCTGCGATCTGGCCCGGCTCGCTTTGTGCACCGGCGAGCCGCGGACCGCGATGGAGCAAGCCCTAAGCGCCGCCGAGATCCAGGTCGAAAACCTGCGGCTGACCTTGCGCGCGCTTCCCGAGCGACAGGCGCTGCACTATGCGCGCCGGGCTCGACTGCCGCTCGATTTGGCGCTCTCTGCGATCCACGACGTCGATGACCCGGAGTTGACCGCACGTGTATGGGACGTGCTCATTCGTTCGCGCGCGCTGGTTTTCGATGCAATGGCGGCGCGCACGCGCCGCACCGTGCTGGCGATCGACTCGACCGCCGCCGAGCGGTTGGAGACCTTTCAGCGCGGGAGCACCCGCCTGGCCAATCTGATCGTGCGCGGCCCCGAGGATGCGGACCCGATCGTCTACCGGCAGATGATCGAAGATGCGCGCATCGAGATGGAGAACGCCGAGCGCTCACTGACCCGTGAGGGCGCGTCGCCGGGCCGAGCGGAAGCCCAGATCGGACGCGCAGAGGTGTTCGACGCGTTGCCTGACGGGAGCGGCCTGGTCTCCTACGTACGATACCAACGGCACCAAGCCGGGCCGTCCAACGCCTTTGAGGCAAGGCCTTGGTACCGCGTATTCGTGCTTCCCGGCTCCGGGTCCGCACCCGTGACGCTCGATATTGGAGACGCCGGCGGCTTCGACGCGCTGATCGCGGACTGGCGGCGGGAGGCCGGTCGGCCACCTGCGCCCGACGACGATCGGACCGCCCGGATCCGCGCCTATCGCGACGTGGGGAACGTGCTGCGCGAGCTGATCTGGGATCCGATCGCCGCGCGCTTGGATGACCCGCGCCGGGTCTTCGTGGTCCCCGATGGCCAGTTTTACTTGCTCAATCTCGCTGCACTGCCCGCGCCGGGAGGCGGGTATCTGTTGGAATCGTCCCTGAGGTTCCACCACCTCTCGGCCGAGCGCGAGATCGCTGCGTCCCAGGCCGCCATGCCGCGGGACGGTGGACCGGCGCGAGCCACCGAAAGCGGCGCGGATCGCGACGGGGCCCTCGTTGTGGGCGCTCCCGATTTCGATCGTTCCCCCACTGCGTCGGCGACTTCGGTCCGGGCGCCTGGGCGAGAACCCGCCGCTTCGTTCGCCGCCAGACGGCTGTTTCGTGGGCGGCGTCCCGACTGCGCCGACCTCCGCTCGCGGCGCTTCGAGCCGCTGCCGGACTCCCGCCGGGAGGCTCAGGAGATCGCCGCGCTCTGGAGCAACCGTTCGGCGAACCGAGCGCGCGGCCCGGCAACCTCCGGCAGTCAGGACACAGGCGTGCTGCTCCTCACCGGCAGCGGCGCCAGCGAAACGGCCTTCAAGGAAGCCGCGCCCGGCAAGCGCATCCTCCATTTGGCCACGCACGCCTACTTCCTCGATCCCCAGTGTCTGGCCGAATCCGAGGGGGTCGGAATCTACAACCCGCTCCTGCTCTCTGGACTCGCTCTCGCGGGCGCCAACCACAGACAGGAATCCGCGTCGGACAGCGACGACGGCATCCTCACGGCCCAGGAGATCGCCGCCCTGGACCTGTCCGCGACCCGGTGGGCCGTCCTCTCGGCCTGTGAAACCGGGATCGGAGAGATCCAGAGCGGGGAAGGCGTATTGGGGCTGCAGCGCGCCTTCCGCATGGCCGGCGCGCGAAGCTTGATCACCAGCCTATGGTCCGTTGAGGACGAGGCGGCCCGGCATTGGATGGGCGCGTTCTACCGCGCGGCCGCAGAAGAGGGGTCTGACACGGCCGAGTCGGTGCGCACCGCCAGTCTCGCCGTCCTGCGCGAACGCGCGGGTGAGGGGCCGGATGCCCATCCCTTCTTCTGGGCGGCGTTCGTCGCGTCCGGGGACTGGCGTTGACCAGCGTGCGACCTCGCCGCTGATCGATCGATTCCGCTTGCCCCTTTCCAGTCAGGCTCGCACCATGGCGCGGGCGAGCGTCCGAGAATCGGACCCGCAGGGAGGTGCGTCATGGCCCAAGTCCGCACGACCAGACGTATCCTGTTCTACGAGTGGTCGGGTTTCGCACTGGTGGTTCTCTTTCTGTGGCTCGATGAGTTGCTCGACCTGCCTCATCTCGTTCTAGGCAGCGCGCCCACGCCGATCAACTGGGGAGAGCTGTGGATCGAATCGCTGCTGGTCCTGCTGCTGGCGGTCCTCGTCACGCGCCTGACATCACATCTGATGCACCGCGTCAAGCACCTGGAGGGACTGATGCACGTCTGCAGCTCCTGCCGGCGCGTGCGAGACGGTGAGGCGTGGGTCAGCATGGAGGCATACCTGCAGAGCCACTCGCAGGCGGAGCTCGAGGCGACGCTCTGTCGCCAGTGCCTGATGAAGCAGTTCTCGGGCATGGTCGGGGAACAGCCGGAATCCTAGACGGGAGGAACGGCCATGCTGCCCCGGGCGCGGCCCGGGGCGGCTCGACGCCGCTTCCTCTGCGCTGCGGATCAGCGCGCGAAGCTGAGCAGCCGCGCGGTTCGCGGGCCTCCTCCATGGAGCGGCGTCCAGCGCACCAGGTAGACGCCCCCGGAAACCTGACGATCCGCGAGCTCAGCGGGGCTCAGGCGGAGCGTCTCCTCTGAACCCGTCACGGAGCGCATCAGGATTCGCCGCCCGCTGACATCCAGGATCTCCAGACGGCCCCGACCAGCCTGCGGCGGAGTGAAGCTAAGCGAACCCGCGCCGAGCCAGGGATTGGGGCTCAGCGTGAGCGCAGCCGGACGTGCGGAGGATGCAGCCGCCACCCCCGCCGGATCGGCGCTCGGCCGGCAGCCGGTGTTGCGCAGATCGCGCCGGATCTTGGGCCAGTCGGCAACGCTCTGCGAGCCCATGGAGCTGCCGTCGACCTCGATCACCCACACCACCCCGCTCGACATCGTCGAGGCGGCCGTGGCGACATCCAGGTCGCCGTCACCCTCGATGTCGAGCACGTGCGTCGAGCAGTGGGCGTTGAGGTCGCTGCCCGTGATCAGCGTCTTGGGGAATCCGTCCAGCGCCGCGCCTCCGAGTCGCCACGCCCCCAGGTAGTGCGCGAAATCGAACCAGTAGGTCAGGAAGATCTCCTGCACGCCGTCGTCGTCCATGTCCGCCACCGCGGGCGAGGAGATGATCGAGTAGTCGGGCGCGCCGGTCGGGTGCGGATAGCCCGGGTACTCGGTGCCGTCGGGCCGCAGCACGTGCAGCAGGCCGTCGGAGGTGGCGGTGACGATCTCCAAGGTGCCGTCGCCGTCCACGTCCGCGACAGCCGGGTTGCAACGCGAGCTGTGACCTTCGGCGGCGATCGCGTGCGGCCAGCCGGCCATGTTCGTCCCGTCGTGATGCCACACCCACATCCGATAACCCTGCGAGCCGGGGTCGCCCTCCTGCGCGATGATCTCGAGGTCGCCGTCGCCGTCCAGATCGGCCAGCGCGGGCGAGGAGAAGACCGGCTTGATCACCTTGGGCCAGCCGGGCAGGGCCGTGCCGTCGGCGTCGACGGCGTGCACGCCCCAGTCCGGGTAGCAGGCGTTGCCCACCACGATCTCCACGCCGCCGTCGAGGTCCAGGTCCCCCACCGCCGGCGCCGACCACTGCGGGTTGTTGACCGGCACCGGCCACAGGTAAGGCCAGCCCGCCAGCGGCGTGCCATCGACGTGGAAGAAGAAGACGCCCTGCTCGCCGGCCACGCCCACGTCGGGCGCATCGTCGCCGTCTATGTCGGCCACGACCGGGCAGGTCAGGTTGGTCGTCACCGTGACCGGGATGCTCACCGGCCAGCCGGGCAGCTCGGCGCCGGTCTGATCGACCACGTGCAGCAGGGCGCCCGGAAAGCTGGTGGCCACGATGATCTCGGCCACGTCGTCGCCATCGAGGTCGGCCACGGCCGGGTGCTGCTGGGCATCGCCCAGGTGCACCGGCCAGCCCGGCCAGAGGGCGCCGGTGTGGTCGAAGACGTAGGTGAACCAGTCGTCGGTGATGATGACTTCGTGCGTGCCGTCGCCGTTGAGGTCATAGAGCACCGGCGAGCCGACGACCTCGCCGACGGGTTGGGGCCAGTTGCGGGCGTCGCGGGGCGGCGTGGGCGGTGTGGCCGCGTGGCCGGGCGATTCCAGCGACTCCAGACGAGTGACCGGGGCATTGACTGCGGGCAGCGAGTTTGCCCAATCCGTTGCAGCGGCTTGCTCGCCTCCCGTGCAGGCGGCAAGGACGATCAGGATCACGAGGGAGTGAATCGAGCGCATGGCGACCTCCCGGTGCGGATGGGTGAGATGGCCACGGTGACGGTCCGTGGGTGTCGGGTTGATGCTAGCACTGGGAGGTGGCCGGTGGCCAGTCAACAGAAAGGCCAGAATCCACCGCCACGGGCCGTGAGGCCATGCTCCGTGATCGCACGCCTTCGCACCTGTGCAAGGTTTTCCCAGCATGCTATCCTGAGAGGAGCATCTATGGGAGCAACACCTATGGGAGCAGCACAGACACAAGAGTAAGAGCGACCGCGAATCCTTCCACGCGTGCACTGTGCAGGACTCATGCGATGCAGAGATATACCGGATCCTCTGGATCATGCTTCTGGACCCCGTCCAGATCCGTCATCGTCGCGTTGGGGGAGGCGATCGTTCTTGCCACCCCGTTGCTAGCCACCGAGAACCAACCCCGACGCCCTGTCGCCGGCGTCTTGGCTACCCACCACTTTGGAAGAAACCCGATCGATGTACCGTTGATCGGCCACGCAATCCGAAAGTGGGGAAAGGAGAGTGGCAATGATCCGCTCGACGTGCGCTCTGCTCTTGGCCGCTCTGGTTGCCGGATACACCACACCAACCATCCGCGCGGATGTGGACAATCTGGAAGGCGGCCTGCTCATTGCCCACTACGTGGATGAGCTCGTCTACTCGGCAGGACCGCCCGGTGAGGACTGGTGCGAGGCGTACGACGCCCACGCCATCCACAGCCTGGATGAGGTCCGGGCCGAGATCACCACCGATGATACGCTCACCGTCATCTGGTACGTGCTCGCGGCCTGGGAGACGGAGGAGAAGCGGTGGTGCGCGGTGGAGTTCGGCTTCGGTGATTACGATGAACAGGTGCTGCAGATCGTGGAGGCCGGGCCCTGCTTCCCGGATGAAGGGCTCGAGCTGCCGTCTCCGGGATGGCCCGGGCCCAACGAGGGAACCGCCTGTGTGGCCTCCCCACCCTGGGAAGGCAACTTTCGCCCGGTCTACTTTTTCTGCGCCGATGCCTATGGCTATGGGGGCGCCACGCTGGTGCCGATCGCCGAGGACCCCACGACCGGGTATTGCGGGTTCGCCAACTGCCCGATCCCACCCGACGCCTATGCGGTCTATGAGGAGCAGCGCGGCGGTCTGGGCGTCAACACCCCCGGGATCGTCCCCCCCTGGCCGGGACCGCTCGACGGCGCCTGTTGCTTCGAAACCGGAGAATGCGTCCTGTTGTCGTCGCAGGAGTGCCAACAGTCCGGGGGCTTCTGGCTGGGCCCCGAGTTCGACTGCTGGCCCGTGAATCCCTGCCCCGGCCCCCTGGGCGCCTGCTGCATAGGCGGGGAGTGCTCCATGGTGACGCTGGAAGGGTGCAAGCTTCTGGGCGGGACCTTCTATGGCGGGGGCAACTGCTTCCCCAACCCCTGCTTCGCCGTCTGCTGTCACGATCACCTGTGTAAGATCGACCGGGAGCAGTCCTGCGCACAGAGCGGCGGCATCTGGCATCCGGAGTGGACCTCCTGCGATCCCAACCCATGCACGATCTACACCCCGGCCCGTGCGACGAGTTGGGGACGGATCAAGGAGATGTACCGGTAGGGATCCCGCCGGTGGGATTCCCGGTGGGCATCCGCAGGAGGGGTTCGCCGGCAGCGCTCTTGAAGCACGGGTGCGCAAGGAAGCGGGCCGGGAAAGCGCATGCCTCCCCGGCCCCCGTTCACTCAACCCGCGTACAGGTCGCGGCACTACCTCAATACCGTCGCCTTGCGCACCAGCTCCTCCCCCGCCGCCGACAGGCGGTAGAAGTAGGTGCCGGCCGCGACCGGCTGGCCAGCTGCGTTCAGGCCGTCCCAGCTCGCGCTGTGCTCGCCGGCCGTGAAGACGCCCTCGGAGAGCACCCGCACCAGTCGTCCGCCGGCATCGTAGACGGCCAGCCGCCCATCCGCCGCGCGCGGCAGCGCGAAGCGCACCGTCGTGGCGCCGCTTGCCGCCGGGTTGGGGCGGGCCGGATGGAGCACCGGCCGCATCACGAGCACCTCACCACCCGCCGCCGATGGCGCGGCGGTCGTCACGCGCACGTCGTCGATGTACCAGCCCTCGGCGGTGACGGCGCCGTCGGAGCCGAACGACCAGCGCAGCTTCACGGGGCCCTCGAAGGTCGAGAGGTCGACCAGAACCTCGGTCCAGTTGCTGGCGCCCGACCAGACCGGCGTCTCGGCCGGGAACGGCCCCGGCGTGCTGCCGGCGCGCACCAGATACGGGTAGCCGCCGTGGGGCGTCAGCCCTTGCCAGGTCGCGCCGCCGTCGGTCGTGATCTCCAGCAGGCCGCCGTCGTAGCAGTAGCCGGTGTAGGAGGAGCTGACCTCGGCGTCGATCCAGTGCCAGAAGGAGAGCTGCGAGCCGGCCGGCAGCTCGAACTCGGCCGTCTCGAGGCACGCGTAGAGCAGGCTGCCGTAGTCGAGCGCGCCCGCGCCGCCGCACTTCCAGCTCGTCGTGCCGGCCACGGTGTGGTTGCGGTAGGTCTCCAGGTGCCACTCGTCGAGCCAGGTGCCGCCGGGCCCCGCATAGTGGTTCCACGCCGCGCCGCCGCCCTCCATCTCGTCGGCGAAGATCTGCCCCACCGAGAAGACGATCGGCACCATGGCGCTGTACCAACCGTCACCGTGGAGCTGGAGCTGCAGGTAGTGGGTGTAGGTCTCGGGGCACGTGGCGGCGATCGAGACCTCGAACCCGCCTTCGGTCATGCTCTGTCCCACGGCCAGCACGCCCAGCGGGTGCGGCGTGGCGTCGGGGACGAAGAACTCGCAGCCGGTGCCCAGGACCGCCTCCAGGTTGGGCGTATCGGCCCCGCCCACGTTCTCGATGCCCAGGGTCAGGACCAGATCCTCGCCCGGATTGGGGATGCCGTCGCCGTTGCCGGAGGAGTCGTCGATCTCGGTGATCGCGACGAAGTAGCTCGGCGCGCGCGCCGCCAGACCCAGCGCGATGCTGCCCGGCTCCTCGGACAGCTCGAGCGAGAAGCCGAAGTTGGTCAGGTCGGGCACGTCGTGCGTCACGTGAAAGACAAACGGCTCGGCGTTGGTCACCGTCTCGCCCGAGGGGATGGTGCCGAACTGCGCGGCGCCGACGATCATCCCGACGTAGGTCGACGAGGTCGCAAGCGTGCCCACCACGTCGAGGGCGTCGTCCTGCCCCATGTTGTGCAGGGCGACCGTAAGCTCGATCGTCTCGTTGTACTCGATCACCCCGTTGCCGTTGCCCGAAGAGGCGCCCTCCGCATCGTCGTCGATCACGATGTCGTCCACCGCCAGGTAGACCCCCTCGAGGTTCCCGCAGAGGTTGGCCATGTCGCCGAACTCGGGCGGGGTGCTGCTGTACTGCGGGGTCTCGGCGGCCGTGTCGTGCTCCTCGGCGTAGATGAACGCCTCGTGCATCGAGACGATGTTGTCGTTGTTCGTGTCGGCGTCGACCGGATTGCCGTAGGGATCCTCCCAGTTGACCGCAGAGATCCAGTAGAAGACGAACTCGTCGTACTGCAGGCCGCTCATCGCCCAGGAGTACTCGTCCCAGCGCGCGGCGGTGGCGATGACGCGTCCCTCACCCTCCAGGTCGTCGATCATGCCGCCGCTGAAGCACTGCTCGAAGCAGCAGAGCACTGTCTGGCAGGGCAGCGCGTCGACGAAGGCGGCGAGCTGATCGTCGCGCATCTCTTCCCAGTTCCACAGGTTCAGATAGCAGTCCCAGCCGCTCTCCTGCCCGCCGTGGTCGGTGGTGAAGATGAAGAGCTGATCCGAAGGGGTCAGGATCGTGGCCAGCTCGTCGAACACCTGGCCGATGTACTGCATCGTGGCCGGGTACTGGATGTCGTCGTCGCCGTCGCCGTCCAGATCCGGCGGCGAGTTGGTGCCGTTGGAGCGGTCGGGCGCGGGGTCGAGCCCGTCGGAGATGCAGACGTAGATGTTCTCGTCCGGGTACTCGTAGTAGTTAACCAGGCACTTGTAGATGAACGAGCAGTCGTTCCAGTAGCGGATGTGGTTGTTCGACTGGTTGGCCCCGCCGCTGATGATGAAGGCGAACGCGCGCCCGCGGTTGTCGAGCTTAGGCCGGGGCAACTCGGCCAGCCTCTTGTCGAGCCAGGCGTGCACCTTCTCCGATTCGCCCGGCAGCGGGTTGTCACGACCGTTGGTGATTTCCTCCAGCTCCTCCTGCAGGGCCGGTGGCACCATCGCCTCGTGGCGGGACACCTCGCCCGTTGCCGCGTCGACGAAGACGTAGGTGCAGGGGTGCTCCCAGTTGGCTAGGGGCATCCAGTCGATGAAAAGGAACCATCCCTGATCCGGTGCGGTGAACAACTCCGCTTTCCAGGTGGAGATCGTGGTGCCCGGCTCAACCCTCTCCGGGTAGACGAATAGACGCACCCCGTCGGTGCTGCCGCCGAGCAGTGCCTCGGTAGTGATGGTGACGGCCTCGCTGCGCGAGACGCCAGCCGCGGATGCGCCCGCGGTTCCGAAGAGGACCGCCGCGGTGACTAGACACGCGGTCCACAGCGCGTGGCTCGAGCGTCCTTCCCTTCTGCTCCGGAATCCCATTGCTGCCCCCTCTCCCTGTGTGTGGTCTGGTGGGACGCGCGGCGCGTGTCCTCTCCATCGAAGGCATGCGCCGGCCCCGCCGGCAAACAACCGCTTGAGTGCTGCCGGCGGCAACCCACATTATAGCATCCCCGCGCGGGCTACGGGAAAGGACGCTGAGGCGCCGGTGTCCGCCCCGGTGGATGCCGAAGTGGTGATCCACCGCGGTGGAGCCCGATCGCGCGGTCCGCCGGCACGGAATGCACCGGTCCGCCGAAAGGAGAGTCGACACCATGTCCAACGCACGCTTCCTCAATGTCAAGCGCCAGGAGATCGAAGACGGATCGTGGCTCGACCGCGCCCAGCGCGACTGGTCGGCGGGCAAGGTGGGCCTGATCGAGGTTGCGCCCGAGCCCAGCGAGGATCCGCAGCTTCGCGCGGCGATCGAGACGATGATCGAATCGAACGGCACCTACGGCCCCGGGGACCGCGCGATCGTGCACGCGCGCCCGGCCGGTCTGGTGATGGGGTGTGAAACCGCGCACCTGCTGCGCGAACGCGACATTGATGCACGCGTGGTGCTCGGCCTGAGCGCCCTCTCCCGCGAGGTCCACCGGCTGTTGGAGGGCGTCTTCGGCAAGGGCCAGGACTTCGCCCAGGCCGACCCGGCGGGTCTGGACGGCGTCCGGGCCGGCTACGCCGAGCTGCTCGCGCCGATCGAATCCGACGGCAAGGCGCACTGGATCGTCACCATCGGCACCGCGCCCGATCCCGACCCGGCCGACGTGCCGGCGCTCGACCTCTTCACCCGCGTGGCCGGCAAGGCGCTGGCGCCGATCGGGTCGCTGCGCAACGACGGGCGCATCCGCTCGCACGACATCTGGCTGACGCCCAGCCAGCTCGATGTCGACCGGCTCAACGAAGACCTCCCCTCCGACCGGCACTGGACGCTGCCCGAGTGGCGGGAGCTGATCTTCCGGGCCATGGCCGTTTCGGCCTCCGAGCTGCAATCGCTCGCCCTCGAGATCGAGGGCGTCCGCCTCACGATCGAGGCCTCGCTGAAGGGAGGACGCCTGCGCTACCGCCGCGAGGACGGCACCGACTTCACCTACGAGGTCAAGGACCGGCCGGTCATCCTCGACTGCGGGCGCGTGGGCGAAAACGCCCTGGGCGGCACGACCGGCTACCGTTCGGTGATCACCAACCAGCCCACCACCGAGGTGTTCGTCGCGCCGATCGAGGACTCGTTCGACGGCGTGGTGGTCTACACGGTGCCCGAGCGCACCGTGCACGGGGTCATCCGGGCGCCCTACCGGATCGAGGTGCAGGCCGGAAAGGTGACCTCCGTCGACGCTCCCGATGACGAGAGCCGGCGCATTCTGCGCAACTACACCGGGCTCGAGCCGTACGACGGCCGGCGGCAGACGGGCGAGGCGGGCGAGGCGTTCGACCTGCGGCGCGTGATCGCCGAGATGGCGATCGCCGGCTTCAACCCGGCCATGCTGCCCGAGATCCGCAACGGACGGCTGCGGCCGGTCACCGGGCTGGTGCTGACCGACGAGAAGCTGGGCGACCACCAGGCCTTCGGATCCAACGACCAGTTCAAGGGCGGCACGCCGTCGTCCTACGGCGATCAGCACGTCGAGCACACCGATTTCGTCGGCAGCATCGAGCGCACCATGGAGCGCGTGGAGGAGGCGTAGGCGGCGGGCGCGCTGTAGGCATCCCGCGCCCTAGGCGTCCGGGGGCCCTCCAGCAGGGTCCGGTGAGGACCCCGCACCGGGATCCGCGGACTCGCCCGCTTCCCGATCTGCGGCGAACTGCTCGCGCGTGATCTGGTAGGCCTCGCCGCAACGGGGGCAGCGCACTTCGACCTGCTCGTCCCCAGCGAAAAGCTCGTCTTCCTTACCCTTGAAGACGCTGCGCACCACTTCGTGGACGCGTGCCTGGTCGCAGGGACAGCCGAAGAAGACGGTGCGCTCCTCGATCCTCTGCAGGCCGGGCGCCTCCAGCAGCGCCCGGGCATCCACGAGGCTCAGCCCCTCGAGCCATGCGGCGTCGATGTCCGGCAGCGCCGCCAGCATCAGGTAGGTCGACGCCTCGCACTGGAAAAAGCGGGCCGGCTGCTGCTCGGATTGATCGTAGTACTGCTCGAAGATCGCCAGCATGTCGAAGCCGGTGACCTCGATGCCGCTGAGCTGCGGCTTGCCGATATTGCGCACCGACTGGACGAAGAGGCGGGAGTGGTCCACGGTCGCCACGTTCTCCTCGAAGTGGCGACCCACGACGCGGCCGGTGCGGCAGTCGGCGGTGATGAAGATGTTGAGCGGCGGCTCGGAGAGATTGAGCGTCCAGGCGGTGTTCTCGTCGAGAGCTCGGAAGGTGATGTAGAGGCCGGCCGCCGCCAGGCCTTGCTGCATCAGCTTCAGCGACAGGCCGGTCGGCTCACCCACCCAGCGGCGCGCATGCTCAAGATGATCCTGGAAGAGCGGAGCGAAGTCCGCCCGGGCCAGCAGCAGCTCCCGATCGCGGAGCATGAAGCGTTCGACGGTTGTCTCGCGTGCCACCTGTGACCTCCTCGGTTGATCTCGAACCATAGGCGAGGAGCCGCCTGCGGCGCAACGACCCTGCGGGCGGCCCTTGACCGCCGCGAGACGGGATGGCTAGATGCACGGGTCACGGTTGGGGACAGGCGGCGGGTCGGGACCGTCGACGCGGGGAGGATGGTTGGACGTGTGCCCGCGCAACGCACAGACTTGCGCTCGGGCCGGGGCGGCACCCGCCGGCGGCCCGATGCCCCCGCGCCGGGACGCGCCGCGCGCCTGGATCGGCCGTCTGCTGGGCGCCCTCCTCGCCTGCCTGGCGGGATGCACGCCCGGGGACAGCGGCCCCACGGTGGAGAAGTTCGTCGAGACCCGCGAGGTGATGGGCACCTGGGCGACCCTCACCCTGATCACGGGCAACGGAAAACAGGCGGTGGACGCTTCGGAGGCCGCCTTCGCGTTCCTCGACAGCATCAACGCTCTGATGAACCCGCGGTGGGAAACGAGCGAGGTGTCGGCCGTCAATGCCCGCGCCGCGACGTCACCCGTGGGGGTGGGGCGGCACGCCTTCGCGGTGCTCGAGCGGTCGGTGGAGATGGGCGCGCGAACAGGGGGCGCCTTCGACATCACCGTGGGCCCCTTGATCGCATTCTGGAAGCTGCAGGCCGAGCTGGACGAACTGCCCGACGAGGACACGCTCGCTCCCGTTCGCGCCGCGGTTGGATTCGAGCGCATTCGACTGGATCCCACCCAACGGACGGTGGCCTTCGAGATCCCCGGCATGCGCATCGACCTGGGGGGCATCGCCAAGGGCTACGCCATCGACGGCGCGGTGGCGGCCATCCAGCGTGCCGGGGTCAGTAGCGGCATCGTGGAGGTGGGCGGCGACTTGCGCTCTTTCGGGTCGATCCCCGCCGAGCTGATCGGCCGGCAGGCACAACTTCCCGTCCGCACCCTGCGGCGGCGCGCCCCACCGGCCGGGGAGGCAGCCGGCCGGCCAGCGACCGACGAGGCGGTGTTCCGGGGATTGCGGCGCACCGACAAGGTGCCGCTGACCGACCCGCGCCCCTGGCCGATCGGGGTGCAAGACCCCTTCTCCGAGGGACTTCTGGGCCGCATCGAGGTGGGCCCGCGCGCCGTGGCCACCTCGGGCCACTACCGGCGCTTCGTCACCATTGCGGGCCGGCGGTTTTCGCATATCATAGACCCGCGCTCGGGGTGGCCCGTCGGCGACCCCGCCAGCGTGACGGTCATCGCCGCCACGGCGCTCGAGGCCGACGGGCTGGCCACGGCGTTGACCGTGTTGGGCGCCGGGGAGGGGTTGCCGCTGGTCGAGTCGCTGCCGGATGTGGAGGCGCTGATCATCACCGGCAGCGCGGAGCGACCCGTTGTGCATCGGTCGTCCGGATTCCCTCCCCTGCTGCCGGTGGGAGGATCCGAGTAGATCATCCGGACGCTCGCGCGAGGAGCGCGCACCCGCATCCAGCCGTGGAAGGGATCAAGAGAAACACACAGCGTTCTCACAAAAACCGAATGCTGTCTCAGGATCCTCGCCTCAGGCTGGAGGGAGTTCTTGGGTCGGACGCGGCTACGGTCGCGTCGACGGGGCCGCGCCGGAAGCCGACTCCCAGGGTCGCGAAACCAAGCGGAGAGGAACCATGTCCGCCACCCATGTCCTGGTCGTAGAGGATGATGAAGATATCCAGCAGCTCGTGGAGTACAACCTGCTCAAGGAGGGTTACAAGGTCAGCGTCGCCGAGAGCGGCGAGGACGGCTTGCGCGTTGCGCGCGCCGATCACCCCGACTTGCTGCTGCTCGATCTGATGCTGCCGGGCATCGACGGGCTCGAGGTCTGCCGGACGCTGAAGCGGGACCCCGCTACGGCCCGCATGCCGGTCATCATGTTGACGGCCAAGGGCGAGGAGGCCGACATCGTTGCCGGGCTGGAGCTCGGGGCCGATGACTACGTCACCAAGCCTTTCAGCCCCAAGGTCCTCTCCGCCCGGATCCGCGCCGTGCTGCGGCGGCGGGGGCGCCCCGCGCGGGACAAGAATGCGGTGATCACGATTCACAACCTCACCATCGATCCGGGACGACACGAGGTGCGGGTCGACGACGACGTGGTCCAGTTGACCTACACCGAGTTCCGCCTGCTGCAGCTACTGGCGAATCGTCCCGGCTGGGTCTTCACGCGCTATCAGATCGTCAACGCCATCCGCGGCGAGAACTACGTCGTCACCGACCGGTCCGTCGATGTGCAGGTGGTGGGACTGCGCAAGAAGCTGGGCGCAGCCGGGAAGTACATCGAAACGGTGCGCGGCGTGGGCTACCGCTTCAAGGACATCTCGTGAAGAACCGCAAGCTGATCTGGCAGATCTTCCCCTCGTACCTGATTGTGACGCTCTTGGCGCTGGTGGCCGTCGCCTGGATCGCCTCCCATTCGGTTCAGAGCTTCTACATCGATCAGACGGTCCGCGACCTGGAGTCCCGCGCCAACCTGGTGAGGGATCAGATCGCCCACAGCGTCGCCGAGGGCCAACGCGATCGGCTCGACGCCCTCTGCAAGCGATTGGGACGCGAGTCGAACACCCGCATCACGGTCATCCTGCCCGACGGCCAGGTGGCGGGCGAGTCGGATGAGGACCCGGACCAGATGGAGCCTCATACCTCGCGCGGCCGGCCCGAGATTGCGGCCGCGTTCGAGGGGCGCCCGGGACGCTCGATCCGGTTCAGCCGCACGCTGCAGCGCACGATGCTCTATGTCGCGGTACCCATCCCGGGTGATCTGCCGACGTCTCCGGCGGCCGTGCTGCGGCTGTCGATTCCGCTCACGGCGGTCGAAGCGGCGCTGCGGATCATCCGTTTGGAGATCTTCCTGGGCGCGGTTGCGGTCGCGGTCCTGTCGGCCCTGGTCAGTCTGCTCATCGCCCGGCGCATGAGTCGCCCCCTGGAGGACCTGCGCGCGGGCGCCGAGGCGTTTGCCCGCGGGGAGCTGGGCCACGCGTTGCCCGCATCCAACATCGCCGAGATCGACTCCCTGGCGCGATCGATGAGCCACATGGCCGCCCAGCTCGACCAGCGCATCCGCGACATCACCGGCCAGCGCAACGAGCAGCAGGCGCTGCTGCGCAGCATGGTGGAAGGCGTGCTGGCGGTGGACACCGAGTTCCGCCTGGTGAGCATGAACACGAGCTGCGCCCGCATGCTGAAGGTCGACCCACAGCAGGTGCGGGGCCGCCGGGTGGAGGAATCGCTGCGCATCCCCGACCTGCAGCGACTGCTCACCGGGGCATTGACGCGGGGCCACTCGCTCGAGGCCCAGCTCGTCATCCGCAACGGGGGCGAGCGTCACCTGCAGGCGCACAGCGCGCCGGTGCGCGACGCCGTCGGGGCGACCCTGGGCGCGGTGCTGGTGCTGAACGACATCACCCACCTGCGCCGGCTCGAGCGGGTCCGCCGCGACTTCGTCGCCAACGTCTCGCACGAGCTGAAGACGCCCATCACGTCGATCAAGGCGGCGGTCGAGACGTTGCAGGACGGCGCGCTGACCGATCCGACCGACGCCGGGCGCTTCCTGGAGATGATCGCGCGACGCGCGAATCGACTGAGCGCGATCATCGATGATCTGCTGAACCTCTCGCGCATCGAACAGCAGTCGGAGGCGGCGGAGATCGCCTTCGAGATGACCGCTCTGGGCCCCGTTCTCAGCGCCGCGGTGCAAGTCTGCGAAGCCAAGGCGCGCGCCAAGGAGACGCCCATTCTCCTGCGCATCGACGAGACCCTGGAGGCGCGCATCAACCCCGCCCTGGTCGAGACGGCCCTGATCAACCTGATCGACAACGCGATCAAGTACAGCCCGGCCGGATCCCCGGTGGAGGTCGAAGCGTCGGCCGACGAGAAGGAAATCCTCATCAGTGTCCGGGACCAGGGCGAAGGCATCGAGGCGAAGCACCTGGACCGCATCTTCGAGCGCTTCTACCGGGTGGACAAGGCCCGCTCCAGCAAGCTGGGGGGCACCGGCCTCGGACTGGCGATCGTCAAGCACATCGCCGCCGCCCACGGCGGCCGGGTCACGGTCGAGAGCGTTCCGGGTCGGGGCAGCCGGTTCCAGCTCCATCTGCCGCGCAACGGGCGCGCCCGCTCCGCCGAGTAGCGGTGCGCCGCGGAATCAGGCGCTCGCGCTGAGTCGCCGGCGCCACGGGTGGTTCGTGCCGGCCGCCCGGGCAACCCCGCATCCGCCTATTCCGTAACAACCTAGAGGAACAGGCTTGCCGCGCCACCACTCCGGGCGCCCGGTGAGCCTCCGTCGGGTTCTGAGAGGGCGTAACCACCACCCCGGTTGGGTGTCTAGAAAGGTGTGAGCGAGGGGCGCTCAGCCGGTTGGCAGCCCCGAGGGTGAAAGAAAGGGACGGCGCTCGAGGTGTCCATCTGGCCAACGGCATACGCGCAACACGAGGCGGCCATTCTGGCGTTCCTGCGCCGCCGTCTCGGACCGGAGGACGCGCAGGATCTGTGTCAGGAGACCTTTGCGCGCGCCGTGGCCGCCGGTGACGCCCTGCGCGACCCGGCCAAGGTGCGGTCGTATCTCTTCCGCATCGCGCACAATCTGATGGTCAACCGAGCGCGCCGGCCGACCCTGGTCCGCTCGGAGAGCGACCTGGGTGAGGAGGTGTCGCTCGAGCGGATGGCCCGCGCGCCCGAGCGCTGGAGCCCCCAGGCCGCGGCCGGCGAGCGGATGCTGCGCGAGCGCGTGGCGGCGGTTCTCGAAACGCTGTCCCCGGAGCAACGGACCGCCTTCGAGCTGGGCGTGCTGGATCGGTGTCCGTACCGGGAGATCGCCGCGCGCACCGGCTGGAGCATCTCGAAGGTGAAGATCAACGTCTTTCGGGCGCGCCGGAAGATGATCGCCGCCCTGGGCGATCAGCGGCCCGGCCGTCGGGGTGACGACGCCTAGACGCAGGAGGATGGACATGACCTCATGCGAGACGCATCAGATGCAGCTTTCCGCACTGCTCGACGGGGAACTGGAGCGCGGCGAGTTGTTGGAGACCCTGGACCATGTGGTCTCCTGTCCCGCCTGCGCCCGCTTCTATCACGACGCCCGCGGACTCCAGGAGCTGGTCGACGGATGGGACCCGCTGATCCGGCCGACGTCCGAAGCTGCCGCCGACGGCGACCGGGTGGTGCGCCCCGCCCGCTTGTGGAGCCGCCTGTGGAGCCGATGCTCGCCAGTCGGATGGGTGGCCGCCGCCGCGGCCGCCGTGGTGGCTCTGATCATCGGCGTGGGCGTGCAATGGGACGACGCGGACATGCGCCCCGAGGCGAGCGTGGATGCCCCCGCGACCATCGAGGTCGCCGACACCGGCGCGCAGCCGATGAGCGAGGACCGGTTCGTGGAGTTGACGGTCGAGCTGCTGCGGGCCGATCAGCGGTACCAGCAGGAGATGGCCGACGTTCTCAGGAAGGTCGAGCGCACGCGCCCCGAAGCGTGGGGCCGGGCGCTCTAGATACAGGCGAGCAGCCGGGCAACCGGGAGGAAAGCACGATGTTCAGAAGCGTTCAGTCACTCAAGGTGGTACTCCCCGCGCTGGCCCTGATGATGATCGGAGCCGCGACAGCGACCGCCGCGGACAACCAGGGATTCATCTACGGCCGCGTGACGACCGACTCGGGACGCGACTACACCGGCTTCATGCGCTGGGGCTCCGAGGAGGCCTTCTGGGACGACCTGTTCCACTCCTCGAAGGAAGACCTTCCCTACTGGGACGAGGCCGACCTGGACGACCGCGATTGGCGGGATCGCAGAGAACGCCGGTCGCGCATCGAGATCTTCGGCAAGGTGATCATCCTGGGCGACGGCACCATTGACGGGGATCCCTCGCGCGTGTTCATCGCCCGCTTCGGCGACATCGAGCGCATCGAGGTCACCGGGAACGAAGACGCCGACGTCTTCATGAAGAGCGGGTCGCGCTTCGCGGTCAGCGGCTACTCGAACGACGTCGGCGGCACGGTCCGCGTCAAGGACGAGGCCCTGGGCGAGATCGATCTGGACTGGGATCGGATCGAGACCATCGAATTCATGCCCGCGCCTCGCAGCGCCGAGCCCGAGGTCTACCGGCTCCACGGGGTGGTGGAAACCGACGCGGGGACGTTCGAAGGTTTCATCCAGTGGGACAAGGAAGAGTGCCTCAGCAGCGATGAGCTGGACGGCGATACCGTCGACGGCAAAGTCTCGATCAGCATGGGCCAGATCCGCTCCATCGAGCGGCGCGGCCGCAGCAGCAGCGTGGTCGAGCTGAAGGACGGCCGCAGCCTCCGCCTGCGCGACAGCAACGACGTGGACGACGACAACCGCGGCATCATGGTGGAGGATCCGCGCTACGGCCGCTTGACCATTCCCTGGAGCGAGTTCGAGATGATCACCTTCTCCGAGCCGGGGCCCAGCGGCCGCGGGTACGACGCGTTCGAGCGGGGCAAGCCGTTGACCGGCAAGGTGACCGACGTGCGCGGCACCGAATACAGCGGGCGCATCGTGATCGACCTGGACGAGTCGGAGGACTGGGAGATCCTCAACGGCTCCTATCGCGGGATCGAATGCGACATCCCGCTGCGCAACGTCGCCACGATCCGTCCCCGCAGCCACGATCGCAGCGAGGTGGTCTTCCGCAACGGCGAGGAACTGCGGCTGGAGGATGGGCAGGACGTCAGCGACCGGAACGCCGGCGTGCTCGTCTACGACGACGACGACGATCCGATCTACCTCGAGTGGGAGGAAGTCGAGGAGATCCACTTCGAGCAGTAGCGGCCGATTGCGCAGCAGCCGTCGATGGGATTCGGGGCGTCCGCACAACGCGGGCGCCCCATGCGCTAGCGGCTGGCCTACCTAGGCCCGCGGCAGGGCTCCCGCACCCCGGCCCATCAGCTCCGCGAACGCCTCCCGGTCGCCCCGTTCCACCGCCCCGGTCAAATCGCCCAGCGCCGCGGTGAGCGCCGCGTACACCTCTCCGCGATGCGGATTGAGCCGCTGGATGGCGAAGTAGAGGTCCGGGTCCTCCTCGAGCACTGATCGCGCCGTGGCGACCTGCCGGGAGTAGGTCGTCGACGCCACGCGCTCAAGCTCGGACGGGTCGTGGCCGGATCGGGCCAGAGCCCCGGCGAAGAGCATTCCGGCCAGATGACCGAGCCCCAGGAGCCATCCCATCAACCGGTCGTGGCGGTCGAAGGGAACGCTCACCAGATCCAGATAGGGATGCGCCAGGAGCTCGCCGATGCGGACGCGCTCGGCGCCCTCGTCGGTCAAGACCGCATGCACGACCGTCAGCGGCTCGTACAGGTTCTTGCCCGGTCCAAACATGGGATGCAGGGACAGGACCGGGGTCCCGGCCTCGTGCAGCGCCCGAAGCCCTTCGGCCAGATGGCTCTTGATCGATGCGATCTCGATCACCGCACTGGCGGGCCGGCGCGTCAAGAGCTGCTGCAGGACGGCCGCGGTCGCCTCCAACGGCACGGCGACGATCAGTGCGGCGTATGCATCCAGATCCGGCACGTCATCGAGCGAGCCGAACCTGCCGGCGCTCGGCGGCAGATGCGACCAGACATGGTCGATCCCGTCGGCCTCGTGGCCGATGCCCCTGAGGAAGGTCTGCAGCCACCGCCCCATGTCCCCCGCCGCGCCCAGCACCAGCATGCGCCGGCCTCCGGTCTTGCCCATCTCCACGCCGACGCGGTGCTGGCGTTCCACGGCGCCGCGGATGATCGCGTCGAAGATCGCCTCCAACACCTGGGGAGAGGTCCCGCAGACGGTGGCGGCGTCTCGGGCCCGCTGCAGGACGCGCTGCTCGACCTCCCGCACCACAACCGGCTGCCCGCGCTCGGCCTTGATGCGGCCCACCTCTGCGACCCGTTGGAACCGCCGGCCGAGCAGCTCGAGCAGCGCCTTGTCGAGTGCCGCGATCTCCTCCCGCAGACGGGTCAGCTCGCTGTCCATCGATCCCTCCCCCGTATACATCTGTTCGGACACCCGGCCCACATCCTGCAGCCACAGTTGGATGTGCGAAGGTCGGGAACCTCGTCCGTGGGTGCTGGTAAGCCCTTCTTCGGTTGGCGGCTGTAGGGACACCCTCAGCCCCTGTTCGACGTCGATAGCTCGTCTAAAGGGGGGTGTCTGCCCCCTCGGGCACCGTGCTAGGATCCCCGCGCGCCAACGTGAGTCCGCAACGTGGAATCATTAGACACCTGCTTGAAAGGAGGAGTGCTGTGACCAGGACGGTCCTGCCCATCTGTTTGGCCCTCGCCGCAGTCTTGTCCCCCGCCGCAATCGCGCAGGATGAGAAGCTCACGCCCGCCGATGGCTGGCAGACCTCGGCCGATCTCTCCCTCAATCTCAACCAGACCAGCTACAACGACGCCTGGGCGGGGTCGGAGTCCGGAACCGTGACCTGGACCTTCATCGGCAACATGAGCGCCGAGAAGGCCCTCAGTCCAACCTTCAACTCCCGCAACACGCTGAAGCTCGCCTATGGCATGACACACCTTCAGGAGGAGGATGACGACGGCGAGGAGCACTGGCAGTCGCCGGAGAAGTCCACCGACCGCATCTTCTTCGAGAGTCTGCTGAGAATGACCCTGGGCGCCGCGGTGGACCCCTACGCTGCTTTCACCTTTGAGAGCGAGTTCTACAACCCGACCGACAGCGCGAGCGTGCGCGTCAAGCGGTATCTCGATCCCATCACCCTCACCGAGGCCGTCGGCGTGGGGCGCACGTTCCTGAAAAGCGACACCGGCGAGTTGCTCTCGCGGGTCGGGTTCGGCGTGCGGCAGATCCTGTCGCAGCGGATCGTCACCTACGACCCCGAAGAAACCGAATCCCACACCGTGACCGACGGAGGCCTCGAGTGGGTCACCGATTACGCGCAGACCTTCGGCGAAGGCAGACTGAAGTACGTATCGAAGCTGCGCGTCTTCAAGGCGTTCTTCAACTCCGATTCGGACGACCTGGAAGGCACCGAGCAGGAGGACTACTGGAAAACGGCCGACGTGGCCTGGGAGAACACCCTCTCGGCTTCGGTCGCCAAGTACGTGCAAGTGAGTCTGTTCGCGGAGCTGCTCTACGACAAGGAAATCGACCTGCGCGGCCGATTCCGCGAAATCCTTGGGTTGGGGCTGACCTACAAGCTGTTCTAGCTCGGCTCCCCCGGCGGGCGCCGTCGTGGCATGGGTAAGGAGGAAGAACGATGGAAGGGTTCACGGAGTCTCTGGTCACATTCGCGACGACCTATGGGCTCAAGATCATTGGCGCGATCCTGGTTCTCATCGTCGGTCGTTTCGTGGCCGGTCTCGCCCGCAAGGGCATCGGCCGCGCCCTGGAGAGTCGCAAGACCGATCCGGCGATCATCGGATTCGTCAAGGGGATCGTCTACTACCTCATCTTGATCGTCACCGTGCTGGCCGCCCTGCGCAATTTCGGTGTGGAAACCGCGTCCTTGGTCGCCGTGCTTGGCGCCGCGGCCTTCGCGATCGGCTTCGCTCTGCAGGGCTCGCTCTCGAACTTCGCTGCGGGGGTCATGTTGCTGATCTTCCGCCCCTACACGCTCGGCGACTACGTCGAGGTGGCCGGTGTGGCGGGGTCGGTCAAGGACATGGGTCTGCTGACCACCGAGATGGCGACGCCTGACAACGTGAAGATCATGGTGCCCAACGGCAAGGTCTTCGGCGACATCATGAAGAACTACAGCGCCAACGACACCCGCCGCATCGATTTGGTCATCGGGATCGGCTACGGCTCGTCGATCGAGAAATCCGTCAAGGTGATGAGCGACATCCTCGCCGCCGATGAGCGCGTGCTCAAGGATCCCGCACCCCAGATCGCCGTCTCGGAGCTGGCCGACTCCAGCGTCAACTTCGTCGTCCGCCCGTGGGTCAACAAGGCCGACTACTGGGCGGTGAAGTTCGATCTGACGCAGAGGATCAAGGAGGCCTTCGACCGGGAGGGAATCGAGATTCCGTTCCCGCAAGTCACGGTTCACAAGGCCAATTAGCATTCCACCCTCGAGCGGTCGGCCGCGGGAAGCCCCCTGTGGCCGGCCGCCGCAACGCCGCCCGGATCCCGATGATGGGCCCCGGGCCACCTCCAGCCGGGCGGGCCGTCGGAGATGCGGCCACTTGCCGCTTTCTTGTAACACCCTAACCCGAACCTCACAGAGGCTGGGTAAATTCCCTCGATGATATCAGGGCTATGTGCCAGATCTGAACCCTTGGAAAGGAGACACGGCCATGCGCTGTACCTTCAGGATCGTGGGGATCGCTGCGGCTCTCATGCTGGCGCCCTTCGTCGCCAACGCCCAGCACGACTCCAACCAGATCGTCATCGACGGCTCGACCACGGTAGGCCCGATCGCCAAGGCTTTCGCCGAGTACTACATGGAGTTGAATCCCGGCGTGAACATCACTGTCAGCGAGTCCGGTAGCGGCAACGGCGCCAAGAGCCTGATCAACGGCACCTGCGACGTCGCGGACATGTCCCGCTTCATGAAGGACAAGGAATTCAACGCGGCGGTCGAGAAGGGCATCATGCCGGTGCCGCACGTGGTGGCCATGGACGGGATCGCGATGATCGTTCATCCCAGCAACCCGATCCAAGAGATCAGCACCGACCAGATCCGCGATATCTACTTGGGCAAGGTGATCAACTGGAACCAGCTCGGCGGACCCAACAAGGAGATCGTCGTCGTCAGCCGCGACACCAACAGCGGAACCTACGAGACCTTCGAAGGCCTGGTGATGAACAAGCAGAAGATGGCCGAGAACGTCGAGTACCTGGGCAGCAACGGCGCCGTCCGCCAGAAGGTGCAGAGCACGGCCGCCGCCATCGGTTATGTCGGCTTGGGCTTCGTCGATCGTTCCGTCAAGAGCCTGGTCGTCAACGGCGTGGAAGCCACCAAGCAGACGGTCGCCTCGGGTCGCTATCCGATCGCCCGTCCGCTCTACATGTTCACCAACGGGTACCCCGAGCTGGGGTCGCACGTCCACCAGTTCGTGACCTTGCACCTGACCCGCAAGGGCCAGGAGATCGTGGAAGCGATCGGTTTCGTGCCGGTGACGGCCTACTAGGCAACGTCCGAGCCTCCATGATCCGATCGCCGTCACCGGTGATTCGGAGTTGCGCAACGATGGGGCAGGCTATTTACTCACGGCGAGTCGAATAGCCTGCCCAACGTTTGGGAGGCCTGCCAGGCCCATCCCACCAGCCGAGGAGATGGTGAACGAGAACGGCAAACCCATGACCGCCGGGGCAGGAGGCACCCCCGCCCGCTCCATCCGGGCCATGCGGGGAAACCTGCTCGTCAGCGAGTCTACACGCCGATTTCGCCGGATCGCCGGACTGACCGGCGAGAGCCTGCTGCTCACGATCACATCCAGCTCCGCCATCGCCGTCTTCTTCATCTTCTATTTCATCTTCAAGGACGCGATTCCCTTCTTCCGCCTGGAAGGCGTGACCGAGTTCCTGGGCAGCACGCGCTGGTATCCGTCGGGCTCGCCGCCGGAGTTCGGCAGTCTGGCGATCTTCATCGGCAGCGGCCTGGTGACCCTGGGCTCGATCGCCGTGGCCATGCCGCTGGGCGTCTCCGCCGCCGTCTGCCTGAGCGACATCCTGCCGTTCGGGCTGCGGCAGGCCGTCAAGCCGGTGATCGAGATCCTGGCCGCCATCCCGTCGGTCGCGTTCGGCTTCTTCGCCCTGGTGGTCTTCGCGCCGCTGCTGCAGGACAGCGGCGGAAAGATCCTGTCCATCTCGGTCTGGGTGATCGGCGTCCCGGTCCTCGGCCTCGCCATCATCGTGGTGGGCGATCTGATCGCGGGCAGATTCGCGGCCGGCGCGCGCGTGCTGGCGCGCATCCTGAGCTACGGCGTCTTGGGCGGTGCCTGTGCGTGGTTGCTGGCCAGCCTATCGGGCGCTCTGGCGGGACTCGAGATCACCAGCGGCACGAATGCGCTCAATGTCTCGATCATTCTGGGCATCATGGCGCTGCCGACCATCGTGAGCGTGTCGGAGGACGCGCTGCAGGCCGTCGGTCGCGAGCTGCGTGAGGGCAGCTACGCCCTGGGTGCCACGCGCGCCGAGACGATCCTGCGGGTGATCATTCCCGCCGCGAGCAGCGGCATCGCGGCCGCGGTCATTCTCGGGATCATGCGGGTGATCGGCGAGACGATGGTGGTCTGGATGGCTTCGGGCAACGCCGCGCAGATTCCCGATCCCTGGTACAACCTGCTCGAGCCCATCCGCACGCTGACCGCCACGATCGCCGGGGATATGGGTGAAGCCGACCACGTGACCGGCTCTTCGCGCTACCACGTGCTCTTCGCCATGGCCATGTCGCTCCTGATCATCTCCTTTGCCTGCAATCTGGCTAGCGAATGGGTCGTGACGCGGCAACGCAAGAAGCTGGGTAAGTAGCCATGCAGAAGGCGACGCGCAACCTGTTGGATCGCTCCTTCTCCGCGCTGGGGTTCCTCTCCATCGCACTGATGGCCGCCTCCCTGCTCGTGATTCTGACCCCCATCTTCGTGCGGGGTATGGGGGCCCTGGTCTTCAGGGGCACCGTCGAGTTCCGGCTCATGCAGCTCGAGAAGTTCGAGCGGGGCGATCGGGACGAGGTGGAGGCCGAGCACGCCGCGGCCATGCAGGCGCGCGCCCCCGTGTATGCGATGCTCGCCCGCTTCGAAGATGAGCTGGCGGAGATGGGCTTCACCGAGAGGCTGAAGTACCGCGAACTCCTCGCGGAGGTCAAGGATGCTCTGCGGGAGCTGCTGGGGCCCTTGCCCGGGGAGCCGCGCCCGGTCATGCCTCGCCAGCAGTACGGCGAGACGCGCTGGGACGGTACGCAGGTCACGTTGGAGCATCTGCTCTACAGGACCGAGTACGACTACTCCGATCCCACGCGCATGGGAGTGGAGGTGCTGGTGCCCCGTGCCGGAGATTTCACGGGCACGCCGCTGGCAGAGCTCTTCCCCTTCGTCGAAGCGCACATCGAAGAGATGATGCGCCCGCGCCTCACCTTCTACCCCGGGTTCATCACCGACGAGTCGCTCGATGCCCACATCTTCGGCGGGATCTGGCCCGAGGTGCTGGGCACATTCTACCTCACGCTGGGGGCGATGCTCTTCGCGCTGCCGATGGGCGTGATCTCGGCCATCTATCTGGTCGAGTACGCCCGTGAGGGACCCTTCATCAGCTTCCTGCGCACCTGCATCAGCACGCTGGCCGGGGTGCCCAGCATCGTCTTCGCCCTCTTTGGGCTGGCCTTCTTCATCAACTCCCTGCGCCTGACCGAAAGCAAGAGCTTGCTGGCCGGGTCGCTCACGTTGGGTTGCCTGGTGCTGCCCACGGTCATCCGGGCCTCGGAGGAAGCGATCCGGGCGGTGCCCCACACCTACAAGGAGGCGGCGCTCAGCCTGGGCGCCAGCCGCTGGCGCACCGTGGTCACGGTTCTGCTGCCGGCGGCTCTGCCCGGCATTCTCACCGGGACGGTGATCAGCATGGGTCGCGCGGCCGGGGAGACGGCCCCGATCATCTTCACCGCCGCCGTCAGCGTCGGCCAGCCCCTGAACCTCTTCAAGGCGGAATTCTGGCAGGTGCTGTCGCAGCCCACCCCGGCGCTTCCGTGGAATATCTACAACCTGGCCACCGAACACGAGGCCGTCGATGAGATCCGTCACGTCCAGTTCGGCATGGTGCTCGTGCTCGTGCTCCTGGTGCTGCTGCTCAACACGGCGGCCATCGTGTTCCGGGCGCGGATCTCGAAGAAGTTGCGAGGCTAGCTATGGCGGAGTCGAAACTGGAGCTGGTCGTCCCGGGACGCAAGACGGAGGTCCGTCCCGACGCCCCAGCCAAGAACCCGGTGGTCAAGGCCGAGTCGTTCTCGATCTTCTACGGCACCAACGAGGCGGTCTGCCAGGTGACCTTCAACATCCCCCGTTCGCTGGTGACGGCGATCATCGGCCCCAGCGGCTGCGGCAAGAGCACGTTTCTGCGCGCGATCAACCGGATGAACGACCTGATCCCGAGCTGTCACACGAAGGGCAAGCTGATCTTCGATGAGAACGAGGTCTACGGCCCCAAGGTGGACGTGGCCTCGCTGCGCCAGCGCGTCGGCATGGTCTTCCAGAAGCCCAACCCCTTCCCCAAGTCGGTCTTCGATAACGTCGCCTACGGGCCGCGGATCCTGGGCGTCGGCAGCAAGAGCCGCCTGACCGAGATCGTCGAGCATAGTCTGCGCCAGGCGGCCCTGTGGGAAGAGGTCAAGGACCGTCTCTCAGACAACGCGCTGGGGCTCTCCGGCGGACAACAGCAACGTTTATGCATTGCGCGCGCCTTGGCCGTCGATCCCGATGTGCTGTTGATGGACGAGCCCACCTCAGCCCTCGACCCCAAGTCGACCGCCCACATCGAGGACTTGATCGGGGCATTGCGCGGCAAGTACACGATCGTCATCGTCACCCACAACATGCAGCAGGCGGCCCGCGTTTCGGACTTCACGGCATTTCTTTACGAGGGTTGGCTGATCGAATACGGTCTCACCGAGCAGATCTTCACCAAACCGAAGAAGAAGCAGACGGAGGACTACATCACGGGCCGCTTCGGATAGACGGCGTGGGCGGCGGCGGGCGCGTGGGTGACACCGCGCGCGTGGGCGACACCGGGTGCGTGGGCGACACCGGGCGCGTGGGCGACACCGGGCGCGTGGGCGACACCGGGCGCGTGGGCGCCGGCAAGCGCCCTACAGCGCGACCGGATACCCGCGGGAGTCTGACAAGGGGGCTTCGGCCATGTCGATGCATCTGATTCGAGAGATGGAGAGCCTGAAGAGGATGATCCTCTCGCTCAGCGCCATCGTTGAGGAGAACGTACAGAAGGCGGTCTCCTCGATCGAGAACCGCGACGCCGCGTTGGCCGAAGAGGTCCGCGAGACCGACATTCAGATCGACCAGCTCGAGATCGAGGTGGAGGAGGAGTGTCTGAAGGCCCTGGCCCTGCACCAGCCGGTGGCGGTCGATCTGCGCTTCATCGTCGCGGTGCTCAAGATCAACAACGACCTCGAGCGGGTCGGCGATCTGGCGGTCAACATCGCGGAGCGCGCCATCTCGCTCTGCTCGCTGCCCGAAACCCCGGTCACGCTCAACTTCGGGGAGATCTGCCGCAAGACCCTCGAGATGCTGCGCATCAGCCTCGACGCCCTGATGAACATGGACGTCCAGCGCGCCCAGGAGGTCCTCACCCTCGACGACCAGGTGGACGCGTTGGATCAGGAGATTCATGCCCGCGTGCTCGACGCCATCCGCGAGAACCCCAAGTGGGTCGATACGCTGATCACCTACCGCGCGGCCAGCCGACACCTGGAACGGATCGCCGACTACACGACCAACATCGCCGAGGACGTGATTTACATGATCGAGGGCTGGATCGTGCGCCACGGCGCCGGCCGGGAGGAGGGTGAAGAGGACGCCCAAGCAGGCGGCTCTTCCTCCTCCAGCAGCGCGTCCCCCCAATCCTAGGCGCCGCAGCCCGGAGCTTGACTCTCCCCCGCCCCATGGGCGATTCTGCTCTATTCCGTGCGGGCGATCCCGGGACCACACCCGCGGGTCGAGATCGGCAACCGACACGGGGAGTGCGCCCTAGCGGCGCCACAGCCTGGGGAGAGATCGTATCGATGTCCACCCTGAAGCAGATCCCTGCAGAGATCACCGGCCGTCGTCTCTCCTTCCGCGGCGGGGTCCATCCGCCGGAGCGCAAGGAGCTCGCCGAACACCAGCCCATCGAGCGTGCGCCCGTGCCGCCCGAGATCCACCTGCCGCTCTCGATGCATGTGGGCGCGCCGGCCAAGCCGGTGGTCGCGAAGAAGGACGAGGTGGTTCGGGGGCAGCTCGTGGCCGAGGCGGGAGGCTTCGTCTCCGCGCCCATCCACTCGCCCGTCTGCGGCGCCATTCGGGAGATCGTGGCGCTGCCGCACCAGAGCGGTCGCATGGTGCCGACGCTGGTCATCACCACCGATCCGGAGAAGACGCAGGCGGCCATCGCGGAGGAAGAGGGTCGCGACGTGCCGGCCGACGTCGACCTCTCCCCCTTCGCCCCCCAGCAGATCGTGGATCGCGTGAAGGCGGGCGGGCTGGTGGGCCAGGGTGGCGCCGCGTTCCCAACCTTCATCAAGCTGGTGCCCAGCAAGGAGAAGCCGACCGAGATCGTGATCCTGAACGGCACGGAGTGTGAGCCCTACCTGACCGCCGACCACCGCACGATGCTCGAGATGCCCGCAACGATCGTCGCCGGGCTGCGGCTGGCGATGAAAGCCACCGGCGCCCCCCGCGGCGCGATCGGGATCGAGGACAACAAGCCCGACGCGATCGAGGCGCTGCGCCAGGCCGTCGAGCGGGCGAACGTTCCCGAGAGAATCGAGGTCTGCCCGGTCAAGACCAAGTACCCGCAGGGCGGCGAGCGCACGCTGATCCCGGTCCTCACGGGCCGACCGGTCCCGGTCGGCGGGTTCCCGCCCGACATCGGCGTGGCGATCTTCAACGTGGGCAGCGCGGTTTCCATCGCCCACGCGGTGGTCCACGAGAAGCCGCTGGTGGAGCGGGTGATGACGCTGACCGGCCGCGGCGTGGCGCGCCCGGGCAACCTGCTGGTGCAGATCGGAACGCCGCTACACTTCCTGATCGAGGAGCGGGGCGGGATCACCCCGGACGCCGGCATGGTCATCCTGGGCGGACCGATGATGGGTCCCACCACTCCCCACCTGAACCTGCCGGTCCTGAAGGGCATGAGCGGCGTGACCGTCCTACCAGCGGACGCGGCGCGTCCCGAGCGCGAGCTGCCCTGCATTCGCTGTGGGCGCTGCGTGGATGTCTGCCCGCTGGGCCTGACCCCCGCTCTGCTGGCGCGGCTGGGCGAGCGGCGGCGCCCGGAAGAGGCCGTCAAGGCGCACGTGAACGCCTGCGTGGAGTGCGGCTGCTGCAGCTACGCCTGTCCGAGCAAGATTCCCCTGGTGCAATACATTCGGTCCGCCAAGCTTCAGGCGCGCAAGCTTCAGAGCAGGAACTAGGTCCCGGCGCCGCGGGCGCCCTTTGGGAGGGTTCGCGTTCATGGCCTCTGGGGAAAAGACGCAAGACAGACTGTTCACGGTCGAGAGCTCGCCCCATGTGAGCGGCGCGTTGACCACGCCCCGGGTGATGGCCGACGTGCTGATCGCGCTGATACCGGCGACCCTCGTGGCGCTCTGGCTGTTCAAGCTCTACACCGTCGTGTTGCTGGTCTCCTGCGTGGCGGGGGCCGCGGCGGCCGAGTGGCTGGCCAACCGCCTGATGGGACGCTCAAACAGCTTGGGTGACCTGACCGCGGTCGTTACCGGCGTCATCCTGGCCATGTGCCTGCCCCCGAGGTTCCCGTTCTACTTCGCCTTCCTGGGCGGGGCCGTCTCGACCGGGATCGGCAAGATGGTCTTTGGCGGGCTGGGGGCCAACGTATTCAACCCCGCCATGGTGGGGCGCGCTTTCCTGACCGCCTGCTTCGGCACCATGATGACCTCCTGGACCGAGCCCGGCACGCTGCAGACGATCGGCTTGGAAGCGGTCACGCAGGCCACACCCTTGGGACTGGCCAAGCAGATCCTCAAATCGGGTGGGGAGAACCCCGAGAAGATGCGCGAGCTGGCGGCACTGATGCCGCGCATGTTCCTCGGCAACGTGGGCGGATCGCTGGGCGAGACCTCGGGACTGGCGGTGCTGATCGGCGGCGGCTGGATGCTGCTGCGGCGCACGATCACCTGGCACATCCCGACCGGGGTGATCCTGGGCGCGCTGCTCTTCGCCGTGCCGGCCTGGCTGATCGATCCAGCGGCGGTGCCGCAGCCCGGGATCCACATCCTGGGCGGCGCGATGCTCTTCGGCGCCTTCATTATCGCCACCGATCCGGTCACCTGCCCCCTCTCGGCGCGGGGCCGGCTCATCTTCGGCATCGGCGTCGGGCTCCTGACGATGCTGATCCGCGTCGTCGGCGGCTACCCGGAGGGCGTGATGTACGCCGTGCTGCTGATGAACGCCATTACCCCATTCCTGGATCAGTGGACCTTCACTCGGCCCCTCGGGCTGGGAGGTGGTACCCATGCTTAGGTTTCTGAAGCTCTCCTGGCTGGTGCTGGTAAGCGCGTTCGCTTTCGGCCTGCTGTTGGCCGGCGTCCACGCGAGCTGGCAGCCCCTGATCGAGGCCAACGAGCGCGCGAAGCTTCAGCGCGGCATCCGGTCGATCCTGGTCGAAGCCGATTCGATCGAGACCGTGACGATCGACGCCCCTCCGGTCGGGCCTACCGGACCGGCGCTGGTCTACACGGGCTACAACGAACAGGGCCGCATTGTCGGATACGTCTTCAAGGCCGAGGGCACCGGCTTCCAGGACAAGATCCGGCTGCTGGTCGGCGTGGACCCCTCGCTGACCTCCTATCGCGGCATCGCCGTGCTCTTCGCGCAGGAGACCCCCGGATTCGGCGACGCGATCCGCGATCAGAAGATCTTCAAGAGCCAGTTCGTCGGCGCGCCGGTCACCACGCCGCTCGAAGTCATCAAGGTGGGCGACCGCACCAAGACCGACGATGCTCAGATCGTCTCGATCACCGGCGCGACCATCACCTCCGAGGCGGCTACCACCATCATCAACGAGCGCTGGCGGCAGGTGCGTGAGCAGCTCGCCACGTTGAGCCAGGGATCGTAGGGCAAGAAGGGAGATGGCTGTGACAGACGCGAGCAGGTCGAGGATGCCGCGCTGGGCGCCCGATGCGGGCGGCGGCGCGGGGGCGGCCGCGGCCACGGCGACAGCGACGCCGACCGTGACGGCCACCGCGACAGCCGCCGGGCCTTCGGCCGGCCGGCAGGCCGTGACGCAGTTCATCAAGCAGCTCTGGGAGGAGAACCCGGTCTTTCGGGCGCTGCTGGGGATGTGCCCCACGCTGGCGGTCACCGCGGCGTGCAAGCCGGCCCTCACCATGGGGCTGGCGGCCACCTTCGTGCTCCTGTGCGCCAACATCCTGGTGAGCATCATGCGCAGGGCGCTGACGCCCCACCTGCGCATCTTGATGTTCACGCTGACGATCTCGACCTTCGTCACCATCGCCGACCTGTTCTTGAAAGCCTACCTGCCGGAGATGAGCGAGGTGCTGGGACCGTTCGTGCCGCTGATCATCGTCAACTGCATGATCATCGCGCGGGCCGAGTCGTGCGCGTCGAAGAGCGGGCTGGGGCTCTCGATCATGGACGCCCTGGGCACCGGCTTCGGCTTCACGCTGGCGCTGGTGATGCTGGCCACCGTCCGCGAGGTGCTGGGCAACGGCACCTGGTTCGACGTCCAGGTGCTCCCGTCCTGGTGGGTGCCCTGGACCATCATGAAGCTGCCGGCCGGCGCGTTCATCACGCTGGGGTTCATGCTGGCCGTGATCGTTCACCTGCAGGCCCGCAAGCAGAAGAGGGGTTAGCGCCATGGGTGGCTTGACCGACCTGATCATCGTCTTTCTCTCGATCGCCCTGGTCAACAACCTGGTCTTCATGAAATTCCTGGGCATCTGTCCCTACCTGGGCGTCTCGAAGAAGGTCGACATGGCCTTCGGCATGGGGCTGGCGGTGACCTTCGTGTTGACGCTGTCGGCCACTATGACCTGGATCATCAACAACCTGGTGCTGGTCCCGACCGGGCTCGAGTTCACCAAGTACATCGCCTTCATTTTGGTCGTCGCCAGCATGGTGCAGCTCGTGGAGATGTACGTGCGGAAGTTCTACCCCACCCTGTACCGCAGCTTCGGGATCTTCCTGCCGCTCATCACGACCAACTGCGCCATCCTGGGCACCTGCCTCTTCATCGACCTGTGGGGCTACAACCTGGTGCAGGCGGTGGTGGCGGGCTTCGGCGGCGGGCTGGGGTTCACGATGGCCATCTGCATCATGGCCGGCATCCGCGAGCGGCTCGAGCTCGTGGACGTGCCCAAGGCGCTCGAGGGCGCCGGGATCACCTTGGTCACCGCCGGCATTCTCACCCTGGCCTTCATGGGCTTCTCGGGGATGGTGAAGTAGCTCGAGAGGGGAGCGCGAGAGATGTTCAGCATCGCACTGGCGATCAGCACCGTCATCAGCACGCCGCTGATCCTCCTGGTGATCGGCCTCGTCTTTGCGGTCATGCTCACGATCGCCCACAGCAAGCTCAAGGTCTACGTCGACCCGCGTGTGGCGACCCTGCGCGACGCCTTGCCCGGCGCCAACTGCGGCGGTTGCGGATTCGCAAGCTGCGATCAGTTCGCCGAGGCGCTCGCCGAGGGCAAGGTGGAGCCGGGCGGCTGCGTCGCGCTCTCGGCCGGCGCCAAGCAGGCGCTGGCCGACTTGATGGGCGTCGAAGTGTCCACCGAGGCGCCCAAGAAGGCGGTCATCCACTGCGGAGCGCGCTGGGAGGACCGGCTGGGCCGGGCCGAGTACCACGGACCGGCCAACTGTGCGGACAAGAACCTGGTGGCCAGCGTCCAGAGCTGCACCTACGGATGCCTGGGGCTGGGCGACTGCCGCAACGTCTGTCCCTTCGACGCGATCGACATGGTCCAGGGCCTTCCGGTGGTCGACATCGAGCTGTGCACCGGCTGCGGCAAGTGCGTGGCGGCCTGCCCCAGGGGCATCATCACCCTCGAACCGCTGCTGGACGATCCGCTCGTGGTGAACGCCTGCTCGTCGCGCGACGTCGGCAAGATCGTGCGCCAGAACTGCACGGTGGGCTGCATCGCCTGCGGCATCTGCGAGAAAGTCGATCCGGGGGCCTTCACGGTGTCGGGCAACCTGACCGGCGTGACCTACGATCCCGACACCTACGGCAAGAGCGCCGATCACGACGAGGCGGTGGGCAAGTGCCCCACCTTCTGCCTGCGCTACGTGGGCGAGACGATCGCCGACCCGTACACGCAGGTCGAGGGACGCCGCGGGGAGAAGGCGGAGAAGGCGGCCAAGGCCAAGGCGGCGGCGGAGGCGAAGAAGAAGGCGGCGGCCGCCAAGGAACAGCCAGAGACCGCGGAGCAGCCGGATGCGGAGAATCCGAAGGGCACCGAAGCCGGGAAGCAGGCGCAGACCGGGGAGCAACCGTAGAAGGAGTAGGCGCGCCGCTTCGCAATGCGGAGACTATTCTCACGAGCGCCATCGCCGGGCGCCCATCGATCGTGAAGAGGAGCCCAGACCATGCTGGCTCATGTGCGCTTCGCGCGGCAGACGGCGGTTTCGGTCGTCGGACTGTTCGTGTCGCGGGTAGGCCTGCACGTGCCCGCCCCCGGCGTCGATCCCCTGACCGTGGCCTTCTGGCTCGGGGAGGCTGCCTCGGCAGCCGGGTCTTCTTGGCTGGTGCGGCCCACCTTCACGCCCATCGAGGTGATCTCCATCTTCTCCTTGGGGCTCAAGCCCTACCTGGCGGGCGCGGTCCTCGTGCTGCTGCTCAGCGGATGGATCGGGCCGCTGCGGAAGCTACGTGACGGGGATCTCCGCCAAAACGCGCAGTTCGACCGCTGGATCCTCGCCGTCACGGTCGGATTGGCTCTCTTGCAGGCCTATGCACTCTCGGCAACGTTCTTGTCCTCCACGCCCGGCGCCGCTGCATTCGATCCGCACGGGGGTGCGGACTCGCCGCCGCTGGCGGTGCTCTCCTGGACGGCCGGGGCGGCTCTGCTGGTGGCCCTGGCCTACTTCATCACCGCTCGCGGCCTCAGCAACGGGGTGGCCCTGCTCGTGCTGACCGGCTGGCTCGCGGGTTTGTTGCCGGCGTTGGGCCAGCAGGTGGATCTGGACCCCGAGCTCGACCTCGCCCCGCTGGGGAAGGTCCTGCGCCTGCTCATTGGGGTGGGGTTGGTGATTGGAGCGTGGCTCTACGTGCGGGCGGGAACGATGCTGCGACTCGTGCCTGCCACCCTTGGGCTCGACGGAGAGCCCAACGCTCGGCTGACGATCCCGCTCAGGCTCAACGTCGTCGGCGTGCTGCCCGTGGTGGTCGCCGCGACCTGCGTGCAGGTACCCGTCACGCTGGCCCACTTCGGTTTGTTGCCGGTGAGCGTGCTTACCTTCCCCGAGACGCCCCTCTACTGGCTCCTGTATTGCCTGGCGATCATCGTGGCGACGTTCCTGCTGACATCGTGGATCCTCAGCATCCCCAACCTCCTGTCCAGCCTGCGGCGGTGGGGCTACACGCTGGATGGTGAGGTGGAAGAGCGCCGCATCACGGCCCGTCTGGAACGAACGCTGCTCGCCGGGGCGATGGCTTCGGCGCTGCTTCTGTGCGTCCTGACGCTCCTGAGCGGTCCCGCAGCGCGCGCGCTGGGTCTGGCGCCGCGTCTGGCCATGGCCTTGGGCCCCCTCTTGTTCATGGCGGCGGCCGTGGGCGCCGATACCCTGCGGCAGGTGACCGAGGCCCGTGAGCTCGCGGAGACCACCGACCCGGACTCCGTCACGACCTGGACCGAGATCCTGCGTTCCGAAACCCGCCTCGAGCTGGAGTGCGCGCGGGCGGTGCTCGGTGACCGCGGCATCGATGCGCGTCTGCGAATCAACCGAGCCATCGCCATCGCGGGCAGCCTGGCCCCGTGGGAGGTCTGCCGTCCGGCCTATCCGGCCCTGGTGATCTACCGGAACCTGGGGGGAGGGCGGGCCGCCCTCTTGGTGGCCCGCGAGGACGCGGCGCGAGCGCGGGAGATCTTGGCGCCCTATCTGGACCGCGGCGACGAGGCCGGATCGACCGTGGTGGTGGTATGAGATCCCGCCGCGAACCAAGGCCTCAATCGCAGATGCAGCCGTAGCCTTCGATCTTGTAGGTCTGTGCGGGAGCGATTTCGAGGCAGTTGGTGAATCCACCGCAGTTGGGGCAGTACGTAGGCGTGACCGACGGGTCGACCTCGACCTCCACCTGAACGGTGGGCCGGGGCCACGTCCTGTCGTGAGAACGATCCGGCAGGGGAACCGCAATCACGCGCGTGTCGAGTTCGGTCTCCATCGATGTCACCTCCGACTCCGGGCCTGGCTCGTGCTCGGCAACGGGGCCCTGCCTTCGACGCCGGGCGGTTTGCGCAACGCCGCCGGCGATCACGCCCAAGGATCGCGGACCCCATCGTTCTATCGGCACGTTCATCGGGCAATTGAAGCCGGAAGCCCTTTCCCCAGGCGGTATCGTGCCAACTGTTGCGTCCCGATAGGCTGAAAGCGCGTGGGCGCGGGCACGGGCGTGGGCGGAAGCGGGCGTGGGCGGAAACGGGCGGCCCTCTGAGCAAACGGATCCTCGAGCGCTCTGACGATCGCGACTAGGGCATCCTGTCCCTGGAAGAATCCGCACCGGACCCGGTCGGCCTCGGCGCGTCCGGCCATGCTTCCGGAAGCGCGAACAGGTACAGCGGCGCCTTCTCGAACGACCACGTCTCCAGCAGGGTCGCTTCGTCCCGCAGCAGCCGCAGCAGACCGCTGCCGGGATCGCCCCAGGAGCCGTCGATGCGAACGTACCAGAGCCGCTCCCTGCCCGCGGTCATCCGCCGCACCCACGTTCGCAGCGTGTCGCGCGAGGCGTAGTAGCGCCTGGGGGGGCGCTCGTAGACGGGCAGCCGGGCGGGAGCGTAGTACTCCATCGGCTCGGGGACCCCGCAGGACACCATGACGTCGTTGGGGCCGGCCTCGGCCTGCAGCACCTCGCCCACCGATCGACCGTCGGGTCGCCAGTAGCGCGGCTCGGTGTAGTAGCGATAGACCGAAAAGGCGGAGATCAAGAGCAAGAGCGCCAGGAGGCCCGCGCGCAGCGGCGGCCTCCGGATCGCCGCCACGCCGGCGCCCAGGAGCATCAGGTAGGGCGCGCAGGCGGGAATCGCATAGCGCGGATTGGCCGCCTTGAGATTGAGCTGCGAGAGCAACGCCACCAGCAGAACGGGCGTGAGCGCCCAGATCAGCATCGCGGCGACCACCCGCGTTCGGCCCCACAGGCTCTTCAGGCCCCAGAGAGCGGTCGCGGCGAAGAGCGCCAGGATCGGCGCGATCCACACCACATGCGGCCCCACCGCGGCCCAGCGCAACTCCTTCAGCTCGTGCACCGAGGGTCCCATGGTGAACCCCAGCGTGAAGACCAGGAACGTGTAGGGCAGGCTGAGCAGACCCGGCGGCCCCTCGCCGCGCACGATCTCGGCCGCCTGGGCGCGGGTCGCCTCCTCGGGGCGGCCGAACTGCAGCGGCCCCATCTGCTGCAGCATCGTCGTGATCCACGGCAGCAAGAGCACCAGCAAGAGGACGCCGAGCAGCAGCACGCGCCAGAGCGGATAGCGGGTGGAGCGCCCGATCACGAGCGCACAGATCCCGTAGATGGCGACCACGAAGAAGCCGGTCAAGTTGAGCAGACAGGCGAGCAGGCTCACGCCCAGCGCCGCCACGAACGTGCCTCGCGTGCGCTGCTCGATCTCCTGCAGGTAGATCGGCCACGCCAGGAGGGCCGCGTCGAAGAAGAGGGCATAGTTTCGCGTCTCCTGGCTGTACCAGAGGTGGAACGGCGAGATCGCCAGCAGCGCCAGCCCGATGAGGGCCCCGCGCCGCCCGATCATGGGCACGGCCACGCGATAAAAGAGCGGCAGCGCGGCGGCGCCGAAGATGGCCGAAAGCGCGCGGGTGGCGCCCTCGCCCGTACCGACCAGCATCATCCAGATCTTGAGCAGCACCATGTGGAGCGGGCCGTGGATGTTGAGAGCGGGATAGCTCCAGCTATTCGCCTCGCCCCCCAGCGCGATCAGAACCGAGCGGATCTCGTCGACCCAGTAGCTCTGCTGGTCGAGCCCGATGAAGCGCAGGACCGTGCCCAGCGCCACGATGAGCAGCACCGGCAGACTCCAGCGCGGCCGCGCGTCCTCCGACATCACCGCAACAGCTCCTTGGCCAGGTCGACGATTCGCACGATCACCTTCGGCTGGTTGCTCGCCATCAGCGCGAACGGCACTGCCTCGGTGTGGCTGATCATGCCGAGGGCGAACTGGGCCAGCAAGAGCACGTTCCACCCGCCGAAGACGACCAGCACGGCCGGCGCCAGGAGACGGGCGGGCGCCAGAAGGCGGGCGGGCATCCGGCCGGCGCGCCGCGCCAGCCATCGCTCGCGCACGAAGGCGAGCATCGCGGCCAGCCCGAGGACGTAGACCGGCGCGGCGGTAATCATCCGGCGCTGGCCGAACGCCGTGCCCGCCCACCAGTCGTAGATCGTGCAGTTGGAGACGATGAGCGCGATGAACATGCCCAGCGCCACGCCGGCCAGCCGGCGATGGCGGCGGGAGAGCGGCCACAGCCCCAGAACGGCGGGCAGCATGAGCGGGGTCCAGGTGAAGAGGCCGTGGTTCCAGGAGAAGAGCGTGCCCCACAGGCCGGCGGGCGTGATCTGGAGCGAGGCGACCGAGTGGCGGATCCAGGGCCGACCGTGGAAGTACTGCCAGAGGGCGAACTGCGGCGCGGCGGCCACGGCGAAGCCGGCGAAGATGACGACCGCGAATCGCATCCAGGCCGCGAACGCCCGCGGGGCACCCGGGGCGGGCCGGCGCAACAGGCGTAGCGACTCGGCCACCACGACCGGCAGCACCATGAGGACGTCGTTCCAGCGCACCAGGAACATCAGCCCGGCCAGGAGGCCCCAGACGAAGTGCACGCGCGAGGTGGCGTCGTCGCGGCGCCGATACCAGGCGTAGAGGAGCGCAGCCCCGGTGAGCGGCGTCATCCCGTGGCTATGGCTGGGCGCCATGTAGAGGTAGTAGAGCAGCGGCGAGGCGGCGACGACCGTGATCGTGGCCCACTGCGCGTCGTAGCGGCTCAGAACCCGGCTGACCAACCGCGCCGCGATCAGCAGTCCCACGACACCCCACCCGAACGTGGCGAGTGCGAGCGCCCAGTAGTAGAGCCCTCCGTAGCCGTCGGTGCGCACCGGGAGCCCGAGACCTCGGGCGGCCAGGGAGACGCCGTGCGCCGCGGCGTAGGCCGGACTCCAGAGCAACGCCGGTCCGATGCTCCAGTTCGACGGCACGCGCCCGGTCACCGGATCGGGGTCGGGCGCATGGTAGCCGCGATGGTAGCCGGGCGTGTGGTCGCTGAACTGCAGCATGTAGCCCGGGAGCCCGCCGGCGTCTTCGATGATGTGCTGGGTGACGTACGCGTACTCGTTGGCCAGATCCAGGTCGCCGTCGATGAGGGCCGAGTGCAGGAAGACGAAGTGGCCGATGCCGTCTCCGTGGACCCAGGGAGTCAGCATGAAGGGCGCCGGCAGGAGCAAGCAGAGGAGGATGATCCGCTCCTGGCGCCCGAGCAGCGTTGTGAGCTTCAACGTCCCTCCTCCCGCCGAATCTCTTGGCTAGGGCGGGATTATAGAAAGGGGTGTTGGGGGTGTCAAACGGGCCCGGTCGGGCGTGGGGCGTTCGCCGGCAACGTCCTACGCGCAGGGTCATCCGGTCGCCGTGCTCGCCGCGACGCCTATCGCGACGCGCAAGATCATCCGCCCACAACGCCTAACGGGACGCGGAGGGCTATGCGGTCCCGACGCCTACCGCGTCGCGCACTCGAAGGGCTGTCCGTTGCGGTAGCGCGCGAGACGCTGCCGGATGCCGGAAGCGGCGCCCGGAGCGCCGCCTGCCCCGGCCATCGCCAGCGCGCGCTCAGCAACGGCGATCGCATCCTCGAAGCGGCCCGCCGCGGCGTAGGCCGCCGCCAGCGTGTCCAGCAGGCCCGGACTGCCGTGCTCGGCGCGGCGGACGTTCTCCTCGGCCATGGCGATCGCCGCCCGCGCATCGCGCGCCGCAGGGTCGGGATGGGTGGCCAGGATCCACGCCACCCCATTGCGCGAGCCCAGGTCGTCGGGATCGAGCCGCAGCGCCTCGCGGTAGCTCGCCAGCGCCTCGTTCAGCCGGCCGCTGCCCAGCAGCGCATGCGCCAGCGCCTGATGCGCCTGCGCGTCGCGTGGCGTCAACGCTATCAACCTGCGATACGCCTCCACCGCTTCGTCGACGCGACCCGCCATGCGCAGCGCCTGGCCCAGGTTGCGGGCTGCGGCCGGATAGCGGTCCCGGTGCCTGAGGGCCTGGCGGTAGTGGTCGGCCGCCTCGTCGGCTCGGCCCATGCTCCAGAGAACATTGGCCAGGTTGTAGTGCGCCTCGGCATAGCCGGGATCGAGCGCGACGGCTTCGGCGAGGTAGCGCTTGGCGGTCTCGAGCTGCCCCCGCTCGGCGAGCAGGGCGCCCAGATTGTTGCGCACCTGGGCCGAACCGGGATTGAGGCGCAGCGCGCGCTCGGTGTGCTGGAGAGCATCCTGCGTGCGGCCCACCGCCAGGAGCGCGACTCCCAGGTTCTGATGGGCTCCCGCGTTGAGCGGCCGCTTGGCCACCGTGTCGGTCCAGATCGACAGTTCGCTGCGATAATCCCGATTGCGGCGGATGGTCCCGTAGGCCAGCGCCCCGACGACCGCCGCCAACGCCAGCGTCCCCGCCAGCCGACCCAGCCTCCCTGGGCGTGGCGCCGACCATGTCCAGCGTTGCCCCAGGCGGTAGGCCCCCAGCACCGCCAAGGTGGTCACGGCGGCCAGGGGCAGATACATCCGCTGCTCGAAGGCCAGGTCGCGAATCGGGATGATGCTCGAGGTGGGCGCGAGGATGACGAAGAACCACGCCCCCAGGAAGCCGACCGGCTTGCCCCGCAGCAGCGCCCAGAGCGTCGCGCCGGCGAGCAGCAGCACGACCAGCCCCGGCAGGATCGCCTCGCGCGGTTGCGCAATCGGCCACTGGTAATCGAGGACCAGAGGCGCGGGCCACACCGCGAGCCGCAGGTAGTGCAGGATGACCCCCGGCTGGGTGACGGCGTACTGGAGCGGGGTCACGTTGAGCCGCTCCAGCCCCAGGGCCCCCACCCCGGCCGACAGCACCAGCCCGCCCAGAACGATCCAGCAGCCCAGCAGGCCCACATAGAGCAGCGCCGAGCGCTTCAGCGCATCGCCCAGCTTCGCATGTACGAACATCCGATCGTAGAGCAGCACCAGCACCGGCGCCGCGGCGATCACTTCCTTGCTGCCCACCCCGGCCAGGCAGGCCGCGATCGCCAGTCCATGCCATCGCCGGCGGTGCGGGGACTGCCAGCCGCGCAGCGCGCCGTAGAAGGTCAGCAGAAAGAAGAGCCCCATCAGCGACTCGCACCGCTGGATGATGTAGGTCACCGCCTGCGTCTGCAGCGGATGCACCGCCCAGAGCAGCGCCCCGACGGCCGCCAGCGGCGTGGCCCAACGCCCGTAGGCTTCGCGCAGGGAAGGCATCCACAGCGTGCGGCGCAGCACGCCCATCAGCGTCCACGCGGCGAGCAGGTGAATCAGCGCGTTGAGCGCGTGGTAGCTCCACACCGCCTGCCCGCTGATCGCGTGACTGAGCGCCAGGGTAAGCGTGACGAGAGGGCGTCCGGCCACGCCGGTCGGCGGGGATGCGAAGAGGTCGCCCGGCGGCCACAGACTGCGGATGGCGGGGTTCTCGGCGATATTGGGCAGGTCGTCCAGGATGAAGGGTCCCTGGAGGCTGTTGGCGTAGACCAGTACGACCGCGGCGGCGATGACGGCCGACGCGAGGCGAACACCCCCGCGCGGGTCATCGCCGGCGGGCAGCGACGGCCGTTCGCCGCCGGGTGTCTGCTGGGCCTTCGTCATGACCCCTGGCCGTCGGCCGGCCCGCCCGCTTGGGGTCGCGTACCGGGCAGCACGTCGAACCAGCCCCTATCCTTCCAGAACGCGTAGTCGGCTTTGAAGATCTTGCGATTGCGCCAGATCAGCTCGGCCAGGAAGCGCCGCTGGGCGATGAAATCGTCGGTGAGCGGGAAGTCCCGCCGTTCCCGCGCGCAGGTCACCAGATCGCGGCCCAGCTGCCGGGCGCGGGACTCCACCCGCTCGGGGTCCCACAGCCGGGTCGGCGGGCGGTACGTTCCCCACACCGCGCCTACATAGGACGCGCCCAGAATCTGCAGGCAGTTCGAGAGATAATCGATCACGCCCGACTCCCCCATGCCGGCACTGGAGGTCACTACGGCAGCGTAGGTGCCCTCCAACGGGGGGCGGTGGAAGTGGCCCGCAGTGCGGTCGATGAAGCTCTTCATCAGGTCGGTCACATGGAAGACGTGCGTCGGCGAGCAGAGCACCACTAGGTCCGCCTCGTCCCAGGCGCCGTGGATGCGCGGCACATCGTCGTCGATGGTGCAGATGCCCGCATTCATGCAGTGGCCGCATCCCAGGCAGCGGCGTACGTCGAGTTGGTCGAGATGGAATTCCCGGACCTCGACCCCCTGCTCGCGGCAGGCGTCGAGCAACCAGCCAGCGACCCGGGCAGTGCCACCGTCGGCTCCGTGGGGCGATCCGTTGATGCAAACGAGCTTCATGCGTGCCTCCTGTAGCTCTTTCGACCTCCGCCTTCGGCGCTCGCGGTGGTGGTTTCCGGCGGTCCACTCGCGGTAGAATCATAGCGTGCCGGTGCGAGCCTCGCCAGTTCGTCGCTGAGGCCAGGAGGTGCCCCATGCCATCGTCCCCCATAGACTCAGGGTCTCGTTCGATCGCCGCTCGGACGCGTGTCCCCGCGAAGTCCGCGCTGTGTGTGCTCGCTCTTGCCCTGGTCGGCGGCGGCGTGCAGGTCGCCCGAGCCGATCTCCTGCGGAGCGGGGATGCGGATTCCGAGCGGGTCTGCCCGCAGCTCGGTCCCCAATTCCGCGACGACGGCACGCTCGTCCATCGCACCGCCGATCTGATCCTGGAAGGCGAGCCGGTGCGTTTGGAGTTCACCCCCAATGTGCGCGTGGATGACGGAATCCACATGGCTCACAAGAGCCCAGCGCTGACGTGGGGTCCCGCGGGCGAGATCTATGCGGTGTATACCGAGCAGGTCACCCACTTCAATCCCGAGGTGGTTGTCTTCACGCGCTCCGACGACCAAGGCGACACGTGGTCGGTCCCCGGTGTGCTGGTCAACGACACGCAGCCCAACGCGGTGGTTTTCCCGGCCATGGACGTCATGGATGACGGCACTATCCTGGCGGCCTGGTGCGAGATGAAGTTTGCCCCCTACAACTACGAGGTACGCTTCGCCCGGTCGAGTGACGGCGGGCACACCTGGAGCCCCAGCGTGGTTGTCCATCCGCTCAATCCGGACGCCGACTTCGTGAGGCCTTCGCTCTTGGTGGCCGGGGGACGCATTCTGATCGCCTACTGGGCCGAGTCCGGCTACCCGGATGGATACCCGCTGCTGGTGACCTCTGACGACGGGGGGACCTCCTGGAGCCCGCCCATGCAGATCGGCACCGCACCCGGCACCTGCGCCGGGAGCGCGCCGTGCCTGGCCTACGACCCGGTCACCGGCCTGGTCGGCATGCTCATGGCCAGCGCGGACGAACAGCGCATCCTGTTCTACGGCTCGGAGGACCTGGGCACAAGCTGGAGGGCGCCCGTGCAGGTCAACGACGCCGCCGCGATGTCGACCGATTACCCGGACCTGGCCGCGGCCGGCGGCACGTTCCACGCCGTCTGGTTCGATAATCGCTACGGGCAGTACGACTGTGACGTTTTCGCGAGCCACAGCAGCAACGGCATCTCCTGGACCCCGAGCGTGAAGGTCAACGACGCGCTGTCGGGCAACCAGTACGAACCGCACGTGCGGGCGGACGCGCAGGGCAACGTGCACGTCTGCTGGATGCGCAACATCCCCTTCGGCTTCGAGATCGACCTCTACTACTCGATGTCGGCGGACAACGGGGCGAGCTGGTTGCCGGCCAGCCCGCGTGTCAACGACGTCCCCTCGTCGATCGAGCCCTACGTCTGCTGGACGAGCGACCTGCTCTGCGACGGGCTGGGCAACGCGTTCATCGCCTGGAACGACGCGCGCACAGGCCGCGCCTACCGGCACATCTTCTTCAGCAAGTCGGTCGACATGAGCGGCGTGCGGGAAGGCGCCGGCATCCCGCAACCGGTCGCCGGCGCCGATCTGGGCGTGCGCGTGCTGGGGCATCCGGGGCCTGCGCCCCGCCTGGTGTTGTCGGTGCCCCGATCGACCGAGGAGGTCGAGCTGCGCCTGTGTGATGCGACCGGTCGTGTTGTGGGCCGGTCCTGGCTGGGCTCCTTGGGTGACGGGCGCCACGACATGGCCTGGGCGGAGGCCTTCGGCGGAGCGAGGCTTTCCTCGGGCGCCTATTTCTTGCTGGCCCGCACGGAGGCCGGCACCCAAGCGCGGCGCGTGATCCTGACCGAATAGGGGCGGACCCAAGCGCGGCGCGTGATCCTGACCGAATAGGGGCGCACAGCGGCCTCCGCCCCAAGATACCTGTTCCTCCAATCAACTTCCCTGAAGGCAGTTGGGCGATCCATACCTGCCTGTGCTCCTCGCTCGGAACTTGCGGCTGCGACAGGCGTGCACCTTGGCATACGGAGAGCGCCCAGTTGCGCCGTGCGCCTGACGTGCGGGAAGCACCCCGGCGCGCCCATGGCATCGAGCGACGACATCGTGTCCGCGATCCGATCGGGGCGCTTCGACCAGATGATCGAGCGACAGGACATCAGGCGACGGGCCGACCCGAGTGGACGGACACGCGTCCGCGCTCGGCCCGTCCAAGGAGATAGACATGACCACGGCAAAGCAGATCGACCATCACCCCCATCGAGCCTGCCAGCTCGAGATCCTGCGGGAGCTGGGCGTCGAGGAGATCAACCCCGGAGCGGGCACCGGACCCGGCGGGTGGCTCGGCGGCGCAGGCCGCGAGCTGCTCACCTCCTACAATCCCGCAACCGGCGAGCCGATCGCGCGCGTGCAGCAGGCCAGCGAAGAGGACTACGAGCAGGTCATGCGCGAGGCCCGCGAGGCGTTCCTCGCGTGGCGACGCGTGCCGGCCCCAAAGCGCGGCCTCCTGGTGCGCGATCTGGGCGATGCGCTGCGGGCCAAGAAGGACGCTCTCGGCAGGCTGGTGAGCCTGGAGATGGGCAAGATCGCCCAGGAGGGCTGGGGCGAGGTGCAGGAGATGATCGACATCGCCGACTTCGCTCAGGGCCTCTCGCGCCAGCTCTACGGTCTTACCATCGCCTCGGAGCGCGCCGAGCACCGCATGATGGAGCAGTGGCACCCCCTGGGCCCGGTGGGCGTGATCACCGCGTTCAACTTCCCCGTCGCGGTCTGGGCCTGGAACGCGGCCATCGCGGCCGTGGCCGGCGACGTGGTGGTGTGGAAGCCTTCCTCGGAGGCGCCGCTCACGGCCATCGCCGTACAGCAGATCGCCAACGAGGTGATGGCCGCCCACGGCGTGAGCGGCATTTTCAACCTCGTGATCGGGAGAGGCCGTACGGTGGGCGAGCGGATCCTCCAGGATCGCCGCATCCCGCTGGTCTCGTTCACCGGCTCGACCGCCATGGGCAAGCACGTCTCCCAAACGGTGGCCGGCCGCCTGGGACGCACGATCCTCGAGCTGGGCGGCAACAACGCCGTCATCGTGACGCCGTCGGCCGATCTGGACATGGCGGTGCGCTCGGTGCTCTTCGGCGCCGTCGGCACGGCCGGGCAGCGCTGCACCTCGACGCGTCGCGTCTTCGTGCACCGTGAGGTGCGCGAGGTCTTCGTGGCCCAACTGCTCGACGCCTACCGGCAGGTGCGCATCGGCGACCCCTTGGACGAGAAGACGCTGGTGGGACCGCTGGTCAACGCCAAGGCGGTCGATGAGATGATGTCGGCGCTCGAGGAAGCGCGCGCGCAGGGCGGCCGCATCCTCACCGGCGGTCGCCGCCGACAGGGCGCGGGCCACTTCGTCGAGCCGACGATCGTGGAAGCCGAGCACGACTGGGACGTGGTCCACCGCGAGACCTTCGCGCCGATCCTTTACTTGATCGAGTACAACACATTCGACGAGGTGATCGCCTGGCACAACGAGGTCCCGCAGGGACTCTCCAGCGCGATCTTCACCAACGACGTTCGCGAGGCCGAGCGCTTCACGAGCGCCACGGGCTCCGACTGCGGCATCGCCAATGTCAACCTGGGCACCTCGGGCGCCGAGATCGGCGGTGCGTTCGGCGGCGAGAAGGAGACCGGCGGCGGGCGCGAGGCGGGCAGCGACGCCTGGAAGGCCTACATGCGGCGCCAGACCAACACAGTCAACTATTCCAGCGAGCTGCCGCTCGCGCAGGGAATCCGGTTCGGGGATTCGTAGCGGCTGTTGCCCCGGGGCAACTTTCTAGTGGGACCGGCACCCGGGTCGCCTGGGAAGGGTGCTGGACTCGTTGCCCCGGGGCAACTCACTAGTGGGACCGGCACCCGGGTCGCCTGGGAAGGGTGCTGGACGTGTTGCCCCGGGGCAACTCACTAACTTCTTGCCATAGAAGAAATTATAGAATCGCCTTTGCGCGGGGCACCTACTCGAGCAGCAGACTTCTCGAGCTGTATCTGAGACGGTTCCCAATCTCGGAGAAGCCCGTGCTCGCCTACGGCTGATGCGAATCCGTTCCGAGAGCGCCCTACCAGCCGAGCGCCTCGAGCCGGCGCGCGTAGACCGCGGCCGAATCGCTTCGACCAGTGGAGCGGAAGAAGTCGACGAGGTGCTGCAGCGCCACGCGTTTCATCTCGAGCTGCGCCGGGGAACCGGCAAGCTGCTGCTGATGCGTCGTGAGCAGCGACTCGGCCTCCGCGGTACGCCCCCGCGCGAAGACACAGGTCCCGAGGAGGTTCTCGCCCCAGGCAGTGCGCCAGTCCTTGGTGCCGTAGCACGCGCGCATGATTTCGACCGACTCCCGCAGAATCGGCTCCGCCTCGGACGGCCGATCGCATTCCAGCACCAAGGATCCGAGCCGCTCCAGCATGCTGCCCACCCCCGGATGCCCCGCGCCGAGGTTGCGCC
>CAZPGB010000026.1:0-82344 GCA_964585945.1 uncultured bacterium | reverse complement strand
GTGCCCAGGCACGACGACGCGTCGAAATCAGGGGTTTTGAGACGGGAACTAGCTAAGAATAGCCAAACGTCGATCGAGGAAGCGGTTCGGGGGCCGGCGCCGAATGAACACCCACTCCGTCATGGTGCTCGCCATGGCGGCCATCACGTTCTACGTGGCCGCCATGCACCTGCACATCTACCTGCGGAGGCGCGCCGGACGCTCCGACCTGAGCTTCGCGCTCACCTGCCTGGCGATGGGCTTCTACGATCTGGCCTGCGTGGGAATCTACGACGCCCCCCTCCTGGGACCGGCCGCCACGTGGCAACGCGTGCAGTACACGGCCCTGGCGGTCGTGCTCGTCGGCTTCATCTGGTTCCTGGAGGACTACGCCCTCCCGCTGCCGCGCCGGACACGACGGGTGGTCACGTCGATCCTGCTGATGATGGCGGTCGTCGGGCTGGTCGATCGCTCGGGCTTGTCGCTGCGGATGGATCAACCGATGGAGCGGCTCATCCACCTGCCGTGGGGTGGCGTGCTCGCGACCGGTGAGCTGCAGCCCGGGCTGCTGTATCGCGTGCAGGTGGGTCTGTCCCTGATCATTCTGCTGGTCGTGGTCACCATCACCCTGCGCGTCTACTTCCGGGAGCGAACGCCCCGCCTGAAGCCGGTGTTGGTCGCATTGGGCCTGCTCTTGCTCAGCGGCTTCAACGACGGCGCGGTCCTGTTGAATCTTTCCGCGTTCCCATACACCCTGGAATTCGCTTCGATGGGCATGGTTCTGATCATGTCCCATCATCTCACCTCGGCGGTGCTGGAAGCGGCCACCGCCCGGGAGGCGCTGCGCCAGAGCGAGGAGCGGCTGCGCGCGGTCTTCAACACTGCTGCGGCGGGCATCGTGGTGACTTCCCCTTCGGGCCGCGTCCTGGACTGCAACCGTACCTGGGAGACGCTGATCGGCTACGTCCGGGCGGAGATGCAGGAGCTGACCATGCTGGCCTTCGCCTTGCCTGAGGACATGCCCAACGACCGCGAGCTGCTGCTGTCGCTGATGCATGGTGAGGTGCACAGCGTGCACACCGAGAAGCAGTTCATCCGGCGCGACGGCCGCCGATTCTGGGGCGACCTGCGGCTGGCGCCCATCCAGGGCGACGACGACGAGGTGACGGCGATCATCGGCATCGCCGTGGATATCACCGATCGACGCGCTGCCGAAGAACAGCTCCATCGCCTGCGTGACCACCTCGAGGAGGTGGTCGAAGAGCGGACCGTCGAGCTGGCCGCCATGCGTGACCGTCTGGTCGAGGCCAATCGGTCGCTTGCCCGCGCGAAGACGCAGGCCGACACCGCCAACCGCGCCAAGAGCGAGTTCCTGGCCAACATGAGTCATGAGATCCGCACGCCCATGAATGCGATCATCGGGATGGCGAGTCTGCTGCTCGACGGCGAGCTGGACCAGGAGCATCGGAAGGGGCTGGAGGTCGTGCTGCGATCGGCCGAATCGCTGCTGGCGATCATCAACGAGATCCTGGACTTCTCGAAGATCGAGGCGGGCAAGATCTCCATCGAAGAGATTCCCCTCGAGCTGATGAACGTGGTGGGGGAGGTCACCGACCTGCTGGGGCAGGTCGCCCAAGACAAGGGCTTGACGCTGCACGCCTCGCTCCCGCCCGATCCCCCCGTCTTCAAGGGGGATCCCGGCCGCCTTCGGCAGATCCTGGTCAACCTGGTGGGCAACGCCATCAAGTTCACCGAGCGTGGCTACGTGCGCATCGGCGTGACCTGGGCGGGGGAGCCGGTGGGTGCGCGCGTGCCGGTGTGCTTCACGGTGGAGGATACCGGGGTCGGCATCGATGCGTCGAAGCTGGAGGCGATCTTCAAGCCGTTCACGCAAGCGGACGGTTCGGTTGCCCGCACGCACGGGGGCACCGGCTTGGGGCTGGCCATCACCCAGAAGCTGGTCACGCTGATGGGCGGCGAGCTGAAGGTGCAGAGCCGCGTGGGAGAGGGATCCACGTTCAGCTTCGAGCTGCCGTTGGAATTGAACGATCCTTCCCGACGGCAACGCGACGTCGCGTAGTTGACCCTCCTCGCACCGGGCCGGCCGCGGCGACCCTGTCAATCTCCCTTGGCGGCGCGTCCTTCCATCCGATAGATTCACGGTCGCAGGGCCCGCGTGTGGGTGGGGAGTGGTGTCGACGTTCCGGTGGCACAGGCCCTGACGATCGAGACAGGAGGTGAGACCATGCCCGCCGAAGCACTGAAGAAGTATCTCGACGAGAACAAAGTCGCCTACGAGGTCATCAGCCACATGCGCACCTATACGGCGCAGGAGACAGCCGCCTCGGCCCACGTGCCGGGCCGCGAGCTAGCCAAGACCGTCATGGCCAAGATCGACGGGGCCATGGCGATGATCGTGATGCCGGCCAACTTCCGGGTGGATTTCGATCGATTGCGCGCCCTCACGGGCGCCCGCGAGGTGGAGTTGGCGACCGAGAAGGAGTTCCGCACGCTCTTCCCCGATTGCGAACCGGGCGCCATGCCCCCCTTCGGGAACCTGTACGACATGGAAGTCTACGTCGAGGAGCAACTCGCGCAGGACGAGGAAATCGCGTTCAACGCCGGCACGCACACCGAGTTACTCAAGCTGAAGTACGCCGATTTCGCCCGTCTGGTGCACCCGAAGGTGCTGGCCCTCTCGCCGCAGGACTGAGCGCGCGATCCTTCCAGCAGGCGCCGCGAAGAGCCCGGGCCGCGGGCGGCTAGAGGCTGTCGGCCAGAACACTGCCGGGCAGCCCCACCGCATCGGAGGCCACCGGGACGAACCCGATTTCCATCATCCGCAGCGGCGCATCGGACGTCGCTTCCGCGAACACCGCCGAAGGGCGCAGGGTGCTTGTTGCCGGATCCCGCAGCCGCCCGTTGGTGGCCAATGTGTCGGCGACCAGGGGCGGGGCCGCAACGCTGGAGAGCCCGCCCTGCGTGAGGTCGGCCGCATCCATGCGCCCGCCCAGAAAGCCACCCAACGCCGCGATCATCACCAAGGCCGCGGCCGCGTAGGAGGGCAGGGGTCTGGCGAACCAGGCGATCCAGGGACTCCGGGGATGCGGGTGCCGCCGCCGATCGCCTGCGGCCGCGGGCTCTCGCCGGGGCTGGGGCCGCGAAGCGGCGGATCCGCGCAGCGCGTGCATCTCGGCGATCAGCCGCGCCTCGCGGTCGGGGTCGGGCGTCCAAGGTTCGGCCGGCGGCAGGGCGCCGTGGATGCCCGCCAGCAGCTCGGCCTCGGCCATGCATGCCGGGCAGTCGGCGAGGTGCTGCTCGAGCGCTACCGCCTCTTCCTCGCTCAGTTCGTCGCCCAGACGATCGATGATCATCTCGTGCCAGGGGGTGGGATCGTCACACTGCATGACCGTGTCCTCTCTGTGCATCCGCGCGGCTACCTGGCCGCGATCGTTGTTTCCACCGAGGAGCGGGGGTCGTGAGACGGGACTCGGCGATCCCGCTCCGGTGTCGTCAGCTCTGGGACCGTCTCAGAAAGACGGCGGCGGCATCGTCGGCGCCCCAGCTTCGCAGCCCGCTCGACCACGAGCTCAGCTCGGCGCGCAGGCGGCGGACGGCGTGATGAAATCTCGACTTGGCGGTGCCCTCGGGACACCGCAGCACCTCCGCGATCTCCTGGTAGGTCAAGCCCCGGTCCGCCTTCAGGATGAAGACGATGCGCTGATTGGGCGGCAGCTCCGAGAGCGCCGCCGTCAGCTCTTCACGAAACGCGCTGCGCGCGCGCACGCTCTCGGGCGTGGCGGCGCGCGTGTCGACCAGGCGATCTTCCTGGGCGTGCGGATCGCCCTCGCGGAAGGGCGAGCGCCGGATGCGCCGCCAGTGGCTGTAGGCCAGGTTGGTGCAGATCCGATAGATCCAGGCCCGCACGCTGCCGCGCGGCTCGTAGCTCGGCGCGGCGCGCAGCATGCGCAGGAACGCCTCCTGAAGCAGATCTTCGGCCACCTCTCGCGAGCCCGTGGCGCGCAGGAGGAACGGGCCCAGGCGCGGCGACCAGCGGTGGTAGAAGACGCCGAACGCCTCCTCCGACCCGGACGCGATGCCCTGGAGCAGTTCCAGGTCGCTCGCTGATGGTGCGTCACCTGGCATGACCACCTCCGCCGTCCGGCGAGTCACCGCGCGCGAGCGTGTCGGACGTCACGTCGCCGCGGATCGTGGGCAACGTCGCGGCGGCGGTTTGACCGTCCGCGAACACGAGACCGACCGGATGCCACAGGATGTCGTACGACGAAACGTCCTTGCGGAGCAGCGCATTCCACGCGCTCGGCGAGAAGTTCTGATCGCACGTGGCCCAGTAGGTCTCGGTCCAGGTCGAGCTCTCGCCCGGGGCCACCGCGTTGTTGATGCTGATGTGATCCTGGATCACGACCCTTCCGGAATCGTCCTTCACGCGCACGAAGACGCTGAAGGCATCCACCGTCCGCTGGCCGTCGTTGCGATACTGAAAGCGCAGCCTCAGCTTGTCCTCGAACATGCTGACCGCGTCAGCCCACTTGTCGACCGCGACCAGGGCGATGCTCTCCTCGGGGGGCAGCTCCCGCACCGCCGGCTTCACGTGCATCCATGACCAGTAGCCGATCGGCACCGCGGCGATCGCCAGCGCCCCGACCAGCACGCGGCGCGTCCGGGGGCGGGTCGGACGATGAGGGGTGTCGCTGCGATCTGTGCGCCAGCTCGCCGGGTCCGACGTGGCCGCCCACAGGGCGTGCCATTGGGCCAGACGCTCGGACTCCGGGTCCGGAGAGACTGCGGTCCTCTCTTGCGCCACCCAGGCCCCATCCGAAGAGCCATCGAGCGCCCGGTTCGAACGTTTGGACCAGCGCCGCCATACCTCGCGTCCGGCCAGGAAGAGCAGCGCCAGCACCACGACGCCGGTCATCATGACCAGCATCAGGGTGACGGTGCCGACCGAGACGTCCATCTTCCGATCCTCGTGGCGAGCCCCACGGGCCCATCGGGGCGCCAGCGTCCACACTTCCCATAACGCCCGATCGGCTCCGGCGTTCACCCGGGTTGTGGTTCGAAGAATCCTGACGGATGATTCAACTCTCTCGGGCCTTCGCGCGTTGCTTGCATGGACCCTCGTGCTGTGGAGAGGAGGCTACCATGATTCGCGCACGCTCCCGTTCGGTTTCTGCCCCCCGGAGACGGGCAGGGACGCGGCGGTCTCTTTGCCAAGCTTTTGTGTGGATGGCAGTTGCCTCGGCAGTCTTTCTGCTCTCGAACGGCGGGCCCGAGGGGGCCCGGGCCTCGGAGCTGCCCCCCCTGGGCTGCGTGCGTCCCCCGGCCTGGGTCCAGTCGCCGGCCGAGCGGGCCGATGGTGCCGCACGTGCGCCGTCGGACCGGCCCCCGGCGGTCGTCTCGTGGCGGCACCGGATGCTGGAATCACAAGCGTACGAAGAGCTTGCCACTGAGTGGGAAGCCTACGTGGAGCGACATCCCCGCGATGCCGACGCCTGGGTGGAATGGGGTGATGCGCTGCGCTACGCGGGCCGCTACGAGGAGGGTGTGGAGCGCTATGCCGAGGCCTTCGCCGTCGATTCCTCCAACGCTGCGGCTGTGGCCGCCCACTGCTTCCAGTTCGTCCACGACGACCGCCGAGAGGTGTGGGAAGCCGCGCACCAGAACCTGCTGCAGGCGGCCAGCGCCAATCCCCACCACGCGGATCTCTATTATACGTTATGGGTTACGGCTTCACGCCTGCGGGACGAGGTTCTAGTGGAGGAGTGCCTGCGCCGCATGGTCGCCCTGGGCGACATGCCCCGCCCGCTGCTGGACTGGGGGCAGAACATGGTCGCCGGCGCGCCCGAGGGCGCGATCATCTTCACCAACGGGGACAACGACACCTATCCCCCGCTGGCTTATCGGGCGCTCACCGGCCGGCGCGAGGACGTCGACATCGTCAACCTCTCATTGCTCAACACCCGCTGGTACATCCGCAATTGCCGGGACCGGGGCCTGCCGATCACCCTCACCGACGAGGAGATCGATGGGCTACGACCTCGCGAGGGCGACCTGGTGAGCCACCAGGTGCAGCGCCACATGGCCGAAACCCTCATCGCCCGCGACTGGCCCCGTCCGCTCTTCTACTGCGTGACGGCGGCGGAGCGCAACATCGCGCTCAAGGGGGAATTCGTCATCGAGGGTCTCTTGCGCCGCGTGGGGCCGCCCGGCGATGCGCCGGTCGCAACGGGGGGCTATGCGTGGCAGCGGATCCGCGAGATGCTCGACACGGTCTACGTGCTGGACAGCGCGCGCGATCCCTACCTGGATTGGGAAGCGGAACAGTCGGTGGCGAGCCTGATCAGCAACTATGCCCTGTTGCTCGGCAAGGTGGGCACCTGGCTGCTCAAAGACCGTCGCCCGTCGGAGGCGGGGCCTTACCTGTACCGCGCGGCCGAGCTGTTCGCCATCCACGGTCCGCGTGAAGCGTACGAGACGATCGTGAGCGACTGGACGCGGCTGGATGCCGGGGGACGGTTGCTCGAGGAGGCCAAGAGGCTCGGGACTTCGGACCGGTAGGCTGCGGGCCCGCAAGGGGAGACCGGTTGCAGACGGTCACGGCGGTGAGTAGACTGCGCGCCTACCGAGAAGGGCCCTGAGCTGTGATCGACACCACCAACGCCAGCGATCGGAATGCGCGCCGCCGGCTCTGGCCGGCGGTCGTTCTGTTCGGCGCACTGCTGGCCGGCCTGCTGTCGATCCAGATCGCGAGCCCCTGGCGCTTCATCCACGACGACAACGGGTCCTGGACCCAGGCGGTGGCGTCGGCCCGGCTGCGCGCGGGCTTCGACCGCACCCTCGGTCAGGACTTTTTCATGCGGCGCGCCGACGATGCGTTGGTGCCCTACCTGCACCATCCGCCCCTCTACGGCACCCTCGCGGCCCTCGTCTATCGTCTGACCGGCGACGCGGGTTCCTTGACAACGCGGGCCATACCGGCCGGTTTTCACCTCCTGGGGTTTCTCGGCTTCGCCGCTCTGGGCCGCCTGCTCTGGCGACGGGATCGCGCCCGCGTGATGGTCGCGCTAGGGGTCTACGCCCTCGTGCCGATGAGCGCCTACTTCGGCAAGATGCCGTTCAACGAGGCCGTGGGACTGTGCTGGCTGACCTGGGCGCTGGTCTTTCTGGTGCGCCATCGCCGCGGCGGATCGGGGAGTCACCTCGCCCTCTCGCTGCTCTTCTGGTTCCTGGCGGGTCTGACTAGCTGGACTGCGTTCGTGATCCTGGCGTTCCATGCGGTGACGGAGTGGGTCGATGCTGCGGCGGACCGTGTGGACCGTGAGGCCGCGGCGCAAAGAGATCCGCCCGCCCGGCGGCTTGCTGGGCCGCTGCTGCTGGCAACGGGTGTGGCCACCGGCGCGCTGGTGCTGCTGCATCTCTTCGCCGCCGGCCAGTGGCGCACCTTCGGCCTCTTCGGCGCGGCCGACCACTGGGGCACGCACTCGCTGGCGATCGCCGACGTCCCGGCGCGCCTCGCCAAGGCGGCCGACCTGCACCGTCTCTACTTCGCGAACGTGCCCTTCCTCCTCTACCTGGTCTGGATCGCCCTGCGTCTGCGCGAAGCGCGCGGCGGTTGGCGAGCCATCACGTACGAGCGGCGCTTCCTGGCGGCCGGGTCGCTCGGGTGCTTGGCCTGGGCGCTGCTCTTTCTGCGGCCCATCTCCTTTCACGCCTATGGGCAATTCTGGTATCTGCCCTACGAATCGCTGGCGGTCGGCGATGTGGTGGTGACGCTCTGGCGCCGCGGGGCGCGACGGCCCGGCTGGCGGGCGGTCGCCGCGACCGCGGCCCTGGTAGTCACGATCGCGTCGACGGTCCACTTCCTTCACTATCGCTACACCACGGCGTCCTCCTACGCCGTGCGCACCTCGGCGGAAACCGCTGGCGATTACTACACTTCACCATGGGAGGTCCGGCAAGGGGCAGGCGGCGTGCAGGGGGCCGAATAGCCCCGGAAGCACGCGGCGCGCGGGGCCCGGGTAGTCCCGGGAGCATGTGGCGCGCAGGTGCCCGAGTGGTCGCTGAAGCACCCGGCCCCGCAGACCGTGGTAGCCAAGGCCACCCGATCCGTGGATCATGGGCGCAATTGGGCACGGCAAGGAGGTTTCTATGAGAAGGGTCGCGGCGCTCGCCCTGCTGGGACTGCTGCCGCTACTGGGTCTGGCGGCGATGCAGGTCCTGGGCGCGCCGCACGCGGTCGCCGATCCGCCGCCCGGACCGGACGAGCCCGCCCCCGATGCGGCCGTCACCGCGGGGGAGGTGGCCGCAACGGTCGACGGCACGATCGGCATCCGACAAGAAACGCAGGAGGAGGCCGACCAGTGGGCGACCGAGCGCGCCGAGCTGATGCAGAGGCTGCGCAGCGCGCAGGGTGAGATCCGCAGCCTGAGCGTGCGCCGCCGTCTGGTGGCGGATCGCCTGCAGGGCCTGGAAGAGCGTGTAGCGGAACTGGAGCGCCGACTGGACGAATCGGAGCGGCTGCAGGCCGGCATCGAGGACACGCTCGCCATCATGCTGGCGCGCCTGGAGACCTGGGTGGCGCGCGACCTGCCCTTCCTGCCCGACGAGCGCCGCATGCGGCTGGAGAACCTGCGCGACGAATTGATTCGGCCCGAGGTGGGGCCCTCGGAGAAGCTGCGCCGCCTTCTGGAGGCGATGCAGATCGAGGCGCAGTACGGCGCCTCGGCCGAGGTCTATCAAGATCGCATCGCCGTAGCGGGCGACTCGCTCTTCGTCGACGTCCTGCGTCTGGGACGGCTCTCGCTCTTCTGGCGCACGCCCGATGGAGAGCGCGCCGGGGAATACGATCGGGTGTCCCGGTCCTGGGTTGAGCTGCCCCGTGATCATCGTCAGGCCATCGCGAAGGCGATGGAGATGGCCGCGCGTCGCCGGCCGATCGAGTTGATCACGCTGCCGCTGGGGAGGATCCGGCCATGAGGCGCATTGCCGCGATGATGGCCGCGGTCCTGGTTCCGGTGGCGCTGGTCGCGACCGCCGGCGCGACCGACATCCGCGAGGCCGCGCTGCGGGCCCGCGAGGACCGCGAGGCCGCGCTGCGCGAAGCGCGCGACGCCCGGGCGCGCATTCTGGCCGACCGCGACAGTCTGACCACCGCGGTGACGGCGGCCGAGGCCGAAGCGGCGACACTGGCGGATGAGCTGGCGGCGATGGAGGGGCGCATCGCGTCCCTGGAGCAGCGCCGCGAGCGGCTGGCCGACGCCTGGGCCCAACGCGAGCTGGAATTCCGCGAGATCTCGGGCGTGGCGCGCGTGGCCGCGCGCGACCTGGACGGTATCCTGCGCCAGTCGCTGTTGACCGCCATCGCACCCAAACGGCTCGACCGGCTGCAGCCGGTGCTGCGCGAGGGCTACTTCCCCGACATCGATGATCTGTCGCTCATGGCGCACCTCTTCCTGGACGAGGCCGGGCGCTCGGGTGAGGTGGCGCTGCACGAGCCCTTTGCGTTCGTCGATCGCTCGGGCGCCTCGGTTGAGGGCGCCGTGCTCACGCTGGGCACGTTCCTGGCGGCCTATCGGATCGAGGGCGAGGTGGGCTTCCTGCGCTACGCCCCCGGCGATCGGCGGCTCTTCGCCATTGCGGCCCTGCCGCCGCGGGGCGTGCGCTCCACGCTGCGCGATTACTTCGAGGGCGAGAGCGAGACGGTGCCCTTCGACATCTCGGGAGGCGCGGCGCTGCGGCAGTTCACCGAGCGCTCGAGCCTGGCCGAGCAGCTACGAGCCGGAGGACCCATCGTCTGGCCCATCCTGGCGATTGCGTTGGCGGCGCTCGTGATCGTGGTTGAACGGCTCATCACGCTGCAGCGCGTGCGCGGCGACACCGACCGCATCATGGGCCGGGTCAACGAGCTGGCCGCGGGCGGCGACTGGGAGGGGTGTCAGCGGTTCCTGGCCGAGCAGGGCGGCAAGAACTGGCCGGTGGTGCGCGTCATCAGCGCCGGCATGACGGCCCGCCAGGAGGATCGCGAGACGCTCGAGAGCACACTGCAGGAGGCGATCCTGCGCGAGATGCCACACCTGGAGCGGTTCCTCTCGGTGCTGGCCATCTTCGGCGCCGTCGCCCCGCTGCTGGGGCTGCTGGGCACGGTCACGGGGATGATCGACACCTTCCGCGTCATCACCGTGCACGGCACCGGTGATCCCAAGATGATGTCCGGCGGCATCAGCGAGGCATTGATCACGACCGAGCTGGGGCTGGCGGTGGCCATTCCGATCATGCTCCTGCACACGTTCCTGTCGCGGCGCGTGGATCACATCGTGGGCGACATGGAAGAGAAGGCCATCGGGCTGGTCAACACGATTCAGAAGGAACGGCGTCTGAATGGAACTGATCGACCGCGTGGTTGAGTACCTCCACCTGGGCGGGTGGATCATGCTGCCGCTGGCCGGCGTGTCGCTGGCGATGTGGACGCTGATCATCGAGCGCGTGCTCGTGCTGGGACGGCTGAGCAGCCGCGACGTCGACCTGGGACGGGCGATCGCCGCGGTCGAGACAGGCGTGGGGAGCGGCCGGCCGGACGATCGAGGCGCGCACGCGGGCTTGCGCGGCCGGCTCCTGGACGACTTCCTGGCCGAGCGCACGGGGGATCTCGGGCTGGATCGCGAGATCCTCCACCAGTGCGCGCGGCGGCAGCGGCCCGAGCTGCATCGGGGTCTGGCGGCCATCGGCGTGCTGGCCGCGGTGGCGCCGCTGTTGGGACTCTTGGGCACGGTGCTGGGCATGATCCGCACGTTCGACGTGATCGCGATCTTCGGCACGGGCAACGCCAAGGCGTTGGCGGGCGGCGTCTCGGTCGCGCTCGTGACCACGCAGACCGGTCTGCTGGTGGCGATCCCGGGTCTGCTCTCGGGCGCCGCGCTGCGCCGGCAAGCCGCACGGCTGGAGCGCCGGCTGCTGGAGGTGACGACGATTCTGGATCGGCACCTGCGGTCACCGGGGCCCGGTACGGGGGCGAGGGGGTAAGCGCATGCTGGACGTTCGGGGCTGCATCCGCGGGGGCAGCGGCCGGCGCGTCGATGTCAACATGGGGCCGCTCATCGACATGGTCTTCCTCCTGCTCATCTTCTTCGTCGTGACGACCAGCTTCGTGCGCGAGGCGGGCATCGACGTGCAGCGGTCCACGGCCGCCTCGGCCGAGGTCAAAGAGCGCAGCAACATCCTGATCGGGGTGACTGCCGAGGGCCGCGTCTACTGGGAAGGCAAGGCGATCGACATGCGCAGCGTGCGCGCCCACGTGGAGCGAGCGTTGGCCGAGGATCCCGAAAGCGGGGTGGTCGTGGTGGCCGACCGCAAGAGCGAGACCTGGGTGGTCGTCGGCGTCATGGACCAGTGCCGCTTGGCCGGCGCCGCCAACGTGAGCCTCGCCGCGCGGCGACCCGGAGCGGAGGAAGGCTGATGGCGCTTCGCGGCATCTTCATGCGCAAGCCGCTCTACGTCCTGGCGGCAGCCGCGGCTTCGCTGCTGATCAACGCGGGCCTCTTCGGCTTGGCCGCGCTGTTGTCCCAAGAGCGGGCCCTGCCGGTGGAGCTGTCCAACCCGGTCCCGGTTCAACTCGTGCAGTTGCCGCAGGAGGAGCAGCCCATTCCCGAGCCCTTGCCCGAGCCCGAGCCACCCAAGCCACAGCCCCCGCCCGACTTCGTTCCCGATCTGGTGCAGCCGCTGGTCCAGCCCCCCGAGGTGGCGCCCATCCGCGTGGCCATCGACGTGCCGCAAGGGCCACCGGTAGAGCTGGGCGGAGGCTTCATTTTCGATGTCGGCGATCTCGACCAGGCGCCGCGCGCTGTGGTCAAAGGGCCGCCGGCCTATCCCTTCCTGGCCCGCCAGCGAGAGATCGAGGGATTTGTGCAGGTGCGCTTCCTGGTCGATGACCGCGGGCAGGTGAGCGACGTGACCGTCCTGGATGCCTCCCCGGCGGGCATCTTCGAGCAGAGCGTGCTCCAGGCGGTGCCCACCTGGCGCTTCGAGCCGGGCAAGATCGACGGGCGGCCGGTGGCCTCGTGGGTGGTGACCACCATTCGATTCGAGCTGAACTGATGCGAGGGGTCGCTGTGTGGTTTGCCGCCGGCAACAGAGTTCCGCGCTCCGCAGCGCTCGCGGGGCTGATCCCGGTCCTGCTGACCGCGGCGGGAGCGGCTCTGGCCGACGAAGCCCGGCGGATCGATCCGGCCGATCTGGGCGCCTACGAGCGGCGCGCCCTCTTTCGCGCCCAAGGGTTCCTGGAAGAGGACCGACCCGAGCGGGCCGTGGACGTGCTGCGTGACGTCCTGGCCGATCGCGAGGCGCAGGAGCTTCCCGCGCTGCGCATGCTGCTGGCCACGGGCCTGGCGCGCGCCGGACGCACGGCGGCGGCGTTGGAAGAGTTCCAGCGCATTGCGTCGCACTACCCCGGAGAAACGCAGGCCTGGCTGAGGATCGGCGAGCTGGCCTACGAGCTGGAGCGCTACGACGAGTCCGCCCGCGGCTTCCTCAGCGCCGAGCAGGCCCTGCGGGCCGAGCTGCTCGAGGCCGGCGACGACACCGTTGGCACGCGACCCAGCCTGCGCTACTACGCCGCCGTCGCGCTTCTACTGGGCGAGCAGCCGCAACGGGCGCTCCCGCTTCTGGAAGAGCTCGTCTCCGGTCGCTGGGGTGCGCCCCGCTTCGAAGGGTTCCAATCGCTGATCCTGGGCGCGCTGCAGTACGACGCCGAGCGCGACCTCGCGCCGGTGCTGCAGCGGATGCTGGCCCTCTACGCCGATGATCCCCGCGTCTGGCGTCTGGCATCTCAGCACGCGATGGCTACCGGAGACTACCGCCGCGCGTGCGCTGCACTGACCATCGCGGGGTATCTGGCGCCGCTGTCGCGTGCCGAGAAACTCCAGCTCGCCGACCTGTACGCGACCATCGACGTGCCAAGCGCGGCGGCAGAACTCTACGAGGAGGCCCTGGGCGACTCGGGAAGCGCGGCCGAATACGAGCGCCTGGCCTCGGCGTACCTGGCCGCCCATCATCCGGCCGCGTCTCTGGAGGCCCTGTCGCGCGGCATCCGGGCGACGCAATCCGTGCAGCTTCAGAAACTGCAGGGCGAGATCCGGTACCTGCAGGGCGACTACCGGGGCGCGTACGAGGCGCTGCGGGCGGTGGTTGAGCGTGAGAACGAGATCACCGGAGACGCTCGGATGCTTCTGCTCCTGGGCTACAGCGCCTTGGAGCTGGGCCGGACGCGCGAGGCGCGGCGCTACCTGCGCGCGGCCGCGGCCGATTCGCTCCACGGGGAAGCGGCCGAGAGGCTACTGCAGCGACTGGATGGCGAGGTTGGTTCAAACCCCGCATCGCGTTGAGACCGTCCCACCTATAGCGGCCGGTTGGACACGGGTTCGCCAATAGCCTTCCCGCAGACGTGCCGGCCGACGGGACTGCAAGCTCCATGCGGCAGGGAGGAGAGACGGTGCCCTCACGACGGATGCTTCCGGTGATCGTGTTCCTCGCCACCGCAATCGGGCCTGTCAGGGAACGCTCCGCATCGGCGGGCGACGATGTGGAGATCCTGGGCAGCCTGCGTTGCGGATCGGACAGCGTGAGCTACTACGTGGGCGAGTACAACGGGCGCTTCAGTCTGAGCCAACTGGCCGACTTCGACACCAGCCGCGTGCCTGCGTCGGGTCCTTTCGTTCTGATCTCTGACGCCGACACGCTGGTGGTCGTGCCCCGTTTCGGGCCCAGCCACGTGCGCATCATCTCGCCCACGCGCACCATTCGCGAGACGATCCTCTTCAAGCTGTCGGATGAGAAGACGCGGCTGCTCGAGAAGTATGCCGAGTTCGGGCACACCCTTCCGCCCGATCCGCCCACATTTCACTATGCCGAGTCTGCGGATGAAAACCTGGCGCGACTGCGGCGAGAGTGCGATCTCGATGCGATTGCCGGTGAGGGCGACGAGACCGAGCGCGTTCTCAATCTCCTGGAGTGGGCGCACACGGTGGTGCGTCACGACGGCAATTCGAGCAATCCCGATCCACGGGACGCGTTGAACTTGATCCGGGTTTGTCGGGAGGAGGATCGCGGCGTCAACTGCCGCATGATGGCCACGATCCTGAATGAGGCGCTTCTGGCGATGGGCTTCAAGTCGCGGTTCATCACGTGCAAGCCTTACGACAAGGAGGACCGCGACTGCCACGTGACCAATCTGGTCCACCTGCCCAGCCTGGGGAAGTGGATCTACCTTGATCCGACCTTCGGGGCATACTTTCAGGACGAAGATGGCATGCTTCTCAACCACGCCGAGATCAGGCGGTGGTTGATCGAGGGCCGGCTTCCGCACCTGCCCGCGACGATGGACTGGAACGGCACACCGCGCGATCCGTGGACCTACGTGCGCTACATGGCCAAGAATCTGTTCCGTTTCAGCAGTCCTGCGGGCAGCGCGTTCGGCTACGAGAGCCACGTGGAGCACCCGCAGTGGGTGGCGCTGAATCCGGTGGGGTATGATTCCTCGCTGGTCGGCACCTGCGATTCGACCGGGCGGGGACGCACCTGCTACACGGACTGCGCCGAGTATTTTTGGGATGAGCCGTGATCCCGCGGCGATGAGAGGCGAGGGGCCGCGGACCCACCGGATCCACGGCCCCTCGGGACGGCGCTCGGCGCAGGGCCGGCGCCCGTTTCCCCCGGACCTTAGTGATCGTAGATCACATGCCCGATGATGTATCCGTTGAAGGCGTTGACGCCCCGGTACGTGCAGACGTGGCTGTCGCTGGTGGTCGAGTGGCGCATCACGCGGATGTCCACGGCATACTTACCGCTCACATCCACGATGGTCGTCGATCCGGCCGTGAGTGTGGCGCCTGTGGCCGCCCCGAAGTCGGTCGAGTAGACATACCGGATGGTGTAGCCGCTGCCCGAGGGGTTTTCGATCTTCAGCTTCTGGTTGGTGCCGTAGCCGTAGATCTTCACCCAGCTCGTGTTGACGATGTAGTCGTTGGACCCGGCGGTCCAGGTGCAGCGGCTGATCACGTGGTTGGCGTCCACCATGTCCGCGCTCAAGTTGCTGTTGTTCGATCCATTGCTCACCGGGATTTGGCCCGCTGAATTGCCGGCATCGTAGCCATCGATTTGATCAGCATTGAGGTTGGTGCACTTCGTGCCGTTGCTGACCGCCACCTGACCTGAGGAGTTTCCGGCATGGTAGTTGTCGACCTTGTCGGCGTTGTCCACCGTTCCGTAGATCGAGCCCGACGCGCGGATGTCGCCGTTGACGTCCAGCTCGGTCCCGGGATCGATGGTGCCGATGCCGACCTTGTCTCCTTGCAGGCCGAGGACGATCTTGCCCGCCTCGCCCTGGTTGGCGTCGAGCGTCAATCTTGCAAAGTCGCCTCCGCCTTGCAGAAGCGGTCCGACGCTGGGGTGGTATTCCATGGCGATCCAGCGCTCGGGGAACTGCGTCGTGGCGCCCGACGCGCGCACCGACTCCCCGGCTCCCCTGACCTCGAGTTTCGCAAGGGGAGTGGTGGTACCGATACCCACGTTGCCCGATACACCAGAGTGCATGTCGCTTCCAATGATCACCCAGTCGCCGTCGCTGCCCACGGACCCGGCCACCGAGTCGGCGATCGCGGCCCGCATGGCGTAGGGAGCAGCGCTGAACACGACCCGAGGTGTCATCTCGGCGCCCCCATCGACCGAAAGCCCCAACCAGTAGGTCTGATCGAAGTCGAGGGTGAGGGCGTTGCCGTCACCCATGAGCGTGTGAAAGGTGCAGTTCTTGACATCCAGGGTGTCCGTCTCCTGCCAAAGGGCCGTTCCACCCGTGGCGATGTTGTACAGCTTCATGGTGATCACATAGGAGCCATCGGGCACGGGGGCTTCGGTCGCGTCCCGCAGCACGCCCTGATAGCTGATCGTGTGCGGCATGGCCGCTTTCGCCGAGTGCATCCCCACTCCCATCCCCATCATCATCAGCATCATCATCGCGAACCCACTGGCAACGAATGCGTGTTTCATCAGTCCATCCTCCCATCCTCGTGGTCTCGAATCATCGCTAGCCCCTGGGGCGGCCCGACGGGGCCGCGACCGGTGCGCGCGGCTAGCGGATGCGGACCACGCGCTTGCTCTGCGTTCTCTCCTGAGTGACCAACCGCACGAAATAGACCCCCGCCCCGACCGGCGCGCCGGCACCGTCACGGCCCTGCCAGGAAACGGCGTGACGTCCCGCGGGGTGAGGGCCGTCGGCCAAGGCGCAGATCATCCGGCCGTTGACGTCGTAGACGCTGAGCCTGACCCGGCCGGATCGCGCCAGGTTGAAGCGCACCACCGTGGTTCGGTCGAAGGGATTGGGCCGGGCCGGAAGCAGCCGCGTGATCGACGGCAGCAGAAGCTCAGGGTCCTCTTCGGCCTCGGCGAAGTCGCTGGTCCACACCAACTGGGCCGCGGCGGCACGCTGCTCGAGACCGTGGAGATCGGGCGCTCCCAGGATCGCGAAGCCGAGCACCTGCTCGGCGCCCGGGGCCAGTGTGAAGGGGCCGGCCGCTACCAGCACGCTGTAGTCGTTTGGCTCGGGGGTGACAGGCATGACGTACTGAGGATCGGCCGCCGAGAGGAAACCGTACTTGTCGGCCTCCGGCACGTAGGCGTTGGGGTACACGTAGTCGGGATTGCTGATCAGCGTCAGATTGCTGCGGGGGGGCGAGATCCCCACGACGTTCTGCAAGAGTTGCAGGCCGACATACGAGCCGCCCTCCGCGGTCAGATGGACCAGATTCAGGCCGTCATTGGTGCCGCCGGTGTTGTCGTAGGACAGGGCAACGTCGAGGTCGAGGAAGACGCCCGCGTAGAGATCGGCCATCGAAACCGCGCTTTCATTGCGCACGCGGTAGGTCAGAACGATCACATCCTGAAGCAGCGAGTGGCCGGAAAAGGCCCAGGACTCCTGCTCCACGCGCAGGCCGCGGGCCTGCGCGGCGGCCGAGTCGGTGTAGGCGCCGCAGATGTCCTGGTGGGACGTGCCCTGGTTCTCGGTCCAGAGATGCCCGTCGGGCCGTCTGGCCGGCAGCCACTCGCACGAGGGGTCCTGGAGGTAGTCTCGGTTGGCCACGTACTGCTCGCTGAGCCCGACCCAGAGACTGCCGACGAAGAGCTGGTTCTCACCGCCCTGGGGGTAGATGAAGCCCGATCCCAGGCTGTCGGGGGGAAACAGGAAGCCCAGCGATCCCTGGTCGGTGACGGTGAGGATGCAGTTGCCGACCTGGTGATTGGTCCAGTCGCAGAGTGCGATCTGCATGCGCTCGCACAGGAAACCGGACCCCACCCGATGGGCGGGGTCCGCCACCGCGCCGGAGCCTACCTGCCCGATCGTGTTGAAGGTGTTGTAGATGGCGCTTGCGCTCTTGCATCCGCTGCCCACGCCGCCCTCGCGCAGGACCACCTCAGACCGCGCGGGGACATGCAGCATGCCGGCGAACGCAAGGGCAAGCCACGGGAGTTGTCGTGGCTTCACGGTGACCTCCTTTCTCGAATCGGCGGTGGCGACCGTCGTGAGCGATTCGTCTTGGGGAGAGAGAGTCGCTGCGCGTCTTCTCGGCCTGCCACCCACCTGTCTGATCCAGAGATGCCGCCGCGCGCGGCCTTGCTGCGGAGAATCCGCCGCGGGGAGACTCACGTTGCCGGGACGACGGAAGCTGGACCGATGATCGACATGACGAATCTCGATCTTCCGGCAAGCGGCTGATCTGTGGTAGGTTAGCCAACGTTGTCGCCCCGGCCCGATAGCCGGCCACGGCCGCCGGCCGGGACTCACTGGGGGCCTGGGGGAGAGCATCGGGGGAGCGGGGCCCTGTGTCGGAGGGCCGGGAGGGATGGGTCCGTGTTCAATCAGCTTGTCATCTGGATGCTGCCGATGATGCCCCGGCCGCTGGTGCACAGCGTCGCCAAGCGCTACATCGCGGGGGAGACGAAGGAACAGGCGATCGACCTCATTCGCTCCCTGGCCCAGCGCGGCTACAACGTCACGGTCGATCAGCTCGGTGAGGACACGGTTCACATCGATCAGGCGCGTGAGGCGACCGAGGAATACCTGGCCCTGATGGAAGCGCTGGCCTCCTCGGGCGTGGAGCGCAACATCTCGCTGAAGTTGACGCAGTTCGGCTTGCGCATCGACCCGCAGGAGGCCTTCGACCTGCTCCGGCGGGTGCTCGACGTGGCCGCCAAACACGACTTCTTCGTGCGCATCGATATGGAAGACGCCACGGTGACCGATGAGACGCTCGACTTCTATTACCGGGCCAAGGAGATCTGGCCCCGCACGGGCACCGTGCTCCAATCGCGTCTCTTCCGCACCATCGACGATGCCCGTCAGCTCGCCTCCGAGGGGGCCAACATCCGGCTCTGCAAGGGGATCTACAGGGAACCGGCCTCGATCGCCCACACCCGCATGCGCGACATCAACGACGCCTTCGTCGAGGCGGCCAAGATCCTGATGGATGGCCCTTCCTACCTGGCGCTGGCCACGCACGATGTGCCGCTGATCGGCCGTCTCGAGCGGGAGATCGAGGCGCGACCCAACGAGGTGCGGGGCCAGGTGGAATTCCAGGTACTGCTGGGCGTGCCCGTGCGGACCACGCTCGAACGGCTGATGGCCGAGGGGTACTTGGTGCGACTCTACGTCCCCTACGGACGGGAATGGTATGCCTACAGCACGCGGCGTCTGAAGGAGAATCCGTCGATGGCCCTGGCGATCGCCAAGAGCCTCTTCAGCAGCGATCGGGTGGACACGTCCTCGATCTAGAATCGCATCGCAACGCCGCGCAGGGATGGAGGAATCATGACCGTTCTCTGCCGCTCCTCGCGGGCCCATGTTCCATGCCAAGCTGCGCCGGCGCGTCGGATCGCTGGGTTCCGCGCGATCGGCGTGGTCCTGCTTGCCGTGCTCCCCCTTCTGGCGGGGTGCGCCGGAGAGAACGGCCAATCCTCCATCGATCTCGCCGCCCGTAAGATCAACGTGGTCACGACGGTCGGCATGTTGACCGACGTCGTGCAGCAGATCGGCGGAGAGCGGGTCGCAGTGACGGGTCTGATGGGACCGGGCGTCGATCCGCATCTCTACAAGGCCAGCGCCGGTGACGTGACGAAGATGCAGAAGGCGGACGTGATCTTCTACAACGGCCTGCATCTCGAGGGCGCCATGACCGAGCTGTTCGAGCGCATGGCCACGATGACGCGCACGGTGGCCGTAGCCGAAGCGATCGACGAGACGCGTTTGAAGGCCTCACCCGACAATCCCAACATGCACGATCCGCACGTCTGGTTCGACGTCTCGCTGTGGATGGAGGTGGCCCGCACGGTCGCGGCCACGCTGGAGCGGATGGACCCTGCGCACGCCGAGGGTTACCGCAACCGGACGCAGACGTATCTGGCCATGCTGGAGAACCTGCACAGCTACGTGCAACGGCGCGCCGACGAGCTCTCGCCCGATCAGCGGGTCCTGATTACCGCGCACGACGCCTTTCACTATTTCGGTCGCGCGTACGGGTTCGAAGTGCACGGCCTGCAGGGCATCAGCACCGTGGCCGAAGCCGGCACGTCGGATGTGCAGGAGCTGGCCGATTTCATCGTGCGGCGGCGTGTGCATGCCATCTTCGTGGAGGCCTCGGTGCCCCCGCGGACGATCGAAGCGCTCCAGGCGGCCGTGGACGCTAAGGGGTTCGGGGTGGCGATCGGCGGCGAGCTCTTCAGCGACTCGATGGGAGATCCGCAGACGCCCGAGGGCACGTACGAGGGGATGGTGCGTCACAACATCGACACGATTGTCGGCGCGCTGGAGGGCCAGTCGACACCCTAACCGCGAGGGAACCGAGCACATGCCGACCGAGCCTCCATCCGAGACCGCACAGCGAGCCGATGCCCACCCGTGGGCGGTCGACGTCAACGATCTGACCGTGGCCTATCGCGACAAGCCGGTTCTCTGGGACATCGATTTGCAGGTCCCGCCGGGCGTGCTGATGGCCATTGTGGGGCCCAACGGCGCCGGCAAGACCACCCTGATCAAGGCGATCCTCAACCTGGTGCGGCCCACCGCGGGTCGCGTGCACGTGTTCGGCCGTCCCTACCGGCAGCAGCGCCGGCTCGTCGGCTACGTGCCCCAGCGCGGCAGCGTGGATTGGGACTTTCCCACCAACGTGCTGGATGTCGTCATGATGGGACGCTACGGGGCCCTCGGTTGGGGGCGTCGTCCGGGCCGGCGGGAGCGTAGCCAGGCCCTCGAGGCGATCCGCAAGGTCGGCATGGAGTCGTTCGTCAACCGCCAGATCAGTCAGCTCTCGGGTGGCCAGCAGCAGCGCGTTTTCCTGGCCCGTGCCCTCGTGCAGGATGCCGAGGTCTATCTGATGGACGAGCCCTTCCAGGGCGTGGACGCCAAGACCGAGCGGGCCATCATGTCGCTGTTGCAAGAGCTGCGCTCGGCGGGCAAAACGGTGCTGGTCGTCCACCACGACCTGCAGACGGTGCCGGAGTACTTCGACTGGGTGACCCTTCTCAACGTGAGGCGCATCGCGAGCGGTCCGGTGGCGGAGGTCTTCACCGAGGAGAACCTGCGCACGGCCTACGGCGGCCGCGTTCCCTTCGAGAGTCACCGCAAGGTCGGGGAGGCGTGAGGTGGTCCTGGCCGAGGTGCTGCACGACCTGGTGTTCGATTACACCCTGCGCACCGTGGCGTTGGGATCGGGCGTGCTGGGTCTGGTGAGCGGCGCGTTGGGCACGTTCGCCGTGTTGCGGCGTCAGAGCCTGCTCGGGGACACCGTCTCCCACACCGCCTTGCCGGGCATCGCCCTGGCGTTTCTGCTGACCGGCACCAAGGCGCCGCTCATCATGCTTCTGGGCGCCGCGCTCGCGGGATGGCTGGGGACCCTGGTGGTGATGGCGGTGACGCGCACCACGCGCCTGAAGACCGATAGCGCCTTCGGGATCGTCTTGAGCGTCTTCTTCGGCTTCGGGCTCGTGCTCCTGACCTACATCCAGAAGCAGCCCAATGCGCGGCAAGCCGGTTTGGAAAAGTTCCTCTTCGGGCAAGCCACCGCGCTGCTGCAACGCGACGTCATCGTGATGGCGATCGTGGGCGGGCTGCTGTTGCTGGCGGTGGTGGCTTTCTTCAAGGAGTTCAAGCTGGCCTCCTTCGACCACGACTACGGCGTCAGCCTGGGCTTTCCCATGCGGACGATCGACATCCTGTTGACCTCGACCCTGGTGGTGGCGATCGTGCTCGGCCTACAGACGGTCGGCGTCGTGCTGATGAGCGCGCTCATCGTCGCTCCCCCGGCCGCCGCGCGCCAGTGGACCGATCGATTGGGGATCATGATCGTCCTGGCCGCCGGCTTCGGCGCCGTGGCGGGTATCGCCGGTGCCGTGATCAGCAGCCTCACGACGCGGATGCCGACGGGTCCGGTCATCGTCCTGTGTGCCAGCGCCCTGGTGCTCCTCTCGCTGACCCTGGCGCCCAACCGGGGCCTCCTGTGGCGCTGGGTGCGGCAGTGGCGCAATCGGCGCCGGCTGCTGGTGGACGCGGTGTTGCTCGACCTCCTGGAGCTGGCCGAGCAGCACGCCGACCCCCGCCATCCCCACCGGCAGGAGACGCTCGAGGCGATGAGCGTGCGCAAGAGCAGCGTCCGCCGCAGTCTGCTTGATCTCAGCGAGCGGGGCTGGGTGCGACAGGAAGGCGCCGACGGTTGGGTCCTGACGTCCGAGGGACGCCGCGAGGCCGATCGCCGGCGCGGCGCATTGGGGGCGCGGCCATGACCTCCATTCAGATCGACATCCAGCTCATCGCCGTCGTCGTGGCGGTGGCCTGTGCGTTGCCGGGCGTCTTCCTGGTGCTGCGCCGCACGGCCATGATGAGCGATGCGATCAGCCACGCGATTCTGTTCGGCATCGTGTTGGTTTTCTTCGCGACGCGCGACCTGGCCTCCCCGCTCTTGATCCTGGGCGCGGCGGCGACCGGGCTGCTGACCGTGATCCTGGTCGAGCTGCTCACCCGGACGCGTCTCGTCCGCGAAGACGCCGCCATCGGCCTGGTCTTTCCGGTGCTCTTCAGCATCGGCGTGATCCTGATCGCCCGCCACGCGGGCAGCGTGCACCTGGACACCGATTCGGTGCTGCTGGGCGAGATCGCCTTCGCGCCCTTCAATCGGCTGGTCGTGGGAGGCGTCGACCTGGGCCCCAAATCGCTCTACGTCATGCTGGGCATTCTGGCACTATCGTTGGCCTTCATGCTGGTCTTCTACAAAGAGCTGAAGCTCTCCACCTTCGACGCCGGCCTGGCCGCGGCGCTCGGCTTCTCTCCGGCCGCGATCCACTACGCGCTGATGGGGCTGGTGTCGGTGACGGCGGTCGGCGCGTTCGACGCCGTGGGCTCGGTGCTGGTGGTGGCGCTCATGATCGCGCCACCGGCCACCGCGTACCTGTTGACCGAGCGGCTCAGCGCCATGCTTCTCCTGAGCGGACTGATCGGCGTGGTGAGTGCCGAATTGGGCTACTGGGCCGCCCACGTCTTGGACGTTTCGATCGCAGGCTCGATGGCCACCGCCGCCGGGATTTGCTTCCTCTTGGCGTATCTGGGGGCGCCTGAGCGCGGGTTGATCGCCATCGCCCGCCGCCGCCGCCGCCAGCGCTGGGAGTTCGCCGAGACGATGCTGGCCATTCATCTTCATCAGCACGAAGACCGCCCCGAGGCGGCCACCGAGTCGCGCGAGGATCACCTGCTGGATCATCTGGCCTGGACCCCGCGATTCGCGCGCGAGGTGGTCGCCCGCGCCGCGCGCAACGGCACCCTGGTGCGGCGCGCGGACGTGCTGGAGCTGACGCCACCCGGGCGCAAACTGGCGCGGCGGGCGCTGGCGCGCTAGCACCTGGGCCTTCACGTTCGGCTCGTCACAACTCATGACGAGTAAAGGCGTTTCCCGACTGATAGGGGCGACTACACCCTGTGCAAGGCGCTGCTCTCTGGCATGATCCCTAACTGCCGCAAGACCCATCTTGGCTTCGCTCCCGGCATGAACTACACTCAAGGCGACGGCGAACAACGGTGGAAGACCGATGACCGCGCTCACACGAGAATTCCAGACGAAGCACCGGGGGACGCCCGATTCCGCTCTCACGTCGGAAGAAGCTCCGGTCGAACTCGAATCCGTCCCCTGTGCGCTCTGCGGGGGGCGCGATGTCGCCATCCTGTTTTCCAGCCCGGACGAGCGCTTCGCCTTCACTCCGCGAACGACCTTCAACCTGGTCGCCTGCCGGCATTGTGGACTGCGGTTTCTGAGGCCACGGCCGACGCCCGAATGGCTCGGGTCCTTTTACCCCCGGGAGTACTACCATCATCGCAGGGCGCCCCTGCTGTCCACGTGTACCCGCCAGGCGCCCGGGATTTGGCGTCTTGTCCGCCGGCTGCGGCCCCCGCGGCGAGTGCGGAGGTTGAACGAGAAACTGTCACGCATTCGCAAACTGATCGAAGCCGAGGCCGCTGTGCTGGAGATCGGCCCGGGGGACGGCGACGTCCTGCTCGCCTTGCGTGCGAACGGCCACCACGTGACCGGCATGGACATCGATCCCGAACTCGTGCGGCACTTGCGATCCCGCCACGGTCTGGAAGTCCATCTGGACGAGCGTGCCGATGGGGCGGTTCCAGCCGCCTCTCAGGATCTGGTCATGCTCTGGAATTGCTTCGAGCACGTGGGCGATCCGGTCCGACTCCTGCAGCGCGTCGCTCGATGGCTGCGCCCGAATGGACACCTCCTCATGTCGGTGCCGAACGCGGCGGCATTGGAGCGCAGGCTCTTCTTCCCGCGCTCATCGTGCGAGGACATCCCGCGTCACCTCTACAGCTACTCGCCCCGCACCTTGAGGGCGATGCTCACCCAATGCGGATTCGACCGAATCCGCGTTGATCACCGGACGCGATGCTCCACCTCCGAGCTACAGCAGCGCCTGGAGCATAGGTTCATGCGTGGCCAGAGGCGAGGCAGTCCCAGACACGTCGCCTTCGCCGTCGCAGTGCTGCCGGTAATGGGAATGATCGATTCGGTGGCCGGGCTGGCGCGTCGTGGCCACACCATCGTGGTGTCCGCTCGATGCATCTCCGAAGCATAAAGCAACCATGTGCTCTCAACTGAGGCGATGTCCCTATCGCAGGGAAGGATCATCGTCTTCCAGGTGGCAGGCCTCCACCGGCGATCCAGATTCCACCTTGTTGTGTTGCGCCAGCTTTCGGAACCGGTGACAGCGTCCCATCGCTTTTGGAACCCGTGACAGCGCCCCGTGTGGAGGCCACCGTGGTGTTCGTGAACGAATCGCGAGTATTGCAGCAGAATGTTCAGCAAGTGGAGGCATGTCATGAGGTTTTCTCTACGCTTCGCTTTAGCGATCACGGCGGGCTTCCTGTCCGTAGGGCTCGCTGAGGCCGAGATCATCCCACCGGGTGCCGTGGGCATCCCGGGACGCACCGGGGGCGACACCCCCTTGGAGGCACTCTACAGCTTTGCGGGCCATGGCGATGTGGTTTACAGCGTCAGCGGTATGGGCGAGAGCGGGGAATTCAACGTCGCCGGTATTCCGGCGGACGGCATCGTCGAGCGGGCCTACTTCATCACCGGAATCTGGGATTCCACGGGCTATAGCATGCACTCGATGGACTTCACCTTTGCCGGCGTCGGCTACGGGACGATCGAGGCAGACGTCTTCGACGCCACCCCCGAAGAAGTGGTGGAGCTGGCGAGCTACGCGGTGGATGTTACCGCCGACGTGACCGGAAATGGCTCCTACGACTTCGAGGCATCCCCGCAGCAGCCCGGCACCGGGTTGTTCGGGTCCCTGCTCGTGGTGGTCTACAGCGCACCCAGCGCACCGTCCGCGGCGATCGATTTGGCTTTTGGAGGGGAATCGCTCCGTGAGGCCAGCTCGACCGCCTTCTTCGATGAGGTGGCACCCGGACCCGGCGTGGTGCACATCTTCACGGAGGCCGATCAGGCCGGGTTCAGTGAGGGCGAGGAATCGATCGCTTTCAACGGCACGACCATTTTGGGCGGCATGAACGCAGACATCTTCGACGCCAATCAGGGAGATTCCTGTTCCTACTTCGAGCTGCCCGTGACAACCATCGGCGGGATGAACTCGGTCACGGTTACGACCGGCGAGGACTGGCTTGGCTGGCATTTCGCCGCCCTGGTCTCGCCCCTGGGCGTGACACCGGTTGAATCGACGTCGTGGGGGCGCCTGAAGCTGGACTACAAGTAGTGCCGTCCACCCGGTGATGAGCGCAAGGGGCCCCGCGGTGTTCCGCGGGGCCCCTTTGCACTGCTGTACGTTTCCCCGTCAGGACCTATCGGATGAGCAAGAGCCCGCGGCTCGCGCTCACCCTGCCGGTCGTCAGGCGGAGAATATAGGCGCCCGTGGGCATCGGGAGACCCCATGCGTCGCGTCCGTCCCAGACCACCGTGTGGGCTCCGCCCGACTGCGACGCATCCTCTACGAGCGTCCGCACCACGCGGCCGGCCGCATCCTGGATGTAGACCGAAACGCTCCGCCGCTCCGGCAGGCGGTACCGGATGCGGGTCATGGATCGGAAGGGATTCGGATGACCGCGCCCCAGTTGGACTGTCGCGATCACCGGTCTCTGTGCACTGACGCCCGTCGTCTGCGGGAAGTAGAACGCGCCCATGTCGGATCGCGTGCCGTCGGGGTCGAGGGGATACTGGGGGTCGGCGGCATCGATGCAGGGTGAATCGGCCAGCAGATGATAGTCACCTCCGGCCGGATCGACGAAGAGCGGGTCGGCGTCGATGTTGTCTTCGATGTAGTTGATGTGGCTCACACCCGACTGGATCACGTTGTCGTACACATCGGAGTAGGCCACGTCCAGCGTCGTCGATCCGAAGGAGGTGCCGTGAACCTGGATGCCGTAGTAGTCGTTGAAGGCCACGATACTGTTCTCCAGGAGGGGATTGGAGCGCGTGTCGAAGTACATGCCGCCGTTTTCGTTGTTGCAGACGGTCACGTGGTCGAAATGGGATCGCCCCCGTCACAGACGAACCCACCCCGGGAAATCGCGGCGTTGTGCGCGATCACGACCCGAATCAGGGTCGGGTCCGATTGCCAGGAGTAGATGCCGCCGCCGAAGTCGTCGGCGAAGTTCTCCGTCACCGTCAAGTCGACCAGGGTGGGATCGGAGTAGTAGAGGAAGATCCCGCCGCCCTCCGACTCGGGCCAGGGAGGGAGCGCGTTACCGTTGCGGATGGTGAAGCCCTCGATGATCGTCGCAGCGTCGATGAGATCGGCGGTTTCAAACCGGATGACACTGGATGCGTCGCCGCCGTCGATGACGGTGTCATCACGACCCGCTCCCACGAGCCGAATGCCGTTCGTGTCGGGCCAGATGATGTTCTCGGTGTAGATGCCGGCCGCGACCTGGACGGTGTCTCCTGGCGCGGCGGCGTTCAAGGCCGCTTGGATGGTCGGATACTCCTGTGGAACCTGGATGGTGTCGGCTGCAGCGGAAAGCGCGGAGACGCCCAGCGCTGCGATCAACGTCAAAAGGGTCAGGCTGGGTTTGGGGGTTTTCATGCATTCCTCCCTTCCTTGGTCAGTGTCCGGGAACGGTTCCCGGGCGCCGACCGCGAGTTGCTGCTGGGCACAGCTCATACCCATGGTGGGAAAGGCGGAGGGACTGGTGGGGGAGCGGCGCCGGGGGCAGGCACGACGTCAGCCGCAGGGGCCGCGCGCGGCCCGCCCCCGTGGACGCTAACGGTAGAGAATCACGGTGCGCGTCATCGCACGATCGGATGCGACCAGCCGCATAAGGTAAACACCGGTGGCCATGGGACGGCCATGATCATCCCGGCCGTCCCACTCCATGACCGAGACGCCCGCTTTCGACTCCCCCGAGCAGAGCGTTCGCACCAAGCGTCCGTTCATATCGAAGATGCGCAGATCCGCCGCGCCCGCTTGCGGCAGCGCGAAACGCACGGTGGTTCGCGCTTGGCAGGGATTGGGGGCGGCGCCCCAGAAGGCCACCGCATCACCCGACCAGCCGGCCGTGACGGGGTCCTCGGCCACGCCCTGCAGCGGCGTCGTGCAGGCCACCGCCCAAGCGCCGATCGGCCCACAGTAGGGCTGCTGCTCAGCCGAACAGGGCGACTCGACCGCCAGCGTGTAATCGCCGCCCGGCGCATTGCAGTAGAGCGGGTCGGCGTTGAAGTTGTGATCGTAGCCGAGATAGCCCGAGAGGCAGCCCACGTAATCGCCGCCGGCATTGCCGTAGACGTCGCAGCAGAACGGCTGCACCTCGCTGCCCGACTCGCAGTAGGCGGCCTCTCCCTGCGTACTGAAGCCCAGGATGGACGCATCCACGAAGGCGTGGGCCCCACCCCTGCTGTAGAAGCAGCCGCCATGCGGCGCGTCGTTACCGTGGAATGTGCATAGGACGAAGTACGGCGCGCTGGCCGAGTTCTGGCAGTGCACCGCACCGCCCCAATGATCGCACCGGTTGCCATCGAAGGTGCAGGCGAAGATCTCGCCGTGGGAATTGTTGAAGTAGATCGCCCCTCCGGCCCAGTAGGCGCTGTTGCCGATGAACTGGCAGCGGTCGAGGTCGATCTGGCTGGAGCTGAGCACGATGGCGCCCCCCGCATTCGTGACCGCATTGTCGATGAAGAGGCAGTCGCGAACCAGTGGGTGAGAACCGCTCGACGCTTGCAGCCCTCCGCTGTTGTACCCCTGGTTGCCGATCAGGATGCAGTAGGCGATCTCGGGACTGCTCCCGTCGGTGATCAGGATGCCGGGGCAATAGGTTGCGTAGCCGCCCGTGATGGTCACGCCGATCAGCTTGGTGTTGCGCGTCTCGCCGGAGCGGAGGTTGAAGGCGCGGTGCTCCTCGGTCTCGCTGCCCCCGCAGTTGATCACGACCGACTGAGGGTTCCCGCTCTGGCTTTGGACGATGATCTCCTTGCCGCGGAAGTTGATGTCGCGGTTGCCCTCGCCCTGGTAGAGGCCGTCGGCCAGTTCGATCACGCTGCCGTCGGCCACATCGTCGATGGCCGCCTGGATGCTGGGGTAGTCGCCGCTCCCGTCGGGCGCCACCAGGCACGTGATCGGGACCGACATCCCGCAGCCCACCCCGTGGGCGCCCATCTGGGCGCACGGCGGGTTGTTGCCGGCGGCGCAGGGCGAGTCGCTGTGGAGCCCATAGTCCTCCGCGGCCTCGTCGCAGAAGAGCGGATCGGCGCAAATGTTTCCGTCCTGGCCGAGCTGGCCGCTGATGCCGGCGATCCAGTCGCCCCCGGCATTGCCGTACACGTCGCAGCACACCATGGTCGCCGAGCCGCCGTATCCGCAGCTCACCGCGTTGCCCTGGCTGCCGAAGGCGATGATGCTGTTGTTCACGAGAGCAGTCGAAGAGCCGAAGACCATCATGCTGCCGCCGAAGGTGGCGCCGGAATGAACGAGAGTGCAACCCTCGAAGGTCACATCGCTGGAGTTGATGGCATGGAGCGTGCCCCCGTTCGTGGAGGCGTAGTTCCCGTCGAAGGTGCAGGCTGTGCAGATGATCCCGCCATCATCGACGTAGATGGCCCCACCGTCGGTCGAGGCCGTGTTCAGGCGGAAGGCGCAGTCGAAGAACTCGGGTGAAGAGGACGAGGTGGCGGCAACCGCGCCCCCCCGGCTCCAGGCGTTGTTGGTCGCGAAGGTGCACCCCAGGAAGCGCGGGGAGGATTCATTGCAGTAGACGGCGGCCCCGTAGGACTCGGCCGTGTTGTCCTCGAAGATAACGTTCTCGATCGTGGGTAGGCTGCCCTGACTGACGGAGATGGCCCCGCCGTTGGTGCGATGCCCCCCACGGATCGTGATGCCCTGAACGATGGTCAGGGGGCCCTCACTCATATTGAAGGAGAAGGCGCCGTGCTGATTCGAGCTCGAGCCGCCGCAATCGATCACGTAGTCGGCGGGATCGCCGCCGTCGCCCGATAGGGCGATTGCGCGGCCCCAGAAGTTGAGGTCGCGGTTGCCCGTCCCGACGAAGATCCCCGGCTCGAGCAGAATCACGTCGCCGCTGACCGAGGCGTCGATGGCCGCCTGGATGGTGGGGAAGTCACCCGTGCCGTCGGCACGCACGTGATAGGTCTGCCCTCCCCCGTAGCCACAGGTCCGGTCGGTGGCCCCGATCAGACCGCACTCTGGATTGGTCTCGGGCCGGCAGGGGGAGTTGAGGTGCAGGCCGTAGTCGCGCGCAGGCTCGTCGCAGTAGCGCGGATCGACGCTGATGTTCCCGTTCGTGCCGTACTGACCGGCGATCGGGCCAACCCAGTTGGCCGAATTGCCCCAGATGTTGCAGCAGGTAAGCGTCGCGGACCCGGTATAGTAGCCGCTCTGCAGCGCTCCCTGCACACCCGTGCAGTGAGTGATCAAGGCGTTTTCCAGCACGACGTTGTTGCTGTAGTAGATCGCGCCGCCCTCGTACGCTGAGCAGTGCGCGATGGTGACGTTCTCTAGTCTCAAGGCGGGCGGCACTGGATAGGGGGCGCTGCATAGAATCCCGCCCCCGCGCGAGGTGGCCGCGTTGTCGGTCAGGATGACGTTGCGGATGGTCGGGCCGCTGCTGTAGCAGGCGATGCCGCCGCCGTTGCCGTCAGCATATCCGTTGCGGATCGTGACGCCGGAAACCTCGCAGGCGTGGCCCTCCCCGGACTCGAAGACGAACCCCCGATGGGGAGTCGATGCGCTGCCGCCGCAGTCGATCACGTAGTCCTCGGGATGAAGCGGGTCCTCGGCCTCGATCGTCAATTCCTTGCCGTGGAAGTTCAGGTCCCGGTTGCCCGGCCCCGAGAAGACCCCGCCGGAGAGCCGGATGGTGCCCCCGTAGGGCACGGCATCGATCGCGGCCTGGATGGTCGGGAAGTTCCCGGTGCCATCGGGCCGAACCAGAACGGTGGAGGGAACGGTGACCTCCAAGTTCATGTTGAAGGTGTTGTTGTTTTCGTCCCCCTCTGCCAGCAGGTCGGTTGCGTCGGCGATGGCCTCCAGGGGGTGGGTGCCGTAGTCCAGCGGTCCGATCACCCCCACCACGTCCAGCATCTGATTCACCTGCAGGGGCGGGGTGGGAATCTCGCACTCCAGCTCCCCGTCGATCTTGACGTGCGTGTAGGACGAGAGCGCCACATTGTTCCCGACGTTCATGACACGCACGATCACGGGGAACGGCACCCCGCCCGGCAGCTGGTCGGGCTGGACATTGACCACGATCAAGTCCGGCCCGCTGACATACATCTCACCCGTGCGGGTGTTGTTGGTGTCGTAGATCTCATCCACAATATCGAGGATGTCGACCTCGGCGAAGACCGTGTGATAGCCGAGGGATGGCGGTTGTATCTGGCAGAAGATGACGAGGTAGTCCCCTGGGTCCAAGGCCGGTGTGGCCACCAAGGGGCACGTGAGGGCGCCGTCCAAACGGAACTCGGTGTGGCAGAGCGGCGAAGCCGCGTTGCCCCGGTTGTGGATCGTGGCCTCCAGCCAGACATAGTCCCCTGCCGGGACCCAGGTCGGTCCCACACTGTGGACCACCAGATCCGGCTTGGGGCCCACGGCGGGGGTGACGGTGAGCGGCTCGATGCGCCAGTTGTTGTTCTCGTAGGACTCGTCCACCAGGTTGGTCGTGTCCGCACAGGCGCGCAGGTCGTAGACGCCCGCAGAGAGCGATCCCAAGCTGCAGTTGACGGAGACCGTGCCGCCGGCCGGGATCGAGGGCGTGGAGATCTGCGGACACTGCACATAGCCGTCGATGGCCAGGCTCGTTCGCGACGACGGGGCGCTGGCCGTGCCCTGGTTGCGAACATAGATCGTTGCGGTCACGCTCGATCCCTCGACCGCCGTATCGGGATCGATGTGGTCGATCACCAGGTCGGGCTCGTCGGAGCCCCCGCCCGAACCGGTCAGCTCTACACTGACGGTGAAGTGGCCGGACTGCCAGGATTCCGGGTTTTGGAAGGCAACCAGAGCGTAGACCCCGTCTTCGGTGCAGGCGTACTCGTAGGGGTCGTAGATGCCCTCATCAACCGCCTGCTTCTCCCAAAGCGCATCGGCGCGCGAGCGCCAGCCGCTGGGACCGCCCCACTTGAGCAACGCCATGCGGATATCGCCCGGGCCGGTGCGGTTGAGCTGGAAGCGGTAGTTCGACCCCGCGATCATCGGCACATCCCAGACGTGGATCAGGCCGCAGTCCCAGTAGAGGCCGCCGTAGCTGTGCGTGATCGGCGTGCCGAAGGGGATCGTGCCCTGGCCCGGGTCCCACTCGATCACGTACTGATTCGTCTGCGGCACGTCGCCCCGGGCCTTGAGGTTGAACCATGTGGGCACCAAGCCGGAGGGTTCCAGCACCAGGAAGTTCGTCTCATCCGCCACATAGGAGAAGTGCAGAGGAAGGCCCGTTCCCGACGGGTCGGGGAAGGCCTCCACGTAGACGTTCTGGGTGTCGTCGGAGGGGTTGACGGCCACGCCCATCCAACGCACCTCTTCCTGGTACACCTGGAACATCTGTGGTAGGTCGATGCCCGCGAAGCAATTGGAGGGCTCGAGCCGAATGGGGGTGTCGGCCCGGGCGGCCAAAGGCAGCACGATTGTTGCAAGGAGGAAAGCCGTGCCGAACCACGGCCTGCGTCTCAGCCAAGGAAGCGCGTACCGGCGCTGGTTCTTCCTGCGGATGGGGGGAGCTGGATCGAGTATCGAGTGTGGACCGGTCATGGCAGCTGCCTCCTTCTAGGGCATCCGCGCCGCGGGCGACCGAGTCGCGAAGGCCTGCGCCGGGGATGGATGGATGGACCCCGGCAGGTACTGTGTTCGGGGACGCTGTCCGTAGTGTGGGACAGCAAGCGGGTCGGAGAATCACACCGGCGATGTCAGCGGCCGTTCCTCGGGCGCAACGTCCGGCACCCGACCGCCCGAGCCTCGGAGGGCAAAGACCTTCGCCCCGCTAGACCGACCGGCGTCGCCATAGGAGCGCCGCCGCGAGCACGCCGCACAACGCAAGTACAGCGTACATCACTTCTCGGGATACGACCGTCAACGGCTCGAGCGGGACACGGACGTCTCCATCGCCTACGAGAATGAACCCCGCCCAGAAGAAAGGGTGGGCCGTGGCCGGGTCGGCTCGCATGCGCCGCTGCGCCCGCGCGAGTGCGGCGGCGACATCCTCGTGCTCGGAGAGCGCCTGGTAGAAGGACTCCATGAAGCGCACCGTTGCCGCGTCATCCACCGGCCAGAGGGTTGCGACCACCGCGGGCGCACCGGCGCTCAGGAAGGCGCTCGAGAGTCCCAGCACGCCTTCGCCCGAGATGATGCGGCCGGTTGCCGATCCGCAGCTCGATAACACCACCAGCTCGACGGGCAGGTTCAGCGAGGCGATCTCGGAGGCACGTAGATCGGTGGGCATGCGCGGCTCCTCGGCCACGCCATCCTCGAGAGCCCCCGAGGTCGCGCCAGCTCCTTGGGACATGGCCGACGGATGCAGCTCGATAGCCGACTGCCACGGATTCTGGTCGTCCACCCGGGTGTGGACGGCGAAATGCAGCAGGTCGTAGTTCGCCAAGTCGGCGGTATGCAGCGTCGTGGAGGCTTCGTTCAGCCGCAGCACGTCGGTCGGTCCGTACCGGCGCCCGAGCTCTTCGGCTTCGCGCACGGCGCCTGCGAGCAAACGGCCATCGACCGCGCGCCCCCCACCCACCGCGAGCAAGCGGGGCGGGACCGAGTCGCCCACTGCGTGTGACCGCGTCCGCAGGTGTCGCAACACACCGGCAGCCGGGATGCGGGCATAGGCGCGTGGCTCCACCAGGGCGCCCGGCGCGGGTGCGGATTCTGCGACGAGATCGGTGTCCAGCGGTAGGGTGGCGAGAGGGAGGAGACCGAGGTTGCCGTCGGGCACCAGCAGGATGCGGCGGCTTTCGGCGACCAGATTCTCCAGGTCCCCCAGGAGAAGACGGGCGACGTTTCGGCCGAGGGCCGCGATGCCCCTCAGATCCTCGTCACCGAAGCTCTCCGCCGGGGAGGCGATCAGGCGACAGTAGGGGACCAGGAGCCGGTTCAGCGTTGCTTCATCCGGAATCTGCACGGCCGCCAGTGAGTCAGGGGTGACAGCGAAGAGCAGCGAAACGTCCGGGCCCAGGTACGCATCCAACAGGATTTCGCGGGGTCGAAGAATCGAGTCCTGCAGTGCACGCGCCGTGATCGGGGCCGGCGCGCTCTGCACGGGATGCGTCCCGTCTGTTGGCGTATGAGGCTTCGTCCCCTGGCCGGGTCCTCGCATCCGTTCCTGGAGGGTGCGTGCCTTGAAGATCTGGAGCGCGTCGAATGCCTTGCGCACGTGGTCGCGGCGATCGGCGCTCCGCTCTTGCAGCAGGATCGATCCCAGCTCGGTGTAGAGTTGCCTCACCAGACCACCCCGTTGCTCGCGCCACCGGGGATCCAGTGGAAGGCCGCGCTCGGTCTCCCATACGCGCTGAGCCTCTTGCAGGAGGACGAGGGCACGTTCGGGTTGCTCGAGCGACCGGCAGCAGACGGCCGACCCCACCAAGGCCGCCAGGCGCTGCGTGCCGAAACCCTGCCCGGCCGTCTCCCGCGCCACGGTGGTGAGCACCTGGAGCGCCTCGCTGTGGCGATCGGCTCTCAGAAGCGCCTGTCCCAAGCCCAGATTGAGTCGCAGTCGCAATTCGGGGTAACCGACACCGGCCATCCGGTCCACCGCGGACTCGAGCACGGCCAGCGAGCTTTCCAGGCTATCGGCGTCTGCGAGGCTGTAGGCCAGGCCGAGAAGGCAGTCGATCTGTGCTTCGAGGGGAAGATTGCTCCCCAGGCCGAGCGCCCTACGGTAGTGGCTGCAGGACTCTCCGAAGCGCCGCTGCGCTCGGGCCGACCGGCCGAGGCGGCTGAGCACCATGCCCTCGAGATCCACGTACTCATACTCCTCGCATTCGTCCAGGCAACGCGCGAGCAGGGAATCCGCCTCGCGGAACCGACCCAGGTCGATTTGGCAGAGGGCGACATTGGTTCCGGGGATGATGGCATCGCGGTGCTGCCCCAGCGATTCGTGCAGGGTGCGGGCGCGCTCGAAGTGTTGTTGTGCGGCGCTGGGATCGCCCAGGTTGTAGGCCAGCGATCCGAGGTTGTTGAGCGCGGCGGCTTCCATCAAACCAAATCCGACGCGTCGCGCCTGCGCGCCCGCGCGCCGGTAGCACGTCGCGGCCTGGCGATAGTCACCCTGATCGGTGAGAACCATGCCGCGTCCGTTGAGCGCCCAGATAGCGCCTTCCGCCTCCCCGATGTCCGCGAACAGGTTGGCGGCCTGGACGTAGTGATCGCTTGCTTCAGGCAGCCGGCCGGCCTGGCGCGCCTCCCACGCCAGCCCGATGTGCGCCCAGGCCTGGTGCGAGGGATCGCCGAGCCGGCCCGCCAGTTCCAGCAGCCGTTGATAGTGACCGACCGCGTCCGCCATTTGGCCCCGCACGCCCACGGCGACGCCGAGCCAGCGCAATGCGGTGCAGATGGCGGTCGAGTCCCCCCACGCTTCGGCCAGCTCCAGCGCCTCGCGCAAGCGCGGCTCGCCCCCCACCATGTCCCCGAAGGAAACCCGCTGCGATCCGTCACGCAACAACAGCCCCAAGCGCAGTGCAGAATCCCCGCTCGCCGCGGCCCGTTCCCACAGCGCTGCCACGGCGGCCCGCGCCGAGTCGTACACGCCCGCGGCCCAGAGCGAATCGATCCGCGCCAAATCGAGCTGGTGTTGGGACGCGGGCAAGGGACGCGCGGTGTCCGTGGCGGTGGCGGCGGTGAGCGCGGAGCCGGTCGCGAACCCGACGACCGCGGCCGTGAGAGCCAAGACGCGCGCGCACGAGGAGCAGCACAAGACCATCCGCACCTCCGGCTTCACAGGCCGTGCCGGATCGCGCCGGATGCAGCGAGCCGGAGAGCCCGCCTCGATGTGTGCGGAAGGGCGCGATCCGCAGAGAGACACCTGCTTGCCAGAATAGAAGCTGGGGCGACGCAACTTCAACGGGGGATACGCAGGACCCGCAGCGGTGAGCGCTCGATCTCATCGGGCCCGCGCAGGGCGGTCACGTCCCAGTAGAGCGGTCCCGGTTCGTGGACGGTCACGCTCAGAGCGCCGGTATCGAGTCTGAGGCTACAAGCACCTTGGGTTGCCCAGGCGGCCACCTCGGACATGTCCGCTCGATAGATCGTCAACCGGTACGTCGAGGCGTTCTCCGCGGAAGGCCAGGTGAAGATCAGGCCTCCGGTCTCGGTCTGCCGAGGGGCGGGCAGACTGCCCGCCAGGCCCGCGGCAGCGGAAGGGCCGCGCAGCAGCCGGCGATCAAGTGCCTCCTGCGATGGGTATACGAAGAGCCGGATCCCCACCACCGCGATCACGATCGCGAGCAGGGCCGCGACCGGCCGCAACGGCTGTTGACGAAGTGGGTGGATCAAGGCGAGGAGAAAGGAAGCCCCCTTTCCCGGTCGCTGCCGTCTCTCCGGGGCCGCGTCGCGCACCCCAACGATCCTCTGGTGGACCAGATGGCCGAGCCTCCGATCGGCGTTCTCCAGATCGACCCCGGCCGGGAGATCGGACATCTCCAAGAAGCTCCGCAACGACGCAAGCCGGGCGCCGCAGCGCGGGCAGGTCTCCAGGTGCCGGCGCCGAGGATGATCGGCGGGCAGCTCGAGAGCATCAAGCATCTGCTCGATATCGATGCAGTTCTTGTTCGCCATGAGGCGCATCCTCAGAAGTTCTGCCGACCTCGTTCCGCCATTGCCGTACGGAGCTTCCGGCGGCCCCGCTGCAGCACGCCGCGGGCGCCGGATGGGGAGGCGATGCCCAGCACGGCGGTGATCGCATCCACCGGCATCCGCTCGACCGACCGCAGCCACAGCGCCCGCTGCTCCACCGGGTCGAGCCGCTTGGCGATCAGGTCCAGCAGCGCCTCCTCGTCCAAACGCTCCAAGAAAGCTTGTTCTGGATCCGGACCCTCCCATGCCAGGCCGTCGGGGTCTTCTTTCTCACGGATCAACAACTGCCGGCGTTCCATCACGTTCAAACAGTGGCTGCGCGCGACCACGAAGAGCCACGACCCGAACCGTGAACGGCCCTCGAACGACGCCAGCCTCGTAAAGGCCCGGGTCAGGACCTCTTGCGCCATCTCCAGCGCCCGCTCGTGATCCTGGACGTAGCGGAAGCACCAGAGATAGACCTGACGCTGATATCGCGACAGCAAAGTCGACGCGGCCCATTTGCCCGCATCGCCTTCCGGATCCCGGCGATACCGGCTCAGCAGCGCCTCGTCGGTCGCGCGGGTCATGTCGGATCGGTCTGTCATGTGAGACAGGTCCACGAGTTGGGAATCACGGTCCGTCTTGGAGAATCTAGCAGCCTCGGGCCCCGGGCGCGATGGGTTCTATTGCCGGTCAGGGATGGGCGCACGACGATTTCGTGCCCTGTCCCCAAACGTCGATCCGGTCGGGAATGTCCACAGCAACGGTAAGAGCGATTGCCAAACCGCGCCCAGCGGCCGTCCCAACGCCGTGGTTCGGCAGCCGGAAGGCGCGGGAACGGCCTGCGCTCCGGCTGACGACCAGGCGCAGTTACCACGTGGGTGAGACAAACAGAACGACCAGCAGGACTGCAGGGGGGAGGTGCCAAAATGCGTCAGAAGCTGCTGCGAGTGGGCATGGTTGCGGTTTGCATGGCGGTCTGCGGCGGGGCCGTGGGAGAGGTTGCGGCCATGGGCCCGACGATCAAGATCCTCTTCAGATCTGCTTCAACGCCCGCAGGATCTCACCCTCGTCCTGGGCCTCCATAAAGGCCCGGGCGGCGTCACGGAAGGCGAACGCCTCGGCCATCTGCTTGTAGATGCGCAGATAGAGCGTGTCGTCGTAGGGCGGCGCGACGAAGACGAAGAACAGGTGCGAAGGCTTTTTGTCGAGGCTGTCGAATTCGATCCCGGGCGTGCAGCGCGCGAAGGCCATCTGGAACTCGCGGGCCTCGCGGCTGCGAACGTGGGGGATCGCCACCCCGTGCGACAAGCCGGTCGTGGCCTTCTTCTCGCGATTGAGCAGGTCGATGCGCAACTTGCGGACGTTGCCCACTCGGCCCCCCGCCGCCACCAGGTCGGCCAATTCCTCGATCACCGCTTCCTTGATCGACCAGATGTAGCGTTCACGGTCGTAGGGTTCCTCGGGCTCGGGAGGGGGTTGGGTGAGCAGCTCCATGCGAACCTGCTCGGGCTTGATGTAACGCGCCAGATTCACGGCAGTTTCCGCTCCCCGTCGCAGGTGGGCCGCCACAACCGGCTCGCACCCGGCCCGCTCTTCCTAGCTGAAACGCTCGATCAAGGCCTCCACGTCGATCTGCGGCTCGCTCGCGGCCTCAGATTCCCGCCCCCGCACGCCGCCCTGCTTCTGGAGCTCGGCTACGTACTCGGGACGATCATGACGGTAGAACACTCCGGTGTAGATCGTGCCGTTGCACTCGTCGGAGGCCTTCATGGCGCCGTACATGTCACCGGTATCGTGATCTTCCGGTAGGGGCTTGCACCGGGGGCCGAAGTAGTCGAACCCGCTGCCCTTGCCGAACGTGACGCACGGACTGAGCACTTGGATCAGCGAGAAGCCGCGGTGCTGGATGGCCACCTCGATGAGCTCCTGGAGCTGCTTGGGCTGACCGCTGTAGGCGCGCGCCACGAAGGACGCGTCGAAGGAGATGGCGATGCGCACCGGGTTCATCGGCATCTCGACCACCCCGGCCGGCGAGGTCTTGGTGAGGAAGCCCTGGCAGGTGGTCGGAGAGGTCTGACCCTTCGTCAGCCCGTAGATCCGGTTGTCGAGCATCAGATAGGTCAAATCCACGTTCCGGCGCACCACATGGGGGAAATGGCCCATACCGATGGAGAGTCCGTCTCCGTCGCCGCCGACCACGACGGTCGTCATGCGCGGGTTGCCGCACTTGACGCCGACCGCCGAGGGCAGTGCGCGGCCGTGGGCGCCGTGGTAACCGTAGCACTTCACGAACCCCGGCATCCGGCTGGAACAACCGATACCCGAGACGATCGCCAGCCAGTCGGGATCCACATCGAGGCGCACCAGCGCCTTCTGAAGCGCGGAGAGCACCGCGAAGTTGCCGCATCCCGGGCACCAGATCGGCTTGATGCGCCCCTTGTAGTCGGCAACGGTGCGGACGGGCTTCTGCGCGACCTCCGCCACTTCCGCGGCCCGCGCCCCGGCCGTTTCCTGGGCGACGTTCCGGCTAGACATGACTCATGACCTCCTCGATCTTCAGCAGCACCTGTTCGGGCGTGAACGGCAGCCCATCGTACTTGTTGAGCCGATAGGGCTCGATGTCGTAGTGCCGCATCAGGATGCGGGCGTAGTGCCCGACGTAGTTCTCCTCGACCACCAGGATCCGGTGGTGACCTTCGATGAAGGGGCGCACGGTGAGATCGTTGTGCGGCGAGATCAGCTTGGGGAAGATCGCCGCCACGTCGATCCCGCGCCGCTCGGCCCGCATGACCGCTTCGCGCACCACCCCCGCAGTGGCGCCCCATCCGATGACACCGATCTGCCCGCGGAAGGCCTCTTCGGCCGCCGAGAGCCTTCCGGCCTCCTCGTCGGTGGTGGCGTGCAGATGCATGGTCGCGTCGTCCCCCTTGAAGGCGAAGACGCCGCCGTACTTGCGGTCGAGGTTGCGCAGCTTGCGAAACCGCTTCTTCACCATTTCCGTGCGGTTGGCGGGGTTGTAGGAGGGGCCGCCGAAGTCCCAGTGCTCCAGCCCCGTGACCATGTGCGCGCCGCCCGGATCGCCGCACAGCGCGCGCGGGGAAATGCCGCTGTCAGTGATCTTGTACCGGTTGTAGGTGTGGCCCCACTCCTGCAGGGGGCGCGCTGTCTTGGCCTTGGGGGTCTCACGGAGCAAGGCCTTGGGCAGCGTGGCCCGCCGGTGCCCGAGCCCTTGCTCAGAGAGGACGATCACCGGCACTTGATAGTTCTCGGCGATCTCGAAGGCGCGGCGCATCACGTTGAAGCAGTCACGGATGGAGATCGGCGCCATGACGACGCGCGGAAACTCCCCGTGCCCGCCGTAGATCGCCGGCAACAGGTCCGACTGCTCCGTTTTGGTGGGCAGGCCGGTGCTCGGCCCCCCACGCATCACGTCCACGATTACGACCGGAATCTCGGCGATGCCGGCCAGGCCCATCAGCTCGCCCATCAGCGACAGGCCCGGACCCGAGGTGGCGGTCATGGCGCGCACGCCGCTGAAGGAGGCGCCCAGCACCGCGGCCAACGAGGCGATCTCGTCCTCGGCCTGGTACATCGTGCCGCCCACCTTGGGCAGCTCCTCGGCCAGGAGCTGCATGATCTCCGAGGCCGGGGTGATGGGGTAGCCGCCGAAGAAACGGCAGCCGGCGTAGAGCGCGCCCAGGGCGATGGCGTCGTTGCCGCTCATGACCATGTAGCCGTCGCCGGAGACCTCCGGAACGGTCAGATGATCGACCTTGGTGACGTGCTGCTCCACGTAGGCACGGCCCGCGTAGTAGGCCTGCACGTTCTTGTCCACCAGCTTGGCGTTCTTGCGACCGAAGAAGCGGGAGATCACCGCCTCACCGTGTTCCGGCTTGAAGCCCAGGTGAGCGGTGACGGCGCCCACCGCGACCATGTTCTTCGAACGCCGCTCGCCGACGTCCTCCACCGCGATCTTGGTCATGGGGATCACGTAGACCGCTCCCCCGCGCCAGTCGCCGAAGTCCGTGGCCCGGTCGACCGTGTCGGGATCGCCGTCGATCAGGAGGATCGTGTCGCCGCTGCTGATGCTCGTCTTGTAGCGGTGGTAGGCCAGATCGTTGAAGGCCACCAGAATGTCCAGCCGATCGCCGGGATTGAAGACGCTGTCGACCCCGAAGCGGATCTGCACGTAGGATTGTCCACCCCGGATCTCGGCCGGGAAGGTCTGCGTGCTGCTGACGTGGATGTTCGATCGGGCGGCCACCTGGGTCATCAGCTCGCCCGTCAGAACTGCGCCTTCACCTGCGTCGCCGCTGATGCCCATCACAAAATCGGACGGATTCATCGCCCTCGCCTCCGCGCTGGCTGTGCGAATCTGTGCGCCGGGCCAGAAGAAGCGCGCCGACCAAGCAGGCGCGCTGGCTCAGGGTCCCGCTTTTCAAAGCCCGCAAGTATAGCGCAGTCGTTACCCAGATGCGTACCCTATTTCGGCATCCAGGCCGTAAACCGCTACTGAAAATCATCATAGGGCGGCATGCGCCGATCCGGCACCCCGCCCGGCCCAGGCGCGGCATCCGTCTACGTGACGGCCGCGCCGGGCGGAGCGTACGCCTAGCCGCCCTGTTTGGGAAGCAGCTCCACCGGCGCCCCCGCGGGCTCCTCGTCGCCCTCGTCCAGCTTCTGAACGATCTGGAGGAAGTCGACCGGCTGCGTCAGGCGCTCCAGGCTGTGGTCGATCTCGCCCAGGATGCGGTCGATCTCGCGCGCTTCCGCCCCGGCGCCGGTGTGGGAGGTGGTGGTTCCGGTCTCCTGCAGGCAGCGCAGGACGTCATAGACCGTCAGCGTCTGCAGGTCCTTGCCCGGCACCAGCCCACCTTCGCCCTTGGCTTGACGGCGGATCACCTCGTGCACCAGCCGTCCGCTGATCAGATCGCCCATGGTGGCTCGCACCAGGCGCACCGGAATGTGCAGGTCCGAGGCGATCTCGCTGACGTTGGGCGCGGTGCGGCCGGCGTGGTGGGCGCGCGCGATGGCCAGCATGCAGCGCAGCGAGGCCCGCAGCCGGTCGTCGAAGCTGGCCGTGACGGCGCCCTCCTCATCCAGGAACTGGTCGGCCGCCTCGCGCGCGAAGGTGAGCACCGCGCCGCCGAGGACGATTACCCAGCTTAGCTGGATCCAGAGAAAGAGCAGAGGGATCGCGGTCAGCGAGCCGTAGAGACTGCTGTACATCGTGCGCGAGGAGAGGTACTGGCCATAACCCCACTTGCTCAGCTCCCAGATGATGGCCACCGTCAGCGCGCTCGGAAAGGCCGATGTGAAGCCGACGCGGGTGTTGGGCATGATCATGTAGAGAACCGTCAGCCCCAAGACGGACACCAGCAGCGGCAGGAAGCCGAACACCCAGGTCAGCAGTGTGCCCATGGGCGTGATTTGCGTCAGACGCACGAAGACATCCGCGCTCTGCATCGACACGGTGGCGGTGAGACTGATCCCGATCAGGAACGGGGCGAAGATGGCGATGGTCGTGTAGGTCGTCAACCGGTGCGTGAGACTGCGGCCACGCTTGATGCCCCAGATCTGGTTGAAGGCGTCTTCGATCGTGGCCAAGAGCCCCAACACCGCGCCGAGGAGGAAGAAGAGGCTGATGCCCTGAAACGCCCCGGAGTGGACGCCCTGCAGAAAGCTCTTCATGAAGGTCGTGACCTGACCCTGCACGGCCGTGACCAGGTTCTCGATGATGAAGCGCTGGAGCTGGGTCTCGATGCCCTCAAAGCCCCCGAAGCTGCCGATCAGCGTGAACGCCAGAACGATGCTGGGAATGAGCGCCAGAAGCGTGGCCAGTGTCATGGCGGCGGCCCGCAGTGGGATCTGACCCCGGGAGACGCTCTGACCCACGACCACGAGGATCCGCAGCTCGCGCAGCAGGAAGCCCCGCCACCCGCCCCGTTGGCGCAGATCCTCCTCCCAGAGCCGGACGCCCAGGAAATGCCCCAGCCAGCGCAGCGCGGCCCGGATTTGCTCCTTGCGATCGGTCACCCTCTTCTCCCGGCGCGGACGCTAGCACCCGCACCCGCGGCTATCAATCGGCCTTCTTGGAGGGCCCGGGATGTCTGCCCGGTCCGAGCCAGGCCAGGATCCGCCGCACGCCCTCTTCACCGGTGCCCAGGAGGGCACCCATCTGCTCGCGCGAGATCCTGCCCTTCAGCAGCATGGCCAGCGAAAGGTTGAGGAAGCGCGGCGGCAACGCGCTGGTTGGGCTCGCGGGGGCGCGACCGCCGTTCTCCGGCGGAGGCAGCCGCAGCGCCAAAGCGGTGGCCGCGGTGGGCGTGAGGATCTCGATGTCCACCAGGCGACAGAGAATGACCTCGGGGCGGACGCCGTAGTAGAAGGCCACGTCGGCGAGGCGCGAGGGATCGAAGCCGTCGGCCCCGCCTTGGCCGAAGTCGCGCAGCGTGCGGGCGAAATGATCGCGCGGCACCAGCAGGCAGCGGGCGAACAGGTCGGACCGGCTCTCGGGTAAGTTGGTCTCGTCGAACGCGTCCTGCGGCTCGACCTCGTGCAAGAGACGGCCGCCCGGCCCCAGCTCGCCGTCCACCAGCGGACAAAACCGGTTCTCGTAGGGGTCGATGTCGGCCACCAGGTGACAGTACTCATGGGCGATGATGAATCGTCCCACCGCGGAGCCGGACGGAGCGAGCGACAGCAACGCCGGTCCGGTCTCCTCGTCCATGATGAAGGCCCCTGCCGGGGAGCGCGGACTCACGCGCGGCCATTCGAAGACCTTGATGCCCCGATCGTCGAGCAGCTCGGCCAAGTCCTCGATGGGGCCATCGGGAATGCCGAAACAGCGCCGCTCCTCCTCGGCGAGGGCCTCGGCCTCATCGAGCAGGCTGGCGTGCTGCCCGCCCTGGATGACCGACACGTGGGCCGGCAGCTCGCACAACACGTCTCCCTGCACGCGGCGCTCCAGATACGCATAGCGCAGACCCGCATGGCTGAAGCGCTCCAGATCTGCGGTCTCCTCGGGGTGGAGGATGCGCGGGCTGATGAAGCTGTCGGCCAGGGCCCGGGCGCGGTCATCCCAGTCCGAGGGCAGCGGCTCCACGTCCTGGGTCGGCACGTCCGGGACGCGGACCGGGCCGGGAGCGCGCTCGCCGTCCAGATGCGGGAAGAAGTCCCCCGGTGTCGGTCCGGGATCCCGCCCGTCGGGTCGCGGTTGCGGCCCGCGCTGTGGCATCTCTTCGTTCATCGACGCGTCCCTTGCTTCAGGAGCTTCCGGCGGGCCTCCACCAATTGCCGCGCGCGGTTGGGGTCCACGGCAGCTTCCGTGCGTCGTCCCTTCTTGAGCGCGGTGCCCACGATGAAGCCGTCGCCCAGATGCCAGAATGTCTCGAGTGCCCGGGGCGTTACGCCGCTGCCGATGATCAAGGGGACCCTCGGGACGGCGTTGCGCACGGCACCCACGTCCAACCCATCGACCGGCGTCCCGGTGCGGGATCCCGTGACGATGACGGCGTCGGCCAGGGCGCGTTCCACGAGGTCGCGGGCCCCGTCCCCCGGTTCGAGCGGTGCCACCGGCTGAGCGTGTTTGACCAGCAGATCCGCCCAGACCGCCACCGGCGATGCCCAGGCGGCCCGCGCGCGGGCCACCTGATCGGCGCGGCCCTGGATGATTCCCTGGTCGGTCACCATGGCGCCGGCCAATACGTTGACACGGATGAACTCGGCCCGTGCGGCCGTGGCCACGGCCAATGCGGCGACGCCGTCGGAGCGCAGCACGTTGACGCCGAGCGGGAAATCGCCCAGCTCGCGGATGGCCGCGGCCATCCGGGTCATGGCCGCCACCGTCTCGGGGCCCACCCGGTCCGGATGGAAGGGCGCATCGCCGTAATTCTCGACCACCAGTCCGTCGAGCCCCGCATCCAGATAGGCACGCGCATCCTCGAGCGCCCGGTTGAGAACCGGCTCCAGCGTTCCCTTGTACCGCGGCGCGCCCGGCAGCGGCCGCAGGTGAACCACGCCAAGGAGCGGTTTGTGCAGGCCCCACAGCGAACCGCCCATCCGTCCTCCTACATCACCTTCTCGATGCGGACCGATTGATCCCGCAGGAGGTTGCCTTCCTCGACCAGATTGGCCGGGATGTGCGCCACGCCGGGCGTTCCACCCGGGGCGCCGGCCTTCACGTGCAGCGAGCGCAGACCGCCCAGGTACCAGCGGCCGTCGGCCACGTAGAGCAGGTCGCCCTCGCGGGCCTTGAGATGCTCCAGGTCGTCGGCGTGGAGGGTGATCGTCTCGCCCGCCTCGGGCTGCACCTCCATGCGCAGGCGCACCTTCTTGCCCGGGGTCTCGTTGGGCTGGCCGCCTTTGAACTTGGCTTTGCCGAGCTGGATCGTGCCGAGGGTGAGCCCCACGATTTCACTTGCCGCCTTGGGCTTGGTGAAGAACGTGATGATGACCGCCAGCAGACCGGTCGCCAGCAGTCCGTAGACGGAGCGGAAGTACTTGTAGTTGCCCCCCTCGGTGGGTTGCAGGCCGTGCGTGTCGGCGAGCGGCTTGATCACCTGGGGCCAGGCCAGGGAGATGAGAATCAACACCGAGCCCCCGACCATCGACCAGAAGGCCGCCTGAGGCGTGAACCGTTTCCACAGCACTCCCAGGAAGATCGCCACCAGCATCGGCGGCGTGATCATCCCGACGAACGCGTAGTGCGCCGCGAAGATCGACTGGCTGGTGTTGAAGATGGGCACCAGCCCCAGACCAAGCAGCGTCACGGTGACTGACACATACCGCGAGGCCTTCAGGTAGTGACGATCCGAGGCCCCCTTCTTCACGTAGGGCCGGTAGACGTCGTAGATGCCGATGGCCGTGCAGGCGTTGATCAGCGTATCGATTGTCGACATCAGCGCCGCGGTCAGGGCGGCGATCACGAAGCCGAAGACACCCGGCATGGTGATGGCGTTGGCGATATGGATGAAGACGTCCTTGGAGCTCTCGGGCGCGTCGAACTTGCCGTGGGCCATCGCGGAGAAGGCGATCCAGCCGGCGCTGCCTACCACGACGGCCGAGATCGGCATCAGCAGGAGCGTGTTGAACGTCAGCGTCTTGCGCCCCTCGAACACGCTCTTGACCGCCAGGTACCTCATGATGAAGCCCTGGTTGATGAACGTGAAGGCCAGGGTGCCGACGATGCCCTCGCTCCAGAAGATCCCCGTGAAGTTGAAGTCGGGCGGCGTGTTGAACCGGGGGAAGGGGAGGCGATGGGCCACGTCCAGACCCTGCCAGAAGGCGTCGAATCCGCCGATGTAGCTGATGCCCAGGACGAGCAGGATCGCCCCGGCGGCGTAGAGAAAGAATCCCTGGACCAGGTCGGTGAAGATGACCGCCGTCTGCCCGCCGGCGGTGATATAGATGGCGGAGATGACGGCCACGATCGGTACCGACAGCTCCAGCGGCACGCCCATCAGGCTCCGCAGCGCGATGCCCAGCAGGTAGTAGTTCAAACCGATGTAGCCGATCAAGTAAAGGAGCGTGAGAATGGTGGCCACGACGCGCGATCGCTCGTCGAAACGCCGCTCGAAGTACTCGGGCACCGAACGGATGCGGGCGAAATAAATGATCGGGAGCCAGCCGAACATGAAGAGCGGGATCATGAGCCAGTCATTCAGGTAGGTCATGGTCGAGCTCATGCCCCGCACGAACCCGGCCTGCGCGTACTTGATGAAGCTGTAGGATCCGATCCCCGTGGCGACCAGACTCGCGGCGATCAGCCACCAGGCGAAGCGCTGTCCGCCGAAGAAGAAATCCTTGGTGCTTTTCGTGAAGCGGGCGAAAAACGAGCCGAAGCCCAGGATGAAGGCGAAGTAGGCCAAGAGGATGATGTAATCGAGCGGAGTACCCTTCATGAAGCTCACCTCGAATCAGTGGACCTACAGGACCGATAGCACCAAGGTCTTGAACGACCGCACCAGGGCCGCGGTCGCGGTGGACGCGAGCGTCGGGGTGTGGACCGACGCATAGATCCAGATCGCATAGACTGCCGCCAGCGCCAAGAAGCCGATGATCAGGGCCCCGAACCAGGTGCGGTCGCCCTTGATCTTCAGGTCGCAGGCGCCGGTCTTGAGGATCAGGATCAGGCCCGCCGCGAAGAACAGCCCTCCGATCCCGAACTGGTAGAGATAGGTGAGCCAATGCTCGGGGATGGATGCGAACATCCTGCCACCTCCAACCCGCCCGCGCGAACCCGTGCGTCCGCCGCGGGAGTCCAGTGACGACGCGGCGGCCGGTCCCGATTGCTGCGGGCCGGCCGTCCTCCACAGTGCGCACGACCTTAGCATGGGGCCCCAGCCTGCGCCAAGCAGACCAGCGCACGGGCCGCGCCGGAGCACAAGTGCAAACGGAGCAGTCCGTTACGTACGCAGGGCTTGGCGCAGACCCCAGAGTCGTCCGCAAACCTCTTCCAGATGGGTACCGAGCAGCTCCGGTTGGTCCGTCTTCTCCGGCTCGTTGTCGAAAACCGCGTACGGCACGCGCGCCTCGCCAACGTGCAGGTAGTGCGGGTCGCTGCCGGAGAAGACCTCCCAATCCGAGTCCCGGTAGAGCATCTCCATCTTCTTGTCCTCGAGGGCGTGCTCCAGGATGCTGTCGGGCCGGTCGGGGTTGTAGCGCCTGCGATTCTTGCGCAGCGATTCCTCCCAGCTCACCCGGATGTAGATCGTGTGGGCCTGTGCCAGGACGTCGGGGCTGAGGTAACGGTAGGCCTGGGCGAATCCGCCGTGCTCCGATCCGCGGGCGAATTCGAAGATGGCCGTGCGTGTGCGATGGTAGTCGGGATCATCGCGCAGCGTCTTGGCGTAAGCGAGGTTCAGCTTCTCGATGAGGAAGTTCCAGAAGAAGCGGTCCTTGAAGACATAGCCGGGGTAGGTCGTTCCCTCGTAGGTGAAGTGGGTATCGGAGATCAGGCGCGGCTTGCCGTGGTGCTCGTAGATGTCGTCGTCTTCGAAGCGCTCCCAGAGAATGGGGAAATCGTCGAGCTCATCGAACTCCCCGATGTGGAATCGCCGGATGCGCTCTTCCAAGGGGGTGTTCTTCAGGAAGTCGATGACCTCCGATTTGCCCGCCGCCGGGCGGCCGTTCAGGATCAAGATGGGGAAGATGTCGTGGTTCGGAGCGTGCATCGTCCAACCGCCCTCCTGTGTGCGACAGCCCGGGCAACAGGTCCCTAAGCTATGATCGGCCTTGCAGATCTCGGCCAGCCGTTGCATGATGGTGCGCAGCAGCGTCTGGCCATGACCAAGGGACAGCAGTCTAGACGCTGGATGCCAGGGATGGCAACTCGAGCCCGAACCAACCTGCCCGCAGGTTTGGGCTCACCTCCCGGCCAGGCAAGGAGCCGGTGTCTCATGCGACGTCCCGTGAGACACCCCGCGAAGAGGAGCGGCCGCCATCGCGGGTCCCCTGTGAGCAGGAGCCGGACCCGTGGTGGGGCGAATGAGGGGAGTCGCTATCGTGACAGTGAGTTGAGCGGACGGGCCCCGGGGATGTGCCTCGGGACGTCAACCAGCCGGTCCTTGGGAACGCGCCTTGCTCAACCGAAGAGTAGGACAGCGATCGTGCCGGTGACCCAACTCGCTGCAAGGGGGCAGGTATCATGGAAATCACCGAGGTGCGGATGTCCCTCAGGGACGAGGAGAAGCTCAAGGCCTTTGTAAGCATCACGTTCGACAATTGCTTCGTCATTCGCGGCATCAAGGTCATCAAGGGGACCAGCGGTCTGTTCGTGGCCATGCCCTGCCGTCGCAAGCCCGACGGCACCTACCAGGATCTGGCGCATCCCATCAACGCGGAGACCCGCCAGTGGCTGGAGGGGACGATCCTTACGCACTACGCCCGGGAGATCGGTCTGCAGCCGCAGGAGGTCATCCCCGAGTAGCGCCGGGCTCGCCCACTCCGGGCGGAAGATGCACGAAGGGCCGGGCAAGCAGCCCGGCCCCTTCTTGGTGATCCCGGTGATCTCTGGAATCAATGGCCCTACTTGATCTCGATCGCGCGCGGCTTGGCCTCTTCCTTCTTGCCGACGCCGATCCGCAGAATGCCGTTCTTGAATCCAGCCTCGACCTTGTCGCCATCGACGTCCTCGGGCAGGCGCAGCGAGCGGCAGAACTTGCCGTAGCTACGCTCACGCCGGTAGACCTTGTCGTCTTCGCGGGTCTCCTCGTGCTTGCGTTCGCCGCTGACGGTCAGCATGCCGTTCTCCATCGTCACCTTGATGTCGTCCTTGTCCAGACCCGGCAGCTCGAAGTCGACCAGGTAGCGATCCTTCTCTTCCTTGACATCCACGCGCGGCACCCAAGCGTACTCCTCCGACGCAGCGGAACGCGCGGGAGCCCAACCCAAGAACTCGTCGAACATCCGATCCCACTCGTCGAACAGCGAGCGGGTCTCGTTCGGAACGCGGCGGCTGACCATCCGGGGTTGCCAACGAATCAGGTTCATGATTCCACCTCCTCTTTGTCCGCCCAAGAGACCTCTCGGCTTGGGCGATTCGGGATTGCCTCCAGCGATCCCGACGGTTTTCCGTATTGCGCAGCGGGCCGGTCCAAGCGTCTCGCCGACTCCGCCATCGACCTACCGGCGGTAGTGCAGGGCCCGTGCCAAAGCGGTTCGCGGCGGCCAACACGGGGCGCCCGCCGCGCGTGGGGCTGGGCACAGGGAGTCCCGGCCACGGGCAGCTCCAAGATAATCATCTATTTCTGAATAGCTTACGAGAGGACGCCATGCGGCTTCGTCGCGTCTACGGGGAGACTCCAGCCGCGGTCGGGTCGGGTCCGATGAGCGAATGCGAAGGATGATGCGCGAGCTGCCGGCATCATATGTTTCATAAAGGAACACAAGAGGGGACCCAGAATGAAATGTGTCGCATAATGAAACACATCGGGGGCTCGCCGTGTGGGCGCGCACCGCTTGACCACCCCGAAGTCCCGGCGATAACGTGTGGTGCGACGATTGGTGAGGCGTCGGCGGCAAGGGCCACCCACAATCGACAGATTCAGGTGCATGAGGAGGAAACCACCCCAGGTGACCATACGTGAGACTCGACGTCGCGCGCAGCCCTACGCGCCTCCCCAGGTGTTGACCATCGCGGGCTCCGATTCCGGCGGTGGCGCCGGCATCGAGGCCGATTTGAAGGCGATCCACGCCAACGGGGGCTACGCCCTGGTTGCGATCACGTCCGTGACCGCTCAGAACACCCGCGCGGTGACGGCGGCCCACGATCTGCCCGCGGAGATCGTGGCGCGGCAGATCCAAACGGTGTACGACGACTTCGAGGTTGCCGCGGTCAAGACCGGCATGTTGAGCAGCGCCGCCATTGTGGCCATCGTCGCCGACGAGCTGGAGCGGCGAGGCGGCGAGCGTCTGGTGGTCGACCCGGTCATGATCTCGACCAGCGGCTATGCCCTTCTGGATCCGGCCGCCGTCGAGACGGTGCGCACGCGGCTGCTGCCCCTGGCGCGCGTCTGCACCCCGAATCGCATGGAGGCCGAGGCGCTGTCAGGGCTCACCATCGGCAGCATCGAGGAGGCGCGCGCGGCGGCGGCCCGCATTCAGGAGTTGGGCCCGCGGGCGGTGCTGATCAAAGGCGGACACCTGCGGGCTGATGAAGCGGTTGATCTTCTCCTGGACGGCGACCGGTGGGAGACCTTCTCGGCGCCGCTGCTCGAGACGCGCACCACGCACGGAACGGGGTGCGTGCTTTCGGCCGCCCTGGCCACGCGTCTGGCCCTCGGCGAGTCGTTGGCTCAGGCCGTGGCCGTCGCCAAGCGGTTCGTCACCGAGGCCATTGCCCACGGCCTGCCGCTCGGAGCTGGACACGGTCCCACCGATCCATTCTTCTACATGCGCGGGCGCGACTGGACGCGAGCCGGCGGATAGGGGCGCCGCCAGGGAGGTCGGGGGCGATGAGACGAGTGGGACGCCTGCACGTACTGACCGACACCACGCTTCAGACACGCTTCAGCCACGAGGAGCTGGCGAGGCTGGCGATCGAGGGCGGGGCCGACACCATCCAGTTCCGCGAGAAGCGCGCCACCACCCGCGAGCTGATCCGCGACGCCCGGGCGCTGGCCGATCTTTGCCGCCGCCGGGGCGTGGCGCTGATCGTCAACGATCGCGTCGACGTCGCCCTGGCGGCCGACGCCGCGGGGGTCCACCTGGGTCAGGACGATTTCCCCATCGCCCTGGCCCGTCGCCTGCTCGGCCCCGACCGCGTCATCGGCGGATCGGCCACGACGATCGAACAGGCCCGGGAGGTGATGCGGGCCGGTGCGGACTATGTCGGATTCGGCGCCGTCTTCGCGACCGGGAGCAAGCAGGACGCGAGTGCGCCACGCGGCCTCGATACCCTGCGTGAGATCTGCGGGGAACTCGAGATCCCCGTGATCGCGATCGGAGGCATCGGGCTGGACCGAATTGCCGCCGTGATGGGGTCCGGCGCCCATGGGGTGGCGGTCATCAGCGCGGTGGTCCTGGCCGCAGACCCCCGCGAAGCGGCGAGCGCCGCGCGGCGGGCGATCGATGGGGCCGCCGGCGCACCGAGGTCGGGCGGCGCGCCCCCGGTCGCCGGGAGGTGAAGGCGATGGACGACCGGCAGGCGGCGGCCCCCGACCCGCATCTGCGCGCCTGGCGAGAGGGACCGCGGGTGGGCGATCTGGGCGAGTTCGCTCTGATCGACCGGTTACGGAAGCTGCTCCCGGGGCCGCCGGCCACGACGGCGCGGCCCGGCCTCCCCGAGATCCGACTGGGCATCGGCGACGATGCGGCCGTCCTGGGTCCACCGTTCGATGGGGACCTGGTCTGGACGTGCGACATCCAGGTGGCCGGTCGCCACTTCCTTCCGGACTGGATGACGCCTCACGAGGTGGGCCAGCGCACGGCGCAGATCAACCTGAGCGACATCGCCGCCATGGGCGCACAGCCGCTGGCGGCGCTGGTTTCCCTGGGGCTGCCCCCGGATTTGCCGGTGGGCGCGGTCGAGCAGATCTACGCGGGGCTCCAAGAGGCGTTCGGTCGGCACGACGCGCACATCGCCGGCGGCAACATCTCCCGCGCGAGCGAGTTGCTGATCGATATCAGCTTGCTCGGGATCGTCCCGCACACGCAGGCCCTGCGGCGATCCGATGCGCGTGCGGGCGACCTCGTCTTCACGACGGGGCGACCGGGGCGTGCGGCGGCGGCTCTGGCGGCCCGCCGGGCTTCGGTGGCTGTCGAGGCCGATCTGCTCGCGCGGCTGCGCGAGGCCTACGTCGCCCCCCACGCGCGGATCGATGTCGGACGCTACCTGATCGAGAACCATACCCACGCGGCCGCCATCGATCAGAGCGATGGCCTGGTAGGCGATCTGAGCCACATCTGCGAGGAAAGCGGTGTGGCGATCGAGCTCACCGGTGCGCTGCTGCCGATCGACGAGGATCTGATCGCGCTGGGCGCCGCGCTGGGCGCAGAGCCGCTGGGATGGGTGCTCGGGGCCAGCGACGACTACGAGATCCTGTGCACCGTGCCTCCACCGATGGCCGACCGGGTGCTGGCCATACCGGCGATTCTCGATGTGCCGGTCACCCTGATCGGAGAGGTGGTGGCCGGTGCACCCGGGGTGAGCATGCGCACGCCGGAAGGCGGCCGGGTGTCGCTGGCCGGTGGATGGGATCACCTGAGGTCCTGAGTCCGCGGCGGGCCGGGCCACGTCAATGGGCCAACCGAAGCGCGATGGGCGGGAACGGAGGGAGAAGCGATGAAGATCGATCTGGGGGCGGTGTCGAGGGTGCGTGACGAGGTGCGGGATCTGGCGCCCGAGCTCGTGCGCCTGCGGCGCGAATTCCATCGCGATCCGGAGCCCGGCTTCGAGGAAGTCCGCACGGCAGGTCGCATCGTGGAATGGCTGGAGGCGTGCGGCGGCTTCCGCGTGCGCTCGGGTGTGGCCAAGACGGGCGTCGTGGCGGACCTGGGTCGGTCGGACGGACCCGGCCCGCACCTGCTCCTGCGCGCGGACATGGACGCCCTGCGCGTGCAGGAGGAGAACCCGGATCGGGACTACGCATCGGTCAACCCCGGCGTGATGCACGCCTGCGGCCACGACGCCCACACGGCCATCCTGCTGGGCGTCGCGCGAGTGCTCTCCCGTCACGCCGATCGTCTGCCGGGCAGCGTACGTCTGATCTTCCAACCGGCGGAGGAAGGGCCCGGCGGAGCGGCCCCCATGATCGCCGAGGGGGTGCTGACGAACCCCAGGCCCGACGCCGCCTTCGGACTCCACGTCTGGAGCCCCCTGCCGGTCGGCTACGCCGAGCTGCGAGCGGGGCCGGTGATGGCCGACACATCCGAGCTGCGCATGGTGGTCAAGGGGCGGGGCGGACATGGTGCGTGCCCCCACGAGACGATCGATCCGATCGTCGCCGCGGCCCACCTCGTGGTGGCGTTGCAGACGCTGGTCAGCCGCAATGTCGATCCACTCGATTCGGCCGTGTTGAGCGTGGGCAAGATCCGGGGCGGTTCCATCATGAACGCCATTGCCGATGAGGTCGTCCTGGATGGCACCATGCGAACCTACCTGCCCGGGACGCGCGCGCTGCTGATGCGTCGGTTGCAGGAGTTGGCCCGCGGCGTCGACCAGACCTTTGGGACCCGCTCGGTGATCGAGGTGATCGAGCGCTACCCGCCGATGGTCAACGACCCGGAGATGACCCGATGGGCCACGGGCGTGCTGGAGGATCTCCTGGGTCCCGGGAGGGTCGGCGGCGACTTGCGGTTGATGGGTGGGGAAGACATGGCCTTCTACCTGCAGGAGGTCCCCGGTTGCTTCCTGTTCCTGGGAGCCGGCAATCCCGAGGAGGGGATCGACAAGCCCCACCACAATCCTGGTTTCGACATCGACGAGCGCGTCCTGCCCCTGGGGTCCGAGCTGCTGCTGAGGCTTGTGGAGGGGTACCCGACGAAGTCCTGAGACCGATCGAAGGTGTTCCGTCGGTGTTCGTTCTGGTGCACTTGCGCCCCAGAAAGAGGCAACCCGTGATCCAACAGTCGTTTACAGTCGTTATTCTTTTAGGTTGACGCGAAGACACCAATCATTGGATTCTTATATGTGTGCACCGACAGAACTTCGTGTTTCGTGACCGTTCTCAGGGACTGACCGAGTGGCCCCGCAGAGGGCTGTGAAGTTGCTCCCTGGCTGCTGAAGGGAGGCAAGAAGTGTCGGTCGATACTGGCACCACGCGTGCTCGCCCGGGTGTCGTTTCCCCACCGGAACGTCGGCGTCGTCCGCGCCACACCGCGGATGATTTCATCCGCAACGCGATTGCCATCTGCGAACGCGAGGGCGCATCGGCCGTCACGGCCCGGCGCATCGCGAAGGAGATGGGGCTGTCCCCCATGGCGCTCTATCGCCACTTTCAGAGCATGGACCACCTGCTGGCCGTCGTCTGGAACGAGGGCTTCGCGCAGCTGCAGACCCTGATGAACGTCAGCAGCGAGGGCGACGGCGGGGGCATGCGAGGCTTCCGCAGTTCGCTGCGCGCCTACGTGAAGTACGGCCTCGACAATCCCGGTCTCTACCGCTTCATGTTCTCTGCCGGTGCCCGGCCCGAGCAATTCGGGTTGAAGAACCACGGCCTGGCGACCATGTCCCGCCTCCGCGACCAGTTGCGGGAGATGCGCGCGGCCGGCACGATCCCCGAATCCGTGGATGAGCAGATGAGCCCGCTCATGATCTGGTTTGTGCTGCACGGACTGACGACGGTTGTGATCAGTGGACAGGTGCAGAAGGTGACCGATCTCGATGTCGACCGTCTTATCGAACGAACAACGGAGAAGATCGTCCAGGGTATCTAGTCCGCGGGCCGGCAGCGGCAAGAGACCGCGTTGCCGGCGTGGCGAGTTCATTGACGCGGTCCTGGCGATCTGCGAGCAGGACGGCCCCCAGGGGGTCACCGCTCGGCGTGTGGCGCGGGAGACGCGGCGGTCTCCGATGGCCCTCTACCGCCACTTCCGGTCGATGGAGCACCTCCTGAACGCCGCCTGGAGCGAGACCCACGGCCGCATGGAGGGCATGCTCTGGTCGGCGGCCGCACGGGCGACCAACCGTGTGGATGAGCTGGCCCTGCTCATCCGCGGCTTCGCGGGATTCGCGCACAGCCACCCGGGGCTCTACGGGTTCATCGTGGCCACCGCGGCCGAACCCGAGACGTTTGGCGTGACCGACCAGGTCAGGGCCAGCATGGGCAGGCTGGTCGATCTGATCGAGCGGGGCCAGCGCGAGGGGGTCTTCCGGCCCGATCTGGATCCCGCCGCCGCGGCGGGCGACGTGCTCTTCGTGATGCTCGGGCTCGCGTCCCTGATGGCCCTGCCCCGCGGCAGCCTGTTCGTGGAAGACCCGGGCGACCAACTGGTGGAAGCCACAATCCAGCGCGTTCTCGCCGATCTGTTGCCGAAGGTCTGACGATGAAGCGCTCCGGGCTGGATCCGGGGCCCGTGCTTCCCTTATCGTCCTCCCGTTGTGCCCCCGGTCGGACTGCGGCCGGGGCAGATTGAAACCGCGACGTTCGATCCGTCAGGCGGGAGGCGAGCCATGAAGCGATTCCTCATCACCTTCATTGCCGTGGTGGCAGGACAGCTCTTTTTGCTTCTGATCTTCCTGCTGGTGGTCACCTCCCTGCTGAGTGCGGCCGTGCTGGGCCGGGCCGGCCGGGACGCGCCGGTGCCGTCGGGGTCGTTCCTCATCCAGGACGTGCCCACCCAGCTTCCCGAGTACACGCCCATGCACGCGCTCCCCTTTCGTCCCCGACCGATCAGCCATACCGACCTGCTGGAAAACCTCGAGAAGGCGCGGGTGGATGAGCGCATCGCCGGGGTCGTCTTGAAGATCGAGAATCCCCAGGTGGGCTTCGCCAAGCTCGGCGAGATCCGCACCGCCGTGTCCGCGGTGCGGGCCGCCGGCAAGCCGGTCTATGCGCACGCGATGGTGGTCACGCAGAAGGACCTCTATCTGGCCGCGGCCTGCGATTCGATCTTCGTCCATCCATCCGGCCTGGTCCATCTCAGCGGCTTGAGCAGCGAACGCTACTACCTGCGCCGGCTCCTGGACGAATTGGAGATCGAGACCCAGGTGAGCCAGATCAAAGAGTACAAGGCGATGGCGGAGATGGTGCTGCGCGACGAGATGTCGCCCGAGGCGCGCGAGAACGCGCGCTGGATCCTGGGCGATCTCTACGAAGCCATGCTGACCGATCTCGCCCACGACCGCGGGGTGGAGCCCGAGGCGGCCGCAGGTTGGTTCGAGACGTGCCAGTTCGGGGCGCACCAGGCCGCCGAGCGCGGCATCATCGACGGCGCCCTGGTCTGGGAGGATCTGGCCGCCCGTCTGAACCCACAGGGCCGCTCGCGCTGGTCGGTGGAGGGCGCGGACTATGCCCTGGTGCCGCGGTCGAGTCTGGGGCTGCGCGGAGAGCGCGTTGCCGTGGTGCACGGCACGGGGACGATCACTCTGGGCGAGAGCGGGTGGGCGTTTCCCTTCGGCGCGACCATGGGCGATGAGACAATCATCGCAGCCTTGCGTGAGGCGATGGAGGACGAAACCGTCGCCGCGGTCGTGTTGCGGCTGGACACCGGCGGCGGGTTGACCACCGCCAGCGATCGGATTGGGCGCATGGTGGCGCGAGTGGCCGCGCGCAAGCCGCTGGTGGTGTCGATGGCCGACATCACCGCCTCGGGCGGCTACATGGCGTCCTATCGGTGCAGCACGTTGGTGGCGCACCCCAACTCGATCGTCGGCAGCATCGGGTCGATCAACATGCGCGGCAACGTGCTAGGCTTGCTGGGCAAGCTCGGGATCACCGTCGATCGGGCCACCGTCGGGCCGCACGCCAGCTCGCTCTCGATGACGGCCAGCCTCAGTGAAGAGGAGTTCGATCGGCTCGAGGAGATCCACTGGCGCAGCTACGAGCGCTGGGTGGACGACGTCGCCCGTCACCGCGGCTTGACCGGCGCCGAGATGGACAACGTGGCCCGTGGACGCGTGTTCACCGGCCGCCAGGCCCTCGAGCGCGGCCTGGTGGACCAGACCGGGGGATTCGCGACGGCGGTCGCGGCGCTGAAGACGCTGGCCGGGATCCCTCCCGAGGAAGAGGTTTCCTACGTGCACCTGCCGCGGCCCAAGGGACTGCTCGAGATGTTGACGCAAGGGGAGTTCCTGGCGATGGGCCGGCGTCTGGCCGGCGGCGGGCCGGGCGAGGCCCCCGATCAGACGGTGGCCTTCTGGCGGCAGTGCCTGGCCGCGGAGGAGTCCTTGGCGCTGCTCTGGTGGCGCCTGTAGCGGTTCGACGCGCCGCCATCCGGCGCGTCATCTCACACCCGCAGCGAGGTCCGATGAAGCAGCCCCACGAAACCGAAGGCAGGCTCCTGTCTCCGTCGAGCGCGATCCTGGTCGCGGTCGACTACCAGGTGCGGATGATGGCGGCCATCCACGACCGGGAGGGCGTCCTGGCCCGCGCGGAGAAGCTGGTTCGGGGGGCGCGACTGCTGGATGTGCCGATCCTGGTCACGGAGCAGTATCCGCAGGGGATCGGGCGCACCGAGCCGGCGCTCGTCGAGGCCCTGGGCGCGCACTACCTGCCGATCGAGAAGATGACGATGTCGGTCTGGGCCGAGCCTGCGTTCCGGGACGCCTTGGCGGCCGCGGGACGGCGACAGATCATCCTGTGCGGGGTCGAGGCCCACGTCTGTGTGTGTCAGAGCGCGATCGAGCTGCGCGGGGCGGGCTACGATGTGTACGTGGCGGCCGATTGCGTCTCCTCTCGCCGCACCGCCGACGTCGACGTTGCGCTCAGGCGCATGCAGCAGGCGGGCTGCTGGATGAGCACGCATGAGATGGCGGTGTTCGAGATGTTACGCGTCGCCGGAACGCCGGCGTTCAAAGAGTGGATCGGAATGATCCGGTAACGGGGCCGCAACGCTGGCCGGTGTTCCGAGCGTCCGGCGCCGGGCGCCGGAGCTGGAGACGAGAAGGAGCAGGCGATGTCGCTCGCGAAGAAGATCCAGGATTTCCTGTCCCGGGTGACCCAGCTCACGGCGGGTGGCGGAGAGAAGGCCGTTCAGAAGCAGGTGGCCAAAGGCAAGATGACCGCCCGCGATCGCATTCAGGCGCTGCTGGACGCGGATTCCTTCCACGAGTACGACCTGTTCGTGGAGCACAAAGGCCGCGACTTCGGCATGGACAAGAAGCTGCTGCCCGGCGACGGGGTCATCACCGGAACGGGGACCGTGGAGGGGCATCCGGTCTGCATCTTCGCTCAGGACTTCACGGTGGCGGGCGGCTCGCTCGGACTGGCCCACGCGCGCAAGATCACCAAGATCATGGACCACGCCCTGAAGATGGGCGTGCCGCTGATCGGCATCAACGATTCCGGCGGGGCGCGCATCCAGGAAGGGGTCAACTCGCTGGCGGGCTATGGGGAGATCTTCTATCGCAACACGTTGGCCTCAGGCGTGATTCCCCAGATCTCCGTCATTCTGGGACCGTGCGCGGGCGGCGCCGTCTACTCCCCGGCGCTGACCGATTTCGTCTTCGTGGTGGACCAGATCTCGAAGATGTTCATCACCGGGCCCGAGGTGATCAAGACCGTGCTCGGCGAGGAGATCAGCCAGGAAGACCTGGGCGGGGCCCGGGTGCAGGCCGAGATCTCCGGCAACGCACACTTCTTCGCCGCCAGCGAGCAGGAGTGCTTCGAGCAGATCAAGCGTCTGGTCTCCTTCATCCCCTGGAACAATCGCAAGGGGGCCGAGCCTTTCCCCGTCCAGCCGCCGACATCCACGCAGCCGATCGACGCGATCGTGCCCCCGGAGGCGAACCAGCCCTTCGACGTGCGCGACATCGTGCGCTCACTGTGCGATGCGTCCGACTTCTTCGAGATTCAGGAGCAATGGGCGGCCAACATTGTCATCGGCTTCGCCCGTCTGGGCGGCCGGACGGTGGGCATCGTCGGCAACCAACCCATGGTGTTGGCCGGCGTGCTCGACGTGGACGCCGCCGACAAGGCGGCGCGCTTCATCCGCTTCTGCGACGCCTTCGGCATTCCGCTGGTGACGTTCGTGGACATCCCCGGCTATCTGCCCGGCGCCGATCAGGAGCACGCGGGCGTCATCCGCCACGGGGCCAAGGTCCTCTACGCCTACAGCGAGGCCACCGTCCCGAAGATTACGGTTGTATTGCGCAAGGCCTACGGCGGCGGGTACATCGCCATGTGCTCGCGGCACCTGGGCGCCGATTTCGTGTTCGCCTGGCCGACGGCCGAGATCGCCGTCATGGGTTCGGAGGGCGCGGCGAACATCATCTTCCGCAAGGAGATTGCCGAGGCGGACGATCCGGCCGCCATGCGGATGAAGAAGATCAAAGAATACGCCGACAAGTTCGCCAACCCCTACATCGCCGCGGCCGACGGACACATCGACGCGGTGATCGAGCCCGAACAGACGCGCGACTACGTGATCCATGCCATCGAGGTCTCTCGGAACAAGAAAGAGGTCCGGCCCGAGCGCAAGCACGGGGTTCCGCCCTTCTAGGACTTGATCGCATGCCGGGGATGCCTCAGGATGGATCTGCGAGGGCTGTGCCGACCGTGAACCATTGCCGTTGGGCTCCTCCTGGCACACATGCGTATCGACGCGGAGCATCAGATGAAGCCGTGGGCCGGCGACGAAAGCGAATCGGCGCTCGTGCCGAAGATTCTCCTGGAGTCCCTGCTCAATGCCACACCCCACGCCCTCCAGGCGGTGGAGCGCGCGCTCGCGGACGCCCAGCTTCGGGGGCGGCAGGCGGATACGCGGTTTCGAACGCTCTTCGATTCCGCCCGAGATTGCATCTTCATCAAGAACACCGAGCTCGTCTACACCGACGTGAATGAAGCGATGGCTCGTCTTTTCGGCCGTCCGGTGTCGGAGCTGGTCGGGTGCACCGACGAAGATCTCTTCGGGTTCGAAGCGGCGACCGAAGTCCGCGAGATGGACCGCCGCGTGCTTGCCGGCGAGACGATCGAGACCCAGCACGCCAAGCCCGTGGCCGGCCTCGAGACGGTCTTCCACGTCATCAAGGTCCCGATGCGCGCCGCGGACGGCGAGGTGGTGGGTCTGTGCGGCATCGCCCGCGACGTCACCCACCAGCGCCGCATCGTCGAAGGGCTCAAGTCGCGCGAGGCGATCCTCAGCGCCGTGGCCTTCGCCGCCGGCCGCTTCCTGCGGGATACCGGCATGCGCTCGCTGCCGCAGGTGCTGGCGCGGTTGGGCCGGGCCATGGGCGTCAGTCGAGCCTATGTCTACTCGCAGCGCACCGACGGCGGCGGCGGCCGGGTGGCGAGCCTCGAGGCTCGCTGGGAGGCGGGCAACGGCGACGGCGGGCGGCCCCCATTGGGGCCGTGGATCCGGCTCACGGGGTACGGCCTGGATCGCTGGTCGGAGGTGTTGGGACGCGGCGATATCGTGCGGGCCCACGTGCGCCTGCTGCCCGCCGCCGAGCGCGCGGTGCTGGAAGCCCGGGGAGCACGGTCCGTCCTCAAGGTGCCCATCTTCGCGGAGGACCGGTGGTGGGGGTTCATCGGATTCGACGAGTGCGCGCGCGAACGCGACTGGCTGACGGCCGAGATCGAAGCGCTCAAGGCCGCGGCCGACATCACCGGGACCGCGATCCAGAGGCAGTTGGCGGCGGATCAGCTCCGGAACCGCTTCGAGTTCGAGCGGTTGATCGCGAGCATCTCGGCCGACTTCATCAACATGGACCTCGAGAGAATCGACGGGGGCATCCAGCGCGCGCTCGAGGGGATCTGCCGCTTCGCCGACGCGGTGCGCGGCATGGTCTTCCTCCTGTCGGAGGATGGTCACCGCATCGGGGCCACCCACGAGTGGCGCCGCGACGGTGAGCCGTCGCTGCTGGCGGGGTGCCGTGAGCTGCCGGCTTCGGATTTCGCCCACGGGCTCGAACGGTTGGGGCGCAACGAGAGCATCGTGGTTGAGTGGGAGCGCGACTGGACGCCCGACATCGCCCGGCAGGCCGCGCGCTTGGGATTGGATGTCTACCGGCCGATCCTGGTCGTGCCCATGCAGTCGCGCCGCGCACTGCGCGGAGCGCTGCTGGTCGCGGCGGTGCCGGGGGAGGAGCGCTCTTGGACCCCCAACATGATCCCCCTGCTCCAGTTCGCCTCCGAGGTGATCTACAACGCAGTCGAGCGCCGCGCCGGTGAGAGCCGGCTGCGTCACGAGAGCTATGCGTTCGAGCGCTTGGCGCAGAGTCGCGAGTTTCGGATTCGCGAGCTGGAGCGACAGCGGGCCGAAGCCGAGAAGTTGGCCGCCACCGGACGGATGGCGACCCGGATCGCCCACGAGATCAACAACCCGTTGGCAGGAATCAAGAACTCCTTTCTGCTCATCAAGGACGCGGTCGCGCGTGACCACCCGTACTTCGAGTACGTGGGCCGTATCGAGCGAGAGATCAACCGCATCGCCGGCATCGTGCGCGAAATGCTGGACCTCTATCGGCCGGAGACGGAGGCGCCGCGCCACTTCAGCGCCCGCGAAGCGGTCGAGGACGTGGTTGCGCTGCTGGCGGCCGAGGGGCACCACGGCCGCAAACGAATCCACGTGTCGCTGCCGCCGGGGCCGGTCGAGGTCAGGCTCTCGCGGGGCGCCTTCGTGCAGGTGCTCTACAATCTGCTCTCCAACGGCGTGGATGCCGCGCCGCCGGGCACCGAGGTCCATCTCGGTGTGCGTCTTGCGGCTGAGCGGATGCACGTGCGGGTCCTGGACCGGGGGCCCGGCATTCGCGGCGACGTGGGCGCGCGGATGTTCGAGCCCTTCTTCACCACCAAGTCGGACTCCTCCGGCAGGGGCATGGGGTTGGGCCTGTCGATATCCCGCACACTGGTCGATGCTATGGGTGGATACTTGAGGTTTCGCAGCAGAGCGGGCCGTGGCACGATCTTTCATGTGATCCTGCCCGTGGACGCTGTCGCAGTGGAGGTAAACCGTGGCCGAGTTGGGTCGGATTCTGTTGGCCGATGACGAGGAGACCTTCCTCCAAGCGACGGCCGACATCCTGAGGCGCGAGGGATACGCCTGCGACTGCGCCTCGGATGCGCGCGAGGCGGCCGAGATGCTGAAGGCCGGATCCTACGAGTTGCTGATCGCCGACATCAAGATGCCCGGCAATCCGGAGCTCGAGCTCATCAAAGGGCTGCCCGACACAGTGCAGGGCCTGCCGGTCATTCTGGTCACCGGTTACCCCTCCATCCGGTCCGCGACCGAGTCGATCCAGCTTCCGGTCGCGGCGTACATGGTCAAGCCGATCGAAGTGGCGGAGCTGCTCCAGCATGTGCGGCCCGCCATTGAACGCTACCGCGTGTACCGCATGGTCTGCGAATCGCGCGAGCGGATCGAGGCGCTCTGCCAGGAGCTGGAGGGACTCGAGGAAATCGTGCGGCAGCCGGCCCGCAGCGGCGGACAGGTCTCGGCCGCGGCCTTCGTGGACCTGAGCGTGCGCAACATCATCAACACCGTCAGCGACATGCGCCACGTGTCGCGCGCCGGGACGGGGTTGCGAAGCGGGGAGCGGGCGTGTCATCTGCTGTCCTGCCCCCATCTGGACACGCTGACCGGCGCCCTCGAGGAGACCGTCGAGGTGTTGCGCGAAACTAAGGGCTCGTTCAAGTCGAAGGCCTTGGGCGAGCTGCGCAAGAAGCTCGAGACCGTCCTGAGGGACAGCCGCCACGCCGAACCGGTAGAAGAAACGGTGTCGGGCTCCAACTAGGGAACCGGCATCCGCACAGGCCCTTGGGCCCCGCCCTCTGGGGCCTCGCGCCGTTCCTGCTGGACAACCTCCCCTGCGGCGGTGCTAATCTAGCGCTCACACTCCATCCCGCAACGCTCGAAGCGGCGGCCACGGAGGTGAGCGGGAGAGGCGGCATCGGTCCATGGAGACGGCATGCAGGAAGAACATTCGCTCCACGTAGACGGCGCCTTCTACCGTACGCGACTCACGCCCAAGTATCGGCGGCGAAGCTCGGCCGCGCCCCGGACACCGCTGCAGGTGCGGGCCCTGATTCCAGGAACCGTCTGGGAGGTGCACGTGGCCGACGGGGCGATCGTCAACCCGGGCGACCCGCTCCTGACGATCGAAGCGATGAAGATGCTCAACCCGATCCTGGCCCGTCGCGAGGGTTGCGTGGCCCGCGTGCACGTCCAGCCTGGTGACCGGGTTGCGAAGGACGCCCTCCTGATCGAGTTCTCACCGGACGAATAGCCACCGCCGGGAGTCACCGATGGATGGTCCCCCCAACCCCCGCGGTCCCGCCGGCGAGCCGCCGGAGCCTACCGAAGACCGCGGACCCGGCAGACCCGACACCGTCGAGCTGTCCGGCGAAGAGCTCTCGCTCCAGGACCTGGTGGCCGTGGCCCGTGACCGCGCGCGCGTGCGCCTCCACGACCCCGCGCTCGAGCGCGTGGACCGGGCGCGGGCGTGCGTCGATCGCCGGTTGGCCTCCGGGCGGCGCTTCTACGGGATCAACACCGGCTTCGGTTATCTGGCCGACGTGCCCATCGCCGCCGATCGGCTGGCGGCCCTGCAGCTCAATCTGATCCGTTCGCACGCCTGCGGCGTCGGCCCGCCCCTCGACGTGGACGTGGCCCGCGCGGTGCTGGCGCTGCGGATCCAGACGATGCTGCGCGGCCACTCGGGCGTGCGCCGGCAGACCGTCACCCTGATGGCCGAGCTCCTGAACCGCGACATCGTGCCGCTCATGCCCGAGCGCGGGTCGGTGGGGGCGTCGGGGGATCTGGCCCCGTTGGCCCACTTGGCGCTGGCTCTGATCGGCGAGGGCGAGGTGCTGGCTCGCGGCGAGCGCCTGCCGGCCCGGGAGGCGCTGCGGCGAGAGGGGCTCACGCCGCTGGAACCGGCGCCCAAGGAGGGCCTCTGCCTCATCAACGGCACGCAAGTGATGACCGCCATCGGGTTGCTCGCCTGTCACGACGCAGCCGGGTTGCTCAAGGCGGCGGACATCGCCGCTGCCATGACGCTGGATGCCACCCGCGGCTCCGTCACCGCCGCCCGCGCGGAAATCCAGGCCGCGCGTCCCCATCCGGGACAGATCGCTAGCGCGAACAACCTGCGCTTGCTCCTGCGAGACGACGGCATCGCCCGCAGCCACATCGACTGCCCGAAGGTGCAGGACGCCTACTCGATCCGCTGCACGCCGCAGGTCCACGGGGCGGTCCGCAGCGCCGTGGACCACGCGCTCGGTGTGCTGCTGATCGAAGCCAATGCGAGCACCGACAACCCGCTGGTGTTCACCGAGAGCGACGAGATCCTCAGCGGCGGGAACTTCCACGGGGAGCCGGTGGCCCTGGCGCTCGACTACCTGGGCATGGCGCTGGCGGAGCTGGGCGGGATCAGCGAGCGGCGCATCGAGAAGTTGATCGATCCGAACGCGAGCGAGCTGCCGGCGTTTCTGTCGCGCGATCCGGGGCTCCACTCCGGCTACATGATCCCCCACGTGGTTGCCGCCGCGCTGGTGAACGAGAACAAGGTGCTCTCGCATCCCGCCTCGACCGACAGCATTCCCACCTCGGCGGGCAAGGAAGACCACGTGAGCATGGGCATGACCGCTGCGCTCAAGGGGCGGCGCATCCTCGACAACGTCTCCCAAATACTGGGCATCGAGGTGTTGGCGGCGGCCGAAGGGCTCGATCTGCTGAAGCCGCTGGAGGGTGGGGAGGGCGTGCGGGCGGCCCTGGCTTTTGTGCGATGCGACGTGCCGGCCATGGTCAGCGACCGGAGTCTTTCGGCCGAGATGCAGCACATGGCGCAGCGCCTGCGCGACGGAGATCTGAACCGGGCCGTCGAGACGTCGCTCGGATGCGGGCTGCAGTAAAGGGAGCGGGCCGACACACGGCCGACCCGCTCAACTGCCTCTGGAGCCCGATTCGGTGACGCGCCGAGGCGCCCCGCTTTTGAGCGGCGCTACGCCTCTGGACCTTGGTTGCCTACTGTCCGTTGCGAGCCACCTGCAGCCCGATCTGCACCTGGACATCGTCGCCCAACAGCAGTCCGCCCGAATCGAGGGTCTGATTCCAGACGATGCCGTAGTCCTTGCGATTGATCGTGGTCTCGGCCTCGAAACCGCCCCGGTGACCGAGCCCCGGAATCTCGCCGAATCCCAGCAGCTCCACGTCGATCACGACCGGCTTGGTTACACCGTGCATCGAGAAGTCCCCGGTGACCCGGTAGAGATCGTCCTGGCCCGCGGGCTCGATCTTCGTGCTCTTGAAGGTGATCAGCGGATACTTCTCGACATCGAAGAAGTCGGCCGACCGCAGATGATTGTCCCGCTTCTCGTTGTCGGTATCGATGCTGGCCGCCTGAATCGTCAGCTCGATGCGTGAGCTCTGAGGGTTCTGGGCATCGTACCAGAGCGTCCCGTCGAACTGGTCGAAACGGCCGCCGACGTTGTTGAACAGGTGGCGCACCTTGAAGTTGACCGTCGAGTGGACGCTGTCGACGCCGTAGACCTCCAGCGCCTGAGCCGAGAGCGGACTCAGGAAGAGGAGGAAGCCCAAGGCGGCACTTGAGAGAAGCGCCGCGCGTGCCGGAACGGAATGGATCTTCATGCTCATTTCGTACCCCCTTCGCTTGTCGATTCCACGCGCGGCGCAACGATGGTTTGTTCCTGTGCACCGCGTCAACGGCCGATTGCGTTCGGCCCCGAGCAGACCGCTGGTCGCCCGGGGTCGAATGGGTCTTGCTTCTGCAACCTTGCTGCCATGCAACGCCCCATGCGGCGATAAGTTCCCCGATTCACGCGCGACACTGTGCAGTTGAGCCGTTCACCGGCGCGCCTTAGGATGCCGACGGCACGATCGGAGCAGCGTGCAGGGAGGGCCGCATCGAGATGGAACTGAGCCTAACCGACAAAGTCGTCTTCATTTCCGGCGCATCGGGCGGCATTGGACGCGCCTTGGCCGAGCGGTTCGCCACCGAGGGCGCGCGACTGGTGCTGCACGCCCACCGGAGCTACGAGGCCCTGATGGCTCACGCCAGCTCACGCTGGTCGCCGGAACGGGTCTTCGCGGTGCAGGCCGACATCTCACGACCGGCCGAGGTGGACGCCGCCCTGGATCGGGCGGCGGCGCACTTCGGGCGTCTCGACGTCTGCGTCGTCAACGCCGGCATCTGGGCCAAGGAGCACCAGCCGCTGCAAGCGATCTCCCTGGAGCGCCTGCGGACGACGTTGGAAGTCAATTTGTTCGGCGCCATCTGGACGTGTCGCGCTTTTCTGAACGTCTTGCGGCGCACGGGCCCGCGCTCGGACGGCCACGGCGCCGCGATCACGCTCATCGGCTCGACGGCCGGACGCTTTGGAGAAGCCGAACACGCCGACTATGCGGTGAGCAAGGCAGGGCTCTACGGCCTGATGCGGTCGCTGAAGAACGAGATCGTCACGCTCGATCCTCGCGGACGCATCAACCTCGTGGAGCCCGGCTGGACCGCGACCGAGATGGCCGCCCCGGCGCTCACGCAGCCCGGCGCGATCACCGCGGCGGTCCAGACGATGGCCCTGCGCCAGATCGCCCGCCCCGACGACATCGCCCAGGCGGTGCTCTTCTTCTCGTCGCCCACCGCGGCCCGCCATGTGACCGGCGAAGTGCTCACCGTCGCGGGCGGCATGGAGGGGCGCATGCTCTGGACGCCCGAGCAGATCGATGAGCAGGCCATTCGTCATGGACTGAACTAGGCGTGGGCAACCGCATGGGACGCCTGCCTCCGGGGACCAGGGACTAGGGCTGGATCCAGGGCGGGCGGTCCCACTCGACGTTTCCGCCCGAGAGGATGATCCCCAGGCGGCGACCGGCCACGGGGAAGTCGCTTCCCGCGGATGCTGCGTTCGGCTCGCCCCCGACCCGGCCCCGGGCCGCGGCCACGATTCCCTCCAGGACGGCGGCCACCGGCACCGCCGACGAGGGCTCGATCACGATCTTCATCCGCTCGAGCACGTGACGCATGGCGCGCACGATCGCCTCCTCGGAGACCGTCACGATGTCGGTCACCAGCGCCCGGATGATGGCGAAGGTCCGCGGCGAGAGGGAGGTCCGCAGGCCGTCGGCCACGGTGCGCGGGTCGGTCTGCGGGATCAGGCGGTCGGCGCGCAGCGAGCGATAGGCGTCGTCGGCGCCCGCGGGCTCGGCGGCAATGACCTTGGTGTGCGGCGCCAGGGCGGCGACGGTGATGGCCGTGCCGCTCAGGAGGCCGCCGCCGCCGACCGGCGTGAGCACGTAGTCCAGATCGTCCACCTCCTCGAGCAGCTCGAGGGCTGCCGTGCCCTGGCCGGCGATGATGCGATCGTCGTCGTAGGGGTGCACGAAGGTGGCGCCGGTTTCCTCCAGCACCCGCGCGGCGGTGCTCTCACGCGAGGCGAGGGTGGGCTCGCAGTCCACGATGCGTGCGCCGTACGCCGCGATGGCCGCTCGCTTGACCCGCGGGGCGTTGGTCGGCACGACGACGATGGCCGGGATGCCGCGCGTGCGCGCGGCCAGCGCCAGGGCCGCGCCGTGATTGCCCGAGGAGTGGGTGAGCACGCCGCGGCGGGCCTCGGCGTCATCCAGCGAGAAGACCGCGTTGGTGGCGCCGCGGAACTTGAAGGCCCCCACCTTCTGCAAGTTCTCGCACTTGAAGAAGAGCCGGGCCGAACAGAGCGCATCCAAGCCGCGGCAGGTCATCACCGGGGTGCGGTGCGCGTGGGGCGCGATCCGCGCGGCCGCCGCGCGCACGTCGGCCAGTGTGGGTTGGCTCATGGTGGATCCTGGTTCCCGCGTTTGCGAATTCCGCTACAGGCGACGACCTACTCCTCGGCGCTCTCCGAGCCCTTGCCGGTCTTCGAGTCCGCGCCGTCCGCGCCGTCCAATTCGAATTGTATGGGAATCAGAATCTTGCACGCGACGGGTTTCCCATTCTGTGTGGCCGGGCCGAACGTCCAGGCGCGCACGGCCGCGAGGCTCTTCTCGGTGAAGGACGGGTAGCCCTCGATCTCCCGTGCCGGCTCGATCTCCCCGAGCGACCCGTCCGCCCGGACCACCACGATCAGCTCGATGCGCCCCTCGATCCCGTCTTGCAGACCGTCCTCGGGGTAATCGGGACCGACCGTGTGGCTGACCGTGGGCGGCGTATCATAGGGGATCGCGCTTGCGGAGGCTTCGTCCTCGGAGGCCGGGGCCTCGGCGCGAGGGCTGCCGCCCTGCAAGAAGGCCACCGACAGCACGAGCATCAGCACAGCGAGGAGTCCAAGGTAGTGGAATGGCTTCATCACGGCGATCCTTCCTGGGTCGTGAAGTCTCTCCAGACGGCGCTTGAGGGGCGTGCGGCGTCCGAGCCACGCGATCCCCGCCTCGCCGGCAGGCGCAAGCGCCAGAAGCAGCGAGGCGGCCAGCGCGCCGGCATACTCCCGGGGCCTGACGCCGCGAGCCACCACGTGCTCGTCGCAGGCCAGCTCGGTCGTTTCGCGTAGGCCCCGTTGAAGAGGCCAGAAGAGCGGATAGAAGTAGAAGAGCAGTCCTGCAATGCGGATAAGCAGGTCGCGACGGGTGTCTCCCCGTAAGAGATGGGCCTGTTCGTGCATCAGCAGGGCGCGAAGCTGGGCCGGATCCAAGGCCGTGACGGCCCGCTCCGGGACGAGAATGCGCGGTCGCACCAGTCCGAATAGCGCCGGCGCCGTCGGACGATCCACCACCCGCAGCCACCGGGGGGAAATCCGGGTCCCCGCCAGGCAGGCCCGCAACCGCCTGCGAACCGCTGGCGGCGACTCCTCCAGCGTCCGGCCGCCGCGTCCGAGCCCCCGGCCGGAGCGGATCCAGGTGGCGAGCAGCACGGACGCGCCCGCCAGGTGGACGACCGTGAGAGCCATTGCCACGTGGGGTCCAACGGCATGCTCCAGCCCCTCGGGGGCGGCCAGTACGCGGGTGTCCATCGCCTGCGCCACGCGCGCGACACTCCAGACCAGGCTCGCATCGCCGGGCGAGGCACCGATGCCGGAACTCCCCGCGACGTCGAGCACCGCGGTCCCGAGGCGACGACACACGACCTGGGGCAAGAGGAGCTTGATCAGGCCCACCCAGAGCAGCGCCTCCACGAACCGGGTGGGGAAGGACACCCTCCGGTGCAGCGCCCACACGCACAGAATGGGGACCAGGATCAGGCTGCTCTGCCAGAGGTGTACCAACAATCCGCCCCAGACCTGAGCCAGGGTCGCCGCGGGATCGCTCATGACGATGACTCCTCCAGCGCCTCGCCGGCGGGCGGCTCACCGCCGAGGGGCTCGACGGCGCGGGTCTCGCCGGCGGGCGGCTCACCGCCGAGGGGCTCGACGGCGCGGGGCCCGACGCCCGAGGGTCGGCCGCGCGGACCGCCCTGTTCCTTGAGCGTCTTCTCGAGCGACTCCAGATCCTCCAGCGTCAAGGCCTCCATGTCGGCCAGGTGCGAGACCAGCGGCGCGGCGGCGCCGTCGAAGAGCAGCTCGAGGAATCGGCGAATCTCCTTGCGGATGATCGCCGGCATCGCAACGGTCGAACGATAGACCCAGGCCTTGCCCTCCTTGCGCACGCGAGCAACCGCGCCCTTCTCCTCCAGCCGCTCCACGATGGTTCGGACGGTGGAGTAGGACGGCGCCTGGGGCAGATCGTTGTGCACCTGGCGCACGGTGGCATCGCCGCGTCGAGCAATGCGCCGTAGGCACTGCAGCTCGAAGGGGGAAAGATCCGGCAACCGCATCTTGGCCATGCTCATCGCCCTCGCGGAAAGTGTTACAGATGTCACAGACAGTATGAGCGGATCGGGGACGGTCGTCAAGATGTGACCGAACGTCGATGTTGACCTGAAGGCGGGGAGGTCGATATAATATCAATGAGATAGGAGTCCAGGTATATGAAGCTCTCCCGCAAGGGCGTCTACGCGCTGCGTGTGCTGCCCCACTTGGCGCGATCCTACGGCGGGCAGCCCATCTCGGTCGCCGAGCTGGCCCGCATTGAAGACGTGCCGCCCAAATACCTGGAACAGATTCTCACCATTCTGCGCAAGCAGGGTCTGCTGGTCAGCGAGCGCGGCAAGGACGGGGGCTACTCCCTGCGCAAGCGGCCCGAGGAGATCACCCTCGGAGACGTCATTCGCGCCCTCGACGGACCATTGGCCCCCATCCCCTGCGCGAGCCGGACGGCGCCGCACAACCACCCCGAGTGTCCTCATCCGCCCGAGACCTGTTGGCTGCGGCATCTGATGCTGCGCGTGCGGGACAACATCTCCGCCGTGCTGGATGGCGAGAATCTGGCCCAGATGGCGCAGGAGGCCGAGGGCAGCCCTCGAAAGTCCACGCGCGAAAGCGCTTAATCGATCCGCAACCGTGCGGAGGTTGGTTTCGGCAATATCCTAGTAATACGATCGGTGTACTATCATAGGATAGTGGGCCTCGACGCAAGAGCGGCCACGTTCGAAACCGCGCCGGAGCGGCGCGAGAAGGAGGGCCATCCCATGAGATCAGAACGGTTTCTCAAACGCTTCTGGACCGTCTCGGTCCTGCTGCTCGGTCTCTCCCTGATCTACTTTGCCGTGGATCGACAGTTCTCTCTGGTAGAGGCGTTGGGACACGGCCCGATCCTCTACGTGCTCATCGCCGCCATCGCATTCCTCGCGGAGTACGTCGACTCATCGCTCGGCATGGGCTACGGGACGACGCTGACCCCCGTGCTGATGATCTTCGGGTTCACGCCCCTGCAGGTGGTGCCCGCCGTGCTGTTGTCGGAGTTCGTCTCGGGCATCAGCTCGGGCCTCTATCATCACAACGTGGGCAACGTCGACCTCGGCCGCGGCACGCACGCCCGCAAGACGACCGTGATTCTCGCGGCCTGCTCCCTCATCGGAACCCTGGTGGCCGTGGTGTTGGCCGTGAATCTGCCCAAGCTCTTCGTGAAGATCTACATTGGTCTGATGATCCTCGGCATCGGGATCTTCATCCTCATTGGGCGGCAGCGAGCCGGGATCTCGTGGGGGCACATCGTGGGTCTGGGCAGTGTGGCGGCCTTCAACAAGGGCATCTCCGGGGGCGGGTACGGCCCCCTCGTCACGGGAGGGCAGATCCTGTCGGGCGTGGGCGAGAAGAACGCCGTGGGGATCACTTCCTTTGCCGAAGGGGTCGTCTGTTTCGTGGGGCTGGCGCTCTATCTGCTGCTGGGCAAGACCATCGACCTACGACTGGCGATTCCTCTGACGCTGGGCGCGCTGGTCTCGGTTCCCGCCGCCGTCTGGACGGTTCGTTTCCTGCCGGAAACGGTGATGCGCAGGGCGATCGGCTATGCCACGATCTACTTGGGGATTCTGACCCTGGTGAAGATCGCGCTCTAGCCCGGCGGTGCGCCTCCCGGACGCCACGGGCAGGGGGGGGCATTGACCGATTCCATCGACCGGGTGAGCGCCGAAGTGGTGCGCTGTCGCCGCTGTCGGCGACTGGTGGACCACCGCGAAGCGGTGGCGCGCCAGAAGCGGCGGGCATACCGGGAATGGGACTACTGGGGGCGGCCGGTGCCGGCCTGTGGGGATCCGCGGGGGCGGCTGGTGTTGATCGGCCTTGCGCCGGGGGCTCACGGCTCGAATCGCACCGGTCGCATGTTCACGGGCGACGCCTCGGGCGACACGCTCTTCGCGGCCCTGCACCGCTACGGCTTCGCCTCCAGCCCCCACGCGGTTTCCCGCGATGACGGACTGCGCTTGACCGACTGCTTCATCACGGCCGCCGTGCGCTGCGCGCCGCCCGGAAACAAGCCCACGCGCGAGGAGTTCGCGACCTGTCTGCCGTTCCTGGTCCGCGAGCTGGAGCTCCTGAGGCGCGCCCGCGTGTATCTCGCGCTGGGACGGTTGGCGTTCGACTGGACGCTGAAGGCCTGCGCGCACCTGGGATGGATGCTGGACGAAGAGCGCCCGGCGTTTGGCCACGGCGCGCGCTTCCGGTTTTCCGCCAAGGGGCGGAGTCTCCTCTGTTCCTATCACCCCAGTCGGCAGAACACCCAGACCGGGCGTCTGACACCGGCAATGTTCCACGCCGTCTTTGCCGGTGCGCGCCGCGCCATCCTCACGGGGAGCTGAGGGCCATGCAGACCGTCGAGGCGTCCGCAGCAGACGAGCGGGAGTTCTTCATCCGCTATCGCTTGCCTCGTCCCATTTCCCGGGCATACGAGTCGGTTCGACTGTCGGTGGAGCCGCAGGAGATCACCCACCGCAGCATCTGGTGCGGACAGGTCGCCATGCGGTTCATTGCGGCCATCTGGCAGGCGCTGCGGTTGGCGGAGGAGGGCGGCGGATCGGTCAATCCGCCCTCTCTCGTGGATCTGCGCGCTTCGCTCGCACCATCGCCTCTGGCCGACACGTTCGGTTCCCTCGACACGGCGCCGCTCCAAAGACTCACGGCCGATCCGAGACGCTTGGCCGTTGCCGCGCAGGACGAGCGGCCCGCGCGCGCCGGTTTCACCCACCCGGTACCGGAGGCCCTGATGGCGGCGCTTGCAGCGCTGCGGCCACTTTGCGATCTCCGGCTGGTCGTGGCGATGCCCGACCATCTCAATGTGCTCCTGGGACCGCGCATCGAATACCGCGTGGGCGGCGGCGAGGGCAGCTTGCCCGACGCGGAGATCCCTCACGGTGTTCCCTTGCTGGTCGATCCGGATCGGGGCGCCTGGCTGAGCCTCGCGCCGTTGGTGGTGTGGGAGAAGGGCGCTCGAAGCGACTTCGGCCGGCTCTTCCTGTTGCGAAGAGTGGATCTGAACGTGGGCCACTATGTTGAGGAGGGCGTGCCCGGTTGCCCCGGGTGCAGCCGCACGCTCGCCGGGCAACCCCTCTTGAAGGTGCTGCCCGAGGATGCCGACCTACGCGCGGCGCTGTCGTCTCCCCCGGCGCGCTTTCGCGACGGCAGACTGCTGGGGAATCACGAACGGGTCCTGGGGCTGATCTGGCGGGGTGGAACGGCGGATATCTTCGCCGCGCGCCGGTTGGCCGACGGCCGTCCGAGCGTCTTGAAGACCTTCGAATACGAGGCGGGTAGCATGGATGAGAACTTCCGGCGCTTCGTGGACGAGGAGCGTTTTTCGCAGCGCGTACGGCATCCGGGTGTGATCGCCTCACGGCGGTTGACTCCCGGTCCGTGGGGGATCGTGCACGAACAGGAGATGGCGCAGCGCGCTTCCCTGCGGGAACAGCTCGACAACGCCGGCGTGCTGGCGTCGCGTCTGGCGGTCGAGATCACCCTGGAGCTGCTGGACATCCTGGGTGCCGTCCACGGCGCCGGGGTGGTTCACAACGATCTCAAGCCCGAGAACATCCTCTTCGACGACAACGGCCGGGTGCGTCTGATCGACTTCGGCATCGCCGCTTCTCTCGAAACCTCGTCGCGCGACTTGCGCCCGGGAGCGCCGGTGGGTTCGCCCGGATACATGGCCCCCGAGTTGTTGCGCGGCGGCACGCCGAACATTGCGAGCGATCTCTACGCACTGGGGGTCGTGTTGGTTGAGATGGTCACCGGCTGCCTGGCGCGGAGCCCGGGGGAGACCGACGCGCTGTGCGAACTGCCCGTCCCGCTGCGCCCGGCGCTGGCGGGCTTGCTCGCCGAGGCTCCTGAGGAGCGGTATGCAGTCGCGCAGGCTGCGCGGCGCGCACTGGCCGAAGCCTTGAAGCGGATCCGGCCGCGGCGCGCGGTGACCCTCGATGTCGAAGGCACGCTCGTCCCCAGCTACCGCGCCGTCCACTATCGCCCCGGTCTGCGCCAGTTCCTGGAGTTCTGCCGCGCAGCATTCGATCGCCTGTTCATCTACAGCCTCTTGTCACAAGACGAGGTGCGGGAAGTGTTCGCGGGCCTGGCTCTCGAAGGGGTGGTGGACGACAGCTTCCTGCAACAGTACGAGTATGTCGACTGGCCACGGGGCGCAGATGGTTCGTTGAAGGATCTGCGCCGGTGCCGGGTGCCCCTGAACGCCAATGCGCTGATCGATGACATGCGTGCCTGGGTGCCGGAGGATCAATCCCATCGGTGGGTCGAGGTCCGGACCTGCGGTGAGGTGCTCGGGGTGGACCGCGAGCTCGAGCGCGCCACCGAGAGACTGCGCGGGCTGTTCGCCATCGAGTAGGGAAAGGCGGCGGGGCAGATGGGGAGCATCGGAGAGCTGGCGGCACTGGGCACCGCCTTCTGCTGGACCTTCACCGCGATCTCCTTCGAGTCGGCGGGGCGGCGTGTCGGTTCCCTGTCGGTGAATCTGATCCGTCTGATCATGGCCGCTTGCCTGCTCACCTTCTTCAACGGCCTGGTCCGTGGCCGGGCGTTGCCGCTCGATGCGTCCCTGCACGCGTGGCTCTGGTTGACGATCTCCGGGTGGATCGGCTTCTGCATCGGGGACCTCTGCCTCTTTCGCGCCTTCGTGCTCATCGGCGCGCGCCGCTCCATGCTGTTGCTCTCGCTGGTGCCCCCGATCACCGGACTGGCTGGGGCCTTCTTTCTGGGGGAGCGGCTGGCGCGTGCGGATTGGATCGGCATGGCGCTCACCGTCGGTGGGGTCTCCTGGGTGGTCAGCGAGGGACCGGCGCACGCGCGGCGGGGGGGCCGGCTGCGCGTGCCGGCCGAAGCAGCGCCGGAAGGGGAGACGCAGGGCTCACGCGCGACCGGGATCCTGCTCGGCTTGGGAGCGGCGGCGGGTCAGGCGATCGGGCTGATCCTCAGCAAGTACGGCATGCGGGACTACGACGCGTTCGCGGCCACCCAGATCCGCGTGCTGGCCGGGGTCGTCGGCTTCGCCGCGATCTTCTTAGTGATCCGCTGGTGGCCGCGGGTGGGCCGTGCCCTGCGCCACCCCGGGGCCATGGCGCGTATCGCCGTCGGGGCGACCTTCGGCCCCTTCCTCGGAGTTTCCCTGTCGCTGCTGGCGGTGCAACACACCCAGGCCGGGGTAGCCTCCACGATCATGTCGATCGTGCCGGTCCTGATCATCGGACCGTCGGTGCTCTTCTTCAAAGAGCGGGTGACGCTGCGGGCGGTGGTCGGCGCCGTGGCGGCGGTGGGCGGGGTGGCGGTGCTCTTCCTGACCTGATCCCTGACCTGATCCCGGGCCTGGTAACTGAGCCGGCCTGACCTGACCCGATTCGATCGAGGCTGTTCACGCGGTCCCGAAAAGGGCCTTCTTGGAACCCGCTGCGCAGCTCTGGTACACTCGCGCCTTTCCATCCGAATACGCGTCGGGCGGCCCCCGGTGGCCGCCGAAGCCCGGGAACGCCATGAGACCCATACCGGCCGGTAGGGACATGACCCAGGGATCCCTGGTGCGCAACCTGCTCGCGCTTGCCTGGCCGGTCATGCTCTCCTTCCTGCTGCAGACGCTCTACAATCTGGTCGACGCGTTCTGGCTGGGGAAGCTGGGCAAGACGGCGCTGGTGGCACCCACCATCACGATGAACGTGATGTTCATCGGCCTTTCTCTGGCGATGGGCCTGGGAGCGGGGGGGACCACCCTGGTGTCGCAGTACCGGGGCGCCGGACGACCGGAGATGATGCGGCGCGCCGGGGGGCAGGCGCTCCTGCTGCTGTCGGGCGTGGGAGCGGCCCTGGCGATCCTGGGGTACCTCTTCTCGGCCCAGATCATCGCGCTTCTGCAGACGCCGGCCGATGCGGTCGAGCCCACCTTGGCCTACTTCCGCTGGTTCATGGCCGGCCTGCCGTTCCTGTTCATCTTCTTCGTCTACCAGGGGATCAACATGGGCCTGGGGGACTCGATCGGCCCGCTGCAGGTGAACGCGGTGTCGGTGCTGGTCAACGTGGTGCTCGACCCCCTGCTGATCTTCGGATGGGGCCCCTTTCCGGAGCTGGGTGTGGTGGGTGCCGCTCAGGCGACCGTCATGGCGAGGATGCTGGCCGCTGGGGTTGGGGTTCATCGACTCTTCCGAGGCGATCGAGGGTTCCGTCTCCACCTGAGCGACATCCGCTGGGACACGCGGCTGGCGGGACGGATCCTGCGCATCGGCCTCCCGGTCTCGGTCGGGCAGACGGCCACCTCCCTTGGCTTCACGCTGCTGATGGCCATCGTCAACACCTTCGGATCGGCGGTCACCGCCGCGTTCGGGGTGGGACACCGGATCATCCACATGGCCATGGTCCCGGCCATGGGCCTCTCGCAAGCCAACGCCACGGCGGTGGGGCAGAACCTGGGCGGCGACAAGCCGGAACGGGCCCAGCAGAGCGTGTGGGCTGCGGCGCTGCTGATCGGCGCCATCCTGCTGCCCATCACCACGCTGATGTTTTTCTTCGGAGCGCCGATCTCGCGGCTCTTCATCGACGACCCGGAGGTGGTCGCCTACGGACGCGATCTGTTCCAGATCACATCCTTCTCAGTTTTCGCTTTCGGGTTCGTCATGGTGATGCTGGGGTCGTTTCAGGGCTCGGGCCACACCCTGCCGATCATGGTGCTCAACATGAGCCGCCTGTGGGCCGTGCGCATTCCGGCCGCCTATCTTCTGGCCTTGGCTCTGGGCATGGGACCATCGGGCCTGTGGTGGGCCATGTTCCTCTCGAACACGGTGACCGCCATTGCCGCCTTCATCTGGTTCTCCAGTGGGAGTTGGAAGCGCAAAGTGATCGAGAGCCCCGCCGCCGAAAGCCCGGCCGGAGACCCGCCCAATCGTGATGCAATCTGACACTCCGATCCGCCGTGGCCTCGCAACCTGCACGATCGACCCTGCACGAGCTTTCGCCTGCTGCAACGCGTGAACGCGACCGTGTCTTGGAGACCCCTCCCCACTGGTTGGCTGCAGCCAGCGCCCGCTCGCCCAGACCTCTCTGTCTGCAACCGATCCGCATGTGGAGCGCTCGATTACGTGCCATTCCGCGCCGGAACGGATTTTGCGGGAACTCCGACGAGTCACGGAGCATTGCAGGTGAGGCACCCGAGAATCGGAGGACAGCCGCTATGGTCTGTCGCGCAGCATCCAGATGGCTGGTCCTGGCAGGGGCCGGCGCCTTCATCGCCTGCTGCGGGGGCGGTGTAGGTGCGGACCAGGGTCCCGACTATCCGCGCCTGTCGCTGGGCACGTATCTCGCGGGCCGCTGGGTCGCGGATCCCGCGGTGGAAGGCCACGGCAAGAACGCGCTCGGCTATTTGCTGAAGTTCGACGAGATCTACGGACACAGCGAGCTCGGCCACTTCAAGGCCGTCATCGATTCGGCCCGTGCCAACGGGCACGACGACTGGGCCGATCGCGTCCAGATCATCCAGAATATCCAGGTTGCCATGGGCCGCCACATCGCACTCGAGCAGGAAGGCCGATTCGAACCCGAAGACCAATGCCTGGTCGATTGGATCCATGAGGCCGCCCGCGGACATCCCGAGTGGGCCATTGCAGTGGCTGCCTTCTACAACAAGTACTTTCACGGGGTCGACTGGTTCATGCACGACACCGTGGGCGACACGATTGCGGCCTGGACACCCAACTTCGAGTGGCTCTACATGAACATCTCGCCCTGGTGTCCGCGCGGGGCGTGGGATGGCACCGTGGTCAAGGCCTCGACCGGCGAGGTGGTGGATCTGGGTATCGGCAGCACGGTCGGCAAGACGTACACGGAGTGGCTGTGCGAGGAGATGCGCGATCGCGTGATCATCGACAACCCCGAATACCGCGAGGTGATCGACGGCGTGCAGCTCGAATGCTCGGCCCTGCGCACGGGACCGTACTACTGCGGTCACTTCAATCGTCCCGATCTGCATCCGCGGCCCGATCCAGCCCGCGACGGCGTCGGTGCGGCCAATCTCGAGCAGTACATGGACCTGTGCCGCGTGACCCACGACTCGCTCTTCACGCACTTCCTGCAGCCGATCATGGAGGCGGGTCTGATCACGCGCAGCAACGGCCACCTGATGCGCGCCCGCGTGGACCCCTCGCCTTGGATCGGCGAGGACCCGCTGCAGATCGCCTCCTACCTGTCCTCGAAGTTCGAGAACTACGGAGACTGGGGCGGCTGGCCCCACGATGACAGCACCAAGGGGTACTGGTTCAAGTGCTACGAGAAGGTCGAGGAGGTTCGCCAGCCGACCGGCCAGGACGCGCGCGAGGGGTGGGACACCTCGGTGCTGCAGAGCAAGTGCCGGGTCTCCTGGCCGCAGGGCGGCCGTGCGAAGTGGACGCGCCTGAACCTCGGACAGTGCCTCATGGGCGATGGCTACTTCAACGGCAACAGCTTCTACGAGGATCTCTACCACACCAAATATGTGCGGGAGACGGGCGCCAACTGGCAGAGCTTCGAGCCGGTGTGGATCGAGGAGATGGGCCATCCACTCGGCTATCCAGTGGGCGAGTTCGCGGAGTATCGGGCGTTTCCCACGGTGAAGCCGCTCTACTACCGTCACTTCACCGACCCTAACCCCGGGGGCACGCCGATCGATTACACCGTGGTCGTCAACATCTGGCCGTGGCCGCTGGCGGGCGTGCCCGGTCGCGACGCCATGTGGTACTACGGTCACCACATCGAATTCCCCGGCTCCAAGAGCTTGCTGGTCTTCAATCACTGGCCCGAGCTGAGCCTGCCGCCCGCCTGGTCGATCGTGCGGGTGGGCACGCGCGGCGGTCTGGATACGACCATCCGCTTCGAGCTGCCGGACCATCGCATGGTGTCGCTGGCCGTCTACGACATTACGGGCCGGGAAGTCCGGCGCCTGATCGATCATCGCATGGGGCCCGGTTCACACGAAGTGACCTGGGACGGGCGTGACCGCAGCGGGATTCGGATGGGTGGTGGGGTGTATCTTTGGAGCATGGAGGCCGAGTCGTTCCGCGACCGCGGTCGCATGATCTTGGTCCGTTGATTGTGACCCGAAGACTAGCGCGTGCGGCCGGCCCTGGCGGGCGTGCGCAGCCGGTCCAGCCGGAGACGGTGCCGATCGTCGAACAACCGACGCGATGCAAGCCACAGTGCTCCCATCGAACCAAAGCCCGCGCCGACGGCGATCAAGAGGATGATCAGGATCTGATACTTGACCGCCTCGAACGGGGGACTGCCGGCCAGGATCTGTCCCGTCATCATGCCCGGGAGGCTGACCAGGCCCGCCGCAGCCATGGCGTTGATCGTGGGCGTGAGCGCGGCGCGCATGCTCGCCAGACGGAGACTCTCGATCGCCTCCCAACCGCTGGCGCCCAGCAGCAGTCGCTGCTCGATGATGCGCCGCTGTTCCCACGCAGTCTGCGTCAGTCGATCCAGCGACAGCGAGATTCCGTTCATCGTGTTGCCTAACAGCATGCCCAACAGGGGGATCGCGTATTGCGGCCGGAACCAGGGAACCGGCTCGATGATGACGATCAAGGCCAGCAGCGTGACCGCGAAGGAAGAGATGAACATCGACAGGGCGCCCACGCCGAAGCCCCACCAGCCGCCGAAGCGTCGATGCTGACGGGCCATCACCTCGCGACCCGCCGCCAGCAGCATCACGATCGACATGGCCAGCACCCACAGGAAGCCCGTCTGCGCGAAGAGCGTGCGCAGAACCAATCCGATCAGCAGAAGCTGCACCGTCATGCGCGCCGCCGAAACCACGAGCTGGCGCCCCACGCCCAGCCGCACCAGGGCGCTGATGCCGGCCAGCGCAATCACGAGCAGAGCCGCCACGCTCAAATCGACGGCGCTCAGCGCGACGACACCGGCCGCCGGAACGTGGGTCAGAGCGGTGAGCGGCTGGATCATGGGTGTACCTGCTCGATCAGGCGGCCCTGTTCCATGCGGTAGCCGCGGGCCGCGACGCGGGGCATCTGGGCCGGGTCGTGCGTGACCCACAGGACCGGCGCTCGCTCCTGGGTGCGATACTCGGCGAGCAGCGCCTCCACAGTGCCCACGTTGGCCGGATCCAGGTTGGCGGTGGGCTCGTCGAGCAGGAGCGCGCGCGGGCGGGCGGCCAAGAGGCGAGCCAAGCCCAGGCGCTGGCGCTCTCCGGAGGACAGCCGACCGATCGACCATTCCATCACGTCCGGCGCGAAGCCGAGGCGGCCGAGCAGCTCGGGATCGGGTGGAGCGGGATCGTCCTTGGTGAAGTGCTTGGTGAAGTGGTCTCCGACACTCTCCTCCCACCACTGCGGCTCGGCCGGAAGCATGCCCACCAGGCGACGCCAGCGGGGAGCGCTCAGATCGCCGCAGTGCGTCTCGTCCAGCATCAGAGTGCCCGAATAGGGGTCGAGGTCCGCCAGGGCTCTCAGGAGAAGGGATTTGCCCGATCCGGACGGCCCCGCCAGCCCCACGCATTCGCCGGCCTCGATCTCCAGGTCGATCGGTCCGAAGATGTGGTAGCGAAGGTCCTCGATTCGAAGTCGGCTCATCGTCTTGTGCACCTCGGCTCGGGCAAGCGGGAAGCCGCCGCTTCCCGTGGACAACCCTGGCTTGCATCCGCGCGCATCATACTTAAGGCCCTCGGGGCGCGTCCAACAGATCCACTCGCCGTGGCGGCCCAGGAGACCTCTTGCCATTTGTCCTCGGTGGAACGATCTTAGGGGGCGTCTCACCGGAGCGAGCGCGCGGCGTGAGATGAAGGAAAGGGAAGCGAAGATGACCGCACATCGTCCGCTGCGGATGGGCATTGCCGGGGCGACCGGAATGGTGGGGCGCGAGCTCCTCGAGCTGCTCGAGGCGCGCGATTTCCCAATCCAGCAGATCAGGCTCTTCGCATCGCGCAACTCGGCCGGCGGGCACGTCTTTTTCCGGGACCGCGAGCTGGTGGTCGAGGACCTGGCCGAAGCTCGCGCGGGGGAGCTGGACCTGGTCTTCTTCTCCGCCGGCGGGGCAGTTGCCCGCGAGCACGCCCCGCGCTTCGCGGAGGCGGGGGCGTTTGTCATCGACAATTCCTCGGCATTTCGCGATGACGAGGCGGTGCCGTTGATCGTCCCGGAAGTGAACGGAGCGCTGCTGGAGCGTTCCCCCTCGCGCCTGATCGCCAACCCGAACTGCTCGACCATCATCTTGCTCTTGCCGCTGGCGCCGCTGCACCGCGAGCTGGGTCTCGAGGAAGTGGTCGTGTCCACGTACCAGGCGGTTTCTGGGGCCGGCAAGCGGGCCATGGACGACCTGATCGGGCAGGCGCACGCTTACGCGCAGGGCGAGGAGGAAATCGCGCGCTTCTTCGACCGGCCCATCTTCTTGAATCTGATTCCCCGCATCGGTGACTGGACACCCGAGGGTGACTGTCTCGAGGAGCGTAAGATGGTTCGCGAGACCGCTCGCATTCTGGGCGACAGCGGATTCGCCGTCTACGCGACGACGGTGCGCGTGCCGGTGGAGCGTTGCCACTGCGAATCGGTCTTCGTGCGGCTGGGGCGACCGGCCAGCCGCGAGCAGGTCACCGAGCTGCTGCGGGCATCTCCAGGGGTGGTGGTGAACGAACTGCCCACGCCGCGCGAGCTGGCCCGCAGGGAAGAGGTGTTCGTGGGGCGCATCCGCGTGGCGCCCGCGGATGGTCGCGTGGTGCGCTTCTGGGTGGTCTCGGATCAGCTCTGGAAGGGAGCGGCCCTCAACGCGATCCAGATCGCCGAACGCCTGTTGGCTTCCGGGAGGTTCGATGGCTAAGGCGCCCAGAGCCGCACCGATCGTCATGAAATTCGGCGGGACGTCGTTGGCCTCGCCGCCGTGCCGCGAGCAGGCGTTGGCGCGCGTGGCCGAGCGCGTCGGTAGGGGTGCAGGTGAAGGTGTCGGCGCCGGCGGCGCATCTGCGGCCGCGGACAGCGCGGGCGGCGTCGTGGTCGTCGTCTCGGCGATGGGCCGCGCCGGCGATCCCTACGCCACCGATTCGCTCCTCGATCTGGTGCGCGATCTGCCCGCGGTCACGGCGCGGGAGATCGACGCCCTGGCCGCATGCGGTGAGGAGATCAGCGCGGCCGTCTTCGCCGCCCACTTGCAGCAGCGAGGGGTGCCGGCCGTTTCCTTGCGCGGCGACCAGGCGGGCATCCACACCGACGATCGTCACCGGGACGCGGAGATCGTCGCGATCCACCCGGTCCGCATCCGGGCCCATCTGGCGCGCGGGGAGGTGGTCGTGGTGGCGGGCTTCCAGGGCGTGACGGCGAGTGGCGATGTGGCCACCCTTGGGCGTGGGGGCAGCGACACGACGGCCGTAGCGCTGGGCGCCGCGCTGGGCGCCGACCACGTCGAGATCTACACCGACGTCGACGGCGTGCTCACGGCCGATCCGCGGCTGGTGCCGGCGGCGCGGAGGGTGGACGAAGTCACCTACCACGAATCGGCCGAGCTCGCATTCAAGGGCGCCCGCGTGCTGCATCCGCGGGCGGCCGAGCGGGCGCGCGCGTCGCGTGTGGCGGTCGAGATCCGCAACACGCTCTCCGCTGCGTCCGGCACGCGGCTGGTGCCCGATGAAGGGCGTTGGTCGGCCGACGGCGACCTGCCGCCACGCACCACGGCGGTGACCTCCGCCGGTCGGATCGCGCAGGTGCGGATTGAGGGACCTCTGTTGCCTGCGGGTCCTGACGGGCAGGCGCGGATCTTCGGCGAGCTGGCCGCGCGCGCCATCAGCCTCGACATGATCAGCATCTGTCCCGATCGCATTGCCTTCACGCTGCCCGCTGAGCGCGCCGATGAGGCAGCCCAAGCGCTGAGGACGCTGGGTATGGAGCTCGAGCTCAATCGCCGCTGCGCCAAGGTCACGCTGGTCGGCGGGGGGATCCATGGCATCCCGGGCATCATGCACCGCATCGTGCGCGCGCTGGCCCGGTGCGGCATCGCCGTGCTGCAGAGCGTCGACTCCAACATGATCGTGAGCGTGCTGGTGGATGCGGAGCAGGAAGCCGCGGCCGTGCGCGCGATCCACGCCGAGTTCTTCGAGGGGCGCGACTGAGTCATGGACTACGCCTACCGCTACGCGGACCCGAGCCGCCTCTATCTCAATGTGACCAACCGATGCACCAACCGCTGTGTCTTCTGCGTGCGCCAATGCCAACGCGGTGTGGGCGACGGGGCGCTGCTGGGTGGCGACGAGCCCACGCTGGAGACGCTGCTGGATGCGGTGAAGCAACGCGGGGGGGCGGACGCGCACAAGGAGATCGTCTGGTGCGGCTACGGTGAGCCGACGTTCCGCCTCGACCTGATCGTCGCGGCCGGGCCCATCTTCCACCGCGCGGGCGTGCGCGTGCGCCTGGACACCAACGGGCACGGTAATCTGATCCACGGCCGCGACCTGTTGCCGGAGTTGGCGGGTGCGGTCGATGCGGTATCGGTTTCGCTCAATGCGCCCACCGCCGAGCGCTACCTGGAGCTCTGCCGGCCCGATCCGGCCTCCGTGCCCGCGTCCACGCCGGCCCCGCGCGGTTTCTGGGATGCGATGATCGATTTTCTCAGGCGCAGTCCGAACTGGACAGTGCAATGTTCGCATCACGCCACCATGGTGAATCCCGGCACCCTA
>CAZPGB010000025.1:60312-83992 GCA_964585945.1 uncultured bacterium | reverse complement strand
ACCGTTCAACTTCCTCTCTCAAATCGCGTTGCAGAATCCGGATTGAGCCTTTTTTCTCCCGGGAATGTGAGAATGCAGGTCAGCTATTCGGCAGGGAAGAGTGAGGGGCTACAGCGCGGGCACATCATAGAGAAGCTCGTGCACCAACTCGATGCCTTGAACTGGACCTTCGGCCCCTTCGAAGAGATTCGCGCCGTCGGCCGCCGCGCGGCAACCAACCCTCGGACGTGGGATGAGTTGTCCGCCATCCTCACCCCCCGTAGTCGGCTCAGCAGGTACGCAGTGCAGGTAAACGCTTCATTCGGGACCGGCTTTGCTTCGGATGAGGTTGGAACCACAACGCTGGAGCTGGTATTCGTCGATCACCGGTCGATCACGACGACGGTTGGGCACCGCTTTGTCCAATTGGAGGACAGTGGCAAGATGACCGACCTTGGTGACAACAGCTACTGGTGGCCTTCTAGAAGCATCGCTGACTTCGTGATGGCCTGGAGAGAGAAAAGACTCGCCGCTACAGGTGCCGCCAGAAGTGCGGAAATGGGCGCACGAAGTCATGAGACGGTCTGTTGATGGACCAGGATACGATGAACAACTTGGGGCTTGGATGGAGTATCTGCTCGAGAACGGGGATCTGAATCCATTGTGGGATACGTTGGCGGAGCCAAATCTAGATGCGGACGATCTGCTCGCCGTTACTTGCACGGCCCAGGAAAAGGGGATCATGCATATTGAGTTGCGGCTAGAGAAGATCCTTGAAACGCCAAGGGCCAAGGGTGCCCTGAAGGTCTATCGGCGCTGCTTTCCTCAGCGTGAGCTGGATGCTCTGAGGAAGGCGATTGATCAGGCCCCGTGGAACATCCTCGAGTATGAAATCCTTGGTCTGCGTGGGCTGGAGTACGTAGTGTTTCGTCTTCTGCTGCTGAGCGATCCAGCCGGCCCGTTGTTGACAGAGCCCCAACGCCGTGTGCGTAGCTCCCTTGGAAGCCGGCAGGAATTGGCTGATCGGGGCGTGGACGAAGAAACCGCCGAGGAAGCGACTGGGCTTTTGGACTGGGCTGTATCCCTGGTAGCGCGGAAGCACGAGAAGGACGAGGCCGAATGGGAGCAGAGGATCTTGAGAAGCATGCCACTTGATCGGCTACGTTTGCGGCACCTGGAAGAGGCGGGATTGCCGGAGCTGCCGTCCGGGGTCAGGGGGCTGGCGAGAAGACTTCGGAGCCGGGGATTCACCTGCTTGGAGGACGTTCTGAGGCTGTCCTCTGTTGCGGCTAGGAAGGGAATCGTTGGCAGCCCAGGCGGTTCGGAAGCGGGCGCAGTGGATGTGGAGTAATGGCAGCAGCTTTGCGGAGAACTCGCCGAGCTTGGGTTAAGGTTCGACGACTGATGCGGCTCGAATCAGATTCTCCTGGCGGAAGCCGCCGTCTAGGGGATTCTGGGTTCTAAACATGCCGGGATTAGACCATCACCTGGTTGTCGTCTATCTGGAAAGGCCCTGATGGGGAGGCATTCCAACTTGTTCGCTACACCCTCCCCACCCCCACCCAAGCACCAACCCCCTTCTCCAACTTCACCTCGACCCCTTCATCCACCCCATCCGCACGCCCAGCATGCACCTCCGAGGCCAACGTCTCCCCCCGCACATACTCCCCGAACCGCACCATCACTTCCTGCGGATCAGGCAACCCCGCACCAGCCTTCCCAAGCTCACCCGCCGCCGGGAGCTCATACCGCAGAACGATCCGATCCTCCACCTGGTACCCGGCCTTCTTGCGCAGGTCCTGCACCGCGCGCACCATCTCGCGCGCCCAGCCTTCCAGGCGGAGCTCGTCGGTGATCTCGGTATCGAGAACGACCATCGTGTAGCGGTCGTGGGCCAGGGCCGTGCCCTCGCGCCCCTCGAAGCTCACCTCGAACTCCTCGGGATCGAGCACGTAGCCCTCCAGGTGCAGCCGGCCCTCGTCGTCGATCTCAAACCCGGCCGTCCCGGCACCACCGGCGCCCGCATTGCCACCACCGTCGCCGGAAGCCCTAGCACCACCCGCGTCAGAAGCCCCGGCACCACCGGCGCCGCTACCCCCACCCTCCGAAACCGCCTTCGCCTTCGCCGCCAAATCCTTCATCCGCGCCCCATACTTCTTCCCCAACACCGGGAAGTTGAGCTTCAGGCTCCGCGTCCCGAACGCCGTAACGTCCGTCTGCTCGACGTCGATCTCCTTGACGTTCAGCTCCTCGGCGATCTGGCACAGCAGGTCGTCGCCCAGATCCTCGTCCAACCCGAGAACCGGCAGCGTGCCCTCCATCGGCACGAGCCAGGCCTTGCCCAGCGGCTGACGCACCTTGACGCGCGCCTTCTCCCGCGCCGCGCGTCCCAGGCTGACCGCGCGTAGGACGAAGCTCATCGCCTCGTTCAGCTTCTCGTCCACCAGGTCCGCCCGCTCCTCGGGGTAGGGCGTCAGGTGCACGCTCGCCGGCGTCGCGGCCCCATCCCATCCGAGCCGCAACACAGCATCCTCGCCAGCGTCCCTCGCCGCGCGAGTCAGGTTGCGGAACATCACCTCGGTCACGAACGGAATCACCGGCGCCAGTACGCGTGTGTAGGTCACCAGCACGTGGTAGAGCGTGTGGTAGGCCCACTGCTTGTCCTCGTCGCTCTCCGACTTCCAGAAGCGCCGCCGCGAGCGGCGTACGTACCAGGTCGAGAGCTGCTCCAGGAACGCGTCCGCCTCGCGCAGGCCGACCATCACATCGAAGCGCTCGAGCCCCGCGCGCATGTCGCGCACGAGCTGGTAGAGCGAGGAGACAATCCACCGGTCCAGCGGGTTGGGACTCTGCCCGACCCTCGCGGGATCGGCGTCGCGGGAAGGGTCGAACCCATCCAGCTCCGCGTAGGTGACGAAGAACGAGTAGACATTCCACAGCGTGATGATGCGCCTTCGCATCTCGTCGGCGATCGTATAACCGAAGCGCAGGTTGTGATCCGGGTTGAACGCGCAGTAAACCCAGCGCATCACGTCGGCGCCCATCTTCTCGACCGCCTCGTCGAACCAGATAGCGTTGCCGGTACTCTTGTGCATCGGCTTGCCGTGCTCGTCGTACACCTTCTCGTAGCTGTGCACGCGCTTGTACGGCGAGGTGCCCTCCAGCGTCACGCCGGTGAACATCATGGCGTAGAACCAGAGGCGCACCTGCTCGCGCATCTCCGAGATCAGCTCGGCCGGGAACCACTTCTGCCAGTACTCCCGGTCCTCGAGGTACTTGAGCGTCGAGAAGCCCACGATGCCGGCGTCCAGCCAGCAGTCGCCCACGTCCAGGATGCGCGCGGCCTCCTTGCCGCAGCCCTCGTGCCCGCACGTGATCCGCACCTCGTCGATCCACGGCCGGTGCAGTTCGGGCAGGCCGTCCACCTTGGCCGCATCGACCGCCATCTCGCGGAGCTGAGCCTTGCTGCGCACCAGGGTCATGTGCCCATCGGGGCAGAAGTAGAACGGCAGCGGCAGGCCCCAGTAGCGCTTGCGGGAGATGCACCAGTCGCCCATGTTGTCGTACCAGTCCTGGGTACGCTTGCCCACGCTCTCGGGGATCCACTCGACCTTACTGGCCGCCTCCTTCATGAGCGGGCGGATCTCGTCGCAACGGATGAACCACTCGTCCTCCATGCGGAAGACCAGCTTCTCCTTGCAGCGCCAGCAGAACGGGTAGCGGTGCTCGTAGGTCTCGCGACGGAAGAAGATCTCCTTCTGCTTCAGATCCTCCAGGATCGGCTTCTCGACCTGGTGAACGTCCTTGCCGGTCAGCCAGTCGAAGCCCTCGATGTAGATCCCGCGCTCATCCAGCGGCGCGATGGCCGCCAGGCCGAACTCCTCGCCCAACTGGCAGTCCTCAGCGCCGCACCCGGGCGCGATGTGCACGATGCCCGACCCCTCGGTCTCGCCGACCTCGTCCCAGGCGATCACGACGTGCAGCACGTCCTTCTGCACCGGCAGGTCGTCGAAGGGTCCGTCGTACGTCCAGCCGACCATCTCGGCGCCCGGGACCTCCTCGAGCACCTTCCCCTCGCCCTTGAAGATCGCGTCCACCACGCCCACGCTGCAGTAGTAGATGCGCCCCTGGTGCTCCACGCGCGCGTAGCGCAGGCCCGGATTGACCGCCGCGGCCACGTTGGAGGTCAGCGTCCAGGGCGTCGTCGTCCAGACGAGCAGGTACTCGTTCTCGCCCGGCGTGCGCGTGGGCTCGAGGCCCTCCATCCAGGGGCCGTCCTGGCGCTTGCCCGGGTGGAGCTTGAAGCCCAGGAAAACGCTCGTGTCCTTGATGTCCTGGTAGGCGTCGGAGAGCTCGTGCTGTGAAAGCGAGGTGCCGCAGCGTGTGCACCAGGGCATCACCTGGTGGCCCTTGCGCAGCCAGCCGCGGTCCTGACAGACACCCAGGAAATGCCAGATGTACTCGATGTTGGTGTCGGTCATCGTGAAGTAGGAGTTGGGCCAGTCCATCCACTGCCCCAACCGCTTTGACTGCTCGGTTTGGACGCCACTGTACTTCTCGACGCGCGCGCGGCAGGCGCGGCTGAAGTTATCGAGGCCGAAGTTCTCGATGTCCTGCTTCGAGTTGAAGCCCAGCTCGCGCTCGGTCTCCACCTCCAGCCACAGGCCCTGGCAGTCGAAGCCGTTCTGGTAGCGCTGATCGAACCCGAGCATTGCCTTGTAGCGCTGGAAGACGTCCTTGTACGTGCGGCCCCAGGCGTGGTGCACGCCCATCGGGTTGTTGGCGGTCATCGGCCCGTCGATGAAGGACCAGTGCTGCTTGCCCCGGTTGCGCTCCATGAGCTGCTGGAAGATGCGCTCCTTCTCCCATAAGTCGAGCACTTCGTGTTCCTGTTTGATGAAGTCGACCTTCAGGTCGACCGGTTCGAATGTGCCCATGGCTTTGTCCCCAGTGTCTATCCCCACGCCTCGCGAACCGGCCGCTCATCGGCCCGGCTCACACGGCGCTCGACGATCCACACCCACAGGCCCCCGCGCGCTACTCCGCGTCCCCGACCCCATTCTCCTCGCTCTTGACGATCTTCGCCACGCCCGCGACGTGATCGCCCTCGGCCAGGTTCATCAGCTTGACGCCCTGCGTCGCCCGGCCGATCAGCGAGACCTGCGACATCTTGAGCCGTATCACCATTCCACTGGAGGTCGTGATCATCACCTCGTCGTCCTCGGAGACCTCTTTGATCGACACGATCGGCCCGTTACGCTCGGTGATGTTGACCGTGATCACGCCCTGTCCGCCGCGGTTGGTCACCCGGTAGTCGGACAGCCGGCTGCGCTTGCCGAAGCCCTTGGCGGTCACCACCAGCAGCGCCGCCTCCGGGACCCGCACGCAGACCATCCCCACCACCGCGTCGTTCTCGTCGGCCAGCGTCACCCCGCGCACGCCGGAGGCCCCCCGGCCCATCGGCCGCACCTTGGTCTCGGGGAAGCGGATCGCCTTGCCCGACATCTTGGCCAGCACGATCTCCGCGCTGCCGTCGGTCACCGCCGCGCCGATCACCTCGTCGCCCTCGTCCAGCGTCATCGCGATGATGCCCTTGCGCCGCGGGTTGGAGAACGCGATCAGCGGCATCTTCTTGATCTTTCCCTGCCGCGTGGCCACCACCACGTAGCGGTCCTCGTCGAACGCGTCCACCTGTGCGAAGGCGGCCACCCGCTCATCGGTGCGGAACTCGATCAGGTTGAGGATCGACTTGCCCTTCGACAGCCGCGTACCCACCGGCGCGTTGTAGACCTTCAGCCAGTAGCACCGCCCCGAGTTGGTGAAGAACAGGATGTAGCTGTGCGTGTTGGCGATGAAGAGGTGCTCGACGAAGTCCTCTTCGCGCGTCTTGGCCCCGGTGAGACCACGGCCGCCGCGGCGCTGGCTCCGGTAGGTCGTCACCGGCACGCGCTTGATGTAGCCCTGATTGCTGATTGTGATGATCATGTCCTCGCGTGGGATGAGGTCCTCGATGTCGATCTCATCCACGTGCGGGGCGATCGCCGTGCGCCGGTCGTCGCCGTACCTGTCGGCCAGCTCGTCCAGATCCGACTTCATGATCTCGTTGATCCGCGTGCGGCTGGCCAGGATGCTACGGTACTCCTCGATCAGCTTGATCGTGTCGAGATAGTCCTGATCGATCTTCTCGCGCTCCAGGCCCACCAGACGCTGCAGCCGCATCTCGAGGATCGCCTGGGCCTGCCTCTCGCTCAGGCCGAAGCGCGTCATCAGCCCCGTGCGCGCCTCCTCGGTGGTCTTGGAGCTGCGGATCAGCGTGATCACGTCATCGATGTGATCGAGCGCCGTCTTGAGGCCTTCGAGGATGTGCGCCTTCGCCTCGGCCTGCTCCAGATCGAACTGCGTCCGGCGCGTGATCACCTCCACGCGATGATCGATATAGGCCTGGCACATCTCGGCCAACGTGAACACCTTCGGACGGTTGTCGATCAGCGCCAGCAGATAGCCGCCGAAGGTCGTCTGCATCGGCGTGTGCTTGTACAACTGATTGAGCACCACGGTGGGCTGCGCGTCGCGCTTCAGCTCCACGACGATGCGCATTCCCTCGCGGTCCGACTCGTCGCGCAGGTCGGCGATGCCGCTGATCGTGCCCGCCTTGACCAGCCCCGCGATCCGCTCCAGCAGCCCCGCCTTGTTCACCTGGTAGGGGATCTCGGTCACGATGATCGCGTTGCGGTCCTTGCGGATCTCCTCGATCTCGGCGCGGGCGCGCACGGGGATGAGCCCGCGACCGGTCTCGTAGCACTGCCGAATGCCGGCCGTCCCCAGGATGATCCCGCCGGTCGGGAAGTCGGGGCCCTTTACGTACTTCATCAGCTCGTCGACGGTGGCGTCGGGATGGTCGATGACGTGCTTGATCGCCCCGGCCACCTCGCGCAGATTGTGGGGCGGCACGTTGGTGGCCATGCCGACCGCGATGCCCGAGGCGCCGTTGAGGAGCAGATTGGGCGCCTTCGCGGGCAGGACGATCGGTTCCTCGCGCGTCTCGTCGTAGTTGGGCCGGAAGTCGACGGTGCGCTTCTCCAGATCGGCCAGGAGCTCCTGGGAAAGACGCGTCATGCGCGCTTCGGTGTACCGTTCGGCCGCGGGGGCGTCGCCGTCGATCGATCCGAAGTTGCCCTGACCGTCGACCAGCGGGTAGCGCAACGAGAACTCCTGCGCCAGGCGGGCCATCGTGTCGTAGGCCGCGACGGTGCCGTGGGGATGGTAGTTGCCGGTCACGTCGCCCGTGATCTTGGCCGACTTGCGGTAGGGCCGCCCCGGCGCCAGGTTCAGATCGTTCATCGCCACCAGGATGCGCCGCTGCACGGGCTTCAGCCCGTCGCGGGCATCGGGCAGGGCGCGCGAGACGATGACGCTCATCGAGTAGTCGATGTAGCTCGACTTCATCTCGGCTTCGATCTGAACCGGCAGGATCCTCTGATTCGACGTCTCCATGACTCACCTCGATGGCGCTACCCAGGCGCCCCAAAACCAGGAATCGGGAGGCTGCGTCCTTCTGCGACGGCCGCCCCCCGATCCCGCGCGAGCCTAAATGTCCAGGTTCTTGACGTAGAGGGCGTTCTCCTCGATGAACTTGCGCCGCGGCTCCACCTGATCGCCCATCAGGATCGAGAAGATGCGGTCCGACTCGGCCGCGTCCTCGTTCGAGACGGCCAGCAGCACCCGCTGCTCCGGGTTCATCGTCGTTTCCCAAAGCTGCTCGGGATTCATCTCACCCAAACCCTTGTAGCGCTGCAGGTGGATCCCCTGGCGTCCCACTTCCGCAAAGATCTTCTCGCGCTCGGCCTCGGTGTAGGCGTACCACTCCTTCTTGCCCTTGCCGACCCGGTAGAGCGGCGGCTGCGCGATGTAGATGAAGCCGTTGTCGATCAGCGGCCGCATGTACCGGTGGAAGAAGGTCAACAGCAGCGTGCGGATGTGCGCGCCGTCGACGTCCGCGTCGGTCATGATGATGATCTTGCCGTAGCGGACCTTCGAGATGTCGAACTCCTCCTCGCCGAAGCCGGTGCCGATGGCGGTGATCAGCGTCCGGATGGTCTCGCTGGCCAGCGCGCGATCCAGCCGCGCCTTCTGCACGTTGAGGATCTTCCCGCGCAGCGGCAGGATGGCCTGGAAGCGCCGGTCCCGGCCCTGCTTGGCGCTGCCGCCCGCCGAGTCGCCCTCGACGATGAACAGCTCGGCCCGGTCGGGGTCCTTCTCCGCGCAGTCGGCCAGCTTGCCCGGCAGCGAGGCCCCGTCGAGCAGGCTCTTGCGCCGCGCCAGCTCGCGCGCCTTGCGGGCTGCCTCGCGCGCGCGGGCGGCGCTGATGCACTTTTCTATGATCGTTCGCGCGATCGCCTCGTGGTTTTCGAGGTAGTCGGTCAGGTGCTCGCCCACGATCGACTCGACCAGGCCGCGCACCTCGCTGTTGCCCAGCTTGGTCTTGGTCTGGCCCTCGAACTGGGGGCTGGCCAGCTTGACGCTGATGACCGCCGTCAGCCCCTCGCGGACGTCGTCGCCGCTCAAGGACAGCTTGTCGTCCTTGATGATGTTGGCCTTGAGCGCAAACCCGTTGAGGCTGCGGGTCAGCGCCCCGCGGAACCCCGAGAGGTGCGTGCCGCCCTCGATGGTGTTGATGTTGTTCACGTAGGAGAAGATCGAATCGTCATAGGCGTCGGTGTACTGCATCGCCAGGTCGATCGCGAACCCCTCGCGCTCGCGCGAGAGGCTGATCGGGTCCTTGTGCAGCGGTGTCTTGCCCTCGTTGATGTGCGCGACGAACGCCTCCAGGCCCCCCTCGTAGAGGAACGTGTCCTCGCGCGAATAGGTCGGCGTCTCGGGCGAGGCCTCTTCGGCCTCCTCGCGCAGGGTGATGCTCACCCCGCGGTTGAGGAACGCCAGCTCGCGCAGCCGGTAGGCGATGATGTCGTACGTGAACTCGACCTCGTCGAAGATCTCCGGATCGGGTTTGAAGCGGATGATTGTTCCCCGGCGCGTTGTCGTGCCCACGATCTCCACATCGGTCACCACCTCCCCGCGCTCGTAGCGCTGGCGGAAGATGGCGCCCTTCTGGTGCACCGTCGCCTCCAGCCACTCCGAAAGCGCGTTGACGACCGATACACCCACGCCGTGCAATCCGCCCGACACCTTGTAGGTGTTACGGTCGAACTTGCCTCCGGCGTGCAGCATGGTCATCACCACCTCGAGCGCGGGGCGATTCTGCTCGGGGTGGAGGTCGGTGGGGATGCCGCGGCCGTTGTCGTCGCAGCTCACCGATCCGTCTCTGTGCAACACGACGATGACCTCATCGCAGTAGCCGGCCAAGGCCTCGTCGATGGCGTTGTCGACCACCTCGTAGACGCAGTGGTGGAGGCCTCGGGATGATGTGCTGCCGATGTACATCGAGGGCCGAAGACGCACGCCCTCCAACCCTTTGAGGACCTGGATGTCCTTGGCGCCATACTCGCGCTCTTCGGACTCGGCCTCACCTTCGGCGCCCGGGGCCGCCTGCTCGTCACCGCCCAGGTTGGCCTGGTCACCAGTGGCCGCAGCGGTTTGGTCGTCCCCGCCCGACCCCGCCTGCTCCGCGACCTCGCCGTCGGCCCATTCCCGGACCTTCCGCGCGGTTGGCTCATCGGCGCCGCAGTTGTCAGCGGAGCCGTTCGTGGAATCGGATGAGCGCGCTTCGTCTTCGGCTGAGGTTTCAGCGGATGCGGCGTCGTGTTCGCGCGCCGAAACCTCGCCGGAAGCGGCTTTCTCGTGTGTGCCGTCTCGCATCGGTGCCTCTTTCATCCCCCCGTGGATCGGGCCTGCCCTCGTCGGCCGCGGCCCACCACGCAGCGGATGTCTTTGACGCGAACCTGCGGATAATCACGCGCAAATGCTTGCAATATCCGCACTTTCAAGAACATGATGTGCTGTCTCCAGCTACTGCTCGGAACAGCGACCCACAACGTCTCTCCTCGCAGATCGAACGCTTCGGAGTGGGAGGCGATCTCCTTGCCCACGATGCGCGGCCAAGCCAGGATGACCTCCCACTGAGATACGCGTTTCTCGAGGCTGGCGCCGCGGAGGAAGGAGCGAAGGACGTCCCCGATGTGCTCCATGCGGCGCACGAGCTAGCTTCCCTCCGGCAAGCGCAGCGGCATCACCAGGCAGAGCAGGTCTTCACCCTCGGTCTCCTTCGCCGGTTCGAACACGCCCGCCGATACCGCCGACTCGAAGTGCATCACCACGTCCTCATCCGAGAACGTCTTGAGCATCTCGAGCAGGTAGCCGCCGTTATAGCCGATGGTCAGCTCGTCCCCATCGTACTCGACCGGAATCTCCTCCACGGCCTCTCCCGCGCCCTGATACTCGGCGAGGATCTGCAGTCGTCCGGGAGCAAACGACATTCTGACCTGGCGGGTCTGTGAATCGGAGAGCACGAGAATCCTGCGCAACGACGAGATGATGTCGTCGCGCTTGATGATCGCCTTCAGCGGACTCGACTTCGGAATGACGCGCTCGTAGTCGGGGAAGGGACCCTCGAGAAGGCGGCTGTAGAGGTCGGTCTCGCCGACGGTAAAGCGCGCGTAGCTCTTCGACCCGCTCACCTCTACCTCGCCCTGTGCACCCGACATGAGCCGCAGGAGCTGATTGAGTGCCTTGGGCGGCAGCAGCATGTCGCGCTCCTGCTTGAAACTGTGCTGCAGCGACGCGCGGGAGAGCCGGTGTCCGTTGGTGGCCACCATCCGGATCTCGCCTTCGCGCACCTGCAGGAAGACGCCGGTCAGCTCGGGGCGCGTCTCGTCGGTCGACACCGCGTAGAGCGTGCGCCGGATGATCTTCTCCAGTGCCGGCGGCTCGAGCCCGACCTGCTTTTCGGCGGGGATATCCGGAAGCTCGGGGAAGTCCTCGACCGCCGCGCCGACGAAACGATACCGGCCGCGGGCACAGGAGAGCTCGATGCGCGCCTCGTCGCCCGAGATCTCGACCTCCTGCTCGGGCAGCTCGCGCACGATGTCGAAGAGCCTGCGCGCCGAAACGGCGACCTTGCCCGGTTGCTCCGCCTTGGCGAGGGTTCGTGTTCGAACCGAGATGTCGAGATCGGTGGCCGTCAGCGTCAGCGTTCCGTTCTCGCCCATGTCCATGAGCACCGTTTCGAGAATCGGAAGGGTGCTCTTGCTGGGCACCACGCTGGCCACGACCTGGAGGGCCTTGCGCAGATCGCTCTGCATCAGCGCGTACTTCATGAATCCCCCCTCGTGTTCCCGACCCATCTCTCAGCACGTAGGATGCCGAGAGGTCGCGGGAAACCCCTGACCTTACGGATTGTCGTTTAACGGAAGCAACGCGGGACCGGATTCCCTCCTGCTGGACGCCCCGCTGCTGGAGTGTGTTTGCCGCATCGGACCGCGTCGGACCGCCGCGCAGCGCATGCAGCCCGCCGTGCCGGGGGTCGAATCGCCCAGCACCTTCTAATACAACCAGTTAACTCCAGCGAAGTGTAGAGAAAAGACCCGATCCTGTAAAGGAGCTTTTTGTGGCGCCGGGGCGTGAATGAGCTTCTGTAATTGACTTCGAATCAGTAAATTACGAAGTTAAGCCCTTCGGTGGTCTCGCTTCGATCCGGCGCCGGAAAGCGGGGGGGCGCAGCCGGCGCCATCCACGCAAGCTCACCCATCGAAGTGAGAATATAACCTCTACCTGGAATCTGGGTTACATCATCCAGCCCACATCCTCTTCACGCCAGAGCGAGGTATCTCTTGTGAAGCTCCGGCGATGCACCCCGTCTTGGGGCGTTGGATTCTTCCAAGCGGTCATTACGTGGAAGCGTTGGAGCTGTGCCAGTGTTCTCCATGATGACGGGTGTGCATCCCTAAGACTACAAGAACTAGATTAAGATCCTTAGTAGTAGTAGTAGAGACTGTGGATAACCCGAAGAACTCGCTTGTAGTGTACTAAGATCCTTTGGAATGTTCAGTTATGCTCCGAGTTGCCTGCGGCCGCTCGTGGAGTTATCGTGAACTGGATAACGCATAAGGGCCGTGTTATCCACGTCGGGTATTGTCGACACCGGTTATCCCCCGAAATCATCCACGGTATGTGGATAACCCTATAACGCCCTTCCGGAAAACATCATCGGCTCCAGAGTCCATGTGGGAACCCACCATCCCAGACCAGAATCTCCGCCGACACCCGCTCAGCAGGAGCGGTCGCCCAAACGACAGCGCCCCCCCAGCGCGTCTGCGCTGCGGAGGCGCCATCGGGCCTGGATGGGGGGACCAGGTTACAACGACGGGAGCGTCTAGGACTGCCTGAGACGTTCCTCGAGCTCCTCGATCCTCTGGTTGAGCGTCGGATCGGTCTTGCGCGCGCGGGCGATCTTGTCGATCGCATAGAGCACCGTGCTGTGATCGCGGTTGCCGAAGCTCTTTCCGATCTCGACCAGCGTCATCTGGGTGAGTTGCTTCGCCATGTAGATCGCCACCTGGCGCGCGAAGGCGATGGCGCTCGTGCGCCGCTTCCCGCGCAACGACTCTACCGTGACATCGAAGAGGCGCGCGACCTCGCGCTGAATCTGCGTCACGTCGACGGCCACGTCCTGCGGTCGCACATAGACCTTCAGGACCTCCAGCGCGAGGTCGGTCGTGATCGGGGCGTGCAGCAAATGGCTGAGCGCCGATATGCGCACCAGAGAGCCCTCCAGCTCGCGGATATTCTTCTGCACGCGCTCGGCCACCAGGAACAGCACGTCCTCGGGAACGCCGATCTGCTCGCGCTGCGCCTTGGCGCGCAGGATGGCCACGCGCGTCTCCAGGTCAGGGGCCTGGATGTCGGTGACGAGGCCGGAATTGAAGCGCGAGATCAGGCGCTCTTCCACCTTGGCGATGTCCTTGGGCGGCCGGTCGCTCGTGATCACCACTTGTTTGCGCGCATCGTGCAGCGTGTTGAACGTGTGGAAGAACTCCTCCTGCGTGGCGTCGCGACCGGAGAGGAACTGGATATCGTCGAGCAAGAGGAAGTCGAGGTTGCGATACTTCTGGCGAAACTCGAGCGTGCGGCCGGCCGTGATCGCCTGGATCATCTCATTCATGAACTTCTCGGACGGCGCGTAGTAGACCCGCGCTTGACCGTTGCGGCTGATCGCATCGTGGCCGATGGCCTGCATCAGGTGCGTCTTCCCCAGACCGGTGCCGCCGTAGATAAAGAGCGGGTTGTAGATGCCGCCCGGCTCCTTGGCCACGGCGCGGGACGCGGCGTGGGCGAACTCATTGCTCTTTCCCACGACGAAGGTCTCGAACATAAAGCGGGGGTGGAGATTATGAGTACGGGTCACGCCGGGCGGGCGCGTCGTGGGCGGCGCCGCTGACGCCATGCTGGGGGGCGAGGTCTGCTCTTGGTCGTAGTAGCTATTGGAGACCACGAAGTGAACGCTCGGCTTCTGGCCGAACTGCTGCTGCAGAACCTCTTGCAAAATCGGTAGGTTATGCTCTTCGAACCAATCCCCGAAGAAGGGATTGGGCACTTCGAGCACCACCTGGCTCGGTTCGAACTTCAAGACCTCGATCGGATCGAACCAGGTCTGGAATTTCTGTCCCGATACCCGCTTGCGTACTTCCTGGAGAACCTCGGACCACGCTCCCTGTGCGCTTGAGGAATCCACTGCGCCCCCCCGACGACCGAGTTATCCACAGCGTTTTCCACAATCATCAAGCGGAAACTGGACGAGATGTAGTGGTCGGGCCTCGAGCGCTAGGATCGCGGTGTCGGCAGGCACCTGGCGACACCGGGCTGTGATCCGATGTAACCAAGTGTTTGCCCTGTAAACATATACAGCAAGACAGCCGCCGCGCGTCTCAAGTTGCCATCCGTGGACCGTCCACCACCCTTCCTCCGGCAAAGGCCGCCGCAACGCTTGGCAGCCGGGCTGCAACTGAAGAAAGGCACGTGACTTATGAACAAATGCCCCGCTTGAAACAGCCGCATGCTAGCACGCTGTGGAAAAGCATGACAAGGCCCATTTTTCGGCGCGAAAGCGATAAGGACATAGACCGCGTAATCGATTGTTTGGGCTTGGAATAGAGCCGGGAATCCACGCGCCGCGGCGCCGGAACTTCCACGTTGACCTCAGCGCGGCGGTTGACCTATCATCTTCCGATGTTAACCTTGGCAGGTGAGAGAGCGGAAGGCCGCGAAGCGGCAATGATTTCCTGAATCTCCACTCAGCTCGTCGGGGTATCGGACGAATAGAAACGCAGATTGCCGCGTGCCTGTCACGCGCGGCCCGGCGCTCGGAGTGCGTCGACGCGCGCAATCACCGGCGGGCGGCGCCCCGAGCGACTCGTCCACGACCCGCGAGTCGAACACTGGCCAGTCGACAGAGGAGGGTTCCGACGTGAAGCGGACCTATCAGCCGCACAATCGGCGCCGCCATCGCGTGCACGGGTTTCGGCGCCGCATGCGCACCGCCAACGGGCGCAAAATCCTTGCACGCCGTCGCGCCCGCGGCCGGGTGCGACTCTCCGTTTCCGGCTGATGCGGGAAACGCGCCGATGCGCTGGGGAGATGAAACACTCGTCTCCAGGATTGCGATCGACAAGCTGTTCAAGGAAGGGTCGGTTTTTCGCGGTCGGCACCTGGTGCTGATTCTGCGGCGGGAGGACGATGGACCGAGGAAGGTCCTGTTTGTGGCCAGTCGGCGAGTGGGCAACGCGGTGCAGCGCAGTCGCGCGAAGCGCATCATGCGCGAAGCCTATCGCTTGCTCGTGCCCCATCTACCCTCCGAACCGGCACACCTCGCATGGATCGCGCGTGCATCCTGCGCCCGCATCGGGATGCATGTCGTTCGCGACGACATGAAACGCCTCTTGGTGCAGGCGCGATTCATGCGATCGGGCGAAGAAACGTCAACGAACACGTAGAAACCAGGACACGGCTGGGCACACGCGCTAGGTGGCAGAGATCCAACGGGCGGGGCGGACACCGTCAAGCAGAACCCAGGGATCCGGAAGGCGCAATTGTGGTCTCTCTGCTGACATTCTTGATCGAGATCTATCGGCGCATCGCGTCGCCGATTCTCCCTCCGAGTTGTCGTTACTATCCGAGCTGCTCGGTCTATGCGCAGGAAGCGCTGCGCACGCACGGCCTGGCACGAGGGGGAGTCTTGGCGATCAAGCGCATCCTGCGTTGCCATCCTTGGCATCCCGGGGGAGTCGATCCCGTCCCGCGTGTTCTGCCCGGTGTCCGGTCCCACAGATGAGCGCCGCCGTGCGCTCGCACCGCCCGTCGTAGCCAGGATGGGGGAACATGCAGACACCTAGCCCTGGAGGATCCGGGGGAATGGAAAAGCGGACGCTGATCGCGTTCGCGCTCATGATTCTCGTTTGGATTCTGTTCACCCAGTTGATGCCGCAGCCGGAGCGCGCTCCTCGGGAGGCGACGCCACCCGGTGAATCCGCAACCCAGACCTCCGATCGCGACGCGATCACCCCGACACCGTCGGAGCCGCCGCTGCCCACGGCGGCCGATGAATCCTCCGCGCTGCCCGGCGCCCGGACCGAGGACAGACGCGGCGACACCGGCGCGCGCGACGCGCGTCCCCGGGCCGAGCTGGTCAATGTTCTGGAGGCCGATGAGCGCGAGGTGGTGATCGAGGGTCCGCTCTACACCGCCATCTTCAGCACGCGCGGCGGCGTCATCCATTCCTGGCGCCTGAATGACTACACCGACGCCATCGGGGAGCCGGTCGAGCTGGTGCAGCAGATGCCCGGCGCGCTGGGGCTGCGCATCGACGGGCCCGAGGGCGAGATCGATCTCAGGCACACCGTCTTCACGCTCGAAGAGAGTGTCGACGTCGAGCCCGCGCCCGAGACCGGTTCGCCCACCGAGCTGCGGGTGCTGCGTTTCATCGCCGAGGTGCAGATCGGGCAAGGGTCGCCCCTGCGCGTCGAGCGCACCTATCGCATCGATCCCCTGCGCTACGACATCCACATGGACGTCGCCGTCGGCGGGGTCGACAACCAGCGCAACGATCACGAGCTCGTGATCGGTTGGGAGCGGGGGATTCCCAATCTCGAGAAGCAGGTCAAGCTGGAGCACGGCGCGAAGGGTGCCGTCGCCATGCTGGCCGAGGAGATGATCCAGTACAACTTCGGCGGCGGCCGTCCGGGATGCGGGTGCGGCGGCGGGCCGGCCTCCGAAGGAGGCGAGCGGGAGTACGAGGGTCAGATCCGCTGGGCCGGCGTGCGCGGGAAGTACTTCGGGGCGATTCTCGTGCCGCAGGAGAGCTTCGCGGGCACGTTCATCGGCCAGTCGCAGCCCGAGGCCGACGCGGTGGGCATGCGCCTGGCGATGCCGCTCGAGTACAGCGGAACCAGTCGCTACCGCTTCACGCTCTACGCCGGTCCGATCGACTACACGATCCTCAAGGATCTGGAGGCGCGGCTGCAGGCCGATGTGGACCGCCTGGTCGACTTCGGCGGCAAGCTGATCGCGCCGCTCAGCAAGGCCACCTACTGGTTCATGGACACCGTGCACTCGGTGGTCCCCAACTACGGTCTGGTGATCATCATCCTGGCCCTGGCCGTCCGCCTGCTCTTCCACCCGCTCAACCAGCGGGCGATCGGCAGCCAGCGCAAAATGCAGGCGCTCAAGCCGCTGATGGATGAGATCAACAAGAAGTACAAGGACAACCCGGAGCAGCGCACCAAGAAGACAATGGAGCTCTACAAGCAGCAGGGCATCAATCCGCTGGGGGGGTGCCTGCCGATCCTGGTTCAGCTCCCGGTCTTCTACGGCCTCTACAACGTGCTGATGAATACGATCAAGCTCCGGAAGGAACCCTTCGTCCTGTGGATGCAGGACCTGGCGACGCCGGATAAGGTGGGGGAGGTCATGGGCATTCCCATCCATATCCTCCCGATCTTGATGGCGCTGACAATGTTTGTGCAGCAGAAAATGACCCCGACGGACCCGCGTCAGGCGCCCCTGATGCTCATGATGCCGCTCATGATGGTCTTCTTCTTCTACGGCCTGCCGTCGGGGTTGGTCTTGTACTGGACAATGTCCAACGTGCTGGCCCTCGCGCAACAACTCATGATGAAGCCACCCGTATTGGTCGCCGCGACTCCAACCGCCGAAGAGGCTCCACGCCCAAAGAAGTTCGGCCGCAAACGGGGATGAGAAACGCGCCCGAGGGTGAAGCGGGACACAGCAGATGAAAGGACGAGTCATGGACAATCCGCGACGCGACGCCATCGTGGTCGAAGGCCGAAACGCCGAGGAAGCGCTGCAGGCCGCCTGCGACCGACTGAACACCACGCCCAACCAGGTCGAATACGAAGTGGTCGATGAGGGCCGCTCGGGCGTGCTCGGATTCCTCAAGGGCCGCACACTGAAGGTCCGGGTCTGGAAGAAATCGCAGGCCCAGCGCATGATCGCCGAGCTGGTGGGCGGCATGTTCTCGCGCATGGGGGTGGAGACCGAGCTGAAGGTCACCCGCGCCGAGGATGCCTACGAAGTCGACCTGGAGACCTCCGACGCGGACGGGCTGCTGATCGGTCGCGGGGGTGAGACCCTGAAGGCCCTGCAGCACCTGGTCTCGCGGATGGTGGGACAGAAGGACGAGACCCTGCGCGTGCGGCTGGATGTGGCCGGTTACCGGCGCCGCCGTCACGAGCAGCTCCGCCGCAAGGCGCGCGATTTGGCCGAACGCGCCCTCACCACGCAGCGCGACGCGGTCACCGAGCCGCTCCCGGCCGACGAGCGCCGCATCGTTCACCTGGCCCTGGCCGAGGACGAGCGCGTCGAGACGCGTGCCCTGGGCGACGGCGCCATCAAGCGGGTCGCCGTCTCTCCGATGGCCGGAGCGCGCCCCAGTGAGGATCGCGGCGCCTCGGGCGGTCGCGGACGGGGAGGCCGGTCGGACCGCTCCACATCGGGACGTGACGACCGAGGGCGTTCGGGTCGCGGTCGGCGCTCCTCGAGCGAGCGAGGATCCTCCCGCCCGTCGCGCCGGCCGCGGGGCGGCCGGGGTCGCCGGGACGACGTCAGACCCGCTGCGCGCGACGACGGCTACGACCGCGACGAGCGTGAGCCCGCCGAGCCCCGGTCTTCCCGGGAGCGGCGCCCCCGCCGCCGATCGGAAGAACATCGGGAGGAACCGGTGGTTGCCGCGACGCAAGCGCCCCAGGGCGTCGAGGACCAGACGTCCGATGAGGCGCGCGGCCCGGAGAAGCCGGACCACCGCCGCCCGCGCAAATCGAGGCGGACCAGCCCGGAGGATTCCTACTTCAATATCCCCTCGTCGGTCGAGGACGACGACGTCGACGGGGAGAACAGCGAAGAGGATGGGGAGAAGTCTCCCATCACCTGGGGTCGTAAGCGCCGTCCCAGCCGCGGCCGCCGGTAGGACCACGGCGGCCGGCGGTAGCCACACCGCCGCCGCCGCCGTCGCCGCCATCGCCGCCGCCATCGCGGGCGCATCACCATGCTGAACGATACCATCGTCGCTCTGGCAACCCCGCCGGGGCGGGGAGCCCTGGCCGTGGTTCGGCTCTCCGGCCCCGACGCGCTCGAGGTCGCCGCATCGGTCTTCCGGCCGGCCACCAAGCTCCGGTCGCTGCCCTCGCACACTTGCCTGTTCGGGCACCTGGTCCAAGGCGGCGAGCGAATCGACCAGGTGGTCGCCACCGTCTTCCGCGCCCCGCGCTCCTACACCGGCGAGGACACCGTCGAGCTGACCTGCCACGGCGGCCCCGTGGTGTCGGGGCGCGTCCTCGCGCTGCTGCGCCGGGCGGGGGCCCGACAGGCGCGCGAGGGGGAGTTCACCCAGCGGGCCTTCACCCACGGCAAGTTGGATCTGGCGCAGGCCGAGGCGGTTTTGGCGCTGATCGCCGCCAAGTCGGCGGCCGGGGCCCAGGCGGCGCTGCGCGTGCTGCACGGGGCGCTGAGCCAGACGCTGCGCGACTGCATGGAGACCCTGGGGCGCGTGCGGGCCGAGGTGGAGATGGCCCTCGACATCCAGGAGGACGGCGCCGCCGATGTGCTGGCCTCCGGCGGCGACCCGGATGAGGCCGGCTGGAACGCGCGCATCGAGCGCGTCCTCGCCGAGGAGGCCCGGCGCCTGGACCGGCTCGTGGCGGGGGGACGCGCCGGCCGGTTGTTGGAGGAAGGCGTCCGCGTGGTCCTGATCGGGGAGACCAACGCGGGGAAGTCTTCGATCTTCAACGCCTTCTTGGCCCGGGACCGGGCGATCGTCTCCGCCGAGCCGGGCACCACCCGGGACGTGCTGGAAGCCTGGGTCGAGTGGGACGATCTGCCGGTGGCGCTTGTCGACACCGCCGGGCTGCGCGACCACGCCACCGGGATCGAGCGCGAGGGGATCCGCCGCACCCGCGAGGCGTTGGGCTCCGCGACGCTGGCCATCTTGGTCGTGGATACGACCGCCCGCTCGTCCGATGCGTGGCCTGCGGCCGAGCGGGCGCTGCTCGAAGGTCCGGATGCGCCGCGCTGCGACCTCGTGGTGGCGCTGCACAAGTGGGACGCGGGCCGCTCATCTGGCTGGGAGCGGCTGCTCGAAGGGGACGCCCCGCGGGCGCCGGCGGAGGTGTCCGCGCGGCCGCTGGCGGAGGGATCCTCGCCGCCGGCGGATGGGCCCCGCGATGCAACCGCCGGAGATTCAGGGCCGAATCGCGGCCGCGTCGTGTGCCGGGTTCCCTCTTCGGTCCTCGGCGATCCCGGGGTGGAGCCCCTGCGGCGAGCGGTGACCAGCTACCTGTCGGATGCCGCCGGCAATTCCACTACGGCCCTGACAGTGGGCGAGCGCCAGCGGGACCTGCTCGGTCGTGCGCGCGATGCGGTGGTGCGCGCGCGCGAGCTGGTCCTCGCCGGCGCCGGGGGCGAGTTGATCGCCTTCGAGTTGCGCGACGGCCTCCACGCCCTGGGCGAGCTCCTGGGTCGGGATGCCGACCCGATGCTGCTGGAGACGATCTTCGCGCGCTTCTGCGTCGGGAAGTGACGGAATCGTAGGCCTGTTTCGGATGCGGCCGTGGACTCGGCCCGTGAGACCCAGAGGATGCAGACGCGGATGCCCCCGAGGAAGCAATGACGAGCGCCGGCGATCGACAACCTCGCCAAGCCTCGTGCGCGGAGCTGCCGCGCGCGGTGGATGCCGTGGTCATCGGCGGCGGGCACGCCGGCATCGAGGCCGCCTGGGCCCTGGCGCGCCTGGGCCGGCAGGTCGCTCTGGTCACATTCGACCCCTCAGGCCTGGCGCGCATGTCGTGCAACCCCTCGATCGGGGGGCTGGCCAAGGGGCAGCTCGTGCGCGAGATCGACGCGCTGGGCGGATTGATGGGCCGGCTGATCGATCGCACCGGCATTCACTACCGCATGCTCAATCGCCGCAAGGGGCCCGCCGTGCAGGCGCCGCGGGCCCAGGCCGACAAGCTCGCCTACAGCGCCGAAGCGCGCCGGGTGCTGGCCGCGCTCCCGCGCCTCATCTTCGTGGAAGCGGAAGTGACGGAAATCGTGGTCGAAAGCCCGGTAGAGGCATCGCGGCCGCGCGTGGCCGGGGTGCGCCTCGCGCCGCCGGACTGGGATGCCGTGCGCCCGGGAGGCGCCCACTCCGATGCCCCCGCCCACCGCAGCTCTCAACCGAGCGCGGGCGACGCGGAGAGTCCGGATGCGCCGGGACGCGTGGTGCGCCTGGAGGGGACCGCCGATCTGCCCGCGCGGGCCGTGGTCATCGCTGCCGGTACGTTTCTGCGGGCGCGCCTCTTCACCGGGCCCGATCCCCGGCCCGGAGGTCGTCGCGGGGAGCCACCCGCCCAGGGGCTCTCGGGATGTCTGGAGCGGCTCGGCCTGAAGCTGGGGCGGCTGAAGACCGGGACGCCCCCGCGCCTGCTGGCATCCAGCGTCGACCTGAGTCGCCTGGACGAGCAGCCGGGCGATGAGCCCCCGCCCCGCTTCTCCTTCTTCGAGGATGCACCCGTGCGCAACCGCGTCCTGTGCCACCTGACGCGCACGACGGAAGAGACCCACGCCGTGATCCGCGGCGCCCTCGACCGCTCGCCCCTCTTCGGCGGGATGATCCAAGGCATTGGCCCGCGCTATTGTCCGTCGATCGAGGACAAGGTGGTTCGCTTCCCGGACCGCGGAAGTCATCACATTTTCCTCGAGCCCGAGGGGTTGTACAGCGAGACCCTCTATCCGAACGGCATCTCGACCTCGCTGCCTCTGGATGTACAAGAGCGCTACGTGCGCACCATTCCCGGCCTGGAGATGGCTGAGATCATCCATCCCGGCTACGCGGTCGAATACGATTTCCTGCTCACCACACAGATCGACGCGCAGCTTCGTGTGAGGGACATCGAGGGCCTGTACGCGGCGGGCCAGATCAACGGCACGTCCGGATACGAGGAGGCCGCGGCGCAGGGCTTGATGGCGGGGTTGAACGCGAACGCCCACCTGTCTGGACGTGAACCGGTCACGCTGCAGCGCAACGAGGCGTACATCGGCGTGCTGTTGGACGACCTCGTGACCAAGGTGCCGACCGAACCGTACCGCATGTTCACCTCGCAGTCGGAATACCGCCTCCTGCTTCGTCAGGACAACGCCGACCGGCGTCTGGCGGAGATCGGCCATGGAGCGGGTCTGCTGTCGACCGCGGGGATGAAGCGGGTGCGTGAGCGCTGGGATCGCATCGCCGCCGAGCGCTCGCTTCTTCGAACCGCGCGCCTGACGCGGGCGGCGCTGCAGCGCGCGCAGCATCGCGCATCGGATCCAGCGACGACCGCGGACGCGGGGGTGCTGGACGAGAGTCAGGTCGGCCGCACATTGGCCGAGCTCCTGAAACGGCCTGGTGTCGACTTCGAGACGCTGAAGCGCCTGGGGCACCGCTGTGCTTTGCCCGAAGATGACCGCCGGACACTGGAAGCCGAGATTAAATACGATGGGTACATTCGTAAACAACAGCGCGAGATCGATAGGTCACAACTCATTGAAAGACAATCGATTCCACTGGATCTACTCGCGGATCCTCCTCAGGAGCTGTCGCGCGAGGCGCGCGAGCGGCTGTCGGTCCACCGGCCGGGTACATTAGGTCAAGCGCTTAGAATTCAGGGCATTACACTGAACGACATCATGATTCTGGCCGTGCGGATGCGCATGGGTCGCACGTAGGAAGGCGAGACGACATGGGCGCGCGACGCAAATCCGCCGGCGCCGCCGGGAGCGGTGATCGCCGGGGTCGGAGGAGGGAAAGCCCGGGCTGGGACCAGCTCGGGCCGATCTGGGCCCGGCAGATCGATGAGCTGCTCGCGGACGTTGCCCGGCATGGCGTCCTCTGCGATTCGGGTAGCGCAATGCGCCTGGAAGCCTACTGCCGCGCGCTCTTGAACTGGTCGCCTCGAGCCGGCCTGGTGTCGGCGAAGGACATGCCCAACCTCGTGCGCACACACCTGGGGGCCAGCCTGGGCCCGTTGCTGATCAAGCCGCCTCGCACAGGAGAATGTTGGATCGACGTCGGTACAGGCGGCGGTCTTCCCGGGCTGGTCCTGAAGCTCTGCCGGCCGGACCTGGACATGACGTTGGTCGACTCCTCCCGCAAGAAGACGATTTTCCTTGAGCGGGTCCGCGAACTGCTAGAGGTGAAACGTCTTGCAGTGATCCAGGCGCGCGCGGAAACGCTCCGGCTCCCATCGATGGAAGAGTTTGCGGAAGAGTCTGCAGAAAAGGGGCTCGCGCAGCGGGTTGTCGGCGGTTCAGTCAGCGAGGGTTCTCCCCTCGCGAGAGGCCCCAAGGGCGAGGGAAACGCCAGCGCAGATAGGTTCGAGACGATTCTCATGCGAGCCGTGGCCCCGCTGTCGAAGGCCCTCTCCTTGATCGACGGCATCGCTGCGCCGGGAACGACGCTGATCACCTACAAAGGCATGGAGTGGGAAACCGAGGCCGAGGCCGCTCGGCCCGTAATGGACCAGCTTGGATGGAGGCTTGAAGAAGCACTCCAGATTCCCTGGGCTCCACCCAAGCTGCTGCGGTTGAAGCGCATCGCGCCCCGCTGAAGCCAGGTTCCACGTGGAACATCGGCGTAGTCCATCGCCGGCCGCTCATCTTTTCCTCCAGCGATTCACCCGATGCCGCAAGACAGGCCTGGCACGGGATTGGCTTGATGTTCCATGTGAAACATCGAGACCCGAGGCCCACAGAAACTAGCCCGATCCTTTTGTTGCTAGCTCGTTGGGGTGATCATTGCGGCGATAGAGACCTGGGCCCGATGTTCCACGTGAAACATCACACGTCAAAGAGTGGCTCTTTGCAGCCACCCGTGGATTGATTCACGTTGCCGATCATGGCGATGCGAAGTACTTGCGCGGGGCCGGCGGGGAGCATCTCGAAAAGGCTGTCGCGGTGTCCTACTCCTGGCTCAGAACCAAGGACACACAGCCCGCGAAGAACGAGGCCCGGGTATCCCAGGTGGGGCCGTCGCGATCCAGTCATTAGGAGAGGTATTCAAAGCTCTGCGCGTTTGATTGCGCGTTTCTGCTCTGAGCTTCTGGAGTCGGGACAACGGCTGTCAAGTGCCACCCACCCGGGGCCCAACACCAATGTTTCACGTGGAACATCAGACTGCGGCATGCGACGACAGCCGTTGGCCGCCATCCGCCCGTAGCTGCGG
>CAZPGB010000025.1:0-60212 GCA_964585945.1 uncultured bacterium | reverse complement strand
CACCCATGTTCCACGTGGAACATCAGGCAGTGGCATGGAACAACTGCCGTCGAGCGCCATCCGCCCATAGCTGCGGCACCCATGTTCCACGTGGAACATCAGGCAGTGGCATGGAACAACTGCCGTCGAGCACCATGCACCCGTAGGTGCGGCACCCATGGTTCACGTGAAACATCAGGTCCAGATCGCAGAGCGATCGCGGTCCAGCGCCATCGGACCGCGAGCCCCGCACCGATGTTCCACGTGAAACACAGGTCCAGATCGCAGAGCGACCGCGGTCCAGTGCAGTCGGACCGCGGGGCCCGGCACTGATGTTCCACGTGAAACATAGGCCCAGATCGCAGAGCGATCGCGTTCCAGCGCCATCGCACCGTGGGGGCCCGGCACCGATGTTCCACGTGAAACACAGGTCCAGATCGCAGAGCGACCGCGTTCCAGCGCCATCGCACCGTGGGGCCCGACACCGATGTTCCACGTGAAACATAGGTCCAGATCGCAGAGCGACCGCGGTCCAGCGCCATCGGACCGCGGTCCCGGGACCGATGTTTCACGTGGAACATGAGTGAGAGTGCGTGGGCGGCAACCGCGAAAAATCCAGCACTTATGCTCATCTCAGCAGTTGCTGCCTTGCGCGCGCTGGATCAGATTGACACTCCCCAGGCGTGCTGCTACTGTGCGCCTCCAGAGGATCTGGAAACAGATCCCAGCTGGAACATTGTAACTGTCTCTCGCAAAGGTAATTAGGCCCCCCTCGCCTTCTCGGGGGCGAATGTCTCCGTCAGCAGGTTGTGCCTCCAACGAACCAGGTGATCTGTGGGTAAGGTAATCGCAATCGCCAATCAGAAGGGTGGTGTGGGCAAGACGACGACGGCCATCAATTTGGCCTCCTCGCTCGCCATGCTCGAGTACAGCGTCCTGCTGCTCGACATGGATCCTCAGGCCAACACGACCTCGGGTCTGGGTCAGAGCGGCGACGAGCCCACGCCGACCCTGTACGAAGTCCTCCTGGGAGATGCCGACATTCGGACGGCGGCCGTCGGGACGGAAGTCGATGGATTGGATCTGATCCCCTCGGCACCGCGGTTGTTCGGTGCCGAGATCGAGCTGGTCTCCGAGGAAAGACGCGAATACATCCTGAAGCACCGGCTCGACACCCTGCTTGCTCGCTACAACTTCATTCTCATCGATTGCCCGCCGTCTCTGGGGCTTCTCACCATCAACGCGCTGACGGCGGCCCATTCGGTTCTAATTCCGATGCAGTGCGAGTACTACGCGTTGGAGGGCCTGAGCCAGCTTCTCCAGACCATCCGCTTGGTTCAGGAGAGCCTCAACTCCGGCCTCCGGGTGGAAGGGGTCCTGCTGACCATGTTCGATGGCCGCTTGAGCTTGTCGCAGCAGGTGGCGGAGGAGGCGCGGCGCTTTTTCGGCAACCGCGTCTTCAAGACCCTCATTCCGCGCAACGTACGGCTGGGCGAGGCACCCAGCTTCGGCAAGCCGGCCGCGCTCTACGATCCCAACTGCTCGGGCGCAGCCAGCTACATGAACCTGGCAAAGGAAGTCGCAAGTCATGACGAGGAAAGCACTTGGCAAGGGACTACGGGCACTGATTCCCGAATCGCTGCCTATGGAGAACAGGCAGGACCTGGCCCCGGACTCTGAGCAGCCGGTCGCGGTCGAGGACGACGAGCGCCCCGACGAGCCCAGGCTGGCCGATCTGCCGGGTCACCGCACGCGGGAGAATCTGCGCTACATCCCGATCGACTTCATCGTGCCCAACCCTCATCAGCCGCGGGCGAGCTGGGAGGCCGGCGCCCTCGAGTCGCTGACCCGCAGCATTTTGGAGAAGGGGCTGCTCGAACCGATCATTCTGCGCCCCATCGGCGGCGACCGGTACGAACTCGTCGCCGGAGAGCGCCGCTGGCGGGCCTGCAAGGCGGCGGGCTACAACGAGATCCCGGCTCTGGTCCGCAGCATGGAGGACCATGAGAGCCTCGAAGCGGCCCTGATCGAGAATCTCCAGCGCTCGGATCTGAACCCCGTCGAAGAGGCCCGGGCCTATCGCGCTCTGGCCGGCGAGTTCGGTCTCAAGCACGATGAGATCGCCAAGCGCGTGTCCAAGGACCGCTCGACGATCACGAATCTCCTTCGGATTCTGGCCCTTCCGGCACCCATCCTCGAGCACATCGCCGGTGGGGGCCTGTCGGTGGGCCACGCCCGCGTCCTGCTGACCCTTCCCGAGGAGTACCGCGTCCCGATCGCCGAGCGCATGGTGCAGGAGACCTGGTCCGTGAGGAAGGCCGAAGCCTGGGCGAAGAGCGTCTCCACGGGCGACGGCCTCCGGCGCCGGAAGTCTTCGCGAGGTAAGCCCAAGCCAGAGAATATCTTGCGTCTGGAAGAGCAGCTCTGCCGCCACTTCGGCACCGAGGTGCGCATCCGCATCGGACGTAAGGGAGGGAAGTTGGAGCTCGGGTACTACGACGATGAGGACCTGAGCCGCCTGCTCGATCTCCTCGGCATCACGGTGCACTAGAGGGGCATCCTCCGCGGGCGAGCCCGTAACCAATTATATTTCAATTCATTATAGGATTCATAGGGGCGGCGGATGTGAAGTCGCACGACACACAGACCTCGGGGCGCACGGAGGCGTATTCGGTCACGATCTCCTCGTCGACCGGCACGGCCGCCCGCCAGTTCCGGCTGTCCGTCAACCGGGTGCGTGCGCTGCTGATCGCGGCGGGCATCCTGGCTCTGGCCGGGATCCTGAGCGTGGCCTTCCTGGGGCATCTGCTGAGCGAGACGCGGGCCGCCCAGAGCTTGCGTGCCGAAAACACCGTCTTGCGCCGTCAGTTGGGACGACTGAGCGACATCGAGGAGCGGCTGGCGGTGCTGGATTCGACGCGCCGCTCGGTCCTGAGGGTGGTGGGGGTCGAGGAGCCTGAGATCGGTCCGGTCCGGGAGCTTCTGCAGGAGCCGCGCGGAGACGCGCAGAACGGGACCTACACGATTCCCGAGCCGGGCGCGGAGCCCGTTCTGGAGGATCTGGAGCGGATCCAGGAGGTCTTGACCGTGATCCCGGTGCCCGGCCCGCTGACCCGGGGGTACGGGCCCGTGAGCGAGTCGGGCATCTTCCACCTGGGGATTGACGTCGCCGGCCAGACGGGCGCCCCCATCCTGGCCGCCGGCGAGGGCATCGTCACATTTGTCGGTTTTGACGAGGTCTTCGGGAACGTGCTCGTGCTCGCCCACGGTCCCCGCCTGGCCACGATGTACGGCCACGCCTCCCGCATCATGGTGCGCGTGGGCGACTTCGTGACAGCCGGTGAGAAGGTGGGTGAAGTCGGGAATACCGGACGCAGCACCGCACCGCACCTACATTTCGAGGTCCACTGGGACGACAAGGCGGTCAATCCCGCCCTTGTGTACGATCTGGACGCCGGGCGCGAGACGTCGGGCAGGGAGGAATCCGCGACGGCCGTCCGTTGAAAACCGGCCGCGTCTCCCATAGATGAAGGCAACTCGGCGCAGCCCTCCGATGCCCGCGCGGGTGGCACGCAGAGCCAAGGAGGAGTCTCCGCTCAAGGTCAAGGAGGTAGACGATGTTTGGCAAGACGGCTCCGCAGACCGAGTCGGCGCCGCGTCCCGAGCGCAGCGAGCAGTCGTTTCTCCAGAACGGCGTGCGGGTGCATGGGGACATGGAGGTCGACGGGGATCTGCGTATCGAGGGATCCATGCAGGGCACCTTGAATACCCGCGGGGTCCTGATGATCGGGCCCAAGGCGTTCGTCGACGGTGAGATTCGGGGCCGCGAAGTCGTCGTCCACGGACGCGTCAGCGGCACCGTACACGCCGAGGAGCGAATCCAGCTCGCCCGCGGCGCCAAGGTTCAGGGAGACCTGCACTGCAAGTCGCTGGTGGTCGAGGAAGGAGTCTTCTTCGAGGGCCGCTCCCACATGGGCGAAGGACCCGCGCCGAAGGGCGAGGCCAGATCGGCCGCGGCCGGCGCGATGGGCAGCTCCGGCTCATCCGGCGCCGCCGGTTCCTCTGGGACCGTGGGGCGTGGAGGGGCCACCGGCTCTCCAAGCAAGCCCGGATCCGGGCCGGGGCAAGATCCACGCTACCCGGCATCGGCATCGGATCCCGCGGGCAAGCGGATGGCGGTGGGATCCGAGGGGGGTGCGAAGCAGAGCGGTCCCCGGCGCTAGGTCGCCGTGCCGCCGGGACCATGCACCCGGCTCCTGGGGATAACGTGCAAAGTGTGGAAAACGATGTGGAAATCGTAACCCCGCTCTCGGCAGGGTTTTACGGTTCAATCAGCCACAGAAGGGCGTAGTTGTCCACATCGGCGCCGTCTCCTTCATAGGTGGAGAAGCCCTCGCCGTCGGGGCGGACGGCGAATTCGGTGCTTTCAATTGACACATCGCGCAAAGCATTCATAGACTGCAAAGTTGGTCCGTAATCGGCGGATCGGGCAGAGGGGTGATCCCAAGGGGTGCTCGAGAGGATAAGACGCATGCGCATCAGAACCTGGCTACGCTGGTCCATGGTGTTGGGTGTGGCCGCCATCGCGATCTGGGCGGGGTGTACGGAAGACGATCCCGTGGTGACGGACGAGATGCCGCCCACCGTATCCTATGTGCGTCCGAACATCGATTCCGGGCTGCACATTTCGCCCACGGCCATCGAGGACACCATCACGCTGGCCGTGACCGCCAGCGATCCGGGCGGTATCGAGCTCGTCGAGTTCTGGTGCACCTTCCACAGCGACTCGGTCTCCCGCAAGCTGGGCGAGGCCCGCACCCCCAATGACGAGGGTCTCTACACGTACTTCTGGGAAACCCGCGGTCTCACCCAGGGCTCTTCGGGGGCGTTGTGGGCGGTGGCCTATGATGCGGCCGGAAACAAGGGGCTGACGGGCGAGAGCATTCCGATCCTGGTGATCAATACCACGCTCATCACGCCGCCCAATCCCGACTTCACGATCACGCCCAACTCCGGCGGGACGGTGGCGACCACGTTCCGCTTCGATCCCTCCCTGACCACCGACGCCCTCGAGACCCAGCTTCGAAAGATCAAGGTGCGTTGGGATTTTGATTACGATCCCGAGCGGCCGCCCACGTGGGACGTCGACACGTCCCAGGCGCGCGCGAACGAGGTGCAGAACTGGAACTACAACATCGCGCGCACCTACACCATCGCGCTGCAGGCCTTCAACGACTACTTCCCCGGGCCGTCCGAGATTGCCACCCGCGAGCTGGTCGTGCTGCCCGAAGCGGGCGAGCCGCATCCGCCCGCCGAATCGGTTCTCGTGGCTGCGGGAACGTATCCGATCGGCGTCATTCGATCGCCCGGCGGCCAGGAGACAGGCTTCAACGAGAACGAGATGGTGGTCGACACGCTCTTCGTCACCCTGACGGCCAACGTCTTCATCGACAAGTACGAGGTGTCCAACTACTACTACGTGACGTTCCTCAACGAAGCGCGGGACAGCGCGCGCATCGAATACGATCCCAACTCCTGGGAGGTCACCGAGATCGAGAGGGGCAACGTCCTGATCACCTTGGATCCGAACCTCACGCGCATTCTCTTCATTGACGAGGAGGAGGGCTTCGCGGTCGAGGACAATGTCCAGCACTACCCCGTGACGGGCGTGACCTGGTATGGGGCCAAGGCCTACTGCGCCCACTTCGGGTTGCGCCTGCCGTCGGAGTACGAGTGGGAGATCGCGGCCCGTTCGGGCCGCATCGTCACCACCGCCAACCCTGAGTACATCTACCCCTGGTCGCCCGACACGACGATCAATGGCAACTACGCGAACTACCGCAATTCCGGCGACCCGTACGAGGCCGCCGGCAACCTGCGGGCGGAGAGTCCGATCGGCACCTACAGCGACGTCGATTCGTTGATGGGCTCGTTCCCGCACGAGAACGCCATCGGGCCGTTCGAGACCTACGATCAGGCCGGGAATGTTGCGGAGTGGGTGAACGACTGGTACGTGGACGACTACTACAACAGCCTGCGTGCCCGCTACGACCAGACGGGCCGCTGGCCTTCCGACCCGCAGGGGCCCAAGCTGTCCGAGAGCACTTCGGGGACCAAGGTGGTGCGCGGCGGGAGCTTCTTTGACTCGCCCAATTTCCTGCGGATCACGCGGCGGGAGGCGGCCGCGCCGGAGGTAGGCTCGGCCACCATCGGATTCCGCGCGGCCTATACTGAGTTCAACCAAGACCGATAGGTCCCCGGGGAAAGACGATCACCGCGAAGGACGCCGTCGTGCCCAATGACGTGGTGCCGACTCCCGAGCCGGCCCGGCGACGATCGCCGGCGTGGGCCCCAATCCTCTGGAGCGCCGTGGCGGCGCTCCTCTTGCTTTCGGCTGCCCTGCTGCTCTATCTGCCCGACTTCCCGCCCGGCCCGGTCATGGACGACGGGAGCGTCTCTCTGGAAAACCCCGCGGTGCATTCCGCCGGCGACTGGCTGACCGCGGCCTTCTTCACCGACACCTACCGGCCGATCTGGCGGCCCTTGGCGTTGCTGAGCTTCAAGTGGAACTGGGCCACCTGGCCGGCGGGCCGTCGCGAGGCGGCCGTCGTCAATCTGCTGCTTCTGGGTGTCGTGGCGCTGCTGGCCGCGGCGGTCATGCGGCGCATCGGGTTCGGGCGCGTGACGGCCGCGGTCGCCGCGCTGGTGTTTCTTGTACAGCCGTTTCTCGCGGAGTCGGTCGTGCGACTGGCCGGGCGCAGCGAGCTGCTCTGCATCGCGTTCATGTTGGCGGCGATGTGGGTGCACGCCGACTGGGTGCGGCGCGGCGCAGGCGTTTCCGCCGTCCGCAGCGTACTCTATGCGATCGCCTGGGGCGCCGGTCTGCTGGGCGCGCTGCTCTCGAAAGAGATCGCCCTCGTGCTGCCGCTGCTGGCGCTGGGCTACGAGTTGGCTCATCCCCAGGGCGCGACGCCCGGCGCTCACCGTCGGGTGCGCCGGTTGATCGTGCTCGCGGTCGTGTCGGTGGTGATCATCGGCTCGTGGTCGGCCTACCGGGAGGGCGTCCTGCGCGGCTGGCCGCACGAGATGAAGCGCAATCCCGCGCCCGACTACGTGCACGCTCTCACCACCAAGGAGCGGCTGCGCTTCGCCCTGAGCCTGCCGGTCCACTACGGGGCCATGTTGATCGGCACCGCGCCGCTCTTGCCCGAGTACTCGTATCTGCTGGCCTGGCCCGAGGAGGCCCCGCCGGTCGAGCTGGGCAACCCCTCCTCCTTCGGCGTCGGTCAGCCTCCGCTGGCCCGCACGGTCGCCGGGACGGCGCTCGTGGCGGCCGCGCTGGTGGGCTTCGCGCTTCTGCGCCGGAAGCGGCCGCGCGTGGCGCTGGGGCTCTGGTGGGCCGCCATCACGCTGCTGGCGACGCTGCCCATCCTGGAGAGCTACGGCCACGTCGCCTCGGCGCGCAATCTGGCCCTGCCGCTGATCGGGATCGTGGTTGCCCTGGCCGCGCTGGCCGAGCGCTGGGTCACGAGCAGCGGCGAGTCCCCATCGCCGCCGCAGCGCGTGCGCGCCGGACTCGTGGGCGTGGTGGTGATCGCGCTGCTGTTCGTATCGGCCGCGCGGACCCGCGCCGCGCTGGAGCCATGGGAATCGCAGGAATCGCTCATGACCTACCTCGAGGAGCAGGCCCCCATGTCTCCCGAGGTGCCCCTGTATCGAGGTCTGCAGGCCATCCATCGCCGCGACATGGAGCACGCCACGGCCCGCATGGAAGAGAGCATCGCGCTGTTCCCCCGCAATGCGCGCGCCCTGCTCAATCTGGGGATCCTCTACCGGAGCCAGGGGCGCAACAGCGTCGCCGGACGGGTGCTCTACGATGCGGTGACCGTCGCCGATCGGCTGGTGCCCAAAACGGCGGTCGCGGCGCAGGCGCACATCGTGCTGGGCGCGTTTCTGGGGGAGCAAGACCTGCAAGAGGAGGCCCTCGACCAGTACCTGGCCGCGGTCGAGGCCGACTCGACCAACATCCACGCCCTGGCCCGCGCCGGCGCGCTCGAGGCGCTCTCCTACCGCACCGCCCGCAGCGGCATCCGCCACATCCGCCGGGCCCTGGAGCTGGATCGGATGGGCGAGCTGGGCCCGCTGGCCGATCACATCCGCGAGACGGCCGCCCGGGCCGAGCGCTATCTGCGCATCCTCGACGGGGACGAGCAGGGATTCGATCGGATGATGGAGCCGTCGGAGGATGCGGGCGGTCGGGATCAGGAACCTCCGCCCGAGTAGGGGTTCAAGACGTTGGAGGTTCCGTTTGGTAGCGTCCGCTCGATCATTGCCCCGCGCGCTCTCGGTCGCGATCTTGGCGCTGGCCGGGGTGCTGCTCGTCTGCGCGGTGACTCGGCCCGCGGCACAGGAGCAGGCCCAGGAACAGGCGCAGGCGCAGGCCCTGGCCGAGGCCCAGGAACAGGCGCAGACGCAGGCACAGGAGCAGGTGCAGGACGCCGCCGCAACCCAGCCGGAGCAGCACTCCTCCGCGCCGGATGAGCCAACCGAGCTCGCCTACGAGCGGATAGAGCTGTTGAGGCTCGCCCCCTCCCCGGGCTGGCCGGTCTGGCTGAAGGACTACCACCGCAGCGTGCGCACCGAGCACACCTCGGGTATCGCCTTCGCCGGTCGCGACGCCGGCGGCGACCGCTGCTTCTTCCTGGCCGACGAGATCGGCCTCCTGCGCTTCTGCCGCATCGGGGAGACGCCCTCGGGCGAGATCGACCTGCACCTCGAGAACGTCAGCATCGGGGCGAGCATTCTCGATGATCTGGCCACTCACGCGCAGTGGGACTTCGAGGGGCTAGCGCTCGACCCGGCCTCGCTCGGCACGCCCCCCGATGCCGCATTCCGCCCTGGGGTTTCGACGCTTCCGGACTCCACCGACGGTATGCTGGCGATCGAGGGTCGCGGGGAGAGCGCGGTCGACGACACACGGGTCCTGTCGATCCGCCTCGTGCGCGAGCGTGAGTCGCGTCGGGCCACCGGCCGGCCGGGCTGGCGGCTGGAGAGTGCGGGCGATCTGTTTCCCGGCGCCAAGTTCTGGCGGGGCCTGGTGTCGGCGCAGCAAGGCATCGAGGGCGTGGCGGCCAGCCCCGGCTACTACTGGATCGGCCTCGAGGGGCTCGATCCGCCCGACGAGATCAGCCTGCGGGGGTCGGCGCTCTACATCTACAATCGGCGCACCAACCTCGTGGGGCCGCTTCGCACCCGCGACGTCGGGATCTACACGATCACCGGCGCGGCGGCCCCTTCAGATTCGGTCACCGTGATCGTCGATCGCAAGCAGCAGTCGCTCTTCGTGTTGTGCTGGGACGCGCGGCGCATCGGCATCCTGAAGACGATCTGCAAGGTGCCGCTCGATCTGCCCGCCCCGGGCGGATTCCGCTACGCGATCCCGACGCTCGAGGGGCTGGCGATCGACGACGAGGGCGACTTCTGGTGCGTGGTCGATCCCTGGCGGGGCCAGTACCGGCCCGTCGGCGCGGCCCCCGAGAGCGTCCATGTTTTTCTGGAAGCCGAGATCCCGATGCTCTACCGATTCCCGGGCGGCCCGGTGTGGGAAGCGGTCGGCTTGGAGGGGATCTGGCCGCGGTGATATGGAACGATCTTGTCAAGCCTCCTCCGGGGGCACCTTGGGGAGGAGGGAGACGGCGTGATGCGTAACCCCACAAAGTCCCAACGCCTTTTTCCGCCTTGGCGCGCGCCGGCGGGATCGCTGCTCGCTCTCACTGTGGTCTTCTTGATGAGCTCGATCATCGCCCGGGCCGCCTCGCCCTCGCCCACGGTCGCGGCCGATGGGATGGTGGTCTCCGAGAGCCCGTGGGCCTCCCGCGTGGGGGCCGAGGTGCTGCGCGCGGGAGGCAACGCGGTGGACGCGGCGGTGGCGGTGCACTTCGCGCTCGCCGTGACCTACCCGCAGGCCGGCAACATCGGCGGCGGGGGCTTCCTGCTGGTGCGCGCGGCCGATGGCGCCATCGAGGCGATCGACTTCCGCGAGACCGCCCCGGCCGCATCCACGCGCGACATGTTCCTGGGGCCCGACGGCAAGCCCGATCCGGCGCTCTCGACCCAGAGCCTGCTCTCCTCGGGCGTGCCCGGGTCGGTGGCCGGCATGGCGATGGCCCACGCCCGCCACGGCACCCTCCCTTGGGATGAGCTGCTGATGCCGGCCGTCCGCCTGGCGAAGCAGGGCTTCGCACTCGACCGCTACACGGCTGTCCACTTCGCCCAGCTCCACGAGCGCCTGAGCCGCCATCCGGAGGCTCGTCGGATCTTCCTGAACGACGGGGAGTTTTGGGCGCCCGGCGACACGCTCCGTCAGCCGGAGCTGGGCGAGACGCTCGCCCGTCTGGCCCGCCGGGGCGCGCTCGACTTCTACGAGGGCGAGACCGCCGACCTGCTGCTGGCCGAGATGCTGCGCGGCGGCGGCATCATCACCTCCGAGGACCTGCGCGGCTACCGGCCCAAGATCCGCCGGCCTCTCACCGGCGCCTATCGCGGCTACACCATCCACACCATGCCGCCGCCCAGCTCGGGTGGCATCGCCTTAGTCCAGATGCTGGCCTACCTCGAGCCCTTCGGGTTGCGCGAGGAGGGTCCGTTCTCCTCGCGCCACACCCACCTGCTGGCCGAGGCGATGAAGCGCGCCTTCGCCGACCGGGCCGAGTTCCTGGGCGACGCCGACTTCACCCCCGTGCCGGTGGCGGGTCTGCTGGCGCCGACTTATCTCGACAGCATGGCGGCGAGCATCACCCTGGATCGTGCCACCCCGGCACTGGCCTGTGGGCCCGGGCTGCCTGCCGGCTCGGCCGCCTTCTACGCGGCCACCGGCGGAAGCCCCGGCCCCGACATCCTCGACGCCGAGCCGGCCCATCGGGGAACCGAGGGGCGCGAGACGACGCACTTCAACGTCGTCGACGGCGACGGCAACGCCGTGGTGGTCACGACGACGCTCAACACCAGCTACGGCAACGGCCACGTGGTCACCGGCGCCGGCTTCCTGCTCAACAACGAGATGGACGACTTCGCTGCCCTGCCGGGGGAGCCCAACTACTACGGACTGATCCAGGGCGAGGCCAACGCCGTGCGCCCCTTTGCCCGTCCGCTCAGCTCCATGACGCCCACCATCGTCACGCGGGCCGACTCGCTGGTCCTGCTGCTCGGCTCGCCCGGCGGCCCCAAGATCATCACCGGGGTCCTGCAGGCGTTGCTCCACGTGATCGACCACGACATGGACATCCAGGAGGCGATCGACGCACCCCGCGTGCACCACCAGTGGTGGCCCGACACCCTGCGCGTGGAGCCGCGCGGCCTGGCCCGCGACGTGGCCGACATCCTGGGCACGATGGGCCATCACCTGGGGCCCATGTGGTATGCGGGCTCGGTGCAAGGGTTGCACGTGCTCTACCGCGGGGAGCGGCGATACCTGCTGGGCGCCTCGGACCCGCGCCGCAACGGCAAGCCGGTGGGTGTCGACGGGGGGCGGTTGGTGGAGCGGTAGGGTGAGCGGGGCGGCGGTAGTAGGGCTGGTCTCCGGCACTTGCCCTGTACGGGCGCATCCCCGAGCACGCGTGATGTGCGTGCCCCATTTCCTCTCGAGCAAGCACGCGTCCGAGAGCCTGCGTCCAAGTGCCCTCCCTGTCCAACTGCACACGCTCCGAGAACACCCGCGGCTGGCGAGCTTCCGGGCAGGCTGAATAGCGCGCGTGAATTCAGTTGCATCTACCTTGCGCGCGCCGTACACTGTGGAGTGTGTACAGACACGCACACTGAGCGAGTGAGAATGTGAGTAGGAAGGCGTGCTGAGAGAGCAGGCGCCTTGAACACTGACGGGTCATCTGCCGTACGAGACTCCGCCCGCAAGTCCCTCCGGCATCCCGCCCCAGGTGATGCTTTCTCAGCAGCGACCATGAGAGGGAGGTCAACGTCATGCGGGTAGGCTTGCTTTTCGTCCTGACAGCGGCGGTGTTCCTGGTTACGGGTGCGCAGGCGGATGTCTCCGACCTCGAGGGGGGGGGTGTTCATCGCGCACGCGCCGGCGGCTATGCAGTTCTCCACTGATCCCCCACCCGAAGGGTGGTGCCAGGAATACCTGGCTCACCACGCCATCGACTCCTGCGGCGCACAGATCAATCGGATCGACACCTACGATGGGGTTATCTGGTTCGTGCTTGCCGCTTGGAGCGAGGCGAAGCAGTGGTGCGGCACGGAATTTGGGTTGGGGGCATACGAGGAGGGGGTCTTCACAATCACAGAACACGGGGCCTGTTTTCCCGGTGAGGGATTAGAGATCCCGACGGATCGCTGGCCGGGCCCGAACGAGGGGACGGCGATCGTTACGACCAGCGAGTCCTGGAGTGGCAATTTCGTGCCAGTCTATTACTTCACTGGATATGCATATGCCGAGGGTGTGATGCCTCTTGCGATCAATCCCTCTACGGGAGGTGGGGGCATGGCGAATTGCAGCAGTCCCCCGAACGAATGGGACGCGGCTGCGTTTGGTGCGATGGGCGTCTTCACCGAAGGTGCCTCTGTTTGTCCCTCTGAGGGCGGAGGTCACGTTCTGGGTCCAGGTGGCGGTGGCGGTCTCGAACCCACCGGAGGTGGAACCGCTGTGTGTTGCTACGATGGGACTTGTCAAATCACTACGGAGGCGGAATGCATGGTCCTGGGCGGCGGCTTCTATCCCGAGTGGACTAGCTGCAATCCAAACCCCTGCATCGTGACCCTGTCTCCTGATGGGTCCGGTGATTATCCCACGATTCAAGCCGCAGTAGATGCTGTGGGGACCGGTATGGCGATTGAACTACTCGATGGAACGTACTCGGGCGAAGGAAACCACAACGTGTCGTTTCAGGGGAAAGCCATCACAATCCGTTCTTGCAGCGACGACCCGTTGCTCTGCGTAGTCGACTGCGCAGAGGACGGAGATCCACCCGTCCCCCAGCGAGGGTTTTTCTTCTGGGATCATGAGGGTCTGGATGCAAAGCTGCGCGGTCTGAAGATTCGCAATGCTCGAGCAGGAGGATACACCTGACCTGGGTGTCATGGGGCAGCGGTCAGTTGCCTTGACGCCTGTGCGACGATCGAGAACTGCATCTTCGAAGATAACTTCGCCCCTCACGAGAATGGGGGCGCCGTATACTGGGGGCTCGAGACCGGGGGCTACCCAGGCCAGCTCGTCATCGTGGATTGCGTCTTCCGTCGGAACGAGGCGGGGCCGTCGTGGTCAGATGCTTCCGGAGGAGCGATAGCTGCTCGCTCGAGTGTCGAGCTGACCATCTCAAACTGCGAATTCACCGATAACCATGCGGAGTCACATGGAGGGGCGATCTTCACCAGTCTGAGGGATGGCTATCCTCTGTACGTTACCGGCTGCACGTTTGATGGCAATTCGGCAGTTGTCGAGGGCGGGGCAATGACTCTACGTGCCTCTCCCAGTCTGGTGAGCAACTGCACGATGCTGCTCAATGCAGCTCCTGTCGGGGGCGGAATAGCAATCGACTACCAGCATGAGAGCATTCATGTCGAGAATACCATCATAGCGCACAGTACCGAAGGCGAAGCCGTATTCTGTGTGCCTGAAGCAATCCCCAGCATATCATGTTGTGACATCTACGGAAACGCTGGCGGGGATTGGATTGGACTCATTCAGTCACAGTACGGAATCGATGGGAACATCTCCGAGGATCCCCACTTCTGTGGCTCGACATGGAATCCCTATGTGCCATGGTTGCTCCATGCGGCGTCTCCGTGTGCGCCATTCTCTCCACCAAACACAGAGTGTGATTTGATTGGTGCATGGCCTGTGGGCTGTGGCGGATTGGCCGGAATGTCCTCGGACGTCCCCAAGAGCCGACCATGTGTTGACGTCTACCCCAACCCCTTCAGCTCGGCTCTCAACTTCTACTATCATTCGATCGACACGAGCATCCGTGGAACATTGAGCATCAGAATCCTGGACATATCAGGCCGGGGAATCCGTACTCTGACTCTCCGCCGCCAGACCGAAGGGTGCGAGGCTGCAACCTGGGACGGTCGGGACGCCAACGGAGCGCTCTCACCCACAGGTGTATACTACTACCAAGTGGTGGGTGATGGGTTCCGCAGCGGGGGCACAGTTCGGCTTCTGAGGTGAAGAGTCTGTCTGGGTCGCCTCACGCGTCCTGGAGCCACCGGCCACGCGGCCATCTCCGAGAGGAGTCAAAGCGATGACGCGAATACCGCCTTTCGCAATGCTGGTCCTTGTCATGGCGCCGTCCGCTATGGGAGAAACCTATGTCGTTGCTCCCGACGGCTCCGGCGACTTCAGCACGATTCAGGAAGCCCTCTCTTACGCACAAGACGGAGACGTGGTTGAGCTGACTCCAGGAGTGTTCAGCGGGGACGGTAATCGCGACGTCGATTTTCTGGGCAAAGCCGTCACCGTGCGCTCTCAGGCTATGGATCCATCGACGTGCACAATCGAATGTGCCGGCAGCCTGCAGAATCCACACCGCGGTTTCTGGTTCCACAATGGTGAAGGTCTTGATTCGCGCCTCGAAGCCATCACAGTCCGGAACGGTTGGGCACCGGGGGAACAATGGTGGCGCTTGGGGGGGGCGATTCTGTGCTCCGATGGAACGAGCCCTAGGATCCGAGACTGCGCTTTTCTGGAGAACTATGCGGAGGATGGCGGAGGTGCGATATGCTGCCAAGATGCGTCGCCGTCTATTGAGCATTGCCTGTTTATAGACAACGATGCCTATGTGGGTGGTGGAGTGATGACCTGCTGGGAATCCTATCCCACCTTGAGTAGCTGTACCTTTGCCAACAACTTCGGGACCTTCTACATATGAGGAGGAGCCATACCTGCACTGGTCGAGTGCACCTTTTCTGGTTCTCAGAACTACTCGCTTTGGGGCCACGGCAATTGGGGCCCAGTCCAAGTAACGAACACAATTATCGCATTCGGTAAGGGAGTAAGTGTCGAGGGTGACCTGTTCACGTTCACCTGCTGTAACATCTACGGAAATAGTGGCGGTGACTGGGTGTATTGGATCGCGCCGCAATACGGAACCAACGGCAACATTTGCGAGGATCCACTCTTTTGCGATCCGGGCAGCGGGGATTTCACACTGAACAGCCTCTCGCCCTGCGCACCCTTCTCGCCACCCAACGCGGAGTGCGACCTGATTGGGGCCTGGCCGGTAGGCTGCGGCCCCAGTGCTGTAGTGCCGACCACGTGGGGACGAATCAAGACGATGTTTGGGGAGTAGGGAGACCCTTTGCCGTCAAGATAACGGGCTCGCAGGTCGCTTCCGTGATCTTCCCCATTCGCTCCCAGGCGGGGCGAGGCAGGGACCTTCGTCGGGAGGGCCTGGCGTCACACGTTGGACGATCGCGTCCGGCCTCTGAGAGCTTCCACCGGCAGCGCCGCATTCGGGTAGGATGGCGTCGATCAGGCCGGTGGACGCGTTGGCGGTCGGTGAATCACTCACCGATCGCCTTCAGATAGTCGGCCAGGAGCGCCACCGGGTCTGCCACGTCCAGCCAGTAGTCGGGAAAGAAGCCCACGCCCTCGCGGTTCTCCCTCACCCAGTCTTCCACGAACTTCGTGCGGCCGAAGCTTGCGCTAATCCCGCTGTGCGGCAATGGCTCGTGCCGCGTGACGTTGCCGTAGGTGACGCAGCCGGCGGTGTTCTCGCCCACGATGAGCGCGCCGCGCACCTGACCGGCGAGCTGCGTGAAGGTCTCGCCCGAGGAGGCGACCTGCTTGTCGACGAGTACTAGCAACCGCCCGCCAAAGGGAGCGGTCGGCGGATCGCCGCCGCTTGGCATGCCCACCGCCCCGGCGCTCGCTCCAACGGCCGAGCGCCAGCGTAAGGCCCGTGGTTGGTGGGGGTTGTGGTAGGCCCCGAAGGCGATCCAGTTGAAGGGTTGCCGGCTGAAGCGCTGCACCCACTCGATCGCCGCCTCGTCACTTCCCCCGCCGTTTTGGCGCAGATCGAGCACCAATCGGGGCAGCGCGCGCAGGCTGTCGGCGCTGCCCGCCATGCCCTGCAGGTTCGACGTGACCATCGTGCGCACCGCCAGCACCGGCACCGGCGTTCGTGGAGGCATCGTCACGCTCCACGAACCGCGACCGGGCGGATTCTCAGCCAGGCGTCCTCGGTGCAGCGGCAGCACCACCGCTCGGAGCACGCCGTCGACCCCGCGCACCGACACGCGCAGCGTCTCCGGCCGCGCGGCGGAATCGGCCAGGACGCCGAGCAGGTACGTGTCGCTCGTGCGGGAGTCGAGTAATGCGGGCTGCGCGGGCAGCGTAGGAAAGAGCCGCGGCTGATCGGGCGGCGTCGCGTGCGGCGTGGTGACCACTTCGGCCCCGTCCAGCAGGGGATTCCCGCTCTGCGGAAGGTCGAGGCGGTAGCCGTCACCGGCGGCTCGCGCCACCGCGTCCGCGAAGAAGGGCGCCAGGGTGTCTATCAGGCGCGTATCGGCGGTGATGACACATCCGTCCTCGAGTCCCGTGCCCCGGATCGAGAAGTGGAAGTCCTGCCCCGGATCGAGATACTCCTCGAACAGGTGAAAGAGATCGGCCCAGGCCCAAACCTCCTGCTCGTAGATTCTCGCGGTGAAGCGTGCCGTGCGCTCGGACCACGAGCTGCCCGCAACCCGGAGGTCCCAGGCGATGTCCAGGTAGCCCGCGTAGTCGGCCTCGAGTTGCGCACGCAGAACCTCCAGATCCTCGGCGGCCTGGGCGGCGGTCAGAAACGTGTCGGCGAGTGCAAGCTCGAGCGCATTCTCCGCCAGGCCACCCAGCTCGGACAGGCCCAGCGACCGGTAGTCGAGCATGAACTCCACCACCGGACTGCGGCCGTCCCAGCGACCAACCATCAGCGCCGTCGGTCCATGAAAGAAGCTGTTCAGCCCGTGCGCCTCGGTCGCGCGCCAAGCCGTGTGGATCACGACGGGGCGTTGCGGCGCCCACGGATTGGGCACTGCGGTGATCAGGGTCGGCGAAGGCACCGCGATCCGCACGTCGCCCACGCGGACACCGGCTTCGTTCAGCGCCATCCCGTGATAGTCCAGAACCTCTTGCGTAATGGGGTTCTCAAGGGGCGTTCCGTAGAGATACAGCGTGCGCTCGCGGCGCTGACCGGGCGTCACCTCGTTGGCCCACAGGAGCGGGGCCCCGGCATGGAAGCGATCGCGAAGGCTCTCCAGATCGCCCTCCCACGCGGAGTCCGCGCCGGCTGCGGGTCCGACGATCAGCACCGATCCGGCCAGCCGAGGATCACTCGATACATCGTTCACGCTTCCATGCCAGGGAGATAGCGGCTTCTCGATCCGTGCATCGATCTCGTTCTCAGGCTCGATTTCCACCGGGGCCGGATCGGCCTCGGCGGGCAGGCCGGCGGCCTCACGGTAGCGCGCCAGTGCGGCTCGCGCGTCGTCTCCGAAGCCAAGCTCGTCGGCCAGCGCGACGACGCTCTCCTGAACCTCGGCCGCGCGCGCGGGATCGCCCGACTCGAAGAGCACACGTGCATAGGTGTCGATGAAGAAGGCGGTGTCCATGCCGCCGGCGGTTAGGGCGACGCGGCAGGCGGAGCGGGCAACGGCAAGCTGCTCGTCTGTGATTCCCTCGGCCGTGGCGAGCCCCCAGGCCAGGCTGTTCATCGCGTCCACCACGCGATCGCCCTGCCCCGGCGCTATAGGCATCCACTCCAGCTCTGCGAGGCGCATGGATAGCGTATCGATGTTCCCGGACCGCCCGGCCAGGATGGCCGCCGCCAGCAGCGCGTCGACCCGCGCCTGGGCATCCGCGGATGCTCGTGCCGCGGCCAGGTCGTAGGTCCCGGCGCAGATCTCCCGCAATACCTGCTCGAACTCCCCCAGGGGATCCTCGGCGGCGTAGCGCAACACGGATCCCGTCCAGAGCAGGCGCGATCCGGCGCCCTCGCCCGCGGACCCGTGGATGAGCGCGAAGGGGATCTCGGTCCGCCGAATCGTCGGCGGCTGCGCGGCCTCGACAAGTGATTCGTAGGTGCTCCGATTGGGATTACAGCCCACGGTCAGGCGCCGCCAGCGCGCTCCCTCCAGGAATCGGCCCACCTGCGCCGGGTGCTCCCAGGCCACTGCCGTCACGCGAAATGCGGCATCCTGATCTTGAACAGACAGCAGGCTGTCGAGATGTGTGAGCACGGCTCGGCTGGCGGGGCACCAGGTGGCCCAGAAGATCAGCACGGTGGGCTCGGCGTCGGCCGGATCGTCGGGTGGCGCGGCGGCGATCCAGGTGACCCCGGCAAGCTCGGGGAGCGGATCTCCGGGAAGAAGATGGGGGGCGGGGGCATCAGCGCCCGCACTGGCGACCACCGTCGCCGCCAGCACTCCGATCGAAATCGAACGGCGCACCATCGACATCGCATCTCCTTTCCAGGTGCATGTACACATCCACCGCGCACGCATGGCAGGATCTCCCAGTGGTTGCTCCATGTACATCACCTCGCTACCTCTCACGTCCGGGGGGAACGTAATTCTTGAGCAGAAACAGCCGGTGCAGAATCACGCCCGCGCCGAATCCGCCCACGTGCGCCCACCAGGCAACACCGCCCGCGGCGGAGTCCTGCGCCAGCGACGCCGTGCCGCTGAACACTTGCATCAAGAACCAAATGCCCAGGTAGAGGAAAGCGGGCATCCGCAAGAAGTGCAGAAAGAAGAAGACCGGAACCACGACCACCACGCGGCCCGAGGGATAGAGCAACAGGTAGGCCCCCAGGACACCGGCGATCGCGCCCGAAGCGCCCAGCATGGGCATCGTCGAGTCCAGGTTGAACAACGTGTGAACCACACCGGCCACGACACCGCAGGAGAGATAGAAGAGCAGAAAGCGTCCGTGACCCATGCGGTCCTCGACGTTGTCGCCGAAGATCCACAGGGTCCACATGTTGAAGATGACGTGCAGCCAGCCGCCGTGCAGGAACATGCTCGTGAGAAAGGACGCGTAGCCGCCGAGCACGCCACCGCCGGTGCCTCCTGATGCCCCCGTGAGCGCCGCCGGAACGACACCGAACACACGCAGGACCTTCTCGAGCTCGCCGGCCGGCAACGTCAGCTCTAGGCCGAAGACGACCGCGTTGACGATGATCAAGATGACGGTGACGATGGGCCGGATTCGACTGGGGACACTGTCGCGAATCGGAAACATGGGCCTCTTCCCTCCACGCAGGCGGGTCGCACGAAGGTCTACACGGGCCCTGCGGCCAGCTCTTCGCTTTCGGAGATACGCTAGGTCAGCGCGGTCCGTGGCGCAACAGCGGGGCCGCCATGACCCCGGGGAAACCCTGATGGTAACCCCGTAGGCCTTGCACGTCGTCCGTCCCGGCGGAGATGCGCGGGCGGGTGTTCGGCTTCATCGTGGCTCGGCTTTCCGGCACGGCGCCTGTCTGATACACTCACCGAAGAGCCTACGAGCGTGATCCTGTCGCCTGCGCGCACGCCGAGGACCCCGGCTTCGGAAGGAGGTCCCAACCATGAGAGCCCATGCCACGCTGCTGCTCGTCGCGGGGTTGACCTGCTTCGCCGCCCACGCCGATCCCGATGATCTCACCGGTGGCGTTCTGGTGGCCCACTACGTACCCGAGATGGTCCACTCCGAGGATCGCTGGAACGTCTACTGCGACGAATACCTCGAGCACTACGCCATCCACTCGCCGGCCGAGGTGAACGCACGCATCGATGTCGCCTACTTCTGGCCGGTGGATTGGTTCGTGCTTGCCGCGTGGGAATCCGAGGACAAGCGGTGGTGCGGCACCGAGTTCGGCTTCGGCGACTACAATGGGAACATTTTCTCTGCGGCGGCGGCTTCGCCGTGCTTCCCCGACGAAGGCCTCGAGATCCCGACGCCCGGATGGCCCGGTCCCCTGGAGGGCACCGCCTTCGTGACGACCACGATGCCGTGGACGGGAAACTGGGTCCCGGTCTACTACTTCGGCGGCTATGCCTATGGCTACTACGGCCCGGGACGGATCCCCATCGCCGAAGACCCTCCTACGGGTTTCGTGAGTTTGGGCAACTGCGTGATCCCGCCGTCGCAATTCCCGGTCGAGCCGAGCGCCCGCGGCGCCATGGGCATCAACACCGATGGCATCGTGCCCGAATTTCCGCCCCCGCCCGAACCGTGGGCGTGCTGCTTCGACACCGGCGAATGCTTCCTGCTGACCCAGGCCGAGTGCGACTTGCAGGGGGGCCTCGCCTGGCTCGAAGGCGTCACGTGCACGCCCAATCCCTGCGATCAGCCGGGCGCCTGCTGCCTCATCGGTCTCTGCGAAATCACCGTGGGCGAGGGCGCGTGCGATCTCTTGGGCGGCGTCTATCAGGGCCCCGGCACGACCTGCGACCCCAACCCCTGCGTGGCGGTCTGCTGCCTCCCCCCGTTCCCGCTTGTCATCTGCGAGATCCTACGGGAGGACGAGTGTCTCCAGGGCGGCGGCATCTGGAATCCGGAGTGGCCTAGCTGCGATCCCAATCCATGCTGGATCTACACCCCCACCGCCAAGACAAGCTGGGGTCGGATCAAGGAGATGTATCGCCGATAGGGACCTCTGCGGTCTGATCCGCTGGCTCCCGCGCGCCCAGGGTCGCGGCATCGCGCCCCTGGCCACGAACTACCGGAAAACCCCACCCTGCCTGCCGCCGGGCCCGCATGGGGCTGCGCCATGGAACCATCCACGCCTGGGGTGCTGCCGTCATGTGGGGTAGCCCAGGACACCGCCGGCTGAGACGTTCCCGAGATGCCCCTGTCCTACGCTGGATGCGCTTCCTCACGAGCCGCCCCCCCCGCGCGCCGTGAGCGAAGAGCGCCCCCGGCCCGCGGCCTTACAGGGAGCGATCCCGCACGGCCGCCCGACCATAGCGACAGGAGCATAACCATGCGCACGTCATCTGCATTCTGCATGATCTGGCTCATCCTGATCCTCCTCACCGGCGCGGTCGCCGCTGAGGAGGCCATCCAGACCGATTGGTCCGGGGGCCCCGGCGTGGCCGGACCCCAGAGGCCGTGGCAGGACCGCTTCGACGCCTCCCGGGCCATCGACTGGTCCGGCGCGCCCGGCGCGCTGCACCTGCTGACCGCCATGCCCGCCGAGCACACCGTGACCTCGACCTTCGGCGAGCCGGCCGGCGTGGCCGCGGCCGACCTCGACGGCGACACCGACCTGGACATTGTCTCGGTGGCCTTCCAGGGCCACGCCGTGGCCTGGTGGGAGAACGATGGAACCGGCGGCGGCTGGATCGAGCATCCCATCGCCGGTGACTTCCACGGGGCCTGCAGCATCCACTGCGCCGACCTCGACGGCGACACCGACATCGACGTCGCCGCCACGGCCGAGGAGTCCAACGCGGTGGCCTGGTGGGAGAACGACGGTACGGGCGGCGGCTGGACCGAGCACGTCGTCGACCCCTCGATCGGCATGCCCTTTTCTATTTGTGCCGGCGACTACGATCGCGACAACGATCCCGACCTGTGCTCGGCCGCCTTTGGCGCCGGCGACATCGTCTGGTACGAGAACACCGACGTCGTGGGCCACACGTGGGTCCGCCACGATATCGACATCAACTTCCCCGGTGCCTGGTGGGCCCGCTCGGCCGACATGGACGATGACCAGGATCCCGACGTGGTGGCCTGCTCCTATTACCTGCACGATGTGGTCTGGTACGAGAACGACGGCTCGGGGGGCACGTGGACCCAGCACACGATCGATGCCAGCTTCGCAAGCCCCGTCAACCTGCGCGTCGTGGACCTCGACGGTGATTTCGATCCCGACGTTCTCGCGGTCTCCTACGCCGGGTCGATCGCCTGGTGGGAGAACATCGCCGGAGGGTGGACGAAGCATGTGATCGCCGCCGAGCTCGATCACCCGTTCTCCTGCCGGGCCGCCGATCTCGACAACGACGGCGACCCCGACGTGATCGGCAACGAGCGGGACGCCAACCGCGTGCTGTGGTGGGAGAATGTCGACGCGCTCGGCACCCTGTGGCTGACACACGTCGTCGACGAAACCTGCAGCGGCCCCAACGACGTGCTCGCGGCCGACCTCGATGGCGACGCGCTCGACGACGTCATCGCCACCTACTCCTGGGACAATACCATCGCCTGGTACAAGGACGGCGATGACTACGCTGCGAGCGGTTGGCTCGAGTCGACGATCCTCGATCTGGGCGAACCGGTTCTCGCGTGGGGCGCCATCGACTGGCAGGGCACGACACCGCCGGCCACCGCGACGAATGTCTTGGTGCGCGCGTCGAGCGACCCGCAGGTGATGGGGCCCTGGACGCAGGTCGCGTTCTCGGGCGACGATCTGTCGGCTTAGCTCGCGCCCGGCGCGCGCTACTTCCAGTATCGTGTGGCGCTGGCCACCACCGACGGCAGCGCCAGCCCTGAGTTCGCATCCGTCCACATCGTCTGGAACGACATCTCCGGCGTGACTCCTGGCGCCACGCGGGGCGCGGGCCTGCGGCTACGAACCGCCGCGCCGCATCCCGTCGACGCCTCGGGCGGCAGCACGATTCGTTTCGCCCTTCCGGAGACGGCGGATGTGGACCTGGCGCTGTTCGACATCCAGGGCCGCCGCTTGCACACGCTGGCCTCGGGCCGGCTCGATGCCGGCGAGCACGCCGTCGCACTCGGGGCGCTGGCGCGCGGGCTCTACCTATGCCGGCTGCAAGCCGTCGACGGCAGCGCTTCGACCAAGCTCATCGTGGACTAGACGAGGTGGCGGTCTGGTCCGCGGCCGGTGGGGCGTGCAGGAGTGCGCGGGAGGCCTGGAGCCGACCGCCCGACGCCGGGGCGGACCCAGGCCCTCAGCCCCGGGGTACCTTCTCCGAAGGAGGAGACTCCCGAACCAGGAGGTGCCCATGGACACAGAGCTGCTCCACGCCACAGACTCCAAGCCGCGCTGTCTCGACGCCAACCGCTGCGAGGTACGGTCCGGCGGTCACGACGATATCGAGCTGCTCGACGCCTATTCCCGCGCGGTGACGACCGTCGTGGAGGCGATCGGTCCGGCGGTGGTGAGCCTCGCGGTGCGCGTGCCCGGCCCCCAGGGGCGGGGTCCCCGCGAGGGCGGCGGATCGGGCGTCCTCATGACGCCCGACGGTTATCTCCTCACCAACAACCACGTGATCGGCGCGGCCACCTCCGTGGACGTGGGCTTCATGGAGGGCGCGACGCTCCCGGGCGCCATCGTGGGCCAGGATCCCGCCACCGACCTGGCGGTCGTGCAGGTGGATGCCTCGGGCCTCCCCTACGCCGCGCTGGGAGACTCGGATCAGCTCCGTCCCGGTCAGCTCGTCATCGCGATCGGCAATCCCTTCGGCTTCCAGTCGACCGTCTCGACCGGCGTGGTCAGCTCGCTGGGGCGGACGATGCGCAGCCCGGACGGCCGCCTGATCGAGAACATCATCCAGCACACCGCCCCGCTCAATCCCGGCAATTCGGGTGGTCCGCTGGTGGATTCGCGCGGTCGCATCGTGGGCATCAATACCGCCATGATCGCGATGGCTCAAGGGTTGGGCTTCGCGATTCCGGCCAACACGGCCGAGTGGGTGCTGACCCAGCTCATGACGCAGGGCCGGGTCAAGAGGGCCTACCTGGGTGTCGGCGCGCGTACCCGTCCGCTGGGCCGGCGGATGATCCGCTTTCACGCGCTCGAGCAGGAGCACGCGGTTGAGGTCGTGAGCGTGGAGGAGGACGGCCCGGCGTCGAGGGTAGGCATTCTCGATGGGGATCTTATCGTGGGCGTGAACGGGGAGACGGTGCGCACCATCGACGACCTGCACCGCTTCCTGACCACCTGGCCCGTGGGCGAGCCCGTTCGACTCGCGATCGTCCGGCGTCAGAACCGGCTCGAGATCGAGGTCGTGCCGCAGGAGGCGCCGTGAGGGGGGTGCACGAGACCCCTGGCCGACCGTGGTGAAGTGACTGCTCTTGGGGCCCCCACTCGATGGGTGCCCGTTGAGGTGTAGCCTCCGCCCCATCCGGAGCTATAATGGTCCTTCGTCTTGGAGAGACGCGGTAGCTCAACCCGGAGGGCGCGTGGCTCCGCACACCCGCGAACAGCTCGAGGTGCTCGGCACCCCGCTACGGCAGACCGACCGGCCGCTCACCGTGCTGGGCCTCGTGGCCTGGCGCTCGCTCTGGTCGATGGGCAAGGGCGCGGGGGCTTCGGCCTTCATGCGCTCGCCGGTGGCGGTGGCCGCCGCGGGCCACCGCATCCACATCCTCCAGCCCTGCGCGCCGGGCGACGAAGGCGCGCACGACTTCGCCGGCGTCCACTTCCACCGCTACCGCTCGCCCGAGGTCTTCTCCGATCCGCACAAGCCGCTCCCGGTGCGCTTGTGGAGCCGTGCGTGGCGCTACTACTACTATCAGCTCACCGCGCCGCGGCGGGCGCTGGATCTGGCCAAGCACATCGATCCCGACGTCGTCGTGGCCTACGGCATCATGACCATCCCGGCCGCCCGGAAGGTGGCCGATACGCTCGGTTTGCCCCTGGCGGCCCGCTACTTCGGCAACACGCTCAGCCTCTCGATGCGCCGCACCCTGTCCTGGTACGGCAACTTCATGGAGCGCGCCGGCTTTCCCATCCCGGTCGACGCGATGATCCTGACCAACGATGGCTCGCCCGTCCTGGAGGTGCTGCGCCGCCTGAAAGTGGACTTCACCCCCATCCACTACCTGCGCAACGGGCTGCCCGACCTCTTCACCCCCGGCCCGCGGCCGGGGGAGCTGGTCGAGCGCCTCGGTCTGCCGCCCAATGCGTTCGTCCTGATGACGGTCACCCGCTTCCACTCCGAGAAGCGGCTCGATCGCACCATCCGCGCACTGGCCGCACTGCGTACGGAAGTGCCGGAAGCGGTGGCGGTTTTGCTGGGGGATGGTCCCGAGAAGCCGGCCATCGAGGCGCTGGCCCGCCGGCTGGGCGTCGCCGACGCGGTCTACATGCCGGGCCCCATCCAGAACGCCGACTTGCCCCCCTGGTACCGGTTGGCGGACGTGGTGCTGTCGCTGCTGGATCGCACCAACGCCAGCAACCCGGTCTTCGAGGCGATGGCTTGTGAGCGCTGCGTGCTGGCCCTCGACGTCGGCACGACGCGCGAGGTGGTCAAGAACGGGGAGACGGGCGTGCTGATCCCGCCCGAGTGCGAGGAAGAGATCCCCCGCGTGCTCGCCGAGCTGGCCCGCGATCCGGCCCGGCGCACGGCGCTCGGCCGACGAGCGCGCCCCTTCATCCTGGAGCTGTGTGGTACGGTCCGGGAGCGGCTGGAGCGCGAAATCGGCATCATCGAGGAAGTCGCCCGCACGCGGCGCGTGGTGCCGGGCAATCTGGTGGATCCGGCCGCGCGCGGCGCCGGTCTGTGAAAACCTGTCCTGGCCGCTCTCCAGAGGAGAGATGCCGATGACCAGGGAGACACCGATGCAATCCCGCACCGAAGACCTCCTGATCATCCAACGCGATCTGGCCATCACACTGGGACAGGCCAGCAGCTTGCCCAAGGCACTGGAGTTGATTCTGACCACCGCGTTGAAGGTCAGCGGCGCGGACGGCGGGGGCATCTACCTGCGCGAGCCCCATGGCGGCGGTTATCGCCTGAGGTGCCATCACGGGTTGTCGCCCGAGTTCGTCGCCGGCGTGCGCACCGGCGCTCCGGATTGTTCCCGGCTGGAAGTCGTCCGACCGGGCAAGCCCATCTACGATCTGCCGCTCGATGAGGGCTGCCGCAGCGAAGGCATCGAGGCGCTCTCCGTGCTGCCGGTGAAGCACGAGGGGGAGTTGATCGCGGTGATCAACCTGGCCTGGCGCACGCGCACGCTCCCCGACGCGCATGCCCGCAGTGCGCTCGAGGCGATTGCGGCGCAATTGGGCGGCGTCGTGGTGCACTTGCGGGCCGAAGACGCGCTGCGCGAGAGCGAGCGCCGCTTCCGCGCGCAGTTCGACTACCTGCCGGTTCCCGCCTACATGTGGCGCCAGGTGGAAGGCGATGACTTCGAGCTGGTCGACCACAACGAGGCGGCCGTCGGCGCTACGCGGGGCAAGGTGAAGGAGATCATCGGCAGCCGGGCACGGGCCTACTATCACGACCGCCCGGACATTCTCGAGAGCTTCGTGCGGGTCAGTCGATCTCGAACCTCCGAGCAGACCGAGATGACCTATCACTATCAGCACTCAGGGCGAGACGCCCGGCTGGTCGTGACCTACTCATTCGTGCCGCCCGACGTGGTGATCGTCTACACCTACGACGTGACCGCGCAGCGCCGCGCGGCCGAGGAGCTGCAACGGGCCAACGAGGATCTGAAGGCGGACCGGGCCGCCCTGCACGACAAGAACGTCGCGTTGCGCGAGATCCTCGAGCAGATCGAGAAGAGCAAGGAACAGGTGGCCCAGCAGGTTCGGGCCAACGTCGAAAAGCTGGTCCTCCCGCTCTTGAACCGGCTCAGCGAAGACGTGGGACCCCGGGGCGAGGAGTATGTGAAGCATCTTCGACGCGCGCTGGGTGAGCTCACCGCGCCGTTCATCCACGAGCTGGAAGCCCGCTATGCGACGCTGACGCCCCGGGAGCTTGAAATCTGTGCCCTCCTGCGCGGCGGCGCCACATCGAAGGAGATCGCCCGGCACCTGAGCATCTCAGAGGAGACGGTCCGTACCCAGCGCAAGAACATCCGACGCAAGCTGGGCATCACCGGCGGGGCCACCAATCTGCAGAGCTTCCTACGAGGCTTGTCGACGGATGCGAGACAGGTCGCGGAAAACGACAGCCAATAGAAGCAGGTTTGTGCAAACTCCGCGTAATCGTATTCTAATATGGCAATTAGAGGATCACGCCCAGGGGTGAGGCGCCTCGCAAGAAGGGTATACTATGTCACCCATGCATACCCCATCATACCCCCTAAAAGACCAACTGTGAACCGCCGTATGATGAGTCCGGGTGGCGAAGAGCGGGCCGACGGAGACGTGGGCTCCACTGGCAAACGATCGTGATTCGGGCGACGACAGGCAAGTGAGAGTCCCGCCAGTCGCCCCCTTAGATTCGTTCCGGCGCCTCGCGAGCGGCGCCGGACCTTTTTGTGCGCGACCCGCGCGTCCCTCGTGAGCGGGCTTGTGCGCGATCCGCGCCGACCCTCGTGAGCGAATCCGATGCGGAGCCCGCGCGCGCGTTCAGGGCTCTGCGCGGTGCGACAACCCCGCTTCCCGATGCTATGCTTGCCCAAGGCCTCGACCCGGGTTGCTCTCGCCGCACCGGCGGACCGTTCGCTCGAGACGAAGGCTAGGCACGGATGGAGGCGCGATGCGCACGCGGACCCCGCACGACCTGATCGAGACGCTGCGCCGGCGCATCGTCGTGCTTGACGGCGCCATGGGCTCGCTCATCCAGCGCCTGGGATTCACCGAGGCCGACTTCCGCGGCGAGCGCTTCCGCGACCACCCCCGGGAACTGGCCGGCAACAACGACCTGCTGGTTCTCACCCAACCGGCGGCGATCCGCGCCATCCACGAGCAGTACCTGGCAGCCGGCGCGGACATCATCGAGACCGACACGTTCAACGCGACCGCCGTCAGCCAGGCCGACTACGGCACCGAGGCGCTGGTCTACGAGATGAACCGCGCCGCCGCCGGCCTGGCGCGCGAGGCGTGCGACGCCTGGACGCGGCGCACGCCCGAGCGGCCCCGCTATGTCGCCGGCGCGATCGGCCCCACGAACAAGACCCTCTCGTTGGGCCCCAGGGTGGAGGACCCGGCCTACCGCGCGGTGAGCTTCGACGAGGTGCGCGACGCCTACGCCGATCAGGTGCGCGGTCTGATCGACGGCGGCGTCGACCTGCTGCTGGTAGAGACGATCTTCGATACGCTCAACGCCAAGGCGGCCCTCTTCGCCATCGAAAGTGTCTGCGCGGCGAAGCCGGCGCGTCCGCCCGTCATGATCTCCGCCACGGTGACCGACCTGAGCGGGCGCACGCTCTCAGGCCAAACGCTGGAGGCCTTCTGGATCGCGGTGGAGCACGCGCGCCCGTTGAGCGTGGGGCTCAACTGCTCGTTCGGCGCCCGCGAGCTGCGGCCCTTTCTGGCCGAGCTGGCGCAGATCGTCCCCATCTTCGTGAGCGCCTATCCCAACGCGGGCCTGCCCAACGCGTTCGGCGAATACGACGAGCGGCCCGAGATCACCGCTGAGCTGATCCGCGGCTTCGCGGCCGATGGGCTGGTCAACATCGTGGGCGGCTGTTGCGGGACGATCCCCGATCACATCCGCGCGATCGACGAGGCGATCCAGGGCCTGGCGCCGCGCCGCGCGCCGGATGCGGCCGGGCCCGGTCCCCAGCACCGCGACGCCGAGACGGGCGCACCTTTCGCGCGCTTCAGCGGCATGGATCCGCTCGTGATCCGCCCCGACAGCAACTTCCAGATGATCGGGGAGCGCACCAACGTCACCGGATCACGCCGCTTCGCGCGCCTCATCCGCTCGAAGCAGTATGGCCAGGCGCTGCGCGTGGCGGCGCAGCAGGTCGCGGGCGGCGCCAACATGCTGGACGTCAACATGGACGAGGGGCTGCTCGACTCGGTCCACGAGATGGAGACGTTCCTGAAGCTCATCGCCGGCGAGCCCGAGATTGCCCGCCTGCCGATCATGGTCGACAGCTCCCGGTGGGATGTCTTGGAGGCGGGCCTGAGGTGTCTTCAGGGCAAGGGCGTGGTCAACTCGCTCAGCCTGAAGGACGGCGAGGAAGAGTTCCTGCGCCGGGCGCGCCTGGTGCGGCGCTACGGGGCCGGCGTGGTGGTGATGGCCTTCGACGAACAAGGGCAAGCCGACAATGCCGCGCGCAAGGTGTCCATCCTGAGCCGCGCCTACCGGCTGCTGACCGAAGAAGTCGGCTTCGCGCCCGAGGATATCATCCTGGATCCGGCGGTGCTGGCGGTGGCGACCGGGCTGGAGGAGCACCGCGACTACGCGCTGGCGTTTATCGAGGCGGTGCGGCTGCTCAAGTCGGCCTGTCCGGGGGCGCGGATCAGCGGCGGCATCAGCAACCTCTCCTTCGCCTTCCGCGGCAACGACCAGGTACGCGAGGCGATGCACGCGGCCTTCCTCTACCACGCCATTGCCGCCGGGCTCGACATGGGCATCGTCAACGCGGGCCAGCTCGCGGTCTACGAGGAGATTCCCGAGGAGCTGCGCGAGCGCGTCGAGGACGTGCTGCTCAACCGGCGCGCCGACGCCACCGAGCGGCTCATCGCCTTCGCCGCGACCGTGAAGGGTGAGGCGACGCGGCGCGAAGCCGACCTGGCCTGGCGGAGCGAGCCTCTGGAGGAGCGGCTGCGCCATGGGCTCCTGCACGGCGTGCTCGACTACATGGAGGAGGACCTGACCGAGGCGCGGCAGCGCTACGAGCGCGCGCTGCACATCATCGAAGGCCCCCTCATGGACGGGATGAAGCACGTGGGGGAGCTCTTCGGCCGGGGCATGATGTTCCTGCCGCAGGTGGTCAAGAGCGCGCGGGCGATGAAGCACGCGGTCGGCATTCTGGAGCCCTACCTGCGGGCCGAGAGCGAGGCGCTGGACGGTCCGGCGCAGGACGCCTCAGCGCAGGGCGCCTCCGCGCAGGACGTCTCCACACAGGACGCCTCGGCGCAGGGCGAAGAGGCGCGCGATCGCGAGAAGCGGGAACAGGCCGCGGCAGACCGGGCCGCTCCGGGCGCCGGACGCGGGCGCATGGTCATCGCCACCGTGCGTGGTGATGTGCACGACATCGGCAAGAACATCGTGCGCGTGGTGCTGGAGTGCAACGGCTACGAGGTGGTCGACCTGGGCGTGATGGTCCCGGCCGAGCGCATTCTCGATGCGGCGGCCGAGAAGCGGGCCGACATCGTAGGGCTCAGCGGCCTCATCACGCCGTCGCTGGATGAGATGGTGAACGTGGCGCGCGAGATGGCCCGCCGCGGGCTCGCCTGTCCCCTCCTGATCGGCGGCGCCACCACCAACCGGCAGCACACGGCGGTCAAGATCGCGCCGGTCTACGATCAGCCCGTGGTGCATGTCAAGGACGCCTCGCTGGCGGTGAGCGTGATGGGGTCTTTGCTCCACCCCGAGCAGCGCGAGGGCTTCGTGCGGGAGAACCGGGACCTGCAGGAGACGCTGCGGCATAAGCACGCCGAGCATCAGGCGCGCCCGCTGATTCCCTTCGCTGAAGCCGCCCGCAACAAGCTGCGGCTCGACTGGGAGAGCGCCGAGCTTCCCGCGCCCGCGTTCACTGGACGGCGCGTTGTCGACAACGTCGCGGTGGAGGAGCTGATCGACTACATCGACTGGACCTTCTTCTTCATCGCGTGGGAGTTGAAGGGGCGGTTTCCGAAGATCCTGGATCATCCCGAGTACGGCCCCGCCGCCCGCGACCTGTACAAGGATGCCCGCGCAATGCTCGCGGAGATCGTCGCGGGTGACGCTTTGAGGGCGCGGGGCGTCTACGGCTTCTGGCCCGCCGCGGGCGCGGGCGAGGACATCGTGCTCTACGACGAGGACGGCTCGGGCCGGGAGCGGCTGCGCTTCAACATGCTGCGCCAGCAGGAGCAGAAGCCCTCGGGCGGTCCGCACCTCTGCCTGGCCGACTTCGTCGCGCCGCCCGAGAGCGGCCGGTCCGACCACGTCGGCGCGTTCGCCGTCACCGCGGGCCTGGGTACCAGGGAGCTGGCCGAGCGCTATGAGCACGAGCGCGACGACTACCGGGCCATCATGGTGCGGGCCCTGGCCGACCGGTTGGCCGAGGCCTTCGCCGAGCTGCTCCACGAGCGCGCCCGGCGGGAGTGGGGGTACGGCCGCGACGAGAACCTGAGCAAGGAGGACCTGATCGCGGTGCGCTACCGGGGCATCCGGCCGGCGTTCGGCTACCCCGCCTGCCCCGACCACAGCGAGAAGTTCAAGCTGTTCGACCTGCTGGATGCGCCCGCGGTCGGGATCACCTTGACCGAGCACGCGGCCATGGTGCCGGCCGCCAGCGTCAGCGGCCTCTATTTCAGCCACCCCGAGTCGCGCTACTACAACGTGGGGCGCTTCGGGCGCGACCAGGTGCGGGCCTACGCATCGCGCAAGGGCATGAGCATATCGCAGGTCGAGCAGTGGCTGGCGCCCTACCTGGACTACGACCCCGACTGAGCCGCCGCCACGCGCGCCACGCTGTCGGACTGGATCGGGCACCTGCGCGAGGAGGTGGGCGAGGAGTTCCCCGACAAGGTCACCGCGTTTCACCCCGCGATGGCCGTTCACGGCCGCTTCCACCAACCGTGTCCCGATTGCGGCAGTCCGGTGCAGCGGATCGTCTACGCGGAGAACGAGAGCAACTACTGCGCCCAGTGTCAGACCGGCGACTGACTGCTGGCCGATCGGGCGCTCTCACGGCTGCTGAGGGACGACTGGCCGCGCACGGTCGCGGAGCTGGAGGATCGATCCGAGGCTTGACGATGAGCTCCTGGATGTTGATCCTTGGGACACATCGATGACATCGCGCGAGTGAGCCCAGAGCGACAGCAGGGAGAGACCGATGGACGAACCCGTGGCGCGCACACAGCCCGCGCCCCAGCAGGAAACGGCCTTCGCACCCGCCGGCCGCGCCTCGGAGACGGCGCTGGCGCAGTCCTACCGCCAGTGCCTGGAACACCCCATCACCCGCGTGATCCTCGAATCGGTACAGGGCTGCGTCCTGTTGCTCAACGAGGAGCGCCAGGTGGTCGCGGCCAACGACGAGGTGCTGGAGGGGTTGCGCCGTTCGGGCCCGGTGTGCGCCATCGGCTTGCGGCCCGGCGAGCTGCTGGGCTGCATCCACTACGTCGAGGGACCCGACGGCTGCGGTACGTCAAGGCACTGCCGCTCCTGCGGCGCTGTTCTGGCGATCCTGGCCAGCCAGGTCGATCGGCGCGCGGTCGAGGGCGAGTGCCGGATGTCGATGATGCGCGACGGTCGGCGGGTGGCGGCCGAGTTCCGCGTGCGGGCTACGCCCATCGATCTGGGTGACCGCCTGCTGACCGCGTTCGTCTTCAACGACATCAGCGCCGCCAAGCGCCGGGAGGTCTTCGAACAGGCTTTCCTGCACGACTTCTCCAACGCGCTGGGCGCCATCGAGGGGTGGGGGAGCTTGCTGGGCGAGGGCCACACTGCAGATGCGGCCCGGCAGATCGTCGCGCTGACGACCAACATCCGCGATGATCTCGAGCTCCACCGGACACTGCTCGAGGCCGAGCGCAATCAGCTCGCGGTCCGCAACGCCCCTTGCGATGCGCCCGACCTGCTGAACCAACTGAGCACCTTCTTCCGGTTTCATCGCTGCGCCAAGGACCGCGGGCTGCAGATCCATCCGCCCCCCGCGGCCGCGCGCTTCGTGACCGACGGTCGCCTGTTGATGCGCGTCCTGATCAACATGGTGCGCAACGCCCTGGAAGCCACCCCACCGGAGGGCGCCGTGGGCGTGCGCTTCACCTGGCAGAACGATCGCCCCGCCTTCCATGTGCACAACGCCGGGGTCATCGACCCCGTGCACCAGCCGCACATCTTCGAGCGGGCCTTCACCACCAAGGGCGCCGGTCGTGGACTGGGGACCTACAGCATGAAACTCTTCGGGGAGACGTTCCTCGGCGGGCGGGTTTCCTTCACATCCAGCGAAGGGCAAGGCACAGAGTTCTCGATGGTCTTACCCGCCTTGGTGGCGCGGGCGGGGCATGCGTCTGAGGGGAGCCGAGCGCCGGAGACCGCTACGATATCGCCTGATGAGGCTGCGGCTCAATGGATCCTCCTCGTGGATGACGAGGACGTCCACCTGCGCCTGAGCGGGCTCCTGCTGCGTCGCCTGGGCTATGCCGTGCGCCCGTTCCGCGATCCGGCCGCCGCGCTGCAGGCGCTGTCCGATCGGCCCGCGAGCTTTTCGGCGGCGTTGGTCGACTACCGCATGCCGGGCATGGACGGCCTGAACCTGGCCCGCCGGCTGCACGCCATCCGGCCGGAGCTGCCGGTGGTTCTCTGTACCGGCTTCGACGACCCCGACGTCGCCCGGAGCGCTCGAGAGGCCGGACTGCGCGCCGTCGTGCGCAAACCGACGAGCAGGGAGCGGTTCGCGGAGGTCCTGCGGAGTGCCGGACTAACGCCTTCTCCAAGTCGATGATGCCAAGGATCAACTCGCCCGCGCGATCGTCCTATTGTGTCATGTTATTGCATATTGGACGCCGTCCCGCCCTTGACTCCGTCCAGAGTTGGACGCACTATCGCGCTATGTGTGCCGAGGAGATTGCCGAACGGCTCCGGCAACGGGGCATTCAGGTCTCCGCCCAGCGGGTGGAGATCGCGCGCTACGTGCTCGCCACCCATAGTCACCCCACGGCGGAGCAGGTCTACACATCCGTGCGCGCAAGCTTCCCGTACGTATCGCGGGCCACGGTCTACAACACGCTAAAGCTGTTCGTGGAGAAGGGCCTTCTCCGACACGTCTCCTTGGGCGAAGCAGCCGGGACCTTCGACGCCAACGTGCATCGCCACCATCACCTGGTGGACCGGGAAACCGGGGAGGTGCAGGACATCCCGTGGGACGCGCTCGATGTCCGGGGACTGGAGTCCTTGGAAGCGTTCGACGTCGACGAATACATGGTGATCGTGCGGGGACGGCGGCGTCCGGGAAGGACCGCCGACAACGCCGAGGGCAACGCCGGGGGACGTGAGAATCCCGACGGCTAGGATGGATGGGTTTGCCGCCCGACGATTGGGCGGGAGGAGAGAGGCCTTCAAACCGAGGGGACTGTCATGCACGAAAAGAGCATCGGGCTGATGAACCAGGCCATGGCCGATGAGCTGGCCGCCATCGACCAGTACATGTACTTCCACTTCCACTGCGACGACCAGGGCTTCGATCTCCTGGCCGGTCTCTTCAAGCAGACCGCGATCCAGGAGATGCTGCACGCCGAGCGCATCGCCGAGCGGATCCTCTTCCTCAAGGGCGAGGTGGAGATGAAGCGGCAACAGGACGTGGTCACCGTGCACGACATCGCCAAGATGCTGGAGCTGTCGAAGAAGCTCGAAGAGGATGCCGTCGTCATGTACAACAAATTCGCCAATGAGTGCAGCGCGGCGGGCGACAACGTTTCGAAGAAGCTGTTCGAGGATCTGGCCGAGCAGGAGGAAGGCCACTTCGACAACTTCGACACACAGGAGGAGCACCTCGAGAAGTTCGGCGAGCAGTTCCTGGCGCTCCAGTCGATCGAGCGCAGCCGCAAGGTCAGCGGCCCGCAGGGCGGCGGGGCGTAGCGCGCTCGGCGGCTCGCAGGGCGGGGCGCCCAGCGCGCGCGGCGGTCCGCAGGGTGGGGGGCCAACGCGCTCGGCGGCCCGCACCGTCACCCACATCCGATAGGCGCCGGCGCACGATCCGTCCGCTGTGACCGGTTCAGACCGGCCGGGGAAGGTCCTCTTGGAACCTCTCCTCGGCCGGTCTGTTGTTCTGGCCACCGGATGACACACGCGGGATCCGATCCCGAGTCCATAGCACGCATTGCTCGCGGCGCGCGCCGCGGAACAAGCAGAACAAGGAGAACGACCCATGCGTATCGCTATCACCGCGCCGACCGGCAACATCGGACGCAAACTGGTTGCGCGTCTCCTGGACGAGAAGAAACACGAGCTGGTATTGCTTGCGCGGGACCCCTCCACGTTGACCTCCGAGGGGGCGCGAGGCGCCGAGGTGCTCCCGTGCGACCTCCACGACGCCCAGGCCGTGCGCAGCGGCACCCGCGGCGCCCAGGCCCTCTTCTGGCTCAATCCACCCCACGCCCAAGCCGACGACTTCGTGGGCTACGCCCGCGCCCTGGCGGGCAACGCGGCCGACGCGATCCGCGCCAGCGAGATCCCTCACACGGTCTTCCTTTCGAGCATCGGCGCCCACCTGGGCCCCGGATTCGGACCGATCAGCGCGCTGCACGAGTGCGAGAAGGTCCTGCGTGAGGCCGCCCCCGGGCTGACGGTCCTGCGGCCCACGTTCTTCATGGAGAATTTCATGATGTCTCTGGGGTCGATCGCAGAGGCCGGCGCGATCTTCATGCCGGTTCCCGCCGACGCCCGAATCCCGATGGTGGCCACGGCCGACATCGCCGACGTGGCGGCCGGCGTCCTCACCTCCTCGCCGCCCGCGGGCGTGCGCGTGGTCCCCATCCACGGACCACGGGACTATTCGTTCGCCGAGGCGGCGGCGGCCATCGGAGCAGGGCTGGGGCGAGAGGTTGCGTTCGTGCAGGTGTCGCCTGAGCAAACGCTGGAAGGTCTGCGCGGCTTCGGCGTAAGCGATCATGTCGCAGGGCTCTATGTCGAGATGTACGACTCCATCGCCTCGGGCCGTCTGGAGGCCGAGTACCCGCGCTCCCCGGAGTCCACCACCCCGACGCGGTTGGAAGACGTGGCCCGCGAGGTGTTCGCACCGGCGATGGAGGCGCAGGCGCCCGCCGGCTCCTGACGAGGTGAGCGGGAGGCGCGGACCCCGCGCGGGGGTCCGCGCCTCCCGCGACCGCCCGGAGCTGCGGCTTGGAACCCTCCCCGCCCGACGGCTCCGTGGTTGACACCCACCCCCTTGCCTCCTAGCATTACGCGAACCACAGTCAGTCAAGAGATTTACGGGGCTTGATCACCCACCAGGCCGGCATGCGTGCGGGCTGTTGCGGGGGAAGGATGACCACACACATGCAGGCCGAGACCAGCAAGTCGGACATCTTCAGCAAGTGCTACGCATTCACGCGGGCCGATCAGGCGCGGGCGGCGGGTCTCTATCCCTATTTCATTCCGATCGACGGGTCCGAGGGGACGGTCGTCACAATCGAGGGCCAGCCCAAGATCATGCTGGGGTCGAACAACTACCTGGGCCTCACCCACGACCCGCGCGTGATAGAGCGGGCCGAACAGGTGGCGCGCCGCTACGGCACCGGCTGCACCGGCAGCCGTCTGCTCAACGGAACGCTCGACCTGCACGAGAAGCTCGAAGGCGACCTGGCCGCCCTGGTCCAGAAGGAGTCGGCCCTGGTTTTCTCCACCGGGTTTCACGTGAACCTGGGGACGGTCTCGACGCTGGTCGGCCGCTCCGACACGGTCATCATCGATCGCCTCGACCACGCTAGCATCGTCGACGGGTGCCGCCTGTCCCCGGGCGAGGTGCTGCGCTACCGGCACAACGACATGGCCGACCTCGAGCGCAACCTGCAGAAGGCGGGCGCGCGGTCGGGCGGCAAGCTGGTGGTCGTCGACGGCATCTTCAGCATGGAGGGCGACGTCTCCAACCTTCCGGAGATCGTGCCCCTGGCCCAGCGCTACGGTGCGCGCATCCTCGTCGACGAGGCCCATTCGGTCGGCGTCATGGGCCCAACCGGGGCCGGGGTGGCCGAGCACTTCGGGATGATCGATCAGGTCGACCTGATCATGGGCACCTTCAGCAAGTCGTTCGCCTCCATCGGAGGATTCATCGCCACCAAGGAGAAGGTGGTTCAGTACATCAAGGTGCATTCGCGACCGTTCATCTTCTCGGCCGCCCTGCCGCCGTACGCGGTCGCCACGGTGCAGGCCTGCCTCGACATCATGAAGTCCGAGCCCGAGCGGCGGCAGCGGCTCTGGAAAAACGCGACGCTCCTGCGCGAGGGCATCCAGGCGCTGGGCTTCAACACCGGTCCCTGCGAAACGCCCGTGATCCCGGTCATCATCGGCGAGGAGATGCGCACCTTCATGTTCTGGAAAGAGCTGCTCGCCGAGGGGGTCTTCACCAATCCGGTCGTCGCGCCGGCGGTTCCCGAGAACAGCGCGCTCATCCGCACCAGCGTCATGGCGACCCACACCGAGGAGCTGCTCTCACGCGCCCTGGAGATCTTCAAGAAGGTGGGGCGCAACCAGGGCCTGATCTGATCTCCCGCGCCGCGTCGAAGCGTGCCCGGGACCATCGGAAAGGACACCCATCCGTGGGCATTCAACTCGAGAAGGTATCGGGCGGCCGGGCGCTGCACGAGTTCGTCACCTTCCCGTGGCAGGTCTATCGGGACGATCCGAACTGGGTGCCGCCGCTGATCGGCGAGACCAAGAAGATGCTCACGCGCCACCCGTTTCTCGAGCACGCCGAGGTGTCCTACTACCTCGCGCGGCGCGACGGGCGACCGGTCGGGCGCATCGCCGGCATCGTGAACCACCGGCACAACGAGATCCACGACGAGCGCACCGCCTTCTTCGGTTTCTTCGAGGCCCTGCCCGACGAGGAGGCCGAGGACGCGCTCTTTCTCCAGGTGCAGGAAGAGGCCCGCCGCGCCGGCATGCGGACGCTGCGCGGACCGGCCAGCTTCAGCAGCAACGAGGAGTGGGCCCTGCTCGTCGACGGCTTCGATTCCCCCCCGGTCTTCATGATGACGTACAACCCGCCCCGCTACATCGAGGTGCTCGAGCGCGTGGGCTTCCGCAAGGCGAAGGACCTGCTGGCCTACTACCTCGACAACCCGGAGCCGCCCGAACGGACGGTGCGTCTGGCGGAGAAGATGGCCGAGCGCAAGGGCGTGACGATCCGCGAGCTGAACAAGAAGCGGCTCGACGATGAGGTCAAGCTCGTCCAGCAGGTGTACAACGCGGCTTGGGAGAGGAACTGGGGCTTCATTCCCATGACCGAGGCCGAGATCGAGCATATGGCCAAGGAGCTGAAGACCGGCCTGAAGACCGAAATCGTCCTGTTGGCGGAACGAGACGGGGAGCCGGTCGGCTTCTGTCTGGCGCTGCCCGACTACAACGCGGCGATCAAGCACGCCAACGGCCGGCTCTTTCCCTTCGGCCTGCTCAAGATCCTCTGGCACATGCGCAAGATCCGCATGCTGCGCGTGCTGGCGCTGGGGCTGGTGCCCGAGCTGCGGCGCACGGGCATCGATCAGCTCTTCTACCTGCGCCTTTTCCAGGGCGGGCGCAAGCTGGGCATCGATCGCGGCGAGTTCTCCTGGATCCTTGAGGACAACGCGGCGATGCGCCAGGCGCTCGAGAAGATGGGTTGCCGCGCGTACAAGACCTATCGCGTCTACGAGAAGGACATCGTCTGAGAAGGTGGGATTGGCGGTGAGTCGCACGGTACTGGTCACGGGCGCGACCGGCTTCGCCGGGTCCCACGTGATGGATCTGCTGCTGGCACGCGGCTACCGGGTCCGCGTGCTCGTTCGCACGACGAGCAACCTGCGTTGGATCCCCGCCGGCCGGGTCGAGCCGGTGATCGCGGACGTGCGCGACTCCGAGGCAATGGAGAAGCTGGTCGCAGGCGCGACGTGGGTCTTCCACTTCGGCGGCGTCACGCGGGTGGCGGACCCCCGCGACTTCTTCCGCGTCAACGCCTCGGGCACGCAGTCTTTGGCACGCGCCTTCCACCGCGCCCATCCCGAGGACGGCTTGTTCCTCTTCTGCAGCAGCCTGGCGGCCAGCGGCCCCGCGCCGTCGGTGGACCGGCCCCGGCGCGAGGAGGATCCTCCCCGGCCGCTGGGTCCCTACGGGCAAAGCAAGCTGGAAGCCGAGCGCTGGCTGGAGGAGCACCTGGCAGGTGAGCTGCGCGTGGTGATGGTGCGGCCGCCCGCGGTCTACGGCCCGCGGGACGAGGCGGTGTGGCAACTCTTTCGCTGGATGCGACGGGGGTGGTTGCCGCTGCCCACGCCCAGCCACAGCCGCATCAGCCTCATCCACGGCGAGGACCTGGCGGCCGCCTCGCTCATGCTCGCCGAGGGTGGCGGGGAGGGCGTCTACCACGTGAGCGACGGCGGAATCCATAGCTGGGAGGAGTTCGGCGCCGCGGCCGAACGGGCCATGGGCAAGCGATTGCGAAAGATACGCATCGCACCGCCCTTCGTGCGCGGAGCCGGGATCGTGTCGGAGTGGGCCGGCCGGGCGACCGGACGCATCCCGGTCGTCAACCGGGACAAGGTCCGTGATATGCTCCAACCGTTTTGGATCTGTGACAACGCCAGGCTCCGGGCGGCCGGGTTCGACCCGCGCTACCGGCTGGAAGAGGGTGTCGCTCAGACGGTTTCGTGGTATGAATCCATGGGCTGGCTGTAAGAGGCGCGAACCGAACGTTGCACACCGTCGTAGTGCCTACATCCAGGCCGATGGCCGCTCCCGCGCCGTCGGTGCCGCCGGCCCGATTGGTTGAACGAGGAGAAGGACGAAGCGCATGTCGCAGCGAGGGCTGAACCGAAGCCTCGACGGGCGGGGCTACCACCCGGTCGATCTGGTGATCGCCGGCTTCCTGGCCTTCGTCGTGGTTCTGCTGCTCGTGTCGCGAACGCAGTTGCCCGGCCGGATGACGCTGCTCGGGATCCACCTTGTTGCGCTGGCGGCGGTGCTGGCATTGCGCTTCGTTCCCCGCGACCGGCCGGCATGGATGCGCGTGTGGCGCGACCTCTACCCGCTGGCCTGTCTGCCCCTGGCCTACTTCGACATGAAGTATCTCAACCGGCTCGCCACCCTCGAGTACTTCGACGCCCAGGTGATCCGGTGGGAGCAGGCGCTGTTCGGATGTCAGCTCAGCCAGGAGCTGTACAACTGGTTGCCCAACGCCGCGGTCTCCGAGTTCGCGCACCTGGCCTATCTGGCCTACGGGAGCCTCATTCCCACCATCGCCCTGACACTGTTCTTTCAGCACCGGCGCGCGCAACTCCATCTCTTCACTACCACGGTCGTCTCGACGTTCACCTTCTGCTACGTCTTCTTCATCACGTTTCCCGTTCTGGGCCCCTTTCACTATCTGGGCCCGATCGATCCCCACACCAAGCACTCGTTCATCGCGGTGCTCACCGACCGCATTCTTCACAGCGGATCGTCGCCCGGAACCGCGTTTCCGTCGTCGCACGTTGCCGTCGGGATGGTGGTGTGGGGCATCGGGCGCCGCTATCTTCCGCGCCTGTCGATCCTGACGCTGGTGATCGCGGCGGGGATCTTCTTGGGCACCGTCTACGGGGGCTTCCACTATGGTGTGGACGCTCTGGCGGGACTGGCGGTCGGGATGCTGTTCATCTGGCTGGGCCCCCGCCTTCACCGGCTGCTGCTGAACGTCTTGGGCGGCCGCGAGCAGCGCCGCTTCTCCGCGCGACCGCGGCCGCTTCCGCGGGCTTCGGACCCGAGGCGATCGGGTCGTCTACCCGTCTCGGATCCTGTACACGGGTCCTCGTCGGACGACGGGCTGGACCGGCGGCCGGCGTCACGGGACGACGAGCCGGCAGTAGCGGTCGCAGGGGGCACGCCCCGCAGCGGGGTGTGGTCCGACAGAAGTGCTTCCCCACCCAGACGATCTGTGCGTGGTAGTCGTTGAAGAGCTTCACATCGCGCGGCAGGTGATCGGTGAAGAGGCTCTGCAGTCGATCGTATCCGGCGCCCGGCGCGATCCACCCGTGCCGCTCGGCGACCCGGCGCGTGTAGGCGTCCACCACGAAGACGGCCCGGTCGCACGCATAGAGCAGGATGCTGTCGGCCGTCTCGGGTCCAATGCCCCAGACCTCCAGTAGCTCTTCTCGAAGCTCGGCGGCGGGCCGGCGGGCCATCCGCGCCAGGCTTCCCCGGTAGCGCTCGTCCAGGAAGGCCAAAAACTCCTTGATCTTCCGTGCCTTCTGCCGGAAGTAGCCGGCCGGCCGCACCAGCTTCTCGAGCCGCTCCACCGGCACGGCCCGCAGCGCGGCTACCGACAGCGCCCGCTGGGCCTTCAAGGCAGCGAGCGCTCGCTCGACGTTGCTCCACGAGGTGTTCTGGGTCAGGATGGCCCCGGCCACGATCTCGATCCGAGAGTCGCCCGGCCACCAGTCCAGATGGCCGTTCAGCGTCCGCAAGCGCCGGTAGGCCTCGGGGATATCGCGCGCGACCCGGGCGCGAGCCGGTGCGGATACGGCGGCGGCCGCTCCCATGCGAGACCTCTTTCGTGGGCTCATCCTTCCCTCTGCCTGGTCGGTGGGGTCCTTGGGGGAACATCTTGACCGTCGGGAGGGCGCGCGCGCAAGATCCACCGGAGCCACTGACCCGGACGGCTGCGAACGGGGACGGGGATCGGTCCTCACGGGACCAGGAGGCGGCCTCCGCCGCGGGGCTTGAGACAGCGCCCCGGAATGTCGAAACCCAGAGAGAGGAACCGGTGTCCGCGCCGTGGGGGGCGTAGCTGGAGCGTCCGGCCGCCGTCCGACTTCCGCCGCGCACGGGATGCCGCGAGAGCGGGATGGAGCCCGAGTGTGCCAACCGACACCCTGAGAGATGAGATCCGCCGTCCGGCGCGCCGGCGTCGCTCTCTGTACGGCCTCCTGCTCCATCCAGCAGTTTGGGCCGTTGGGGCCGCTGTGATCGGCCTGGGGCTCGGGGTGCTGGTCGATCGTTTCCGGGTGCGCTACTTCAAGCTGATCGTCGGCGCCCTCTTCGCGCTGGCCGCCCTGCGCTCTCCCACCTACATCGGGATCGGCTTGTTCCTGATCATCTACTCTTACCCGAGCGCGCTCTGGATCGGGGACACCAACTTCGCCCTGCTGGTGTTCCTTGCGGTCGTGTGGATGGGCCGGGTGGTGATGCGCTACGACCCGGCGCCACGACGCACCTATCTGGATTGGGCGGTTCTCTTCTACATCGGTACGCTCTGCTTCGCCTTCGTGCACGTGGAGACCAGCCAGGAGCTGCGCTGGTCGTGGAAGCTCCTGCAGCACCTGGTGACGCCCATTCTGATGTACTACATCGTGGTGAACGCCGCCCGCGACGAACGGCGCATGCTGTTCCTGACCGAGATGTTCCTGCTCGGGCTGGGGACCGTCTTCCTGAGCGTGATGCTGCAACGGCATTTCCCCGGACTGAGCTGGCTGCCGCGCGGCTACCTGACCGCACTGGGCGCGCGCGGCCTCTTCGCGACCGAAGCCGTGGCGCGCATCGGCGGCGTCTATACCCACGCTCTGCTCTCCGACGCCACCGCCATCGCCTTCTTGTTGCGGATCTACCTGGCGGTCTACTACAAGCACAATCGCTTCATGCGCTACTACCACTACGCCTTTGCGCTGCTCAGCGTCTACGTGCTGTCGCTCACCGGCAACCGCGGCGGCCTGCTGCTCCTCATGGGCGGTCTGCTCTACTTCCTCTGGATTTTCCGCCGCCAGTTCACGCCGTTCCGCGTGCTCGTGGGCGGGATCGTCCTGGCGCTGCTCTTCGTGGGCTCGGAGTACATCCTGTTCGAGTTCCAGGGCGAGGGGTCGCTCCTGGGGAGGCTTTTCCGTACCCAGCTCGTGCGCGGAATCCCCGACACGCGCGTCAAGGCCTGGAACTACATCTGGGACCAGATTGCCGCCAGCCCCTGGATCGGCCACGGGCTGGTCTACCGGATCGGCACCGAGGTGGAGGGGCTCAATCCCGTCTGGCCTCACTGTGCCTACTTCTTCTACCTGCAGCTCACCGGCGTGATCGGCTTGACGGCGTTCTTGATCATCTGTTGGCGTGTCCTGCGCCGCACCTGGGTGGGGCACAACTTCGCCATCTATAGCGTTCCGCTCTCGCGCGGCCTGACCGCGGTCTTCCACGTGGGGTTTCTGCAGTTCCTCGCGGGCCAGGTGCGTACCGACCATCAGCGCACCGACCTGTTCGTCTACGTCATGTGGGCCATCATCGCGCTGGGCATCATGTGCCGCGAGGTGTGGGAGCGGGAGCGGACGGGTGCCGGACGGCCGGGCGCAAGGGCGAGGCTGGAGAGCGGGCCGTTGCCGGCTAGAACGGCGCGAGCGGATGCCCGACCCGCGACGGGGCGGACAGGCTGAGGTAGGTCTCCGCGTCCGTCAGCATCGGATTCGCGGCCAGCAATGCACCCGGTGGAAGCGAAGTCTCGTTGGCCTCGGCGATCAACTCCTGAATGCGCTCGGCCAGCGACAAGCTCTCGGGTGACGGCCATGATGCGATGACACGACGTTCCGCACGCGGCGCAAACGGCCATACGATCCACTCGCCGAAGAGACCGAGAATGCGCACCGCCTTCATGGATGATCACCTCCCTTCAAGTTCGCGTTCGTAGATACATCGCTTGAAGGGAGGGCGGTTTTCACGACGGGCGCCGTGAGCCGCGGCGGACCGGCTCCGAGGGCCTCGGAGCGGTTGCGGGTGGAGCGTACCGTTGGGGCCGATTCGAACGAGCCGCCCGATCAATCCCCCAGCAGAATTACTGCCTCTCTGGCCGCCCGATGGGCCACCCGCACCTCCAGGTAGTAGACCCCGCGCGGGATCGGTCCGTCGGCGGCCGAAGGTTGCAGGGCCACTTCGTAGACGCCGCTGCGCGCCTCGCGCGCGCCGCCGAGCAGGCGGCGGCCGGTCGGATCGTAGAGGCCCCACGTCAAAGGCGCGGACGCTGCTTCCGTATTGGATGCCTCGGGAAGTTGCACGGTGAAGCGCAGCTCCTCGCGGACCGGGTTGGTGGCCAGCCGCAGGAGCAGACCCCCCTGTGATCGTGCGCCGCGAGGGCCGAGCTCCTCGGCCACATCGGTGGCCGGAGGCGTGAAGAGCGTGAAGGTCTCGCGGGAGATGCGCCGGTAGCCGGTGCCGGTCTCCGCATACACTTCCCATCGGTACTCGGTGTCGGGCGTGAGCAGAAACGGCAGCGTGAGCAGCGTGTCGCTGCCCGCAGGAACGTCCCAGAAGTTCCCCGGCGTCTGCGCCTCCTCGATGTGCAGCGTATAGGTGAGCGGACCGCCCTGCGGATCGATGCTCGGATGCCAGGTGAAATCCGGCCCCAGCGTCGTCATCGCGCCGTCCTCGGGGCTCGCGAGGGAAAACGGATAGGGATGGAGCAGGGGCGTGTAGAACAGCGCCGCCTCGGTGTCGATGCGTCCCCAACCGTAGGTGTTGTCGGGGCTCCCCGCGCGATCGGCGGTCGCCAGCATCGCCGCGCGCACGTCCATCGGACCCCACTCGGGGTGCGCCTCGATCAAGAGCGCCGCGGCGCCCGCCACGAGCGGCGAGGAGAGCGACGTGCCGCCGGTGTGGCCGTAGGTGTTCTGCTCGTTGCCGCTGGCCGCGAAGGTTTCGCGCCCGCGCGCGACCACCTCGGGCTTGATGCGGTCATCGAACGTGGGGCCGCAGGCGGAGAAGGGTGCGATCACGTTGACGCTGTCCACCGCCCCCACCGCCAGCATGCTGTCGGCGTCGGCCGGCGTGCTGAGGCTGCCGATATCGCAGCCCGAGTTGCCCTGCGAGTTCACGCACAGGATGCCGCGCTCGGCGGCGATGTCGATGGCCACGGTGATCACCGCCGTGTCGCCGTCCTTGTCCTCGAACTCGTAGCAGAAGCCGCTGTCGAAGCAGATATAGCCCAAACTCGCATTGGTTACCGATACGCCGAGTTGGTCGGCCCACTCGAGAGCGGCCACGTAGTAGTCCTCCTCGACGCGCGTCTCGGAGCGGATGTCCTCGGTCTTGGCCAGTGCGAAGGAGGAGCCGAAGCCCGCACCGATCAGGATCCCGGGCGCGAAGCCGCCGGCCACGCTCCAGGTTGTCGTGCCGTGCTTGTGCTGGTTGGGATCGTCGTCGGGCTCGTTCTGCGTCTCGCCGTCCCCGAAGATGAAGTCCCACTCGTCGAAGAGCTCGGTGTCGGCGAACACCTCATGGTCCTTGCGGAAGCCGGTGTCGATCATCATGAAGCGCACGCGGTTGCCGGTGAAGCCCAGCGCGTGCACCGCGGGAACCGTGATCTCGGTGAGCTGGCCGAGCGACTGGCCGTAGTCGAGCGACGCGAGGTCCCTTCCAGCGCGCTGCGGGGAGGGCGACCGACGCACCGGGTCGGTGATCTCGCCCAACGGCTCTCCCGTGGCCGGATCGACGCCGGGGCCGATCGACGTGCGCACGGCGACGGCGACCGGCCGTACATCGGCGACGAAGGAGAGCTCTTCGAGGCTTGCCAGCGCGTCAGGGGCCACATCGATGCTGACAGCATTGAGCGAGCGGCTCTGGTGGCGCAGCGTTCCGTGGGCGGCCACCTCGCGCACGTAGGGCTCCCACAACGGCAGGTCGCGCTCGTCGGGCACCGGAGCGCGCTCGCCGCGCATGCGGCGCGCCCACACCTCGGGCGACAGCTCGGCCGCGCGGGCCCGCATGGTCTCCTCGTCGAGGGTCTGGGATCCGCGGTCGTGGAAGAAGACCCAGTAGGCTCTCGTGGCGGGGGCCTCGTCGCCGCCGGCAACGGTTCCCGGCATTCCGGCGCCAGCGGTGCCGGTAACCGGCCCGCCCTCGGGGAGCGCGCCGCCGGCCGTGGTGACGCACAGCGCCCCGAGCAGACCGGCCGCGAAGCGGATCATTTTCTGCAACCCGAGCCGTGGATTCGTTTTCATGGCCTCGAACCTCCCTGCGGCCGACACACCCATACCCGCTATAGTATGCCACGCCCGAGCCTGCGAGCGGTTCCCTTCCGAAGTCGCACCGGCCACCGAATTGCGGATGATACACCGTATCCTCCTCGCAGATGGTCAGTTGCGCACTTCAGACCCGGGTGGGACAATATCAACGTCAGGCTCGTTGGAGGGATCGAGGGAGGATTGGGCCATGGATTCTTCCGCGTCTTGCTACCGTCTGGGCCGTTGGAGCAGAGGACCGCGTTCTCTTGCCGCGCTGCTGATCTTGGGAATTCCTCTGCTGTTGTTCACGCTTTCGATCGCTTGGATCTTCCCTGTCCGCGCCAATCCGCTGCCCGATGCGATGGTGTTCACGCACGTGCAACCCTACGAACCCGACTTCTGTTCACAGACCACCATCACGACCTGCGAGCAGATCGTGCAGTACACGACCGAGCGAGGCTTGATGGAGTTCGACATCTTCATCTACCCGCTCGCCCACGCCGGTCAGCCGGTCTACGCGTTCGAATCGAGCTTCGGCGACTGGCCGGCCGACTGGCAGTTGCTCTCGACGGAGATCTGTAGCCCCGGCGAGGGCACGATCGAGGTGATCGGCCGCATGGCGGTGCTCGATCTGGTTTGGCCGACCTGTCCCACCCCGCCGCCGGGCGAGGTGATGCTGGCGTGCCGATTCGTGTTCGATGCGCCCACCTACGGCGGCCCCTGCTTCTGCTTCAGCGGCGCGTTCCTCACCCACGGGTGTCCACCCAACACGTTCACGGTCGACGCCTACGCCTCGGGTGCCAAGTCGGGCATCGAGTGCGCGTACTGCTACACCGACTGCGGATTCGAGCCGGTCTGCCGGGCGGTGCTCTATCCCGACGAGGTCACCGTCGAGGTGGTCCAGGGTGAGATCCTTCAGGAGCAGATCACATCCAGCCTCTTTGGCGGTGCCGGTTGCGTCGCCTCCTATGATGCTACCGAGCCGTGGATGGAGCTGATTGTGGAGCCTCAGGGCTCGCAATCGGATCTCCTGACGGTCACGATCGACACGGCCGGTCTGGACCCGGGCCTCTACAGCGGGTATGTTCGCGGGCAGAGCGACTGCGCCGGTTGCACACGCGTGGTGCTCACCGTGAACCCAGTGTCGCAAGGCGTCTCTGAGCGCGATCCCGAGGACCCCGGCGGCCAGGGCATTGAGATCGAAACCTCCTGGGGACGCCTCAAAGGGCAGTACCGCTAGCCGAGGTGGTTCGTGCACATCCCTTCATCGCGCTCGCCGCAGCGCGCGCATCGTCACGTCCCGTGGGGCGTCGCTCCGGCCCGGCTCGCCGCGCTTTTTCTGCTGATGGCAGGTGCCGCGGGAGTCCTTGCGCAAGCCCAGCCGCCAGGCCGCTCCGCGGGTCTCTCCGGGTTCCCGCTCCGGTTCGACTCGGAGCTGATTCGCCTCTACATCGTGGGCGACTCGCTGGAGGTCGACGGCATCTACCGCTTCCTGGTGCGCCCAGGGGCGATGCAGCAGACCACGCTCTTCTACCCCTACCCGCAGGACAGCCTGCTGGGCGGCGCGCGGATGGTGCGCCTGGAGGCGCGGGCCCCCGGGGGCGAGTGGACGCCGCAGGAGTTTCGGGAGCACCCTCAAGTCCACGGCGCGCGCTGGTTCATCCCCATGGACCGGGGCGACAGTCTGGAGGTGCGGTGCATCTACCGCCAGGCGATGCTGGACCGCTACGCCCGCTACATCGTCACGACCACCAAGCACTGGCAGCGGCCGCTGTCCCACGCACGCTTCGAGATCTACCTGCCGCCCGAGGCGCGTCCCACGAGCTTCAGCTTTCCGTTCGAGCCGGGCGACGTCGATGGGATGACGGCCTACGTCTACGAGGCGAGCGACTTCATGCCGCAGGACGACATCGTCGTCACGTGGGATGTGGAGTAGGGACCGCTGCCACCCGAGGCCCCGACCGAGAGGCGTGCGCACCTGCGGCGCGCGTGAATCACGGCGCTACGCGTAGAACCTGTCCCAAGGCTCGGAGATGTCGTACTCGGTGAACCCGACCGACGCGTAGAGCGCGTGCGCGGCGGGGGAATAGGATCCCACGAACGCCAGTGTGGCGCCCATCGACTGCAGCCGGCACAGCCCCTCGGTCATGACCGCTTGGGCCAATCCCCGCCGCTGGTGGTCGGGGTGCGTGCCCACTGGCTCGAACGCGCCGGTCCGGGTCACGTCGTCGAACCAGATGGTGCCGAAGGAGGCGATCTCACCGCTCGGCGCCACGGCCACCAGGTCGAGGTCGCGCCGGTAAAGGGGCGCGCGCTGGATGTTGCGATACCAGTGCCACCCCTTGTAATTCTCCTCCGATTCGGTGGGGTGGAATGCCTTCCAGGACGCGTGGCTGCGCGCCGGTTGCTCCTCGGGGCCGCCCAGCGCACGGACTTGGTAGCCCTCCGCAATCGGCAAGGGGTCGATCGGTTCGTCGAGACTCCGCCGGCGCTGGTATTCGGGCGCTTCGGCGGCGGCGAACCCATGGTGCGCCAGAAGAGCCTTGCGCGCATCGTCGTCGCCGGCGGCCCACACCCTGAGCCTGGGCCGGCCGTCCTTGCCCGGCCGCGGCAGGTGGCGCTCGGCGACCGCGAGCATCCCCTCTTCCAGCTCGGGCGTTCGGTGCGCGGGATGAACCTGGAGAACGGCGTGGCCCCGCGGCTCGGGGTGCACGATGGCCGCCAGCTCGCCAGCGGCGGTTTCCCAGAGGAAAACATCCTCCTCGAGGCTGCCGTCGCCCATGTTCAGCGTCCCGTGCCAGCGCCAGTAGTCGAATCGATAGGCTTGCCAGTTGCGCTCGCGGCGGCCGTGGAGCTCGAAGGTCTCCCGCAGGAAGGCCCGGATGCGCCAGTAGTCTTCATCATCCCGATAGCGACGCATGGTCAACGTCATGAATCCGCTCCTCGAGTGGCAGTGGATGCATCCGGGGGGCATTCTTGATTGCTCCGGGGGGCTGGATCCTTTCAGACGGAGAATGCCCCCCGTGGCCGGCAGTGGATCCCAGGGAGCTCGCTCTCTGCAGCCCGCGGGCATGGACGGCATCATCGCCACGGATCTGCCGTCATGCGGACCCATGCTCGAGGCCCAGCACCAGCGCTTCCAGCTCCTCGAACGTCTCGAGCGTCCAATCCGCGATCCGTGGCCGCTGGTCGGCGATGTCGGGGTAGCTCTCGCGCAGCAGACCCAGCAGCAACACCGACGCCATGCCGGCTGCGCGCGCGCCCTCGTGCTCGCGGCTGCCGCCGTCACCCACGAAGAGGCACTCCCCGGGTGGGACCCCCAGCTTCTCGGCGGCCCGGAGGTAGATCTGCGGATTGGGCTTCATCAGCGCCTCGTGGCAGGAGAAGAGCGCCACGTCAAAGAGCGGCGCCAGCGGCGATTCGAGCCACGCGGACACCTCGTCGATGCCGGCGTTGCTGATCAGCCCGAGCCTGAGCCCGCGCGCGCGCAGGCGCGTGAGCGAGGCGAGGATGGCCGGCCGCACATTGAGCAACGCGGCGCGGAAGCGGGCGGGACGCAGACGCGCGGCTTCGCGGATCTGTTCCTCGGGAATCACGGGATCGATGGCGTGCACGATGAGACGCAGCGATTCATAGCCGTCGGTGACCTCCCCCAACGCGTGATGCGGCGATTCCTCGACCACCTTCTTGGACCAGACGATGGGGTCGATGCCCAGGAACTCGGGCGTGCTGGGTCCGGACGCGCCGCTGCGCAGGTCGATGAGCGTGTGGAACAGATCGAAGAGGATGGCTTGCGGTGTCGGCATGCGCCTCCAGAGCGGTGGTGGGTGATCGGGTGGATCGCCGATGGCTCGCGGTCGATGCTAGGGTCGAAAAAGGCGCGGGGTCAAGCCGCACCGGACCGCGGGGGGGTGGATCCCGCGCGCTTCCGCCCCCCGCACTTTGCGGCTGCGAGGCCCCGGCGTTCCCCTGTATCCTCACCGCGGCAGCGTCGTGAGACGGCCGCAGCGGTTGCGGGCGACCGGCGCACAGGGGCAGGACAGCGCACCGGCCAGGGAGGCATCGCCATGGACAAGCTGGACGAGATCTTCGCCAAGCAGCGCGAGCTCAATCGCTACACCTTCGAGCAGAACGAACTGGTGGGCTTCGACGAGATCCCGCGCGACCGCAGACTGCAGAACCTCTGGCTGCGCAACTACGCCCTGGCCATGACCCAGGAAATCGCCGAGATGATCGATTCGACCAACTGGAAGTGGTGGCGCACGAAAGTGGACCTCTTCGACGAGCAGAACCTGCGGGTGGAGCTGGTCGACATCCTGCACTTCTGGGTGAGCGCCTGCCAGGTGATGGGGCTGTCCGCAGAAGATGTCTTCCGAATGTACATGCAGAAGAACGCCATCAACGCCAAGCGCCAGGAAAGCGGTTACGTGACCAAGACCGAAGCCGACAACCGCACCATCAAATAGATTGTCTAGACAACTAAATGGTCTGCGCCCGTGAATCCGACGGAGCGCAGGCAGCCATCGCCCGCGTCCGGTGTCCCCGTGCCCCGGAGCCCCTGCCCCGCGCCCCGGCACCCGCGCCCCCTGCCCCGCGCCCTGTGCCCCGGGGCACAGCGGTAACTCCATAAAACACAAGTGATTGAAACTGTAGCCGTATCGGGCGCGTGTCCATCTCCGGTGCGGTCGGTGGCGCAGCGACTTCCAGGGTTGTGGATCCTCCCTCCCCATGAGATGGCCCGGAGCCACTCCGGTGCGGCACAGGGCCAGAAAATAGTTGTCTAGACAATCATATGTCGTACGATCCATGCATGATTCCCAAGGCGCTCGATCAGACGCTCGGCTACAACCTCTACCGGGCGGGCCTGCTCTATCGCAGGCAGTTGGCCCGTGCGTTGGCGAGTCGGGGCATGACCCCCGAGCAGTGGCAGCTCCTCTCCATTCTCACTGAGGCCGACCTCGCAGGGGCCCTCACGCAGGCCGAGCTGGTCGCGCGAAGTCTCCGGGACGCCCCGACGATCTCGCGCACCCTGCGCCGCATGGAGCGCGACGGTTGGGTGACCCGCGCCCCCGACGAGCACGACCGGCGCGCAACGCGCGTGCGGTTGACGACCCGGGGCAGGGCGGCGCGGGAGGATCTGCTCGGTGTGATCAGCCGTCACCTGTGGCCGCATCTGGAGTCGCTGTCACGCGACGAGAAATCCGCGCTGCTCGGGCTGCTCAAGAAGCTGCGCTGCGCGCTCGGTGATGCCGTGCTTCCGCCGACGTGACGCGCATCCGGCAGCCTCAGGGTTGGTCCCCGCGCCGCGCCCGGCGGCGGCGGGCCTGGCGCGACAGCGGCCGGGGACGCTCGGGGTCCCGGTCGAGCGTCACGACCGCCTCCACGTGGGGGGTGTGGGGAAACAGGTCGATCGGCTGAATCGCCCGCGCGCGGTATCCGCGGCTCGCCAGTCGCTCCAGGTCGACGGCCAGCGCCCGCGGTGAGCAGGAGACATAGACCAGACGCTGGGGCGCCAGGCGACCGGCCAGACGCTCGATCAACCCTTCGGGCAGGCCCCCTCGCGGCGGATCGACGATCACCGCGTCCGGCCGGGGTCCTTTGACGCGAACCTCTCCGGCATCGGCCGCGCGGACCGTGACATGCTCGTGGCCGTGCATCCGCACCGCGGCCGACAGGTCCTTCGCCGCCACCGGGTGCGCCTCGACAGCGGTGACCTGCCGGGCCCGCTCGGCGAAGGCCAGCGTGAAGAGGCCGACACCGGCGTAGAGGTCGACCAGATGGTTCATTCGTTCGGGCAGAGCCGCGCCCACGGCCGACACCAGCAACGGCAGTGCCGGCGAGTTGGTCTGGAAGAAGACAAAGGGCGTGAGCAGATAGCGCACCGCGCCGACGGCGGCGTTCAGACGGTGGCGCCCCGCCAGCGGCGCGCTCTTGGGACCCAGCGCAACGGCGTGAGCGTGGGGGCTGTGGTTGGCCCACACCGAGGCGACGCCCGGGATCTCGAGCAGGGCGCGCCCCACCGCGGCGCTCTGCGGGCAGGGCCAGAGCCGCAACACCAGCGTGACGCCGACCTGATCGGTTCCCGGCGCGACGCGCACGAGAGCGTGCTTCAGCCACCCGCCGGGCGCATCGTCGTGCACCGGCTCCCACCGCTGCTCGTTCAGCACGCCGCGCACCGCGTCCAGCACCGCCGCGCCCACGTCCGACTGCACGGGACAAGCATCAGCCGGCACCAGCGTCCTGCTGCGCGGGGCGTAGAGACCGAAATGCAGCGCGCCCGCACGTCCACCCGCGGCCACCAGCAGCTTGTTGCGATAGCCGTAGTCGGTCTCCGCGTGCAGCGGTTCATGGACGGGTGCGCTGGTGTGCGGTCCCAGAAAGCGTTCCAACCGCTGGCGCTTCTCGACGCGCTGGGCCGCCGGGTCCCACGCCTGCCAGGGGCATCCGCCGCAGGTGGCGATCAGCGCGCATCGGTGCTCCACGCGCTCGGGGGAGGGCTCGAGCACCTCCACGCACTCGCCCCACATGGCGTTGAGGCCGCGGTGCGTCACGCGCAGTCGGATGCGATCGCCCAGAACGACGCCGCGCACGCGCACGTGTCCCTCGGCCGTCTCCACCACCGCTTCCCGGGCGCCGGGGTCGATCACGGTGCCCTCGAGCAGTGGACCGGGCTGCGGGCTGCGCGCCACGGCATCCACCTCTGTTGCTATTCGACCGTCACGCTCTTGGCGAGGTTCTTGGGCTGGTCGATCGGGCATCCTCGCAGCGCCGCGAACTCGTAGGCGAAGAGCTGCACGGCCACTACGGTCAGGAAGGGCACCAGGATCTCGTCGGCCTCGGGCAGTACGATCACCTGGTCCGAGAACTCCTCCAGGTCGCCGGCATGGTCGGTGGTGATGGTGAGGATCGGGCCCTTGCGCGCGCGCACTTCCTGGAGGTTGGTGAAGGACCGGTTGAAGAGCGAATCGCGTGGGATCACGAAAATCGAGGCGAAGCTCTCGTTGATCAACGCGATCGGCCCGTGCTTCATCTCCGCCGCCGGATAGCCCTCGGCGTGCACGTAGGCGATCTCCTTGAGCTTCAGCGCGCCCTCCATGGCCACGGGATAGGAGTAGCCGCGGCCCATGTAGTAGAAGTTCTCCGAGGACTGGAACCGCTCAGCCGCCTCCCGAAGCTCGCTGCGCATTTCGAGCACGCGCCGAATCTTGTCGGGCAACTGCTCGACCTCCTCGATCAACTCCTTGCCGCGCGCGAAGGACAGATCGCGCATGCGCCCCAGCAGAAGCGCGAAGAGGAAGAGCGCCATCATCGTATTGAGCATCGTCTTGGTCGACGCCACCGCGTACTCGAAACCCGCGTGGATGTAGATCCCGGCGCCGGTCTCGTGGGCAATGGTGCTGGCCACACGGTTGACGATACCCAGCACCTTGCCGCCCTTGCGCTGCACCTCGCGCATGGCGTTGATCGTGTCGGCCGTCTCGCCCGACTGTGAGACGGCGAAGAAAAGCATGTTCTTGCGAACGATCGGGTTGCTGTAGCGGTACTCGGGTGCGTATTCGCATGTCGTCTCGACGCGCGAGAGGTCTGCGACCATGCGGGCGCCGACGCTGCCGGCGATGTAGGAGGTGCCGCACCCGAGCAGACGGACGCGGTCGATCTCCAGGAAGTCGCGCGGCTCCATCTGCAGTCCGCCCAGCTTGGCCGTGCCGAACTCCGGCACGATCCTTCCGCGGAAGCAGTTCGCCAACGCCTCGGGCTGCTCCATGATCTCCTTGAGCATGAAGTGAGGATAGCCGCGCTTGTCGAGCACGCTGGGCATCACGTCCAGCTTGCTCCAGTTGTTGGTGGCGCTGGCGCCGCCGGTGAGCCGCTGGATCTGGTGGTCCTTGCCGGTCAAGACGGCGATGTCGCCATCCTCCAGATGAACCACCTGGTCGGCCCGTCCGGCCATGGCCACCGAGTCCGAGGCGACGAAGGAGCCTTCGTCTCCGATGCCCACGATCAGCGGTGAGCCCCGCCGCGCGGCGACGATCTTGCCGGGGTCCCCCGACCGCATGACGGCGATGCCGTAGGTGCCCTCGACCAGGAAGAGGGCCTTGCGGACCGCGTCCTCGAGCGACGTGCCGTTGGTGCAGTGCTCGGAGATCAGATGGGCCAGGATCTCGGTGTCGGTTTCGGAGGAGAAGGTGTGGCCGCGCGCGATCAGGTCGGCCTTCAGCTCACCGAAGTTGTCGATCACGCCGTTGTGGACGACGGCGATGTCGCCGGTCTCATTGGTGTGAGGATGGGCGTTGATGTCGTTGGGAGGACCGTGCGTGGCCCAGCGTGTGTGGGCGATGCCGGCGATTACCTCCAGGTCCTTGGGCAGATCATTCCAGAGGGTGTCCACCTTGCCGGCCCGCTTGCGAATGCGCACCTTTGAGCGCACCTGCCAGGCGAGGCCGGCCGAATCGTACCCGCGGTACTCGAGGCGCTTCAGACCCTCCATCAACAGGTCGACCGACACCTTCTTGCCGCCGGTGAAGCCGATGATGCCGCACATGGGTTCCTCTCCCGTTTCGAGCTTCCCTGTCTTCTTGGTCCGTCTTCGCTGCGCCCGCATCCGGGGTGCGTGTTCGCGGCGCCCGCATCCGGGGTGCGTGGTCGCAGCTCCGCGTACGCGGCCGGGCTTCGTTCTTGCACCCCTCCCCGCGACCGAGGCCTTCCTGCCTCTTCCCGGGCGCTATCCGTACACGATGCGGCGGATCTGCCGCTCGCTCAGCGGGGCGGATCGGAACAGCATCCCCTCGGCTTCCCGGCGCAGACGGGGGAAGATCTCCCGGTTGCGCAGCCCCTGACGTTGGAGCTCCTCGTGGCGCCGCCGAATCCACGTCTCTAGATCCCACGCATGCCACGCCCGGACCTCCGCCAGGATCTTGGCCAGCAGATCCTCGTCGAGTCCCGTCACCACCCGCAGGTGCTGGATCAGCGTCCCGTCTTCCTTCATGGCTCGCCTGGCCCGGGCCCATGTCCAGGGTATCTTGGCTTCTAGATCGGCCAATAGATGGCATCATTCAACCAAAAATGCAATCACCATGCCCGATTTCGGGCAAAAATCACATCAAGTCGTAAACCAAGGAATCTCGGCTCGAGTTGGCCGCCATGGCCGAGCGTCGGCGGCCGAGCGCTGGCGGCCGAGCGCCGGCGGTCGAACGCCGGACCGATCAAGCCCGCTAACTCTCGCCATCGCCATCCCCATCGTCCCGCGGGCCGTGGACGATCAGCGTTAGGACGCCGCCGAAGACGGTGGTCAGCACCAGGAGCGCGGGCGCCAGAATGACCGCGAAGAGCTGTGCGCGGAAGAGGTTCGGGTGGATGGGCGAAGGAAGCAGCGGCAGCAGGCTCGCCAGTGGAGACCCGAGCCCCAGCACGCGCAGCACCAAGATCGACACCACGAGCTGGATCCAACAGATCAGCAGCGTGACGCCGGCGGTAGCGAGTGACCCGTAGAACACCCGTCGCATCACGGCGCGACCGCGGTCGGCGCCCGCATCCTTGTGGCCGCCGCCGCCCTCGTCCCCGAGGCCGCGGTGGGCGATGGCCGCGCCGATGGGAAAGCCCAGGGCGATGTTCAGTATGGGGATGCCGTGGAAGGGGAAGAGCCCGAGAATCGTGACCGCCACGTAGAGGAGGAGAAGCAACACCAAAGCTCTGCAGGCTCCTCGCGCGCCCGGGCGGCGCAGGAATCAGCCGACCTTGTTCATCCGACTCATCGCCCGGCGGACACTGCGCTTCAATGCGTAGTATCCGCCCAGCATGCGGCGGTACTTGTTGATCGTGCGGCGTTGGATGGCGAACCCGCGGCGGCGCATCATCTCGGCCAGCTCGTCGTCGGTGTACGTGTTGCCGTTGGATTCGGTATCCATGATCTCCTTGAGCACCTCGCGGGCGGCGGCGCCCGATGCGTGGCCGACCGCCTGCGAGAAGAAGGCCGACAGCGGCAGGGTGCCCTGCGGGGTGTCGGCGAAGCGGCCATTGATGAGCCGCGAGATGGTGCTCTCGTCGCGGCCGACCTCCTCGGAGATCTCCCGTTGCGTGAGCGGTCGCAGGTAGCGGCGACCCTTGTCCAGGAACTCCCACTGCCGCTGTACGATCGCCTCGCCGGTGCGCTGCAGGAGGCTCCGGCGATCGTCCACGATCTGCTTCAGCCACTTCGCCTTCTGGACCTTGTCGCGCAGGAAGATCTTCTCGTCGCGCGACAACTGGCTGCGGCGGCGCGCCATGTCGATGATCTTGGGGTTGAGCGAGAGGTTGACCACCGCTGTCGAGTTGTAACGGACCTCGTACTTGTCGGGCCCGTGGCGCTCGGGGAAGCTGCGCAGGATCAGAAGCTCGGGCCGAACGGAATTGGAGTCGAACGCCTCGTCGGCCACACCGAAGGTCGGTACGAAATGCAGCTTCTCCAGCTCGCTGAAGACGAAAGAAGGCTCCACCCCCTCCTTGGCGCACAGACGGATCAGCTCTCGCTCCTTGCCGGCTGCGAGGAGCTGGTAGCCCTTGACGATGTGGTCGATCCACTTCGACTTCTTGTGTCGCGTGAGCTGCAGCGCGATCGACTCCTCCACGCTGGAGGCCAGGAGGCCCGGAGGCTCGAGCGTGTCCTTCAGCTTCTCGATCGTCGCGGCCACCTCCTGCTCGCTGAGCTCCTCGCCGGCGTAGGCGGAGACATCGGGCGCGATCTCCGCGGGCGAGCGGGTCAAGAAGCCGCGTGAGTCGATGTCCTGCACGAGGAACTCGCCGATGCGCTCCTCCTTGCCCGAAAGACTCAGGCGCACCTGCTCGAGCAGGTCCTCGGTCAGCGTCTTGGTCGGTGCGACGCGCAGGATGGGATCGGTGTGTTCCTCATCTTGATTACCCGACGTGCCACCGGCCCAGGAGCCGCTGCCCGCGGCGGGCTCCTCGCCCAGCTCGGCGATGCGCTGCAGCACGCGCTCGTCCCACTCGTCGTTGTCCTTCTGCTCCTTGGCTTCCGCTGCGGTGTCGGTGGTGGGCGGATCGGTCGGCTGCTGCACCTCGAGCACGGGGTTGTCGTCGGCGAGGGTCTCGATCTCGGCGTTGAAGTCGAGCAGGGGCAGCACGAGCAGATTCATCTGCTGCACCATCTGCGGGCTGAGGATCATCTGCTGCTTCAGGTGCAGCCCGGTGTGTAGCCCGACAGTCTGCTTCATGAGATTACCCTTTCAAGGCCCCCCGCTAGCGGGGCGCCTTGCCCGACTATCTGCTGCCGCATGCTTCGCGCCGGAACCCGGTTCGGCGCCTACCCGAAAGATCGACGCGCCGTGCCAGCGGCTTGACTCCACGCGCCGGGGTTTCGCTTCCAGCCACCCCAGTGTAGCGGCTCGGCCCGCGAGTTGGAACACAGATCGTGCAACCGTGAGGTTCGCCTCTCGTGCAGTCTGGAGGCGGGAATCCGCTGCCTGCGCGGGCCTGCCGTCGCGGCCGAGACGAGACCCGCAGAGCCCGCGGCAATGCAATTCGGAGCCTGCGTGGACGGTCGCGGCCCGAAACGCGGTAGCGCGGGGATAGTCGCGTGCCGCGTGGTCGATTCCGACCACGGTAGCCGGGCGATATCCATCGAGCCGCAGATCGGTCTTCGAGCGCACGCTGTTCTTGGCCTTCGGGGACGAGGCGTTGCGCGAAAGGCATCGATTGCTCGAAAAGCCCGGCCGGACCGATTTCGATGCGCCCCGCTATTCGGAGCGCGAGGAGTACTTCGTCAACAGGGGCCGTTGGACCATCGGGCCCCGCGGTCATGTCTACACCGCTCCCGATCGCGACCGCTACCTGGTGCGGATCCACGATCGCCAGGTTCGGATCGCCTGCCCGGGCAACCCGCAGCGAGACCGCGTTCCCCTGGCGGATGGCTGGTTCGCGCTCCTACGCGGACTCGAAGCCGGCTCGGGCGACGCCGCCGAGCGCACGTCCGAGCACGAGGCGACCGCAGCCCAGATCTTGGTCCTGCGCCGCGCGTGAGCCGCCCCCCCGATCTCCCCATCAGCGAAACATTCCCCCTTGATCAGCCCGTCCCCAGGCACCGCATCGCGCAGTCTCCTAGAATGCACGCGTAGGTGTACCGACGGCGCATACTCGGCCGTTGCCTGCACACCACCCAAGCGCATCCAGGGAGCGGCGTTCCGCCGGCCCTGGCCCCGGAGTAGGGGAAGGCCTTCACCGCGACGCAGAGGTCCCGCTCTGCCGTCCGGAGGTGCCCACGGTGAAGCTTCCCCTACATCCTCCGGGGGGGCCTGCCGATAACTCCCTTAGGCTTTATCCCGTCCGGGACCCATCCCTGGGGGGGCGCGCGACCCCGCGCCGCTGTTCGCGGATGGCCGCCCGGGCGAGGCTGGCCGACCGCGGGCTGAGAGCGCGAGGGGACCGATCCATGGATGTGGCGATTCTGGCTGGCGTTGCCGGCGCTGGTCTCGTGGCGGGCCTGCTGCTGCTGCGCGGCCGATCCCGGCCCGCGTCTTCGCGGCGGGTGGCTGCACCGGGCACGACCGCCGGGAAGGCTGCCGGAAGGGCGGACGGGTCGGGGACCGGCAAGACGACGCGGCGGCCTGCAACCGGCGCAAGCGGTGTGGCTGCGCCCCCGCCGGCGGTCGGCATGAAGGTGTCGAATCCGCAGAAGCTGGATCTGGCCCGGCTCCAGACCGTGCCACCGGATCTTCCCCCTCCACAGCCCTTTGACAGAGATTTCCCCCAGCTCGAGGAGATCGAGGCGGCCGTGCGCTCCGCCGCGGACCGGCTCCAAGGCCGCCGGGGGCTCCTGGAGGCCCTGTCGAGCGAGACCCGAGATCCCCTGGAGCTCACGGCCCTCATCCAGACCGATCCTGCGCTGGCCGACGGGATCGTGGCCCGCGTCAACGGCCCCCAGTACGGCCTCGAAGCCCCGATCGAGCAGGTCTCGAGAGCCACGCTCTTCCTCGGCCACGTCGAGGTGCGCAATCTGGCCTGGCGGGCCTGTCTGAGTGAGGTGATCCACCCCAGCAGCAGCATGACGGCCGGCGCCTTCGAGCGCCACTGGCAGCACGCCTTCATGATCGCGCGCGCCGCGCACGCTCTGGCGACCGCGCTGGGCCTGCCGCGTCCGGACATGATCGCGACCGCCGGGCTCCTGCACGACATGGGCAAGCTGCTGGCGCTGGGCCGGTGGCCCGACCGAGCGCGGGCATTCGACGGCGTGGCGTTCAGCGATCACGCGGCGCTGTCGCGGGAGCTGGAGCGCCTGGGCGTCGGACATGCCTACCTCGGCGCGCAGCTCTGCCGGGCGGCACAGCTTCCCCGGGAAGTCAGTCAGATCGTCGCGCAGCACCACGTGCCCAGCTACGCCCCTCCTGTCGCGGTGGAAGGCAACCAGAAGGCGGTGGCCATCGTGCACCTGGCCGACCTCTTCGCGCACCTCGCTCAAGCTCACCTCAGCGGCCGTCCGCCGGCGCCGGTCTACCGAATGCGGGAAGGCTGGCTGGAGCTTCTGAAGGTGCGAGCCTTGGAGGACCTGCTGGTGCAGAACGTGGTGCTGGCGCTGCTGGATCCCTCGGTGGCCTGGCGGGGCGTTCCCGAGGGATCGCGCGCGGCATGAGTCGGCCGGAATCCACCCCCGACCGACCTGGCGAGCGCCTCTTCCGATCGCAGATTCAAGAGCGTCAGCGGCGCCTGCGCGCCACCCGTGGCATCGACCTCGGTCTCGCAATCCTCGCCGGTATCTTGGCCGGTCTGATCGCCGGTGTCCTGCTGGGATGTCTTCTCACGCGGGAGTTCTTCGAACCGATCGCCGCATCCTGGAATCCGGTCGGAGGGGCGATCGGCTTCGCGGCCGGTGCCCTGCAGGCTCCCCGGGTCTACATGTACTTGCGCTCCAGACGAGCCCGGCGCTACTGGACGGGCTGAGCAAGGCTGCGCAGCTCGACCGGCGGCACCGGTTTGCGCGGCCCCGCCCCTTCACGCCGCCTCGGCGAAGCCCTCGTCCTGATCCGCCTCGCCGAGGAGCAAGAGGTAGTGCTCCACCGAAGCCACCAGATCGTCGCGCGCAATCGGTTTGGGGAGCACCGCGTCCATGCCCGCCGCCAGACAGTGGTCGTGTACCTCGTCTTCCGAAGACGCGGTCATGGCCAGGATCGGCGTGTGACGCTCGCCGCCTTCCAATGTACGGATCCGCTCGGTGGCGGCGAAGCCGTCCATCACGGGCATCTCGCAGTCCATGAGGATCAGATCATAGAGACGTCCGGAGTAGGCGGTGAGCGCCTCGCGGCCGCTGTGGGCCACGTCGCACCGATAGCCGGCCCTCTCCAGAATGCTGGCCGCGATGCGCCGGTTGACCGGCTCGTCCTCCACGACCAGGATGCGCACGCTTCCGCGGCGCGCTTCCTCGAGGGTGTGGCGCGTGACCAGCGTGACCACTGATCGCGCCGATGCCGGGCCCCGCCCCATGAGGGTGGCGATCGCATCATGCAGATGGTGTTGGGCCACCGGCTTGGGGAAGTAGCCGGCTAGGCCCGCCCGACGGGCCTTGGCGGCGTCTCCCGGCTCGGGATTGGCGGTCAACAAGATGAGCGGCAGGCGCTGTCCGCCCGGTTCGCTCTTGATCCAACCGGCCAGGTCGAACCCGTTCATATCGGGCAGGTGAGCATCGATCAGGCCGAGCTGGATCGGTGTGGAGCTCTTCCGGGCCGCCCGCAGCGCCCGCAACGCTTCGGCGCCGGTAGGCGCCTCCAGGACCGCAGCGTTCCAGTAGTGTAGATAGTTTCTGTTGCCCGAAGCCCTGTTTGAATCTCGTCGGGTGTTTGGGGT